>NZ_JBFUGR010000048.1:0-588 GCF_056402815.1 Mesorhizobium sp. P3_B5 | reverse complement strand
TCACCATCCACGGCACCAACGACAGCGCCGTGATCGGCGGCGTCTCGACCAGCGACGTSACCGAGGACAATGGCGCCGACGGCATCGTTGCCGGCAATCTGACCACCGGCGGCGCGCTGACCATCAGCGACGTCGACGCCGGCCAGGCCAACTTCGCCACCCAGGCCGGCACCGCCGGCTCCAACGGCCACGGCACCTTCAGCCTCGATGCCGCCGGCAACTGGACCTACAGCGCCGACAACACCCAGGCCGCCATCCAGCAGCTCGGCGCCGGCCAGTTCATCACCGACAGCTTCACCGCCGTCTCCTCCGACGGCAGCGACAGCCAGATCGTCACCGTCACCATCCACGGCACCAACGACAGCGCCGTGATCGGCGGCGTCTCGACCAGCGACGTSACCGAGGACAATGGCGCCGACGGCATCGTTGCCGGCAATCTGACCACCGGCGGCGCGCTGACCATCAGCGACGTCGACGCCGGCCAGGCCAACTTCGCCACCCAGGCCGGCACCGCCGGCTCCAACGGCCACGGCACCTTCAGCCTCGATGCCGCCGGCAACTGGACCTACAGCGCCGACAACACCCAGG
>NZ_JBFUGR010000047.1:0-601 GCF_056402815.1 Mesorhizobium sp. P3_B5 | reverse complement strand
GTCGCGGCATGGCAACTGTGTTCACGCGAATGCGGTTTTGTCCCTGATGATAGCGTTGAGGGTGACCAGAAGCTTCCTTGCGACGGCGACGATGGCGAGTTTCTTTGATCCGGAACGTGCGGCAAGGGCGACGTAGAAAGCTTTGAACCGGTCATTGGCGCGGATGGCGCCGAGCGCCGCCATGTAGAGAGCTCGCCTGACCCGCGGGCGGCCACCTGTGATCTTGCTCCTATGTTTGAGCTTGCCGCTCTCATTGTCGAACGGGGCAAGACCAGCAAGGGCTGCGATCGACTTGGGCGAGCGCTGGCCGAGCTCGGGCATGTGCGCCAGCAAAGAGAGGATGGTGGAGACGCCGGGCACGGAGACCATCAGCGCATAGTCGAGGGCGGTGTCCTCGGCTTGGCGAATGGTTTTGACGATCCGGCTCTCGAGCGCATCGATGCGTGTGTCGAAGTCGGCGATGACGTCTTGAAGGTCGTCGACAACGTCCGCGTCGAAGGCTTCGCTGAGATATCTCTTCAACCTCGCCCTGATCTCGACCAGATGGTCGCGGTGGCGAGCAAGCGACTGAAGGTGCTCGCCTTTCTCACAGGGCTCCGGC
>NZ_JBFUGR010000046.1:0-603 GCF_056402815.1 Mesorhizobium sp. P3_B5 | reverse complement strand
GCCCTGTGAGAAAGGCGAGCACCTTCAGTCGCTTGCTCGCCACCGCGACCATCTGGTCGAGATCAGGGCGAGGTTGAAGAGATATCTCAGCGAAGCCTTCGACGCGGACGTTGTCGACGACCTTCAAGACGTCATCGCCGACTTCGACACACGCATCGATGCGCTCGAGAGCCGGATCGTCAAAACCATTCGCCAAGCCGAGGACACCGCCCTCGACTATGCGCTGATGGTCTCCGTGCCCGGGGTCGCCACGATCACGGCCCTTTCTCTGCTGGCACACATGCCAGAACTCGGCCGGCGATCGCCCAAGTCGATCGCAGCCCTTGCCGGTCTTGCCCCTTTCGACAATGAGAGCGGCAAGCTCAAGCGCAGGAGCAAGATCGGCGGTGGTCGCCCGCGGGTCCGACGAGCTCTCTACATGGCGGCGCTGGGCGCCATCCGTGCCAATGACCGGTTCAAAGCTTTCTACGTCGCCCTTGCCGCACGTTCCGGATCAAAGAAACTCGCCATCGTCGCCGTCGCAAGGAAGCTTCTGGTCACCCTCAACGCTATCATCAGGGACAAAACCGCATTCACGTGAACACAGTTGCCATTGCCATGCCG
>NZ_JBFUGR010000045.1:0-618 GCF_056402815.1 Mesorhizobium sp. P3_B5 | reverse complement strand
GCACAATCCAGCACATACCCACCATTACGCGAAGTCGACGACGCAGCGCGCCAAGACGGATCGCCTCGATGCCAGGATGCTGAGCGACTACGGTCGTCGCTACCAGCCTGCGCCCGAGCCGGCGCCCTGTGAGAAAGGCGAGCACCTTCAGTCGCTTGCTCGCCACCGCGACCATCTGGTCGAGATCAGGGCGAGGTTGAAGAGATATCTCAGCGAAGCCTTCGACGCTGACGTTGTCGACGACCTTCAAGAYGTCATCGCCGACTTCGACACACGCATCGATGCGCTCGAGAGCCGGATCGTCAAAACCATTCGCCAAGCCGAGGACACCGCCCTCGACTATGCGCTGATGGTCTCCGTGCCCGGCGTCTCCACCATCACCGCCCTCTCTTTGCTGGCGCACATGCCCGAGCTCGGCCAGCGCTCGCCCAAGTCGATCGCAGCCCTTGCYGGTCTTGCCCCGTTCGACAATGAGAGCGGCAAGCTCAAACATAGGAGCAAGATCACAGGTGGCCGCCCGCGGGTCAGGCGAGCTCTCTACATGGCGGCGCTCGGCGCCATCCGCGCCAATGACCGGTTCAAAGCTTTCTACGTCGCCCTTGCCGCACGTTCCGGATC
>NZ_JBFUGR010000044.1:0-677 GCF_056402815.1 Mesorhizobium sp. P3_B5 | reverse complement strand
ACGCCCGTGCCGGTGGTCAGCGTGGCGGTGCCGTAGGTGCCGGTCTTGGTGTAGGTCACCCCGCCATTGCCGGTCGCCCAGCCATTGCTGGTCAGTGCGGTGCCGTCGTAGACGGCCGCGTCGCCGGCGTCGACATCGCCCTTGGCCAGCGTGATGCTGGCCGAAGCGGTGCCTGCCGTGCCAACTCCGGCTTCCACCAGCTGCACGCTCTGCGCGCCAGCGGTGACGGTCGGGTTGTCGTTGGTGCCGTGGATGGTGACGGTGACGATCTGGCTGTCGCTGCCGTCGGAGGAGACGGCGGTGAAGCTGTCGGTGATGAACTGGCCGGCGCCGAGCTGCTGGATGGCGGCCTGGGTGTTGTCGGCGCTGTAGGTCCAGTTGCCGGCGGCATCGAGGCTGAAGGTGCCGTGGCCGTTGGAGCCGGCGGTGCCGGCCTGGGTGGTGAAGTTGGCCTGGCCGGCGTCGACGTCGCTGATGGTCAGCGCGCCGCCGGTGGTCAGATTGCCGGCAACGATGCCGTCGGCGCCATTGTCCTCGGTGACGTCGCTGGTCGAGACGCCGCCGATCACGGCGCTGTCGTTGGTGCCGTGGATGGTGACGGTGACGATCTGGCTGTCGCTGCCGTCGGAGGAGACGGCGGTGAAGCTGTCGGTGATGAACTGGCCGGCGCCGAGCTG
>NZ_JBFUGR010000043.1:0-772 GCF_056402815.1 Mesorhizobium sp. P3_B5 | reverse complement strand
AGGATCCTGTGTGTTGGTTCGGGTGTATGGTTGAAGTGGGAAGGAGGCCGAGAGGATCCTGGTCATCCCTTTCGGGATAGTCCGCGGCATGGCTCGGTCCCTTCCCACCACTGAACCATCAACCTGAACAGTTGCACGGGGCTGTTAGCAGCAGACCCCGCACCACAGGAAGAGGCCTGGACATGATAGTGCAGAACTATGTCGGCTGCGACATCTCCAAGCAGCGGCTCGACTTTTTTGATGAGGCAAGCGGTCGTTGTCAGCGCATCGCCAACCAGGGCGATGCGATAGAAGCCTATGTGGCAGGCCTTTGCGCCGACCGGGACTTCGTCGTCATGGAGGCGACAGGGATCCATGACCGGCTGCTGCGCCATGCGCTGGCCAAGGCAGGCGTTGCGTTCTCGCGGCACAATCCAGCACATACCCACCATTACGCGAAGTCGACGACGCAGCGCGCCAAGACGGATCGCCTCGATGCCAGGATGCTGAGCGACTACGGTCGTCGCTACCAGCCTGCGCCCGAGCCGGCGCCCTGTGAGAAAGGCGAGCACCTTCAGTCGCTTGCTCGCCACCGCGACCATCTGGTCGAGATCAGGGCGAGGTTGAAGAGATATCTCAGCGAAGCCTTCGACGCGGACGTTGTCGACGACCTTCAAGACGTCATCGCCGACTTCGACACACGCATCGATGCGCTCGAGAGCCGGATCGTCAAAACCATTCGCCAAGCCGAGGACACCGCCCTCGACTATGCGCTGATGGTCTCCGTGCCCGG
>NZ_JBFUGR010000042.1:0-879 GCF_056402815.1 Mesorhizobium sp. P3_B5 | reverse complement strand
CCGGCCCGCATGGCCGCGTCGTCAAGGCCGATGTCGAGGCAGCGATTGCCGGTGGTGGCGCCAAGGCGGCTCCGGCTGCGAAAGCAGCGCCTGCTGGCGCTCCGGCTGCTGCGGCACCAGCACCGAAGGCAATGTCGGACGAGCAGGTGCTGAAACTGTTTGCCGAAGGCTCCTACGATCTCGTCCCACATGACAATATGCGCAAGACCATCGCGCGGCGGCTGGTCGAGGCCAAGACCACCATCCCGCATTTCTATTTGACGCTCGATTGCGAGCTCGATGCGCTGCTGGCGCTGCGCACGCAGCTCAATGCCGCAGCCCCGGTGAAGAAGACCGAGAAGGGCGAGGTGCCGGCCTACAAGCTGTCGGTCAACGACATGGTGATCAAGGCGATGGCGCTGGCGCTGAAGGCGGTGCCGGATGCCAATGCCTCATGGACTGACAGCGCCATGGTCAAGCACAAGCATGCCGATGTCGGCGTTGCCGTGTCGATCCCCGGCGGCCTGATCACGCCGATCATCCGGCACGCCGACGAAAAGACGCTGTCGGTCATTTCCAACGAGATGAAGGACCTGGCCAGCCGCGCCCGCAGCCGCAAGCTGAAGCCTGAGGAATATCAGGGCGGCACGACGGCGGTGTCCAATCTCGGCATGTTCGGCATCAAGGACTTTGCCGCCGTCATCAACCCACCGCATGCGACGATCCTGGCGGTGGGTGCCGGCGAGCAGCGCGCCGTGGTCAAGAATGGCGAGATCAAGGTCGCCACCGTGATGTCGGTGACGCTGTCGACCGATCACCGCGCCGTCGACGGCGCGCTCGGCGCCGAACTGCTGGTCGCCTTCAAGCGGCTGATCGAAAACCCGATGGGCATGCTGGTCT
>NZ_JBFUGR010000041.1:0-975 GCF_056402815.1 Mesorhizobium sp. P3_B5 | reverse complement strand
TTGGCCGTCGACTGATAGGTGTAGGAGCCGTCGGCATTGAGATGCAGCGTGCCGTGCAGGCCGGCAATGTCGGTGCCGACACCGCCCGATACCGGCGTCGTCGTGTTGCCGCCCGCCGCCCGCACGCCATCGATCGTGGCGCCGTCGGCGCCGGCGACGTCATTGCCCAGAACACCTGTCGCCGCGACCGACAGCAGAGCGCCTTCGGTGACGTTGCCGGTGTCGGCACTGGCCGTCGGCACATCATCGACGATATTGACGGTGATGCTTCCGGTGGTGGAGTTGCCGACGCTGTCGGTGACCGTATAGGTGAAGTTCTCCAGGCCCGAGATGGTCTGGACACCGTTATTGGCCTGCGCGTTGAGGTGGTTGCTGGTCAGCGTATAGACGTAGCTGCCGTCGGCGTTGATGTGGATGGTGCCGTAGGTGCCGACGATGGTCTGCGCCGTATAGGTCAGCGCGCCGACGCCGCCCGACGCATTGAGCTGGTTGGTTGCGTCGGTCTCGTCCGGCGAGCCCGGCAGCGAGCCGGTCACCGTTCCGTGGGCCAGATCAGAGCCGGTCGTGGTGGTGTCGAGCGCCGCTTCGTTGACCGTGGCGTCGTTGTCGGCCGGCGCGACCAGCCCGGCATCGGCCAGGTTGATGGTCAGCGTCGTCGTCGACAGGTCGCCGTCGCCATCCTTGATGGTGTAGACGAACACGTCCGTCGTCGCCGAGGAGATGTTGTTGGCCGTCGACTGRTAGGTRTAGGAGCCGTCGGCATTGAGATGCAGCGTGCCGTGCAGGCCGGCAATGTCGGTGCCGACACCGCCCGATACCGGCGTCGTCGTGTTGCCGCCCGCCGCCCGCACGCCATCGATCGTGGCGCCGTCGGCGCCGGCGACGTCATTGCCCAGAACACCTGTCGCCGCGACCGACAGCAGAGCGCCTTCGGTGACGTTGCCGGTGTCGGCACTGGCCGTCGGCACATCATCG
>NZ_JBFUGR010000040.1:0-993 GCF_056402815.1 Mesorhizobium sp. P3_B5 | reverse complement strand
GCCCGGCATCCGCCAGGTTGATGGTCAGCGTCGTCGTCGACAGGTCGCCGTCGCCATCCTTGATGGTGTAGACGAACACGTCCGTCGTCGCCGAGGAGATGTTGTTGGCCGTCGACTGRTAGGTRTAGGAGCCGTCGGCATTGAGATGCAGCGTGCCGTGCAGGCCGGCAATGTTGGTGCCGGCGCCGGTGATCACCGCCGTCGTGGTGTCGGCGCCCGCGGCGCGCACGCCGACCACGCCGCCAGCGGCGGCAAAGCCGTCGGCGCCAGCCACGTCGTTGGCCAGCACGCCCGCCGCCGCCGTCACGGTCAGCAGCGCGCCTTCGTTGACGTTGTTGGAGTTGGCCACCGCCGTCGGCACGTCATCGACGATGTTGACGGTGATGCTTCCGGTGGTGGAGTTGCCGACGCTGTCGGTGACCGTATAGGTGAAGTTCTCCAGGCCCGAGATGGTCTGGACGCCGTCATTGGCCTGTGCGTTGAGGTGGTTGCTGGTCAGCGTGTAGACGTAGCTGCCGTCGGTGTTGATGTGGATGGTGCCGTAGGTGCCGACGATGGTCTGCGCCGTATAGGTGAGCGCGCCGACGCCGCCCGATGCATTGAGCTGGTTGGTTGCATCGGTCTCGGCCGCAGACGTGGTGCCAAGGCTGCCGGTCACGGTGCCTGCCGCAAGATCGGCGCCGGTGATCGTGGTGTCGAGCGCGGCCTCGTTGACGGTGGCATCGTTGTCGGCCGGCGCGAYCAGCCCGGCATCCGCCAGGTTGATGGTCAGCGTCGTCGTCGACAGGTCGCCGTCGCCATCCTTGATGGTGTAGACGAACACGTCCGTCGTCGCCGAGGAGATGTTGTTGGCCGTCGACTGRTAGGTRTAGGAGCCGTCGGCATTGAGATGCAGCGTGCCGTGCAGGCCGGCAATGTTGGTGCCGGCGCCGGTGATCACCGCCGTCGTGGTGTCGGCGCCCGCGGCGCGCACGCCGACCCCACGCCGCCAGC
>NZ_JBFUGR010000039.1:0-1163 GCF_056402815.1 Mesorhizobium sp. P3_B5 | reverse complement strand
GGGGGAGAGCGACTATCTGGGGTGTCAAGTTGCATTGGCGAACTCGGCTCGCGCGTCGCGTGCTTTTGCATTGAGAATGACGAGCAGTTTTCTGGCTAGCGCGATGCGGATGAGCATTTTGGGTTTTCCCGCCTGTTGCAACCGTTGAGCGAAAGCTTTGAGATGGAGATCGAACTTGGCCACGATGGCCGCGACGATGAAGAGGATACCCCGCGGCCCGGTGCGTCCGCCACGCACATGCCTGTTGCCGGTGCGCCTGCCACTGTCGTTGGCGATTGGGGCGAGGCCTGCCAGCTTGGCGATGGCCTTGTTGGAGATGAGGCCGATCTCGGGCAGTTCGGCCATCAGGCGAGCGACGGTGCGGCCGGCCACACCCTTGAGCGAACGGAAGGCCTGCCCCAGCTTGGCCCACAGCGGATCGTCGTCGATCATCGAGGCGATCTCGCCTTCCAGGCGCCGCTCCTCGCGCTTGAGGAAGGCCAGCATGGCCTCGATGCTGGCGCATGTCTCGGCATCGCGTGCGGCACTTCTGCGCTGCTTGTTGACAGTCGCATCGCCGACAACCTGGCAAAGCCGCCCAACCAGCGCAGCAAGGCGCTACTGGGTCGTGCTGGGCGGTGGCGTCGGGACCGTCTTCTTGACTGCGCTATAATGGGCGATGACGGCAGCGTCGATCCGGTCGGTCTTCTCCAGATAGCCCATCGCCTCGGCGAAGCGGCGTACGCTTCTGGCATTGACCAGGGCGCACGGCATGCCGTGCGCCCACAAAAGCATGAAGCCCAGCCGCTCATAGCCGCCCGACGCCTCCATCACCGCGTGGTCTGCGCCATGGCTGCGGCAGAACAGCCAAAGAGCTGCAATCCCCGTCGCGTCGTTGGCGAAGCGCTCTGCTGCCCCGCCGGGCCACAGATGCGCGTCCAGCCAATCCTTAGAAACATCAACTCCACAAATGATCTTGTTCACGGTAACCTGCCTTGTGCGTACGGTTGGAACCAAGCGACTGTTCGGTCGTGCGTGACGAAGGCGAAGATCCCAAGCTCTCCCGCGGCTGTAACCTCAGGTGGTACGGGCGACTTCACCAAGCCAAGGTCCGGGCGGCCGCCCGGACCTTGGCTCAACCGCTTCAATCCCACGAAATCTCTCTCGTGCAGATACAAGGTGGC
>NZ_JBFUGR010000038.1:0-1384 GCF_056402815.1 Mesorhizobium sp. P3_B5 | reverse complement strand
TCATCGGCGTTGAAGGCATCGCCATTGTTCCAGGTGACGCCTTTGCGCAGATGCAGTGTGTATTCGGTGGCGTCGTCATTGACGTCCCAGCTTTCGAGCAGGACCGGCTCGAAAGTGAACTGGTGGGTGTAGCGGACGAGCGGCTCCAACCAACAACGGGTGACGTTTGCCATCTCGGTCCAGTCATAGGTGCGCGGATCCTTCTGTGCCTTGACCGACATAGCGACACGCAGCGTTCCGCCCTTTTTCGGTTCGTCGGCCAGGGCTTTAGTCGGCGCGGCAAGGCCGATCATGCCGTAGGCGAAAGCCGTCGATGCGCCGAAGGCGCTGGCCAGCGCCAGGAATTCTCGCCGGTCCATGCGGCCTGCACGTGTCTCTTTCGCCATTGCCTCGATAGCGCCCGGCACGCGGTCGCCATTGCTTCTGAAGAATGCCATTTTATCCTCCCTTTTGTTCCCGTTACGTCTTCAACTGACGCTGTTTGGCAGCGCCTCCTCGCGCCGCGCAATGAAATCCGTCAGGCCCTCGGCGATGCCCTCATCGAGTTTCGGCTCCTCATAATCCGCGAGCATGTTGCGCGCCTTCTCGCGACCGCGGGTATCGTGGTCCTTCGCGCCTTCAGCCTTCCACTGCTCGTATTGGTTGAAATCCATGATGCTGGGTATGAAGAAGGCCGACTCGAAATGTTCGAGCGTGTGTTTGGTGCCGAGGAAATGGCCCTGCGGCCCGACTTCGCGGACTGCCGCCATGGCCTCCTTGAAATCGTCGAACGGAAGCCCGCCCGCATATTTGTACCAGCCGACAAGCTGTTCGCAGTCCGTCGCGAATTTTGAATAGCCGCAGCTCAAGCCGGCCTCGAGCCATCCGGCGGAGTGCCAGATGTAGTTGGCGCCGGAAAGGATAGCGGCATGCATCAGCATGTTCGCCTCGTAGCCCGCCTGGGCGTCATTCAGCTTCGAGCCGACATGGAAGCCCGAGGTGCGCCACGGCAGTTTGTATTTCCTGGCCAGCGCACCCATCAGATACATCATCTGCGCGGCCTCTGGCGTGCCGCCCATCGGCGCCCCGGTCTTCATGTCGACCGTCACCATGAACTGTCCGTAAAGCTGCGGCGAACCCGGACGCAGCAGCTGCGTGAACGCGACGCCAGCCAGCGCTTCCGCATTGACCTGCGCGACCGCTCCCACGGCAGAGGCCGAAGTCGAGGCGCCGCACAGCGCGAAGGGCGCCAGGATCAGCGGCTGGTTGCTGCGCGCATAGACCTTCATGGCGTCAAGCATGGTGGCATCCCACACCAGCGGCGAGTTGCAGTTGGTGATCGACACCAGCACCGGGTTGTCGCGGACATAGTCCTCGCCGAACACGATGCCTGCCATCGCCATCG
>NZ_JBFUGR010000037.1:0-1446 GCF_056402815.1 Mesorhizobium sp. P3_B5 | reverse complement strand
CCGCAGACGCGATGTCGTGGCCCGTTACGCTTGTGGCTTCGGGGCCGTCCGAGTGTCGCTTACGCGGCTCTCTTGAATTCTCACAAGGGCTTTCTCAGAAGCAAACTGCTTCGCCGCCAGCGGCGCACCGCCCTCGTTCGTGAGGCGTATATAGTCGCCACCCATCCAGACTGTCAACAGCCACTTCCGAAGTTTTTTGGATTTCTCGTGGGCATATCCACGAAGCCGAAATTCGTGAGTTGGCTTGGCAGAAATTGCGGGCTCTGTTCCGCCGCCGATTATTTCCGCGGAGGCTCCCACACCTCGGTGACGGGTACCGGCCCTCGGCTTGAAAATTGCCTGCCCTGCTTGGTAAATGTCGACAGCCACTCCAACCCTGGGAGCGTTTCAGAGCTGGCCTTGCAGCAATTCCGCCGTGATGTTTCGACCGGCGTAAAAGATGCCCAGGATCAAAATCTGTTCGCCCTCGACCGCAAGGGCAATGCTCACGGCGCGCCGGTAGCCGATGATCCGAACCCCAGGCATGATCACGACTCGCTCTGAGCTGCGCTGTGGAAAAGTCGACAAGCCCAGTCGCGGATGCCGACAATGAATTCCAAGCGATTCGCCGGCGACGCGCGGTCGGCTATGTCGCCATTGAGCTGTTCGAGTTCAGCTTCTGCCTTGAGATGGRGGACGACCGGTACTCCATTGCCTACCTGGCTTTCGCCTGCTTCGCCCAGTGACGCGCCTCGAGCCGCGAAAAAACCGTTTCCGCAGGAATGCCCTTGGCCGGATCCTGCTGGAACTCGCTCAGGCGCGCCGGGATTTTCTCGCGCAACCATCTTTCCCGCTCCGCTTCGAAATCCCCGAGCATTCGCAGGCCGGCGCGAACAACCTCACTAGCATGTTGTAGCGGCCTGATTCGAGCCGCTTCCTGATGAAGCTCTCATAGTGGTCGTTCAGGGCGTAGTTGGGCATGGCAACCCACTGAGAGATTGTGGTGCGATCAGAACCAGTAGCAATAGATAGCAATGAATGGCCGTACGCGCGCGCACGCTTCGCAAGCGCCATCGACGAAGGATCTCGCTTCGAGAAGCTGGGCGTCGGAAGAGTTGGCTTGGGGAACGGGACAGGATTGACTTTTTTGTCCCGCGGCGTCGGCTTGGCTTCTTGCGGGCCTTGTAACTTGTAATGAGGACAGAATTCGCCTGGTCGCCGGCCTTTGAATAGCAAAACGGCCCGCATGATGCGGGCCGTTTTGTGATTTGGTTGCGGGGACAGGATTTGAACCTGTGACCTTCAGGTTATGAGCCTGACGAGCTACCGGGCTGCTCCACCCCGCGTCAACCGTTGCGGGGACAGGATTTGAACCTGTGACCTTCAGGTTATGAGCCTGACGAGCTACCGGGCTGCTCCACCCCGCGTCAACCTTAGAGGTAAGTTTTACCTTACCGGAATCAAGAG
>NZ_JBFUGR010000036.1:0-2534 GCF_056402815.1 Mesorhizobium sp. P3_B5 | reverse complement strand
TCCTTAGAAACATCAACTCCACAAATGATCTTGTTCACGGTAACCTGCCTTGTGCGTACGGTTGGAACCAAGCGACTGTTCGGTCGTGCGTGACGAAGGCGAAGATCCCAAGCTCTCCCGCGGCTGTAACCTCAGGTGGTACGGGCGACTTCACCAAGCCAAGGTCCGGGCGGCCGCCCGGACCTTGGCTCAACCGCTTCAATCCCACGAAATCTCTCTCGTGCAGATACAAGGTGGCGCTGCGAAGCCGAGACGGAGAGGGGGTCTGCGCCCTACGAAAAGGGCCCCTCTCCGTCCGCTTCGCGGCCACCTCTCCCCGCCTCTGGCGGGGGCGAGGAAACTCCTCCCCTTGCGCACAGCCCGCTTGGCGTTTAGCAAGGCCGCGGTTTCTCCAAACGATGTTGGGACGGTTCTGATGGCTTCGAAAAATCTTCTCCTGCTCGCCGGCGACGGCATCGGCCCCGAGGCGATGGCCGAGGTGAAGAAGCTGATATCAGCCATGAACGCCAAGCTCGGCAGCGGCTTTGCCACCGACGAAGGGCTGGTCGGCGGCTGCGCCTACGATGCGCATGGCGCGGCGATTTCCGATGCCGACATGGAAAAGGCGATGGTCGCCGATGCGGTGCTGTTCGGCGCCGTCGGCGGGCCGAAATGGGATGCGGTGCCTTACGAGGTGCGCCCCGAAGCCGGGCTGTTGCGGCTGCGCAAGGACATGGAGCTGTTCGCCAACCTGCGTCCGGCCATCTGCTATCCGGCGCTGGCGGCGTCGTCCTCGCTCAAGCAGGACGTGGTCGAGGGGCTCGACATCTTGATCGTGCGCGAGCTGACCGGTGGCGTTTATTTCGGCGAGCCGAAGCAGATCATCGATCTTGGCAACGGCCAGAAGCGCGGCATCGACACGCAGGTCTATGACACGTTCGAGATCGAGCGCATTTCCGGCGTCGCCTTCGAGCTCGCGCGGACACGCCGCAACCATGTGACCTCAATGGAAAAGCGCAACGTGATGAAATCCGGCGTGCTGTGGAACGAGGTCGTCACCCAGACCCACAAGGCTAGGTATGCCGACGTCAAGCTCGACCACATGTTGGCCGATGCCGGTGGCATGCAGCTGGTGCGCTGGCCAAAACAGTTCGACGTCATCGTCACCGACAATCTGTTCGGCGACATGCTGTCCGACATCGCCGCCATGCTGACCGGATCGATCGGCATGCTGCCGTCGGCGTCGCTCGGCGCGCCTGATGTGAGGACCAAGAAGCGCAAGGCGCTCTACGAGCCGGTGCACGGCTCGGCGCCGGACATCGCCGGAAAGGGCATCGCCAACCCGATCGCCATGATCGCCTCCTTCGCCATGTGCATGCGCTATTCCTTCGGGATGGTTGATGAGGCCGACAAGCTCGAAGCGGCCATCGCCGCCGTGCTCGATCAGGGCTTGCGCACCAAGGATATTTTGTCCGAGGGCATGACCGAGGTCGGCACCGTTGCCATGGGCGATGCGATCATCGCCAAGTTCCTGGGGTGATCAGAGGGCGGTCGAGATCCCGCTCGCACGCTAAAACGGTAACATCGGTTCGATCACGCGCCATTCGAAGCCGGTAAGTTCATATCTGCTCATGCGCAGCCTAGAGCGGGATGAATCTAGGTTGGCGCATAGCCTGCCTCTGTGAAGTAATTTCTGCATTCGGTTGAAGAGACGGTGCCGAGGATTTGGCCGATGGCGTCACAGACGGTTTCGACGGTACGCTTGGCAGCCTTACGGAGCCAATGCTTTAGCTTTGCAAAGAGCTTCTCGATGGGGTTCAGGTCAGGCGAGTATTTGGGCAGCAAGAACAGCCTGGCGCCGGCCGAGCGGATGGCGCGGCGCACGGCCTTGCCTTTATGCGAGCCGAGATTGTCCATGATGACGATGTCGCCGGGTTCGAGGGTGGGGACGAGAACCTTGTCGACATAGAGCTGGAAACGCTCGCCGTTGATCGGCCCGTCGATCAGCCACGGTGCTTCGACGCGGTCGTGGCGCAGTGCCGCCAAGAAGGTCATGGTCTTCCAATGGCCGTGCGGCACCTTGGCTTTGATTCTCTCGCCGCGCGGCGCCCATCCCCTGAGTGGCGCCATGTTGGTTTTGGTCCATGTCTCGTCGATGAACACCAGGCGGGAAGGATCGATCCGGTCCTGATACTTTGCCCACTGTGCTCGCCTGCGTGACACATCCGGTCGATCCTGCTCAGCCGCGATCAGCGTCTTTTTTTGTGACTGAGTTTCTCGGCGTGGACGAACTCCCACACCGAGCGGTAATCGACCTTCAGGCCGCGCTCGCCAAGTTCGACCACAAGACCGCGCAACGTAAAATCCGCAGCTCGGCAGCGCAGCAGCAGCCAGTCCCGATGCTCACCGGCAATCTTCTTCGGCCGGTGCCCACCCATCTTGCCGGGCGCAAGGCTACTCRTGTCGCGCAACCGCTGCACCCACCTGATGACGGTGCTGATACCAACCCCATAGCGTGCCGAGGCCTGCCGTCGCGACAGCCCCGCGACAGCCCC
>NZ_JBFUGR010000035.1:0-2492 GCF_056402815.1 Mesorhizobium sp. P3_B5 | reverse complement strand
AAGGCTACTCATGTCGCGCAACCGCTGCACCCACCTGATGACGGTGCTGATACCAACCCCATAGCGTGCCGAGGCCTGCCGTCGCGACAGCCCCTCCCGCTCAACCGACGCAACAACCCGTTCGCGAAGATCCATCGAGTAAGGCTTGCCCATCCATGCTGACCTCCTTGTCTCAGCAAGAAGGTTGAATCAGATTTGCACGCCTAAGGGAATCCTCGCCGATTCAGCCTCAATTCATCCCGCTCTAGCGGAGCCGATGAACGTGCAGGCGATGCGCGACGCGCTGTCGGCGTTCGCAGAGTTTATCCGCGCGCGTTGAGGACGACGACCCACCACGCCTTCGTCATCCTTGGGCGAAGCAAGGAGCGAAGCGACGCGGCGCAGACCCTAGGATGACGAAGGAGAGAGGCTTCGGCCAATCTCCAACGTCAGCGATTGGCAGCCTACTTCTTGCTCCGCAGCGTCTCGACATCCGTCTTGCCGACATACCAGTCACGGGCGTTGACCTCCTCGAACACCACCCACACATCGTCATTACTCAGTCCGGTGGCGTCCATGATCGCCGCCGTGACCTTTTTGGCGATGTCCGCCTTCTTGCCGGCCGGGTCGGCGGCAATGACTTCCCTGACGATACGGATGTTGACGAATGGCATAGTGTCCTCCCCCTCAATGTTCTCGGCGGTCTCAAAAAGTCTTGGCGCCGTTGACCATCAGCCGCACCATGTAGAGCGACGTGGTGCCGGCGATGTACAGGCAGTTCAGCTTGTTGCCGCCGAACACGCAGTTGGCGGTCACTTCCGGCACCTTGACCTTGCCGATCAGCGTCCCGTCGGGGTCGTAGCAATGGATGCCGTCGGCCGCACTGGTCCAGATGCGCCCGTCCGCATCGAGGCGAAAGCCGTCGAACAGGCCGGCGGTGCAGTCGGCAAAGATCTTGTCGCCCGACACCTTCTTGCCGCCCTTGCCGACATTGAACACCCGCATATGGGCCGGGTTCTTGGCGCCGTGCGTGCGGCCGGTGTCGACGACATAGAGCTTGCTCTCGTCGAGCGAGAAGGCGAGCCCATTGGGCCTGACCATGTCGGTGATGACGGCGTCGACCTCGCCGCTGTCGGGGTCGACCCGGTAGACATGGCAGGCGCCGATCTCGCTCTCGGCCTTGTCGCCCTCATAGTCGGTGTCGATGCCGTAGCTCGGATCGGTGAACCAGATCGAGCCGTCGGATTTGACCACCGCGTCGTTCGGCGAGTTCAGCCTCTTGCCCTTCCATTTCGCGGCGATTGTGGTGACCGAGCCATCAAACTCGGTGCGGCTGACGCGGCGGCCGGAATGCTCGCATGAGACCAGCCGGCCCTGCCGGTCAACGGTGTTGCCGTTGGAATTGCCGGATGGCTGACGGAAGACGCTGACATTGCCGTCGGTCTCGTCGTAGCGCAGCATGCGATTGTTGGGGATGTCGGACCAGACGACATAGCGCCCGGCGGCGAACCAGGCCGGCCCTTCCGCCCACTGGCATCCCGTGAACAGCTTTTCCACTTGCGCGTTGGAATTGAACAGCCGCGCGAAACGCGGATCGAGAATTTCGTAATAGTCAGCGGCCGCCATGCTTTCCTCCGGGCACTACACAACGCGAGGGATCAAGCCAGCCCGTGAAACAGAAGGCAATGTGCGTCCGCACAGTGCCATACAAAAAGGGGCAGCTGGGACAGGTGGCTTGCCGGTCTGTTCACTGCCCATGACGTTAGCGCCGCATTAACCGGCTATGCGCCCAGTGCAATGGTGCATTGCAACATCTTCTTTTTGCAACGCAGCGTAACTATGTCATGCTTCGTATCGATCAAGGGAGGAATAACTGCCGCAGCAATGCGGCGCTGAAAAGGAACCTTGCTATGATCATCGACAGCCTTATGACCCGCGCTCGTGCTAGCATTGCCAAGCGCAAGCACTACAACCGCCTCGTCGCCGAAATCGACAGCTTCTCCAGCCGCGACCTCGCCGACATGCGCGCCGACCGCTCGGAAATGCTCTATCAGGTCCACAAGCAGATCTACGGCTGAGTATTCGGCCGACCTATCACGTTCGTCATCCTTGGGCGTAGCGACGCGAAGCGGAGCGAAGACCCAAGGATCCATGCCGTGACTTTCGAGCACCGCAGCGGTGCAGAACACTTGTTCTGCGATGATCCGTGATTTGGCACGTTGAAGGCGCCTATTCTGGACGGTCGCATCCTTCGGCAAAGGTCGCGGCATGGCAACTGTGTTCACGTGAATGCGGTTTTGTCCCTGATGATAGCGTTGAGGGTGACCAGAAGCTTCCTTGCGACGGCGACGATGGCGAGTTTCTTTGATCCGGAACGTGCGGCAAGGGCGACGTAGAAAGCTTTGAACCGGTCATTGGCACGGATGGCGCCCAGCGCCGCCATGTAGAGAGCTCGTCGGACCCGCGGGCGACCACCGCCGATCTTGCTCCTGCGCTTGAGCTTGCCGCTCTCA
>NZ_JBFUGR010000034.1:0-3923 GCF_056402815.1 Mesorhizobium sp. P3_B5 | reverse complement strand
GGCAACAGGCATGTGCGTGGCGGACGCACCGGGCCGCGGGGTATCCTCTTCATCGTCGCGGCCATCGTGGCCAAGTTCGATCTCCATCTCAAAGCTTTCGCTCAACGGTTGCAACAGGCGGGAAAACCCAAAATGCTCATCCGCATCGCGCTAGCCAGAAAACTGCTCGTCATTCTCAATGCAAAAGCACGCGACGCGCGAGCCGAGTTCGCCAATGCAACTTGACACCCCAGATAGTCGCTCTCCCCCCTCCGGAGGGAGAGGAAAGGCACCAAGCCCTTCTACCGCTCTTCCCGTCGAAACGGCTTCAGCAATGCCGATGGCGCCACCGCGTTGCGCGACATCACTGCCATGGCGACGATGGTAAAAATGAAGGGCAGCATCAGGAATGCTTCATAGGGGATATGCCCAAGGCCGCTGGCCTGCATTCGCAATTGCAAGGCATCGACGAAAGCGAACAGCAGCGCCGCCCCTGCCGAGCGCCACGGATCCCAGCGTCCGAAGACGACCAGAGCGATCGCCACCCAACCGCGGCCCGATACGACGCCGAACGTGAAGGCGTTGAACTGCGCCATGGTCAGAAACGCGCCGGCCAACCCCATCAAGGCGCCGCCGAGGATCACCGCCTGGAAGCGCGTGGCAATGACGCTGACGCCGGCCGAATCGGCGGCGCGCGGATTTTCGCCGACCATGCGCACCGACAGCCCCCATGGCGTGCGGTAGAGCACAAAGGCGGCGAGCGGGATGGCGAGTATCGCCATGTAGACCAGCGAAAACTGGTTGAATATTGCTGGCCCGAGCACCGGGATATCGGAGAGGAACGGAATCGGCAGCGTCGCGAAGCCCTTGATGTTGGGCGGCACCGATTGCTGGCCAAAGATCAGCCGGTAGAGGAAGTAGGCAAGGCCCGACGAGAACAGCGTGACGCCGATGCCGCAGACATGCTGGCTGAGGCCGAGCGCCACCGTGAACAGCGCATGCAGCGCGCCCATCAGCATGCCGGTCAGCACCGCCACCAGCACGCCGAGCCACAGGCTGCCGCTGAGGCTGGTGGCGGTGAAACCGGTCATCGCCGAGAGCAGCATGATGCCCTCGATGCCGAGATTGAGCACACCGGCGCGCTCGGAGAACATTTCGCCCAGCGTCGCAAACGCCAGCGGCGTGGCGATGCGGATGATCGCGGCCAAAAAACCGACCTGAAAGATCTGTTCGAACACTGCGCTCATTTGGCGGTTCCGACGCGGCGGATGCGATAGGCGGTGAACAGCAGCGCCACCAGCATGGCAAGCAATGCGGTGCCCTGGATGACATCGCTGAGGAAGGCCGGCACGCCGGTCGCCCGCGACATCGCTTCGGCGCCGGTCATCACGGCGGCAAGAAAGATCGCCGCTGGCACCACGCCGAGCGGGTTGAGCCGCGCCAGCATGGCGACGACGATGCCGGAATAGCCGTAGCCCGGCGAAATGTCGCTCATCACCTGGAAATGCACGCCGCCGACCTCGCCGACGCCGGCGAGCCCAGCCAGCGCGCCGGAAAGCAGCGCCGTCGAGAGCAGCACCCGTTCGACATTGATGCCGCCATAGCGCGCCGCTTCTGGGTTTTCGCCGGTGACCCTGATTTTGAAGCCGAGCGTCGTGCGCACGATCAGGAACCAGATGATCGGTGCGGCGAGCAGCGCGACGACGACGCCGAGATGCAGCCGCGTGCCTTCGAGCAGCACCGGGAAATTGGCCGAATCCTCGATCGGCGGCGAGATCGGATAGCCGCTGAACGTGTCCTTCCACGGCCCTTCGATCAGCGCCATCAGGGCGTAGTAGATGACCGAATTGAGCAGCAGCGAGGAAACGACATCGTCGACTTTGAATTTCACCCGCAGCGTCGCCGGCACCAGCGCCACGGCAGCCCCGGCGGCCGCACCCGCCAGAGCCATCAAAAGCATGGCGAGCGGCCCCGGCATCGGGATGGCACCGACAAAGCAGCTGGCCACCGCACCGGCGAGCAACTGGCCTTCGGCGCCGATGTTCCAGAACTTTGCCCGGAAGGCGACCGCCACCGCCAGCCCGGTGAAGATCATCGGTGTTGCACGCACCAGCGTTTCGGTGATGGCGTAGCTGTCGCCGAACGAAGCCGTGAACATCACGCCATAGGCTTCGAGAATGCCGGCGCCGGCCAGCGCGATGAGGCCGCTGCACAGGATGAGCGTTGCCCCGATTGCCAGCAGCGGCAGCGCCAGGTTGAACCAGGCGGGCGTCGAGGTGCGGGCTTCGAGACGGAACATCAGGCCGCCTCCTCGGCATGCCCAGCCCCGGTCATCAGCAGGCCGAGCCGCGCGATCGTGGCCTCGCCGCTGTCGAGCGTGCCGGCGATGCGGCCCTCATACATCACCGCGATACGGTCGCAGAGCACCAGCAGTTCTTCGAGATCCTCGCCGATGACGATGAGGCCACAACCCTTGGCGCGCATGTCGAGGAACTTTTCGTGGATGAAGCGGGCCGCACCGATGTCGAGGCCACGTGTTGGCTGGGAGACGATCAGCACCTTCGGATCGAACGCGAGTTCGCGCGCCAAAAGCGCCTTTTGCAGATTGCCGCCGGACAGCGCCCCGGCGCGCGTCATCGGCCCGGGGCACCTGATATCATAGGCCTTGATCTGTTCTTCGGCGAAAGCGCGGATCGCATCCGGCTTGAGCAAGCCCCTGCTGCTGAAAGCCGCCGTACCGATGCGCGGCAGCACCATCGAATCGGCAAGCGGCAGATTGGTGACCAACCCGGTCGTCATGCGGTCTTCCGGAATGCGCCCGAGACCCAGCGCCTGCACCTCGCGCGGCGAAAACCGCGAGACTTGTTTGCCGGCTATCGTCATCTGGCCGGCATCGGGCGCACGCACGCCGGAAATCACCTCGGCCAGTGCGCGCTGGCCATTGCCGGAGACACCGGCGATGCCGAGGATTTCGCCGGTTCGGACCGAGAGCGACACATCGCGCAACGCCATGCCTGAATGGTGCGATGTCGAGATGCCGTCCAGCGTCAGCACCGCCGCGCCCGGCGTCGATGGCCCTCTGGCCGGCGGCACGATCTCATGGCCGCACATCAGCGTTGCCATCTCGGAGGAGGTCGTGTTGGCCGGATCATCGACGCGGCCGGCGACGCGGCCAAGCCGCAACACCACGCAGCGATGCGTCAGCGCCCGGACTTCATTGAGCTTGTGCGAAATGAAGATGATGCCGAGCCCTTGCGCCGCCATCGAGCGCAACGCCGAAAACAACCCGTCGACCTCGGTTGGCGCCAGCACCGCCGTCGGCTCATCGAGGATCAAGAGTTTTGCGCCGCGAAACAGCGCCTTGACGATTTCCAGCCGCTGCTGCTCGCCGACCGACAGCGCCGACACCGGAAGATCGGGGTCGAGCGTCAGCCCGTGCTGGCGGCCGATCTCGGCCAGCCGCGCCAGCCCGCCGGCGCGGCCGATGCGGCCGGATTTGCCTGATATACCGATGAGCAGGTTTTCCAGCACCGACAGCCGCGGCGCCAGGTGAAAATGCTGGTGCACCATGCCGATGCCGGCGGCCAGCGCATCGGCCGAGCTGTTGATCTTCACCGGCCGGCCCTGGATGAGGATCTCACCGGCGTCAGGCGCATAGGCGCCGAACAGCACGTTCATCAAGGTGGTCTTGCCGGCACCGTTTTCGCCGAGCAGCCCGAGGATTTCGCCGGGTGCGACGCTGAGATCGACAGCCTCATTCGCCTTGACGGCGCCGAAGGCCTTGGTGATGCCGCGCATTTCGATGAGAGGGGCGGGCAAGGGCTTTTCCCGTTGAGAGGGGTGACGTTGGCGCGGCTTAACCCTCCCCCTTGTGGGGAGGGTCGGCTTGCGATCGCAGCGAAGCGAAGATCGTGAGACGGGGTGGGGGTGCGGCGCCGAAGAGC
>NZ_JBFUGR010000033.1:0-4939 GCF_056402815.1 Mesorhizobium sp. P3_B5 | reverse complement strand
GCGGCGCCGAAGACCCCCACCCCGCTCCGCTTCGCGGATCGACCCTCCCCACAAGGGGGAGGGTGAAAGATCAATCCGAAACCGGCGTGTTCTCGTCTACATCCACGCGGAAATTGCCTTCCAGGATCTCGGCCTTCTTCTTCTCGACCAGATCCTTGACCTCCGCCGGCAGCGTCTTGTCGAACTTGTGGTACGGCGCCAGGAAGGAGCCGCCCTTGGCCATGCGCGAGAAATCGCCATAGTCCTGCGCGGTAAAGACACCGGCCTTGACCAGCTTGATCGCCTGTTCGACCGTCGGATACATGTCCCAGACCGGCCCGGTGATCACCGTGTCGGGACCCAGGCTCGACTGGTCGGACATGTTGGAGATGGCCAGGATCTTCTTCTCGGCCGCCGCTTCGATGACGCCGAAGCGCTCGGCATAGATGACATCGACACCGGCATCGATCTGGGCGATCGCCGCTTCCTTTGCCTTCGGCGGGTCGAAGAACGAACCGATGAAGGCGACCTTCTTCTTGATGTTGGGATTGACCTCCTTGGCGCCGGCAAAGAAGGCGTTGACTAGCCGGTTCACTTCCGGAATGCCCATCGCCGCGACGGCGCCGACCGTGCCCGACTTCGACATCTTGCCGGCGATCAGGCCGGAGAGATAGGCCGGCTCGTGGATCCAGTTGTCGAAGACACCGAAATTCGGTTCCGCCGGCCCGGCACCCGAGCCGAACAGGAAGGCGGTCTTCGGAAACTGCTTGGCCGTCTTGCGCGATTCGCGCTCGGCGGCGAAGGCATCGCCCAGCACCAGTTGGTAGCCGCCCTGCGCATATTCGCGCATGACGCGGCTGAAATCGGCGGTCTGCACCTTTTCCGACCATTTGTACTCGATGCCGAGTTCCTTCTCGGCCTTCTGCAAGGCGACATGGATCTGGTTGTCCCATGGCTCCTCGATCGGCGTGGCGAAGATCGCCGCCACCTTCAGCTTCTTGTCCTTGGCAAAGGCGCTGCCCGGCAGCATGGCCGCCGCCAGGCCAAGCGCGCCCAGTTCCAGCACGTTGCGGCGCGAAAGACCTTGAATCTTGCTGTTGTCGTTTGTCATTGAAGTGCCCCTCTGGCTGACAGCCGTGTCGAGCCGGCTGTTCTCAGGAATGTCAGACAGGGAACTATGGAACGGCGCTTGACTTTTGTCCACATGGTCAAATTTGGCGGCGTCGGGAGAAGGCCTATCCGGCGGCAGTGTCTTCCCACGAAGCGGTCTCGGCCATCCGCCTCAGCAGCGGCGCCACCCGGAAAACATCCTTGCCGGTCCGCTCGTGCCAGTATTCAAGCCGCTCGATGATCTTGCCCGCCCCTTCGAGGCCGGCCCAGAACATCGGCCCGCCCTTGCCCACCGGAAAACCGTAGCCATTGACCCAGACGATATCGATGTCGGAGGCGCGGGCGGCGATCTTCTCCTCGAGGATCTTCGCGCCCTCGTTGACCAAGGGATAGAGCGTGCGCTCGATGATTTCGTCGGTGCCGATGGTGCGCGGCGCGATGCCCTTCTCGGCCGCCTTGTCGCGGATCAGCGCTTCGACCTCCGGATTGGGAGCAGGCGTGCGCGAACCGTTCTCGTAGCGATAAAAGCCGCAGCCGGTCTTCTGGCCGAAATGCCCCTGTTCGCACAGCGTGTCGGCGATCACTGCCGTCAGGCCGCGCGCCTTGCGATTGCGCCAGCCAATGTCGAGGCCGGCGAGGTCGCCCATCTGGAACGGCCCCATCGGCCAGCCGAAATCGGTGAACGCCTTGTCGATCTGGCTGGGCGTTGCGCCTTCCAGCAGCAGCGCCTCGGATTCGGAACCCCGCGCAGCCAGCATACGGTTGCCGACAAAACCGTGACAGACACCGACGACGACCGGCACCTTGCTGATGCGCCGCGCCAGCTCGACGGCCGTCGCCAGCGCATCCGGCGCGGTTTTCTCGGCCCGCACGATCTCCAGCAGCTTCATGACGTTGGCCGGCGAGAAGAAATGCAGGCCGACGACATCCTGCGGCCGCGACGTCGCGGCGGCGATGGCGTTGACATCGAGATAGGAAGTGTTGGTGGCCAGGATCGCGCCGGGCCTTGCCACCGTGTCCAATTTGGCGAACACCTCGTGCTTGACTGCCATTTCCTCGAACACCGCCTCGATGATCAGGTCGCAATCGGCGAGATCGCCATAGTCGGTGGACCCCTTGAACAGGCCGAGCCGCTCCCGCTTGGCGTCTTCGCTCAGCGAACCGCGCGTGACCGAAACGGCATAGTTTTTCTCGATCGTCGCCAGCCCGCGCTGCAGCGCCTCGCCGCTGGTCTCCAGCAAGGTCACGGGATAGCCGCCATTGGCAAACGCCATGGCGATGCCGCCGCCCATCGTGCCGGCGCCGATGACGCCGACGCGTTCTATCTTGCGCCTGGCGACGTCCTTGCCGGGACCCTTTGCCGCCTCACGTTCGGCGAAGAACAGGTGCCGCTGGGCGCGCGACTGGTCGCCGGCGACGAGTTTTAGGAACAGCGCCCGCTCCGCCGCCAGCGCTTCGTCGAATGGCAGCGTCATGGCGTTGCGGACCGCTTGTGCACAGGCGACCGGGGCTTCGAGGCCCCGCGCCCTTTTGGCGAGATCCGTCGCCTCCTTGTCGAAGGCCGGGAGATCAACTTCCTCAAGCCGCTCATTGCGGTCGCGCACTGGTGTGAACGGGCCGCCCTTGGCAACAATTTCGTTGGCGAAATGAACGGCCTGCACGACAAGGTCGCGGTCGAAGAGGGCGTCAACCAGGCCGGAGACGAGTGCGTCACCCGCGCCGATCGGCGTTCCAGAAACGATCATGCCGAGCGCCTTCCGCACGCCGACAAGGCGCGGCAGCCGCACCGTGCCGCCGCCACCCGGCAGCAGGCCGAGCTTGACTTCCGGCAGGCCGAGCTTGGCCTGGACATCTGCGACGCGAAAATGGCAGCCGAGCGCCAGTTCCAGCCCGCCGCCGAGCGCGGTGCCGTGGATGGCGGCGACCGTCGGCTTGGCAATGGTCTCCAGCGTCGCCACGATGGCGCGCAGCTCCGGCTGCTGCAGCGGCTTGCCGAACTCGGTGATATCCGCGCCGGCAACAAAAGTCCGTCCGGCACAGGCAATGACGATGGCCGCGACCGAGGGATCGTCCCGCAAGGCAACCAGCGCCTGCATCAGCGGCTCGCGAACATGGAAGCTCAGCGCATTGACTGGCGGATTGTCGATGGTGACCACCGCGACGCCGTTCTCGTTTGCGACGTTGACAGAATTGGACACGCGGAACCTCCCGAGACCGGCTGCGATCGCGGATAGGGTTTACTAGGCCGCGCTTCGAATGGAAACCCGATCCGTCTCTGGCTCAATGCTTGTCCGCGAGCCTATCGTCGACTTGTGGCGTTAGCCGTCAGGCAATTGCGCGTCGGCGCTGCGCCAGCCGCGCCACGAAGAGGCCGCAGCCGAGGAGGAACAGAAGCCCCGGCAAAGGCCGAGTCGGCTGGCAGGGCCATCAGCCTCACGAAGCTCGCGGCACCCGCCACCATGCCGCTAACAGCAAACGAAACGCCTCCGAAACGATCCTAGAAACAGCCAGAAGCCGAGCATCAAGATCGCCGACCAGAGCAGCGTCTGCTCGATTGAGTACCAAGATTGTACATTTCGGCCCGGCCGAACTGGTCGCCGAGACGGCCGAAAGCGACGACCAGCACGGCGTTGGCGACCATGTAGCCCATGATCGTCCACAGCAGATAGTTGATGTTCCCGGGGTCGAGCGCCTTGAGGCCGATGCCACGGAACACCGCCGGCAGGCTGATCAGAAGGATCGAGCCGTTGATGGCGGCGGCCAGCATACCGAGCGTGGTGTTGCTCAGAACCATCCATTTGTGGGTTGCGGACGATCCTGCATGGTGGCGATCATCGTGGTAATGTCCGGCAACGCTGGCATGATAGCCGTGGCCTCCGTCATATGAGGCTGGCCTCACATATGTATGAGGATACTCTCACGTATATATGAGGATGGTCTCACTTTTGGAAGCATGAGGATGACCTCTGAAAAAGCAAGCTCAACACCGCCGCAGCCGCGCGCGCCGCAGCAAAAAAGAGGCCGCGACCGTGTCGCGGCCCTGATGGGAGCAGCCGCGGAACTGTTCGTCGAAAAGGGTTTCGAGGCCACGACGATGACCGAGATCGCCGCCAGGGCGGGGGCGGCCATCGGCACGCTCTACCTGTTCTTCCCGACCAAGCAGGCCATGGCGCAGGCGATCCTTGTCGCAACGGCGGAAGAGCTGTCGGCCGAGCTCGATGGCTTGCGCGAGCAAACCGAGGCGATGCACGCGGCGACGATCGCCGACCAGTTGTTCGCGTTGCTGGGCACGTTCATGGCCACGCATCCGGTCTATTCGTCGCTGCTCTATCTGCCGGGCGACGATCAATGGCGGCGCGCGGTGCGAGCCCTCCGCCGGGAGCAGATCGCCGCCTTGTTTTCGCAAGCCTATCCGCGCTTGCCGGCAGGGCAGGCGGAGCGCCTGGCGGTGATCGTACCCCAGCTTATGCGCATACCTCTGACGCTGGTCGGCGAGGAGCGCCTGCGCGACGAGGTGCTGGATGAGTTGCGGCTGATGCTGAACAGGCATCTGGAGTCATGAGAAAGCTGACGTAGGCCTGGAGCAGGATCCCGAAAAGTGGAATCCAGTTTTCGGAAAAGATCATGCTCCAACAAGAAGATAGTGCCCCATCCCGATTCCATCGGGATGGAACAGGCTCTAGAGCGGGATGAATTGAGGCTGAATCGGCGAGGATTCCCTTAGGCGTGCAAATCTGATTCAACCTTCTTGCTGAGACAAGGAGGTCAGCATGGATGGGCAAGCCTTACTCGATGGATCTTCGCGAACGGGTTGTTGCGTCGGTTGAGCGGGAGGGGCTGTCGCGACGGC
>NZ_JBFUGR010000032.1:0-6934 GCF_056402815.1 Mesorhizobium sp. P3_B5 | reverse complement strand
CGGCAAGCTCAAACATAGGAGCAAGATCACAGGTGGCCGCCCGCGGGTCAGGCGAGCTCTCTACATGGCGGCGCTCGGCGCCATCCGCGCCAATGACCGGTTCAAAGCTTTCTACGTCGCCCTTGCCGCACGTTCCGGATCAAAGAAACTCGCCATCGTCGCCGTCGCAAGGAAGCTTCTGGTCACCCTCAACGCTATCATCAGGGACAAAACCGCATTCGCGTGAACACAGTTGCCATGCCGCGACATCAGGCGAAGAATGCGGCGGTCCAGAAGGAAGCGTCCATTCGCTGCGAAGAAGAGTGCTCGCTTGTGGTCCGTCTTCGCGTACCACAGGCATCACGGCATGGATCCTAGAGTCTCCGCGACGTCGCTGCGCTCCTGCTTCGCCCTAGGATGACGAAGGGAGGGACGTTCCAGCTATTCTCGAAGGTTTGCTGACCACCGAAGCATCAACGTTCACTGCCTATCGGCCTCGCGAAGACCTACGAAAAATAAAACTTCTCCGCCGCAATCATCTTCGGCGGCGTCTCGCCCAACGCCTCGAACACCGAGATTTCGCAGACGCGGCAGAGACCGTCGAGCGCCAGATCGTTGGCCTCGGTGCCGAACGGATCCTCGAGTTCTTCCGACAGCGCGTCGAGACCGAAGAAAGTGTAGGCGATCAGCGCCGTGAACAGCGGCGTCGCCCAGCCGGCGGCCGAGGCCAGCCCGAATGGCAAAAGCAGGCAGAAGATGTAGGCGGTGCGCTGCAGGAGCAGCGTGTACGCAAAGGGCAGGGGCGTTCCCATGATGCGCTCGCAGCCGGCTTGCGCGGCGGCGATTTCCGACAGCCGCTCGTCGAGGATGCGGTAGCCGATCGTGTCGATGGCGCCGGCTTTGCGCAGTGCTGCAATACGCCCGCCCATGCACCGCACCATGGCATCAGGCGCGTTGGCCGCCTTGGCGGCATCTTCGACCTCGTCGCCGATGAAGGTGCGTGCCTCGGCCGTGGCATCGACACGCCTGAGCAGGCCGCGCAAAAAGTGACAGAAGGCAATCGCCTCCATCAACAGGCCGCGCAGCTCGGTGCGGTCCTCGACCAGCCCGGTCGAGGCCCGCGCCAGGTTGCGGATGTCGAAGACCAGCTGGCCCCACAGCTTGCGCGCCTCCCACCAGCGGTCATAGGCGGCATTGTTGCGAAAGCCGAGATAGATCGACAGCGCCACGCCGAGCAGAGCGAAGGGGGCCGTGCCGGCATTGCCGAAGTCGAGCCTCGAGGCCCTGACCGCCAGCACCACCAGTGCGCCATAGAGGCCGAAGCCAAAAATCTGCGGCAGGATGCGGGGCACCACAGAGCCGCGCATGATGAAGAACAGATGCAGGAATCCCGGGCGCGGGCGAACGATCATCTAAAACCCTCTGGCGGACCGGCGATGGTCCTCAACCCGTCTATTGTGCGACTGGCAAGGCGCGCAAGCTCAGCCGCCAACGACATGGCGATGTCGTCTTGCGGGGTAGAGCTGTGCGCGCTATCGAAGCCTGCAGGTCGACTCAACACGAGGGCTGCTCGATCGCGAAAACATACGGAAGCAAACGATGGCCGGCGAGACCGATCTGAAAAAACTGCTGGCATCGATGACGCCGGAATTGCTGCCCGGCGTCCACGTCTTCGTCACCCTGGCGCCCGGTACATCCGCCCCTGAAACCCTCGAGCCGGTGATGGTGTTTCGCGAACGCGACGGCACGACGCTGATTGTGCTTGAGGACGAGGCGAAGGCCGCCGGCCTGGAAGGCGTATTCCGAAGCCGCATGATCACGCTGAACATCCATTCGTCGCTGGAAGCAG
Organism: Mesorhizobium sp. P3_B5; assembly: GCF_056402815.1. Taxonomy (NCBI): domain Bacteria; kingdom Pseudomonadati; phylum Pseudomonadota; class Alphaproteobacteria; order Hyphomicrobiales; family Phyllobacteriaceae; genus Mesorhizobium; species Mesorhizobium sp. P3_B5. Next base: position 5,106 of record NZ_JBFUGR010000032.1, on the reverse strand, counting down.
TCGGCTTCCTCGCCGCCATCACCACCCGGCTGGCCACCGCCGACATGGGCGTCAATCCGGTCTCGGCTTTTTATCACGATCATCTGTTCGTGCCGGCGGGCCGGGCGGAGGAGGCAATAGTGATACTGGAAAGTTTGGCGGAAGAGAGCCGGCCTACTTGAAGCGTCAGCGCTGCCCCTCATCTGCCTACCGGCATCTTCTCCCCGTATAGCGACGGGGAGAAGAGAGCTACCGGCCAAAGGCCGAGCCCGCGACTGCGGGCCGCCGACTTTCCGGCGCGCCCGCGCAGGGCCCGCCGCGGCAGCGGCGATACGGCCCGTGAGCGAGATTAAGCCGCCTTCTTCTTCGGCTGGATCAGGCCGCGCTCGACCAGAAGCTCGGCGATCTGCACCGCGTTCAGCGCCGCGCCCTTGCGCAGATTGTCGGACACGATCCACATCGACAGGCCGTTGTCGATGGTCGAATCCTCGCGGATGCGCGAGATGAAGGTGGCGTCTTCGCCCGCCGATTCCAACGGCGTGATGTAGCCGCCGTCCTCGCGCTTGTCCAAGACCTGGCAACCCGGCGCTTCGCGCAGGATGTCGCGCGCCTCGTCGGCGGTGATCGGCTTTTCGAACTCGATGTTGACCGCTTCCGAATGGCCGATGAACACCGGCACGCGCACGCAGGTCGCCGTCAGCTTGATCTTCGGGTCGAGCATCTTCTTGGTCTCGGCGACCATCTTCCACTCTTCCTTGGTGAAGCCGTCGTCGAGGAAGACGTCGATATGTGGGATGACGTTGAAGGCGATGCGCTTGGTGAACTTCTTGACGTCGACCTGGTCGGCGACGAACACGGCCCGCGTCTGCGTGAACAGCTCGTCCATGCCTTCCTTGCCGGCGCCCGACACCGACTGGTAGGTGGCGACGACGACGCGCTTGATGGTGGCGAAGTCGTGCAGCGGCTTCAGCGCCACGACCAACTGCGCCGTCGAGCAGTTCGGGTTGGCGATGATGTTCTTGCGGGTGAAAAGCGAGATCGCGTCCGGGTTCACTTCCGGCACGATCAGCGGCACGTCCTGGTCGTAGCGGAAGGCCGACGAATTATCGATGACGACGCAGCCCTGCTTGCCGATCTTCGGCGACCATTCCTTGGAAACAGCGCCGCCGGCCGACATGATGCAGATGTCGGTGTCGGAAAAATCATACTGGTCGAGCGTCCTGACCTTCAGCGTACGGTCGCCGAACGACACTTCCGTGCCCTGGCTGCGCCGCGAGGCCAGTGCCACCACTTCGCTTACCGGAAAGCCGCGCTCTTCCAGTATGTTGAGCATTTCCCGGCCCACATTGCCCGTGGCGCCGACGATCGCAACCTTGAAACTCATAATGATCTCCTGTCCCTCTCCGCTCGGTTTTTGGAGAAAACCCGCCGGCCGATGCGGGTTTCAACCCCCGGGCCGGACCCGGGAGAGGGTGGTTAGGCCAAGGGAATCAGACCGTTTTAGTGGTCGTTTTGGCCATGGTTTTGCTGGAACGGGGAGACGCGCCGACGCGCCCGGCCCAATGATTTGCATTGTGGCCAGGGAAATCGAATGCAAGAAACGCCATCAAAAGGCCGCGCATCGAAAACTGTCCTGTTCGGTGCCGGCTTTTACGCGGTTTGCGTCAAGAGTCAATTGGCGGCAGGGCCTGGTCCTTCCTTCTCCCCTTGTGGGAGAAGGGAGGCACGCCACGGCTTGCCCTGTACAAGAGAGGCGGCAGGAAGTACGAACGGCCAAGATTGTTTGGCTGGCGCTGCGCCAGCCCCGGCACGCGCTCCCTGACGAGCGCAGACCCCGAATTCCGAAAGAGTGAGATGTCCAACTTCGAAGCTATTGTCCCGGCGCTGGCAAAAGCGCTGGAAAAACGCGGCTATTCCGAGCTGACGGCGGTGCAAAAGGCCGTGCTGGAGCTCGGCCAGGCCGATGCGCTGGTCTCGGCGCAGACCGGCTCCGGCAAGACCGTCGCCTTCGGCCTGGCGCTGGCGCCGACCCTTTTGGGCGATACCGAGCGCTTTGCCCATGCTTCGGCGCCGCTGGCGCTGGCGGTGGCGCCGACGCGCGAACTGGCGCTGCAGGTGACCCGCGAGCTGGAATGGCTTTACGAACTGACCGGCGCCACGGTGGCCTCCTGCGTCGGCGGCATGGACATGCGCACCGAAAAGCGGGCGCTGGAGCGCGGCGCCCATATCGTCGTCGGCACCCCCGGCCGGCTGCGCGACCACATCACCCGGCACTCGCTCGACATGTCGGCGCTGAAGGCCGTGGTGCTCGACGAGGCCGACGAGATGCTCGATCTCGGCTTTCGCGAGGATCTGGAATTCATTCTCGACGCGGCACCAGCCGCCCGCCGCACGCTGATGTTCTCGGCCACCGTGCCGCGCTCCATCGCCACGCTGGCCAAGGGCTACCAGCGCGACGCGGTGCGCATCTCGGCCGCGGGTGAGGAAAAGCAGCATCTCGACATCGAATACCGGGCGCTGAGCGTCGCCCAGGCCGACCGCGAGAACGCCATCATCAACGTGCTGCGCTATTACGAGGCCAAGAACGCGCTGGTGTTCTGCAACACCCGCGCCGCGGTGAACCACCTCACCGCGCGTTTCAACAACCGCAATTTTTCCGTCGTGGCGCTTTCCGGCGAGCTCAGCCAGAACGAGCGCAGCCATGCGCTGCAGGCGATGCGCGACGGCCGTGCCAAAGTCTGCATCGCAACTGACGTGGCGGCACGCGGCATCGACCTGCCCAACCTCGAACTGGTGATCCACGCCGATTTGCCGACCAACCCGGAAACGCTGCTGCACCGCAGTGGGCGCACCGGACGCGCCGGGCGCAAGGGCGTCAGCGCGCTGATCGTGCCCAACAATGCCCGCAAGCGCACCGAAAGGCTGCTGCAGAACGCCGGCCTCAAGGCGACATGGGCGAGCCCGCCCTCGGCCGACGACGTCATCCGCCGCGACGATGAACGCATTCTCGCCGATCCAGCTTTCGACGAGCCGGTAAAGGATGACGAGCGCGGCTTCATCGACGCGCTGCTCGCCCGGCACGGCGCCGAACAGGTGGCGGCCGCCTTCGTGCGCCAATGCCGCGCCAGCCGTTCGGCGCCCGAGGATCTCATGGAAATCGCGCCGTTCACGCCCTCTCGTGAAAGACCGGCGGGCGAAAACTTCGCGCGCCGCGACGAGGCGCCAAGCCGCCGCGATGATTTCGGCGACAGCGTCTGGTTTTCGGTGTCGGTGGGGCGGCGGCAAAATGCCGAGCCGCGCTGGCTGATCCCGATGCTGTGCCGCACCGGCGGCATCACCAAGCGCGAGATCGGCGCCATCAAGATGCAGCCTGAGGAAACCTTCGTGCAGATTTCGGCCGACTGGGCCGACCGTTTCCTCGCCGCCATCGGCCCCGACCGCAAATTGCAGAACAACATCGCGGTGAAGCGGCTGGACGGCACGCCCGATCTGTCGCGCGCCGGCTACCAGCCGCCAAATCCGGACAAGAAGCCGCATCGCGGCAAGGGGACGTTCGACCCGAACGCGCCGAAGCGCAAATTCGAGAAGCGGGCGCCAGCGGCGGGCGATCAGCGCCCGGCATTCGAGGCAAAGCCCTGGGCTCCGAAAGCGGGCAAGCCGAAATTCGACAAGGCCGGACCGCCGAAACACAAGAAGTCGAAGAACCGGCCGGCCTGATTTCCGCCGCTGGCGTATGCCCCCTTGCGATATGCCAGAACTTTGAACAGTCTGGAGCGCGAACACTGGGGTGAGCGGATGCGCGGCGAAGTTCTTCACTATGACGAGGCGCAAGGCTTCGGTTTCATCACCGGCGCCGACGGCAACCGCTACACTTTCACGCGGGAGAGCCTGCGCCGCGAGGTGTCGATGGCCAAGGGCACCGCCGTCGAGTTCCAGCCCGGCGGCGGCCAGGCGCGCGACATTTTCTCGATCGGCGCCCAGAATCCGACCGACAGCGCTGCTGCCGCAGCGAGTGCCCCACCGCGCCAGGCAGGCAGCGCGCCCGCGGGGCCACAGCATTTCGGCCGTGCCGCCGAAAACGTGCCCGGCGAACCCACCGATCTGTGGGGCTATTTCTGGCACGCCCTGACGCAGAACTACTTCAATTTCGGAGGCCGGGCCCGCCGCAAGGAATATTGGAGCTATTTCCTGTTCTGGGTGGTTTCTCTGCTCATCGTCGGTGGCCTTGGACTGTTCCTCGACGCCAAAATGGGCAATTTCGACAGCGACATGTCGGCAGCGGTAACCGTTGGCCTTTGCGGCACCTTCCTGCTGGCGACATTCCTGCCCAGCCTCGGCATGGCCGTTCGCCGCCTGCACGACATCGGCCTGCCGGGATGGCTCTGTCTGCTGGTCTTGATCCCGACCATCGGCAGCCTGATCATCATGGTCTTCGCGCTGATCCCGACGCAGGCCAAGGAAAACCAATGGGGACCGGTGCCGGCAGGGGTCAGGGTTTAGCGGCGAGTCGCCACTGTTTGTTCTAGGCCACTCATGAATGCAGAACGATCGTATGGGTGGAAAGCAGACGATGAGGTTGCTATCCTCCGAGCATGAAGCATGAACGCCTTTGCGCAATCGCTCACAACTTCGCCGACTCAATGGCAAGTGGGTTGGGCTTTGTTGTCGGCTACTGCTCAACTGAGGTGTTTGAAGAGGCTGCGACCAGCCCTGGTGGAGTAATCGAGATCGACTTCCTGCATGGGAGTATTATTAGAGGGCGCCCTTCACACCAATTGAAAAGTGCTGCGGTCATATTCGGGCAAGCCTTTCCCCTATTCTGCAAAAAAACGGCGCAGATGGGACTGACTTCCAGAGCTTCTTAGCCACGTTTGATGCTAGAGCGGGATGAATTGAGGCTGAATCGGCGAGGATTCCCTTAGGCGTGCAAATCTGATTCAACCTTCTTGCTGAGACAAGGAGGTCAGCATGGATGGGCAAGCCTTACTCGATGGATCTTCGCGAACGGGTTGTTGCGTCGGTTGAGCGGGAGGGGCTGTCGCGACGGCAGGCCTCGGCACGCTATGGGGTTGGTATCAGCACCGTCATCAGGTGGGTGCAGCGGTTGCGCGACATGAGTAGCCTTTT
>NZ_JBFUGR010000031.1:0-8168 GCF_056402815.1 Mesorhizobium sp. P3_B5 | reverse complement strand
ACAGGCATGTGCGTGGCGGACGCACCGGGCCGCGGGGTATCCTCTTCATCGTCGCGGCCATCGTGGCCAAGTTCGATCTCCATCTCAAAGCTTTCGCTCAACGGTTGCAACAGGCGGGAAAACCCAAAATGCTCATCCGCATCGCGCTAGCCAGAAAACTGCTCGTCATTCTCAATGCAAAAGCACGCGACGCGCGAGCCGAGTTCGCCAATGCAACTTGACACCCCAGATAGTCGCTCTCCCCCGCTTCGCGAGGGAGAGAAAGGAGCCTGGCTGGAAGCGCAGGTCCTGCACGAAAACTGCACGTTCCTGCGGAAAACCTCCTCCGCTCCGCCCTGCCGTTTCCATGGGGACATAAGACAACAGCGCCATGCAACAGCGAAACACCCCCCGTTGGCTACTGCCGTACCGGCTCCGCAACGAAAGCTGGTGGCTGGTCGATCCGCCTCGCAGCGAGGCGACGCTCCTCCCTTTCGTCCGCACACCCAGACATGTCGGTTGTATCACCAGGAAAGTCCGCTCATGACATCGTTTCTTTCGGGTGCGCCGGGCTATTGCAGCCGCTTCGGCATCGCCGTGCTGCTGGTCGCGCCGGCGGATTTTTTCTTCTATGGCCAGCCCGTCGGCATCACGGTTTTCCTGTTCGCCATCTTGATCGCCGGCGCGGTCGTGGCCGTGCATCCCGCTGCATTCAGCGACGGCAAGGTCTGGCTCAAGCCAGCCGCCCTGTTCCTCGCGCTGCTGCCGCTGGCCGAAAATGTCAGCGTGCTGTCCGTCACCATCGCGCTTGTAGCGCTTGTGGTGTTTGCGCTTTCGCTGACCAAGCGGTTGCGATACAGCCCCGCCCGCATTGCCGGCCAGGCGGCACTGTTCCTGCTCGCCGGACCCTTCCGCTTCGTTGGCGACTTCTTCCGCTGGCGCCAGGCGGCGCGCCGGTTTGGCCGGCGGCGCATCCGCTTCGCCGCGCTGGCCGTGTGGATCATGCCGCTGGTGCTCGGCGTGGTGTTTCTCGCGCTGTTCGGCGCCGCCAATCCGGTCATCGATTATTGGTTCTCGCTCATCGACCTGATGGCGCTGCTCGACCTCATCCAGCTGATGCGGCTGGCCTTCTGGCTGGCGGTGCTTGTCGTCGTCTGGGCTTTCCTGCGGCCGCGCCTGCCGCGTCTCCTGCGCCGCATTCCTCGCAAGATGCCTCCCAGGCCTGTAAGCGCGCCCTCCGCGACAAAGGCCGGACCGATCATCGAGGACATCATCTTCGGCAAGGCCGCCATTCTGCGCGCGCTGATCGTCTTCAACATCCTGTTTGCGCTGCAGACCGGGCTCGACGCCACCTATCTGTGGGGCGGGGTCGCGTTGCCCGACGGGCTGAGCTACGCCTCCTATGCACATCGCGGCGCCTATCCGCTCATCGTCACCGCGCTGCTTGCCGCCGGTTTCGTGCTGGCGGCGCTCCGGCCCGGCAGCGAAACCTCGGCCGATCCGCTGATCCGCCGGCTGGTCTATGCCTGGGTGGCGCAGAACATCGTGCTGGTCATCTCATCGATCCTGCGGCTCGATCTCTATATCGGCATCTATGCGCTGACCTACTGGCGCATCGCCGCCTTCGTCTGGATGGGACTGGTGGCGGTAGGTCTTGCCCTCATTGTCGCCCGCATTGCGCTTGGAAAATCCAATGAATGGCTGTCCTCCGCCAATCTTCTGACGCTATCGGCGACGCTTTATGCCTGCTGCTTCATCAACTTTGCGGCGCTGATCGCCAACTACAATGTCGACCATTCCCTTGAAATGTCCGGTTCCGGCACGCCGCTCGATGCCGAGTATCTGCGCTCATTCGGCGCCGTCGCCCTGCCGGCACTGGATCGCTACTACATGCATCAGACCGGACATCTGACCACCTGGGTGGCCGACCTGCAGATGGCCGACGACTATATCGCCGAGCAAAAGAAGTGGCGCGCCTGGAGCTTTCGCGGCTGGCGGCTGACCAGGGTTCTCGACAACAGAGGCCCGCTCGTGCTTCCTCCACCTTCCCAGCCTTCCATGCCGGACCGCTAGATTCATGCCGCATCACATCCTCGTCGCCGACGATGACCCGCATATCCGCGAGGTGATCTGCTTTGCGCTGGAAAAGGCCGGCATGAAAACGCAAGCGGTGGCCGACGGCGCCGCCGCTCTGATGGCCATCGAACGTCGGGCGCCCGATCTTGTCGTGCTCGACATCGGCATGCCGGAGATGGATGGGCTCGAAGTCTGCCGGCGGCTCAGGCAACGCTCCGATGTGCCGGTGCTGTTCCTGTCCGCGCGCGACGAAGAGATCGACCGCATCCTCGGGCTCGAAATGGGCGGCGACGATTATGTCACCAAACCGTTCAGCCCGCGCGAACTGGTCGCCCGCGTCAACGTCATCCTGCGGCGCGCCCGCCCGGCGCCGGAAACGGCCGACGACCGGCATTTCGCGCATGGCAAGCTCAGCCTGGTGCCGGCCAGCCACGCCGCCAGTTTCGACGGCAAGCCGCTGGCGCTGACGGGGATAGAATTCTCGATCCTTAGAGGATTTCTGGCGCGGCCGGCACATGTGCTCGACCGCGACGCGGTGATGGCCAGTGCCTATGCCGCCAACATCCATGTCGCCGACCGCACCGTCGACAGCCATATCCGCAACATCCGCGCCAAGCTGGCTGCGGCGGGTTGTCTGGACGGCATCGAGACCGTGCATGGCGTCGGCTTCCGGCTTGGCCGATGCAGCGCGTGAGCGCCCGCAAATGGATCGGCAGCAAATGGCGGCCGCGCCTGGCCACTGTCGTCGTCGCCATCCTGATCATGGTGATGGCGCTGCCGCTGGTCGGGCTGTTCTTCTTCCGGCTCTATGAAAACCAGCTGATCCGCCAGACCGAGGCCGAGCTGATCGCGCAAGGGGCCGTGCTCGCCGCCATCTATGCGCAGGATGTGCGTGACGCCGGCATTCCCGTGGAGAAGTTCGGTGCGCCGATGCCGGAGACAGGAAGCGGCGATGCGAGCCGAAGCGACAATTCTGATACACTATACAATCCGATCGAGCCGCGCCTTGATCTTGCCTCGGACACTGTTCTGCCAACCCGGCCCGCGGCGCAGGTAGCAACCATCGATCCGGCTTTCGCTGCCATAGGCACACGCCTGTCGGGTATCCTGAGCGAGACCCAGAAAACCACGCTGGCCGGGTTTCGGGTGCTCGACCCCTCAGGTATCGTCATCGCCGGGCGCGACGAGATCGGCCTGTCGCTCGGCGATGTCGAAGAGGTGCGTGCGGCACTTGCCGGCCGCTATGCCAGTGCGCTCAGGCTGCGCATCCCCGACCAGCCAACGCCGCCACTCTATTCGGTCAGCCGCGGCACCAAGGTGCGCGTCTTCGTCGCCATGCCGGTTGCGGTCGCGGGCCATGTCGCCGGCGTCGTCTATCTGTCACGGACGCCGAACAACATCATCAAACATCTCTATGGCGAGCGCGGCAAGGTGACGCTGGCGGCGATCGCCATTCTCGGCGGTACGCTGCTCATCGGCCTGGTCTTCCTGCGCACCGTCAGCCGGCCGATCTACGCGCTGATCGACCGCACCGAGCGTATCGCCGCCGGAGACCGCGCGGCGATACGGCCGCTCGACCATCACGGCACGCGCGAAATGGCCGAGCTTTCCGCCGCCTTTCTCGACATGGCGGAAAAACTGCAGGCGCGCTCCGACTCGATCCAGACCTTTGCCACCCATGTCTCGCATGAGCTCAAATCGCCGCTGACGGCGATCCAGGGGGCGGCCGAGCTGCTGCGCGATTCCGGTAGCGCCATGGACGAGGCCGAGCGGCAGCGGTTTTCCAACAACATCGTCACCGATGCCGGGCGGCTCAATCTCCTGGTGCGGCGCCTGCTCGACCTGGCGCGGGCCGAAAATCTGGCGCCGAGCGGTGAAAGCACATCGCTCGGCGCCGCACTGGCGCTGCTGCCAGCCGAGGAGAGGGTGGCGGTTCGCATCGAGGCGGGCGGCGATATCGTTCTGCACATATCGGCGGAAAACGCCGCGATCGTGCTGGCCAATCTCATCGACAATTCGGCGCGGCATGGCGCGACGCTGGTTTCGATTGCGGCGGCGAGCACGGGCGGCAAGGCGACGGTCCTGGTCAGCGACGACGGCGCCGGCATTTCGCCGAGCAACCGCAGCAGGATTTTCGAGCCGTTTTTCACCACGCGCCGCGACAGTGGCGGCACCGGCATGGGGCTCGGCATCGTGCTGGCCCTCCTGAAAGCGCATGATGGTACGATCCGCCTGGTTGACTCCGGGCGCGGCACGCGCTTCGAGATTGTCGTGCCGGTTGCGTAAAGGACGCAGGCGGCGAAGCGGAGAAAAAATGCGCTACGACATCGTCATCATCGGCGGGGCCATCGTCGGGTCCTCGATCGCCTATTATCTGCGCGAGGAAGGCTTTTCCGGCTCGATCGCGCTGGTCGAGCGCGACCCGCAATTTGCGCATGCGGCGACGACATTGTCCTGCGCCTCCATCCGCCAGCAATTTTCGATCCCGGAAAACATCCGGCTGTCGCAGTTCACGCTGAAACTGTTCCGGCGGCTGACGGAAACTTTTGGCGCTGACGCCGATATCGGCTTTCGCGAAGGCGGCTATCTGATCCTCGCCGGCGAGAACGGGTTGCCGATCCTGAAGGCGAATCACGAAGCGCAGATGGCCGAGGGCGCCGACATCGTGCTGGAGGATGCCGACCAGCTTACGCGTCGCTTCTCGTGGCTGTCGGCCGAGGGCATCACCGCCGGCGCCTACGGCCGCAGCGGCGAGGGCTGGTTCGACGCGCATGCGATGCTGATGCTGTTCCACAAGGCGCTGCGCGCGAAAAAGATCGATTTCATCACCGCTGACGTCACCGCCATCGAACGACAGGGCGACCGCGTCACCAGCGTCAGCCTCGGCAATGGCGACAAGCTGGAGGCCGGCACCGTCATCAACGCCGCCGGGCCGAATGCCGGCAAGGTGGCTGCGATGGCCGGGCTGGCGTTGCCGGTGGAGCCGCGCAAGCGCAATGTCTTCGTCTTCGAGGCGCGCGAGAAATATGCCGACATGCCGCTGCTGGTCGATCCCTCCGGCATTTATGTCCGGCCGGAAGGCTCGGTCTACATCACCGGCGGCGCCGAACCGGAAGAGGGCGATGGCCCGGCTGACCCCAAGGATTTCGACGTCGACTGGCCGCTGTTCGAAGAGGTGATCTGGCCGGTGCTGGCCACCCGCATTCCCGCCTTCGAGGCGATCAAACCGACGCGCGCCTGGGCCGGCCATTACGACTACAACACGCTCGACCAGAACGCGGTGATCGGCCCGCACCCCGAGATCGGCAATTTCCTGTTCGCCAACGGATTCTCGGGCCACGGCCTGCAGCAGGCGCCGGCAGTCGGCAAGGCGCTGGCCGAGTTTCTGGTGCATGGCGGCTACCGCACGGTGGATTGCTCGGCGTTTGGCTACGGCCGTGTGGCCGAGGGCAGGGCGTTCCGGGAATTGAATGTGATTTGAGGGGTGCTTCTTCCTTCTCCCCCTGTGGGAGAAGGGAAGGCGCGTCTCACGGCATCAGGCTTTGCGGCCGAACCAGAAGGCGTCGGGCATGCGCTTCATGCCGATGCGTTCGTAGAAGCCGACGGCGTCGGGCATGGAGATCAGGCTGATGGCGACGGATGGCCCGAGCTGCCGGCGCGCTTCATCCATCAGGCCCTTGCCGATGCCGAGCCCTTGCGCCGAGGCGGAAACGGCGAGTTCGGAGATGTAGCAGACCCAGGAGAAGTCGGTCATGGCCCTGGCAACCCCGATCAGCGGCTTGCCTTCGATGTCGAGGCGCGCGGTCAGCACCAGATTGGCATTGGCAAGCATGGTCTTCAGCCGGGCGTCGTCACCGACGGGGCGTGTCTCGCCGAGGCCGGATTCTATAAGTACGCGGCGAAACTCGGCGGTGTCGAGCCCAGGCTCGCGGGCATAGAGGACTTTTGAAGCTGTGGTCATGCCGGGCAAAGTGCACCACAGGCCGCAGGTTTTGAAGACGCTGCGAGCGATCTTTTGATCGAGGACCAAGGCCGGCCGAAAACAGCTGCCTTTTATTTGCCCGCAGCTTTGTGTAAACCGGCGTCAGCAAATCCTCCCGCAACGAAAACACGGGCAAAAGCCATGGAAAAATTCACCAAGCTCACCGGCGTCGCCGCGCCGATGCCGATCGTCAACGTCGACACCGACATGATCATCCCCAAGGACTATCTGAAGACGATCAAGCGCACCGGGCTCGGCACCGGCCTGTTCGCCGAAATGCGCTACAATGACGATGGCTCGGAAAACCCTGATTTCGTTCTCAACAAGCCGGCCTATCGCAAGGCGCAGATCCTGGTTGCCGGCGACAATTTCGGCTGCGGCTCGAGCCGCGAGCATGCGCCGTGGGCGCTGCTCGATTTCGGCATTCGCTGCGTCATCTCGACCTCGTTCGCCGACATTTTCTACAACAACTGCTTCAAGAACGGCATCCTGCCGATCACCGTCAGCCCGGAAGATCTGGAGAAGCTGATGGACGATGCCTCGCGCGGCTCCAACGCGACGGTTTCGGTCGACCTCGAGGCCAAGGAAATCCGCGGCCCGGATGGCGGCGTGGTGCATTTCGACCTCGACGACTTCAAGCGCCACTGCCTGCTCAACGGCCTCGACGATATCGGCCTGACCATGGAGAAGGCCGGCGCCATTGCCTCGTTCGAGAAGAAGAACGCCGCCGAGCGCCCCTGGGCCTGAGCGATCTGGACGGATAGCCCGGCCGTTGCCAGCCGGGCTCGTGGCGGCTGAACGGAGGGGACCAGTCATGACACGTTTGCTTCTTGCCGGCGCCTGCGCGCTGGCGTGGATGCTGATGCCGGTGGCTGGTGCGCATGCACAGACGGACAAGGTGCTGGTGCCGGCTGAAGATCCGTCCGGCGGGGCGGACCCGGGCGCATCGAGCAATGCGGCTCTGGCCGACGATGACAGCCAGGGACCGATCCCGTTCGAGGGTGGGCAGCTGACCATCACCCAGCCTGAGCAGGACGGCGAGAAGGTTCTGGCCTTTGACGGCAAGCAGCTCGCCAGCAATTACGAGGTGTTCTTCGACAAGGTGGTCAAGGTCGGCGGCGTCAACGTCGCGCTGGTCAATGTCGGCGATGGCGGCAACCAATGCGGCCCGGCCACGGTGATCGTCTGGAAGCCGGAAGGCGGCGAGATACAAAGCACCACGGTCGAACAGGACGAATGCGGCGCGCCGCCGGCGGCGGTCGCCGACAACGCCATCTATTTCGTGCCCTATCTCCTGCCGGGCGCTTCGCAGCAGGCGCTGCAATGGTCGCCCACGGACGGGCTGACGATTTCAGGCGATCTGACTTACGCGCCGGAACCCGGCACCGACTGGAAGGACATCGACCCGTCCAAATACCAGAACATCATCGATGCCTTCCACAACGAGGCCGTCTACAAGGCGGCCGAGAAATTGCTCGGCGACAGCATGCCCGACATGGCGACCAGCCTGCTGGTCGGCGGCGGCACCGAAAAGACCGCGTCCGGCGCCTTCTATGCCAGCGGCTGCGTGCCGCATGATTGCGGCGGCAATGACGGCTTCATGGCGGTCGACCCGGTCAAGCATGCGCTCTATTTCTCCCGGCGCGGCGACAATGGCGAGCCGCAGGCGTGGCCGCCGGTGGCGGAATGGCCGGCGGATGTGAAGGAAGCGCTGGACAAGGCGCTGGGGTCGGCAAACTAGGGCTCGGCACACCATCGCGGCTTCGTCATCCACGGGCGGAGCGACGCGAAGCGGAGCGCAGACCCTAGGAACCATGCCGCGACCCTTGTCGTGGAAGCCCAGCGGTACGAGATTCTGAACCGCCACAACTCTCCTAAGTCGCGGCATGGCAACTGTGTTCACGCGAATGCGGTTTTGTCCCTGATGATAGCGTTGAGGGTGACCAGAAGCTTCCTTGCGACGGCGACGATGGCGAGTTTCTTTGATCCGGAACGTGCGGCAAGGGCGACGTAGAAAGCTTTGAACCGGTCATTGGCGCGGATGGCGCCGAGCGCCGCCATGTAGAGAGCTCGCCTGACCCGCGGGCGGCCACCTGTGATCTTGCTCCTATGTTTGAGCGAGCTTGCCGCT
>NZ_JBFUGR010000030.1:0-16487 GCF_056402815.1 Mesorhizobium sp. P3_B5 | reverse complement strand
AGCGGCAAGCTCAAACATAGGAGCAAGATCACAGGTGGCCGCCCGCGGGTCAGGCGAGCTCTCTACATGGCGGCGCTCGGCGCCATCCGCGCCAATGACCGGTTCAAAGCTTTCTACGTCGCCCTTGCCGCACGTTCCGGATCAAAGAAACTCGCCATCGTCGCCGTCGCAAGGAAGCTTCTGGTCACCCTCAACGCTATCATCAGGGACAAAACCGCATTCGCGTGAACACAGTTGCCATGCCGCGACCGGTGCCGAAAGATGCAACGGTTTAGAATAGAAGCTTGTTTTGTAGCGACCCTCCCCACCCTTCTGCCCCTCTGCCATCGAAGTTTTGCACCGAAGCGGCGCTTAGATGTCGCGGCATGGATCCCAGGGTCTCCGCGACGTCGTTTCGCTCCTGCTCCGCCCTGGGATGACGACGCTTGGGTCGGCTTCGGCTAATCTCGAAGGTTTGCCGCCAAAAGAGAGTACGGATCGCTTCTCGGAATTGATTTGTAACGGTCACATTTTTTCAATGGTGCGCCACGGTTCTTTCCGTGCACCATGAGGTCAACATGTCTTTCCGCAGGACTTCCCCATGACCACCCCTCCCGGCATCGCCGACATCCGCAGCGCCGCCGCAAAACTCTCCGGCCTGATCGTCGAAACGCCATTGATCGAATCGCTGGAGCTGAACAAACGCTTCGGCGCCCGCATCCTGTTCAAGCCGGAGACCTTGCAGCGCACCGGTTCGTTCAAGTTCCGCGGCGCCTACAACAAATTGTCGTCGCTGAGCGAGGCGGAGCGCGGCCGCGGCGTCGTTGCCTTCTCCTCGGGCAACCACGCGCAAGGCGTCGCCGCTTCGGCCGCGATGTTCGGCGTCAAGGCGGTCATCGCCATGCCGGCCGACGCGCCAGCGATGAAGATCGGCAATGTCCGCAAGATGGGCGCCGAAGTGGTTCCCTTCGACCGGTTCCACGATGACCGCATGACGGTGGTTCGGCCTTATATGGACAAAGGCATGGTGCTGGTGCCGCCCTTCGACGACCCTGCCATCATCGCCGGCCAGGGCACGATCGGCCTTGAGCTGATGGCCCAAGCCAAAGCGCTCGGCGTCAGCCTCGACGCGGTTTTTATCCCGTGTGGCGGCGGTGGCCTGAGCAGCGGCATTTCGGTCGCGGTCAAGGATGCTTCGCGCGATACCGCCGTCTGGGCAGTGGAGCCCGAGCATTTCGACGACACCCGCCGCTCGCTCATCAAGGGCGAAAGGGTCTCGAACGAACCCGGGCACAGCTCGATCTGCGATGCGATCCTCACCGCCGAGCCAGGCGAAATCACCTTCGAGATCAACCGCAAAAACCTCGCCGGCGCTATCGCCGTCTCCGACAAGGCGACGGCACAGGCGATGCGCGATGCCATGGCCTATCTCAAGCTGGTGGTTGAGCCGGGCGGCTGCGTCGCGCTGGCGGCGCTGTCGTCAGGCGAGATCGATCTCGCCGGCAAATGCGTCGCCGTGGTGCTGTCCGGCGGCAATGTCGATTTCGGCACCTATGCTGAGATCATGGCAGCCGCCTAGATGGCGCGCCAGTTCGGGGTCTTTCCACTCCAGCAAGGATGAGAGGGCGTTAGGCCACTCTGCCCCATGGGAGTGGTCAAAGCGCGAACGTCTTGCCGACCGCGGATGGAGCGACCCTCTCGCCATAGGCGGCCGCAAGTGCGCTCACCGCTCGCCAGCCCGTGCAGTGCCCGGGTGATATCAATTGCAGGTCAAACTGCGCCAGCGCCTCAACCGTCTCAGGGATGATCGGCTCGGTGATCCCGGAGAGGTGGAAGCCGCCAAACACGCCATAGAGCGGGATATCCGGAAACCGTGCCCGGGTGTGCGTCAGAACGTTGATCAGGCCGGCGTGCGAGCAGGCGGTGAAGACGACTTGCCCCTTGCCGGCCACGTTGATCGCCACATAGCGCTCGTCCGGCATGATCTCGTCCAGTTCCCAGTTGCCTGCAGCGGTCTGGCGATACTGGCCGGGAAACCCGCGTTCGAATCGGGTCACGCGAGGGATTTCGCCGCTGAGATAGAATGTCTCGTCAAACAGCAGTTGCTCGTCCCGGGTAACGACGACATCGGCGCCATTTCCGGACAGGACTTCCACGCTCGGCACCAGTTCCATCGGACGAAACTGCCCATCGGCGGATTTGGTCGCCCGCAAGGCGAACATATCGGGATGCATGTAGGTCGGGACGGGCTGCCCGCCATTGCCCATCGCGATCATCTGGAGGGCGCGCGGCATTGCACCCGCATGATCCCAGTGGCCATGCGACAGCATCACCGCGCCGACTTCCCCGAGATCGACACCGAGCCTGACCACGTTGCGCTCGAACACCCATTCCTCGGGTCCGGTGTCGAACAGGAGCGTGCGGCTGGCGGACGCGGTGCGGGCGGTGATCAAGCAGGAAAGCCCATGCGCGGCGCAGCACAGGCATTTCCCGGTCAACCATGGCATCCCGCGGCGACGCAAGCGGGCGAACTCTGTCTCGACGAAACCAGGATTCGACGAGAGACTGTCGGTCGCGTTGTCGACCAGAAAGATGACCTCCGCCGTATCGACGACTCTCATGGAAGCGGCCCGCCTGACGATGCACTAGAAGTCACCACTCTATCCAATTCCCGTGCCGCGCACACCTCCGACAGGCGTCCGGTGCTTTTCCTGGACTTAGTCGAGCGTCCGCCTGAACCGCACCAGCGCCACCCCGGCAAACAGCGCCACGAACACGACCAGCCAGCCGATCTCCGTCGCCACCGCCGGCAGTTCGGCGCCTTTCAGCATCACCGCGCGGATGATGCGCAAGAAATGCGTCAGCGGCAGGATCTCGCCGAACAATTGCGCCCAGCCGGGCATGCCGCGATAGGGGAACATGAAGCCTGACAGCATGATCGACGGCAGGAAGAAGAAGAAGGTCAGCTGCAGCGCCTGCATCTGCGTGCGGGCGATGGTCGAGATCGTGTAGCCGAGCAGCACCAGCGCCAGCACGAAGATCAGCACGGCGGTGAGCAGCAGCGACATTGAGCCGGTGAAGGGAATGGCGAACAGAAGCTTCGCCGCCGCCAGCACCACCACCACCTGCACGGCGCCGACCGCAAGATAGGGCAGCACCTTGCCCATCATGATCTCCAGCGGACTGGACGGCATCGCCAAAAGGTTCTCCATCGTGCCGCGCTCGGTCTCACGCGTCAGCGCGATCGAGGTCATCATCACCATCGTCATCTGCAGGATGACGCCGAGCAGACCGGGAACGATGTTGTATTGCGAGATGCCTTCCGGATTGTAGCGCCGGTGCACCACCACTTCGAGTTGGCCCCTGGCCGCCTCGGCCGCCGCCTCCTGCGTGCCGCGTGCCCGCAGAAGCGCCTGGTTGGCGACGGTGCCGAGCGTCGAGATGGCGCCGCTGGCCACCGCCGGATCGGTGGCGTCGGCCTCGATCAGGATCTGCGGGCTGTCGCCGCGCTCGACCCGCCGGGCGAAATCGGCGGGGATGGTGACGACGAAGGCGACGTCGCCGCGCGACATCAGGAACTCGGCTTGCGCGGCACTTTGCGCGACATAGTCGAAGCGGTAATAGCCGGTGGTCTGCAGCGCCGAAACCATGGCCCGCGTGTAGGGGTCGCTGCTGGTCGCCACCAGTGCCGCCGGCAGGCTCTTCGGATCGTTGTTGATGGCGTAGCCGAACAGCACCAGCTGCATCAGCGGCACCCCCAGCATCATGGCGAAGGTGATGCGGTCGCGCCGCATCTGGATGAACTCCTTGATCAGCAGCGCGCTAAGCCTGGCGAAGGAAAAGACGCTGTTCATGCCATATTGTCCCTGGAGCCGGACATGAACTGGATGAACACGTCTTCCAGGCTGGTCTCGCCCGGCGTCACCGTGACGCCCTTGTGCTCCTTCTCGACATCGGCGAGTGCTGCCTGCAATTTCTTCTTGTCGGAGCCGACGACATGCAGCGTCGCGCCGAACGGCGCCACCTGGTCGACGCCGGGCCGGCCACTGAGTGCGGCAGCAACCTGGTCGAGGCGCGGGCCTTGCACGACAAAGGTCGTCAGCCCGGCATTTTTCACCACCTCCTCGACCGTGCCGGTGGCCAGCATCTTGCCGTAGGAGATGTAGCTGATGCGGTGGCAGCGCTCAGCCTCGTCCATGTAGTGGGTGGAGACCAGAACGGTCAGCCCGCCACTGGCGAGACGATGGATCTCGTCCCAGAATTCGCGCCGGGCTTTCGGGTCGACGCCCGCCGTCGGTTCGTCGAGCAACAACAGTTTCGGCTTGTGCATGATGCAGGCGGCCAGCGCCAGCCGCTGCTTCCAGCCGCCCGACAGCGTGCCGGCCAGCTGGTCTTTTCGCGAGGTGAGCCCGAGGTCCTCAAGCGTCTTCGCCACATGCTCGGCAACCGGCTTCAGCTGATAGAGCCGCGCCACGAATTCGAGGTTCTCGCCGATCGTCAGATCCTCGTAGAACGAGAATTTCTGCGTCATGTAGCCGACTTCGCGTTTGATCCGCAGGCTGTCGGTGCGGATGTTGAAACCCAACACCGTGCCTTCGCCCTCATCCGGCGTCAGCAGGCCGCACATGATGCGGATGGTCGTCGTCTTGCCCGAACCGTTCGGGCCGAGGAAGCCGACGATCTCGCCTTCGGCCACCGTCATCGTCACATGGTCGACGACGGTCTTGTCGCCAAAGCGCTTGACCAGGCCATGGACGTCGATGGCGTTCATTTTGCCTCGTCCACCAGATCGACGTCGACGATCTGGCCCGGCTGCAAGGCGCTGGCGTCACGCTCCGGCCGTGCCTCGACTAGGTAGACCAGCTTCTGCCGGTTCTCGAGCGAATAGATCACCGGTGGCGTGAACTCCGGGTCCGGCGACACATAGCTGACGCGTGCCTTCACCTCAGGGCCGCAGCCGTCGCAATGAACGCCGAGCAGCGTGCCGACCTTTACCGACGAAAACGCGCTTTCCGGTATGTAGACGCTGAGCTTCACCGCGCCGTCCGGCAGTATCGAAATGACCGGCGCTGTCGGCCCGGCGGTGTCGCCCGGATTGCGGATGACGTCGTTGACGCGGCCGGGCGAGGGCGCCGTCAGCACGCGCTTCGACAGTCGCCACTCAGCCTGCTCCAGCGTCGCCTGCGCCTGCTTGACCTGGTTGTCGGCAGCCTTGATCGTCTCCGGTCGTGCCGGCAGGCCGCCGACGGCGAGATTGGCCTCGGCCTGGCCGACCTGTGCATTGGCGGTCTCCAGCGTGGCGGTCGCCGTATCGAAATCGGCCTGCGTGCCGGTGCCGCGCTTGAACAGGTCGCTGGCGCGGTCGTATCTGCGCTTGGCGTCGGTGGCTTGGGCGCGGGCCATGTCGACTTCCGCCTTGAGCACCGCGATCTCTTCCGGCCGCTTGCCAACCTGCAAATCGGCGAGCTGCGCCTGCGCCTGGGCAAGGCCCGCCTCGGCCAGCGCAACGGCAATCTTCGCGTCGGCGCTTTCCAGCGTCACAACCGGCGTGCCTGATACGACGCGGTCGCCGCGCTTGACCGTGACGGTCTCGACCTGCGCCACCTCGATCGGCGCCAGCAGCACATAGTCGCCCTCGACATAGCCGACGGCCAGCGGCGCGGCCGGCGCGCAGGCGCCGAACAGCTGCGCGGCGAGCGGCAGCGAACACAGAAAGCTCATGGTCTTTGACCCTTCCTTGCAGCCAGTATCGCGCCGAGATTGCTCGACGTGGCCGCCACCACCTTGGCCGCCTCGGCGGCACCGATGTCGTGCCAGCCCATGCGCCGCATCACCGCCTCGCGGCCGATGCGGAAATAGATGACCTGGCCGATCAGCGTGAACACGGTGAGCCTTGTGGCCTCGCTTTCGGCCGCCTCGCCGGTCGCCTGCTCCCAAATCAGACAGAGCCGGCGATGCGTCGGCTCGAACACGCCGTCATAGATGCGATCGAGTGCCGCGGTCGGATGCGATAACTCACGAAGTACAAACTGTACGATCTCGCCAGCCTGCGGGCTCGCCACGATAAAGGTGACCATCCGCTCCAGGGCGGCGAAGAGTTGCGCCCGCGCCGCTTCCGGGTCGCCGGCGGTCGCTGCCTGCGGGCTGCCCATCGCCTGGCCGGCAATGGTCTGGATGGTGTCGACGATGTAGTCGGCCGCTGCTGCGCGAAGCCCTTCCTTGCCGCCGAAATGGTAGGCGATCGAGCCAATATTGGCTTTCGCCTCGGCCGCAATCTCGCGCGTCGAGGTGCCGTCAAAACCCTGCCGCCCGAACAATTTCAGCGCCGCCTGCACCAGCGCCGCGCGTGTCGTGTCCGCGGCTGATGGCGGCGCCTTGCGGCGTGGACTCCCGGCGTTCGGCGTCTTGCTCATGATCCGACTTTAATCAATCGATTGATTAAAGTCAATATCCCCACGACTCTGGCTTGCCATGTCCGGTCGCACACGCTTTAGTGCGCGGCCATGGGCAAGGAAGTCGAACGCAAATTCCTGGTCTCCAGTGCGGAATGGCTGGAACTGGCCGAGGCGGATATCCGCATTCGCCAGTTCTATCTTGCCGCAGCACCGGGCCGCACCGTGCGCGTGCGCATCAGCGATAGTGCTTCTGCGATGCTGACGCTCAAGTTCGGCAGCACGGCCCGCGAACGCGACGAATTCGAGTATCCAATCCCTCTGGCCGAGGCGCAGGAGATGCTGGCCTTCGCCATCGGGCGTGTCATCGAGAAGACACGTCACCATGTTAGGCACCGCGGCTATCTCTACGAAGTCGATGTTTTCGGCGGCATGCTGGCTGGGTTGGTGGTCGCCGAACTGGAGACGCCGGAGGACGTGCCGGACGAAATGCTGCCTGCCTGGCTCGGCCGCGAAGTCACCGGTGAGTCGAGATTTTACAACGCGTCGCTCGCCCTTGGGGGGATTCCGGAGATCGCCGCATGAGTTTTCGTATCGATCCACGCCTGCCGCTGACCGGCGAGGTCAGGCGCATCCTTGCCGAAGAGATCGGCAAGGCGCTCATTCATCTGGACGTCGCGCGCAGCCGGCCGGAACAGGCACTGCACAAATGCCGCAAGAGGCTGAAGAGCGCGCGCGCCTTGCTGCGCCTAGTCCGTTCCGGAGACGAAACGTTCTGCGATGCTGAAAATCATTGCTACCGCGAGGTGGCGACCTTGCTTGCCGGTCCGCGCGAGGCGACCGCGCTGGTCGAGACGATCGACCGGCTGGCAGCGAGCTTCCCCGAACACAGCACCGGTGGCGGCCTCGATGCCGTGCGCGACACCCTCGTCGCGCGCCAGAACGAGATGCATGGCGGCGCCGGTCTTGGCGCTGCGATAGGGGCAGCGATCGCCGCTTGCGAGGAGGGCGTCGCGCGGGTCGAAAAGCTTGCTTTGCCCGACCAGCCGGAACAGGCCGCCGACGTGCTTGCCGAAGGCGCCCGCATCGCCTTGCGCCGTGCCAGAAAGGCGCTGGACAAGGCCGGATCGCGCGGCGAAGCCGATGACTTCCACGATCTGCGCAAAGCCGCCAAGACCCACAGCATGCATCTGTCGCTGCTCGGCAGGCTATGGCCGACGCCGATCAAGACCCGGCGCAAGGCGGTCGACGAACTTGGCGAACGGCTGGGCGAACTGCACGATGTCTTTGTGATGCGCGCGCTGCTCGAAGCCGATGACCAGCCTCTCGGCGAGCCGCAGGACACCAAGCTTCTCGGCAAGCTGCTCAAGCGCTCGGAAAAAAGCCTGAAGAAGACCTGCCTCGCCGAAGCCGCCGAGCTGTTCGGCGACAGCCCCCGGCGCTCGACACGGAAGCTCGCCCGCAAGGTGCGCGACGATCTGGCCGGGGCGGCGGCTCAGGAAGAAGCTGGCCTGCCCATCGCCGGCTGATGATGGCCCAGACCGCCGGTCTGTGGTAATCGCCATCTACGATGACTGCGCCCGCCGAAACGCTTCTCGACCGCCTTGGCCGCTGGCTTGCCGGCCGGCTGCAGGATGAATCCTCCGGCTATGAGCCCTACACGCCGTCCGACGCCGAGACGTTGCGCCGAACCCTTGAGCCCGGCGACATCCTGCTCATCGAGGGCAACCAGAAGATCTCGGCGGCAATCAAATATTTGACGCAGTCGACATGGTCGCATGCGGCCTTCTATGTCGGCGACGCCCTGGCCGAACCCGAGGACGGATCGGAGCGGCGGCGCCTGATCGAGGTCACGCTCGGCGAAGGTTGCGTCGCCGTGCCACTGTCGCGCTACCGGACCTATAACACGCGCATCTGCCGGGCGAGCGGCCTAGCGCCGGAAGACCGCGACAAGGTGGTCGCCTTCATGATCGGCAAGCTCGGCCTGAAATATGATCTCAAGAACATCTTTGACATGTTGCGTTTTTTCCTGCCGACGCCGCCGGTCCCCGTGCGCTGGCGCCGCCGCATGCTGGCTTTTGGCTCCGGCRACCCGACGCGCGCCATCTGCTCAACGCTGATCGCCGAAGCCTATGGCCAGATCCGCTATCCGATCCTGCCCGAGATCACTCGCGCCCCCGGCCGCGCCTCGGCGCAGTCGACCTACATGCGCAAGGAAATCCTGCACATCCGCCACCACTCGCTCTACACGCCGCGCGACTTCGACCTCTCGCCCTTCTTCCGCATCGTCAAGCCGACGCTGGAATATGGCTTCGACTACCGGGCGGTGACATGGGACGACAAGGCAAGCTCAGACGCTGCAGCCGCAAAGGCTGGCGCAATCTCCTCAGACACGTGATGGCTTTTTCGGCCTGGGTCCGGACATGTCCCATCGGCCCGGCCTAGCGCTATCCGGCTGAGGTGCAGGCGTTTCACATCGCATACATCACGCCGAAACCGCAATAGCGCCCTGGTTTTCGGCTCTGTGTTCGACCCAGACATGGACCGGTTCGTCCCGGCCGCGGATGCTCACCGGTCCATGATCGCGCGCATTCAACTGTGTCGTAGGCGATTCCGTTTTCGCGGCCTCAATCAGTCGTGACCCAAAGCAAATATTCGCCTGAAGCTCACGGCAAAGCGACTGCAAACGGCTGGCGACGTTGACGGTGTCGCCCACCACCGCGAAAGACAGATTGCGCTCGCTGCCGACCGCGCCGACGACGACTGCGCCATATTGTGCACCGATCCGAACGTCGAGCGGCGGGTATCCCCTGGACACCCGCTGTACATTCCAGTCTTCGAGAGCGGCGACCATCGCTTCAGCGCACTGGATGGCCCGAGTCGCATCGTCATGGCTGGCTTGCGGAACCCCGAATGTCGCCATGATGCAATCGCCGATATAGTTATCGACGGTGCCATGGTGGTCGAAAACGACCTGCTCCATGCGACGGTGGAACTGACGCAGAAGTTCGAACACTGCTTCGGCCGGATGATCCTCGGAATAGTGTGTGAAGCCGACGATGTCGGCGAACAGCACCGCGATATCCTGCCGGCGTACCGGGCCGAAGGGCTCGTCATCCGTGGCGAGCTGGTCGACGACATTGGGCGAAAAGTGCCGGGCGAGATTGGCGCGGGCGCGCTCTGCCTTGACATAGTCTTCCGACAGATGTCGGGAACGAGAGACGACCAGCGCCATGATCGCGCCGATAATCAGCACGACCAACACGTTGGTCGCCTGCGCGAATGTATCGACGAAATTGGGGTTGAGATAGAGGTTCAGTCGCTCTGTCACCGGCAGCGAATAGAGGTTCGTCGCCGGAATGACGGTTCCCGCATGAAAAATCACCCATCCCACCCCGATCGACCACGTCAAGGCCGCGAGCGCGCCGAGATAGAGCGCCAATCGTGTCGAAAGGGTCAGCGCGCCAAGGCATACGAAAATCAGCAGGAATTTGAAGCTGCCCTCGCGCAGTTGCATCGCTGCCGGCGCGACCTCCAAGGAAAACGGGTTGGGCGTTACCAGCAGAACGGTCAACAGAATGATGTCCAGCGTACCGACGAGGTAACCGATCCACCATGGCGCCGCGCGTCGGCGCGCAAAGAGAAACTGGATCAGGCCGACGAGCTGGAACAGCACGAGGCCCGCCAGCACGTAGAGCAGCGAGGCATCCCACCGGCTGATCAATGAAAAGAAGCAGGAGATCACGGCAAGCGATGTCGTACGCGCCCAGAACTGCAATGCAGCACCCTGGCGTTCTGCGCGATCCCGCAAATTTTTCAGGCGCGAATAGCGGCGGAGTTCAAGTGTTGGCTCGGTCGGCATAGGATCACTTCGATTTCACGGGGACGTGTCACGTATTCGGCAAACCGCTCTCTACAGTCTGGCAAATCAGTGCGCGAACTCTATCATGAATGTGGCTTCATTTTTGAAGAGCGCTACGCGGTCGGCATCGCTGGCCGCATGGCTGGTCCGGGCGGCAAGCTGGCGGCGAAAATGGTGGCAGTCAGCGCCGCCGGAGTGGTGCGCGACAAGCTCAGCCGCCAGATGCAATCCTGCTCGGGATGATTGGCCGTGTCAGGCCGGCAGCGGCCGCCGTCCCTTTGCGGTCACGGCGGGCCGCGCGCCGGCATCCCTGGGGTGCGGCCCGATCGGCATGATCGCCTCAAACGGCGTCGCACCGAAGGCAAAGGTCCATTTGTAGCCGGTGAGCCCGTCTTCGGGCGTCGTGTGCTGGTCGTGATGAGCAAGCAGCTTTGCGCGCTCCGCCAGCTCCTCCGCCTCGCGCCGCACCATCTCCGCCGTCTCCGGCCGCATCCGCCTGGAGAAGCTGACGAAGGTCGCCTCCTTCTCGATATGGGTGATGGCCCAGCCGATGAAGTTCTTGTTGGTCATCTCGAACAGCGGCCGCAGTGGCCCCTCGAAATTCCACTGGATCGGCGTCTCGACCAACAGCCTGGCCGTGAGACCCCGGCCAAGCGCCACCAGTCCCAGCTCCTCGAGGTCGCGCAGATAGAGGAACATCGAGGCTTCGCTCAGGCCGTGCGAGCGCATGATGCCTTCGGGGGTGAATTTTTCCGACAGCATTACGAAGATGAACAGCAGCTCCGACCGGCCAGCGAGCTTGAGCTCGATTTCCGGTGCCACGCGGTTGACCGGCCCCGGCCCCCGGCTCATCGATCCGAGCACGTTTTCCAGCTCTACGCCGGCCGCCGAGCAGATCTCCACCAGCCGGTCGAGCTTGCAGTTGCGTTCGTGAAAAATGCGCTTCACCGTCGGCTCGGAAACGCCCATGCGCTCGGCCAGCACGCGATAGGTGACACCCTTCGCCTTTAGCGTCCGCTTCAGCGCCTCGAAGATCAGGCCATTCATGAGATGCACCTCTTTTGCGCAATTTCGTATCGATATTCGATACTAGTGGCAATCGGCCTTCCGCAAAAGTATCGATAAGCCTAGCTCTCCGCCATCACCGAAGGAGACCCAGTCATGAAAGCCCTCATCACCTCCACAGTCCTCGCCGTCGCTGCTATGGCGATCATGCCCGCTGCCCAGGCCGGCGAAATCTGGCGCGCTTCCAGGCTCGAGCAACCGGAATCGGCGCTGTTCGACGCCGCCAACAAGCGCATCATCGTCTCCAACATATCAGGCAATGCCGGCGAAGCCGACGGCAACGGCTATCTCTCGGTCTTGTCGCTGGACGGCAAGGTAACCACCCAGCATTGGACCGACGGCATGGACGCACCCAAGGGCATGGCGATTTCGGGCGGAAAACTCTATGTCGCCGACATTACCAAGGTTCGCGTCGTCGATCTCGCCAGCGGCAAGCTGGTTTCGACCATCGATGTGCCGAATGCCGTCTTCCTCAACGACATGACAGCGGACGCTTCCGGCAAGGTCTATGTCACCGACATGCTGGCCGACGCGATCTACCGCATCGACGGCGACACGCCTGACCTGTTCGTCAAGGACGCGGTTCTGGCTTCGCCTAACGGCGTCTTTGCCGATGGTTACAGGCTGATCGTGGCGTCCTGGGGCAAGGGCATCAAACCCGACTTCAGCACGGCCGAACCGGGCGGCCTGCTCGCGGTCGATCTCGCCAGCAAGGCGGTTTCGCCATTGCCCGGTGCACAAAATTTCGCCGACCTCGATGGCGTCATCGTCATTGGCGACACCATCTACGCCACCGCCTACATGACCGGCACGCTCTATCGCTACAGGCAAGGCGGCGCACCCGAGGCAGTCGCGACCTTCAAGCCGGGCAGCGCCGACATCGGCACCGATGGCAAGTCGACGATCTATGTGCCGCTGATGAATGAAGGCGAGGTTGCGGCGCTCACGCTCGAGTGAGCGCCAATGCCTCGATCAGCCGTGACGCGGCGCTAACCCCGCCGCGCCGCGTCGATCGCTGCGACGTCGATCTTTTTCATCTCCATCATCGCATCAAAAGCGCGCTTGGCTTCGTCGCCGCCGGCGGCCATCGCCTCGGTAAGTGTGCGCGGCGTGATTTGCCAGGACACGCCCCATCTGTCCTTGCACCAGCCGCAGGCGCTCTCCTCGCCGCCATTGCCGACGATGGCATTCCAGTAGAGGTCGGTCTCCTCCTGGTCTTCGGTGGCGATCTGGAACGAGAAGGCCTCGGTCTGCTTGAACACCGAACCACCATTGAGGCCGATGCAGGGAATGCCGGCAACCGTGAACTCGACCGTCAACACGTCGCCCTTCTTGCCGGAGGGATAGTCGCTCGGTGCACGGTGGACGGCACCGACCGCGCTATCGGGAAAGGTCTTGGCGTAGAAGCGGGCCGCGGCCTCCGCCTCCTTGTCGTACCAGACGCAAATCGTGTTCTTCGGCATCGCGTGCTCCTCTCGCTTAAAGCCAAAATTGCATCCCCTTCCGCTGTTGCGAAATAGGTCGCCAACCGCCTTTCTCAACCCTGGAGAAAAGGGCGATCCGCGAAAGGACTTTGCTGGCGCACCGGCGGTTCAGTCACTAGATGATACCGACTCCAACGCCAACGCGGTTCCCCTCATGAAGAAAATCGGCTTTCTGTCATTCGGACATTGGACGCCCTCGTCCCAGTCGCAGACACGCTCTGCATCCGATACGCTGCTGCAATCCATCGACCTGGCCGTCGCCGCCGAAGAACTTGGCGCCGACGGAGCTTATTTCCGCGTGCATCACTTCGCCCGGCAGCTCAGCTCGCCATTCCCGCTGCTGGCGGCGATCGGCGCCAAGACCAGCCGCATCGAGATCGGCACCGCCGTGATCGATATGCGCTATGAGAACCCGCTCTACATGGCCGAGGACGCCGGTGCCGCCGACCTGATTGCCGGCGGGCGTCTCCAGCTCGGCATCAGCCGGGGATCGCCCGAGCAAGTCATCGACGGCTGGCGCTACTTTGGCTTTGCGCCGGCCGACGGCGAGAGCGACGCCGACATGGCCCGACGTCACACGGACGTGTTCCTCGAGCTGCTCCAGGGCAAGGGGTTCGCGCAACCCAACCCGCGGCCGATGTTTCCGAACCCGCCCGGCCTGCTGCGCCTCGAGCCGCATTCGGAAGGGCTGCGCGAGCGGATCTGGTGGGGTGCCGCCACCAACGCCACGGCGCAATGGGCGGCCAAGCGGGGGATGAACCTGCAGAGTTCCACGCTGAAGTTCGACGAGAGCGGGAAACCATTTCACATCCAGCAGGCCGAGCAGATCCGCCTGTACCGCGCCGCCTGGAAAGAGGCCGGACATGCACGCGAGCCGCGCGTTTCGGTCAGCCGCAGCATCTTCGCGCTGGTCGACGATCGCGACCGCGCCTATTTCGGCAGCAGCGACAGCCAGGATCATTTTGGTTACATCGAGCCCGAGAAACTCGCCGTCTTCGGACGCAGCTATGCCGCCGAGCCGGACGTGCTCATCGAGCAGCTGAAGGGCGACGAGGCGATCGCGGAAGCCGACACGCTGCTGCTCACCGTGCCGAATCAGCTCGGCGTCGACTACAACGCGCATGTCATCGAGGCGATCCTGACCCATGTCGCTCCGGCGTTGGGGTGGCGGTGAGCCTATCTCGTGAACGCCGGCCACACGGATCATCCGCCGCTTGCTCGCGCGGAGCTGCCGACTGACACGGCCGCTCTCGCCCGCCATCTCATCGGCAAGGTCGTGGTGCGGGCATTGCCCGAAGGGATCCTCAGTGGCCGCATTGTCGAGACCGAGGCCTATGTCGTCGGCGATGCCGCAGGGCATGGCTACCGGGGAATGACTGCGCGCAACCGTTCGCTGTTTCTCGAGCGCGGGCACGCCTATGTCTATCTCGCCTACGGCATCTTCTTCATGCTGAATGTTTCCAGCGAGATGCAAGGGATAGGAACCGGCGTGCTGGTCAGGGCACTTGAGCCGCTCGAAGGCATCGACATCATGCGGCGTAATCGCGGCGTCGAGCGCTTGCGCGACCTCGCGCGCGGACCAGGACGGCTCGCCCAGGCGTTGCGGATCGATCGTTCGCTCGACGGGCTCGATCTCTGCCGGCAAGGCCTGCTGTGGCTCGCAAGCGATGACCAGGAACTCGGCGACATCGGGCAGGGCATCAGGATCGGCATTTCGAAGGATGCGGGCCGCCTCTTGCGGTTTTATCTCAAGGGCAGCCCCTTCGTCAGCGGTCCGAGATCGCTCAACGGATAGGGACGCTACCGCCACTCGACATTGGCCCTCCACATCGCCGGGGCTGCCATCTGGTCCTGCTCTTTGCTCTGGGATATCCGGCAGCACATGAGTGCAGCCGTGAAGACACCCAGCCTGACCGGCGCCCCGATGATCCCGGTGCTCGTCTGCGCGCTGGCGATCTGCTTGCTGTCGGGGATGGACGCGGCGATGAAGACGCTGGTTATTGCCGTCGGCGTCTACAACACGGTGCTTTGGCGCAGCCTGGTCGCAACCGTCGTCGCCGGCGCTGTTTGGTCGGCAGGGCCGCGCTCAAGGCCAACGCTTCGGGTGCTGCGGCTGCATGCGCTGCGCGCCGCGATTGTCGGCATCGTGCTGATTTGTTTCTTCTGGGGTCTCGCCAGGCTGCCGCTGGCGGAGGCGATCGGGCTCAGCTTCGTTGCGCCCCTGTTCGCCCTCTTTCTCGCCGCGCTGTTGCTGGGCGAACGAATCCGGCGGCAGGCCATCTGGGCATCGCTGGCCGGCATCGCCGGCGTCGCCATCATATTGAGCGGCCAGTTCGGCCGGTCAAGCTATTCGCAAGAGGCCCTGCTCGGCACGGTGGCGGTGCTCGTCTCGACGGTGTTCTACGGCTACAATCTGATCCTCTCCCGGCAGCAGGCACTGGTGGCCAAGCCAATCGAGATCATGCTGTTCCAGAACCTTTGCGTTGCGATCTTCGTCGGCCTCGCCTCGCCGTGGCTCGCCGTCGCCTTGCCGGCTAATCTTTGGCTTCCTTTAGCCGGGGTGACGGTGCTGTCGCTTAGCGGCCAATTCCTGATGAGCTGGTCCTACGCCCGCGCCGAAGCGCAATATCTGATCCCGACGGAATACTCCGCCTTCATCTGGGCGATCGCGCTTGGCTGGTTCTTCTTCGACGAGGCGCTGGCCTGGACCACGCTGGCAGGAGCCTGCCTGATCGTTGCCGGCTGCCTGATCGCCGCGCGCGCCAACCCGAAACTTGCCGAGCCGATCGAGGCGGCCGTTTGAGCGGGCATGTCTTCCCACCCGAAAGGCTCTACCGCACGCGATTGGGCAACGGGCTTTGAGCTGCTCCAGAGGATAGTCGTATCCCGAAGCACCCGAGCCACCGAGGTGTCGTCCGCGTCGGCGATCATATGGCATGGTGATAGCATTGGCGTAGCGCTGCTCGATAGGGATGCAGCATTCTGCCCCGCGGGAGTCCATGCGGACTCAGTTCGGCGTGCCGCCCTTGAGGTAGTCGATCTCGGGCGTGGCGGTGTACAGTCGCCGCATGTTTCGGACCTTGTTCAGAGGCAATACCACAATGGCTTGCCCGTCGAAGATAATGGCGAATCCCGAGGTCATTCTCAGAATCCGCCCACTGATCACCCCCTTGTCAGTCTCGACCTCCGTTGTCGCAG
This sequence comes from Mesorhizobium sp. P3_B5, assembly GCF_056402815.1. NCBI lineage: Bacteria > Pseudomonadati > Pseudomonadota > Alphaproteobacteria > Hyphomicrobiales > Phyllobacteriaceae > Mesorhizobium > Mesorhizobium sp. P3_B5. The sequence continues at coordinate 507 of NZ_JBFUGR010000030.1, read as the reverse complement.
CCGACATGTTGGAGATGGTACGAAGACTATCAGCGGCGCCGCAAGAAAAAGGGACGTAAATCAATGAGAAGGCGAGCCAAACCAGGCCTACGGTTCGCGTCCTGAATATCAGATTGGCAATGGCCGCAAGGCCGGCGAGCGGCAGATAGGCGAAGGCAAGATGCCCCCCGGTCGATTGGTGAGGTCCCTCATAGAAGTACCAGGACCCAGCTAGGCCGATCGCGATCAGCCCGATAGAGGTCACTATCGTGCGCATTTGGCGCTTTGGCGCATCGGCAATGAAGCGGGCAATGAGCAGCGCTAGCCACGCCGCGACCGACATCGGGAGCAGTGCGATCGATGCTCCGATCAAGAGGTCTTGCACGGTAAGCACGGAGATGAGGCTCCACTCAACCGGCGCAAAGAAACCGAGATTGTAGAGCGTCGCGCCGACCATCGCAGTGACCGACAGGCCGGTAGCGATCTCGGTCAGACTCCGCTGCTCGAGCGACAGATGCTGGCGAAGCG
>NZ_JBFUGR010000029.1:0-21285 GCF_056402815.1 Mesorhizobium sp. P3_B5 | reverse complement strand
GCAGCGGAGTCTGACCGAGATCGCTACCGGCCTGTCGGTCACTGCGATGGTCGGCGCGACGCTCTACAATCTCGGTTTCTTTGCGCCGGTTGAGTGGAGCCTCATCTCCGTGCTTACCGTGCAAGACCTCTTGATCGGAGCATCGATCGCACTGCTCCCGATGTCGGTCGCGGCGTGGCTAGCGCTGCTCATTGCCCGCTTCATTGCCGATGCGCCAAAGCGCCCAGTGCGAACGGTAGCGATTTCAATGGCGCTGATGGCCGTCGGCCTCGCTGGCTCCTGGTACTTCTATGAGGGACCTCATCAATCGACCGGTGGGCATCTTGGCTTTGCCTACTTGCTACTCGCCGGCCTGGCGTCCCTTTCCAATCTGATATTCAGGGCGCGAGCCGTGGGTTTGGTTTGGCTCGCCTTCTCATTGATTTATGTCCCGTTTTCTTGCGGCGCTGCTGATAGTCTTCGGACCGTCTCCAGCTTGTCGGCCGCGACAACTGAGGTCGAGACCGACAAGGGCGTAATTAGCGGTCGCATTCTGAGGATGACTTCCGGATTCGCCATCATTTTCGACGGCAAGGCCATAGTTGTGTTGCCGCTTACCAAGATCCGAAGCATGCGGCGACTGTACACCGACACGCCTGAGATCGACTACCTGAAGGGCGGCACGCCGAACTGAGCCTTGGCTCTAGCATTGGTAATCGGGGCAGTCTGTGCTCGGAGATTTTGGCTGCCTCAACGCGGAAAATCCCCATGCGTGAGGTGGCCAGATCGAGACCATCTTGACTGAACCATGAACATCCGCTTTGACCGGTCCTCACGGCAAAAGCAGACCGTCCGCTGTCGGCCCCAAACCTGCCTGTCGTTACGCGTCCCATTGCCGTCGTTTACGGCGGTGTTGCCGATCCAGAAAGCGGCCAAATGTGCGACACAGGCATAGTCGCGGTGCATCAGTGCCGTCGATAGCTCTCCACATGCGGTCGAACCAAGCCGCAACCTATTTTGACATTAGACCAGCCTCCACCAGTCGCCGGAACGCTTCCGATCTGGTGGGAAGATCTGGCTGGGTGCGACGCCATTCGTCTACACGAGCGAGTAAGTCGCTCGAGAGCCGCAACTCGAAGCGTTCAGTTTTGTTGTCGACAGGATCAGGAACGTTTGACAATGGTGATGTCCGTAATGTACGGTATGTACGTAAAATGTGGTTCGCTCTTCGTAGCCTGACGACGTGCTGCAACACGTCGTTCGGCCTAGCCACACCCCAAGCTGTTTGGAGTTCGGATCATGACTGATTCCGACAATACCACGACTTTATCTCTCGTCACCCAGAGGAGGGCACTTGGGGCAAGTGCAATTGTGTTTCCCGTCGACTGGACACTCAAACCAGAGGATCTAAGAGCCGTACACCTTCACCCTTTTGACCAGCGGATAAGAATTCGACACCCGCTTTTATCAGAGCCGCCTCAATGGCCTGCAAAGTGCTGATCCGGGAATCTACCTTGCCGTTTTCCAACCGGACCAGCGCATTCAGCGACACAATTGCCTTGTCAGCAAGCTCCTGCTGCGACCAACCAAGCAGAGCCCGTGCGGCTCGAATCTGTCGTGGACTGACCATGAGTCCACAATCGGCAGGCAGATTTTCTTTGCCACCTATAGGGTCATTTTGCACCCTATAAGGTATATTAAATGGCGATTCGATCTGCAGATAACATGGGCGAAGAGCCCGGCGCGTACGCGGCGGACTCTCTATCCGGCTGACTAGTGGAGGATCGAAAGGCCTTGTTGAAACCGCAACGCTCCGTCCTCCTTCGGACGGGGCCGAAGCCAAAGATCGACAGCGACCCTCATCCCGCCGATCAGCATGTCGGCAGGCAGATTGCCACGGTTCGTGTCCAATCGGACGTCTCGCAGGCCCAACTCGCCCGATCGATAGGCATCAGCTTCCAGCAGCTCCAGAAATACGAGAACGCGCGGAATCGCGTGAGCGCTTCGATGCTCTACCAAATCGCCAGTTCGCTCGGCGTTCCTGTCAGTCGCTTCTTCGAAGGCCTGCCGGGCAACGATGAGACCCGCGTCGAGGCGCGGCCGCTGCCGGTCGATGAGCGCCTGGATTTCATTGCCAGCGCGGAGGGTCGGCGCCTGATCGAGGGGCTTGTGAAACTTCCGCCGCGTGTGCGCGGTCGCGTCTCGTCCCTGATCGCAGCGTTAGGAGAAGAACTGGCCCTCCTAGACACAAAGGGGGATAGCGAGATGGCCGGCGATGCCGCGCCGGCCGAATGCAAGACCGCCTGACGGCCGGTCGGGCCTGTCAGCCGAATTTTCGGGCAGCGGGCACGGCGATGCGGCCGCAAGTCGAGGACACTTCGATGTCGACGCCGAACGCCCGCGATCGGGTCGCGAATCCCTCGAGGATGTCTCGCGCGGCGCTTCCCGTCACGGCGACGGGCACCAGTCTGCCCGTTGCCGATCCGAGGGACTGAGGGTCCGCGCCGATCACGACGGGCAGGAGATCTATCTCTGCGAGGGTTCCGCCCGCATCATAGCGGCACGCGGCGACGATGCTTTGCCAGACTTCCGGTGGATCCCATTCGGTTTCGTCGGGGTGGACGTGGAATAGGAAGTTTCCGAGGCCATAGAAAATCGGCGAGCCATTGTAGATTTCCACCGCCTGTAAGACTGGAGCGCCGTGGCTGACAAAGAGGTTCGCACCGGCGTCGATGCACATCCGCGCAAAGGTCTGCACCCAGCGCGGCACGTCCTGCCAACCTGGTTCCCAATGATGGTGGTGCAGATAGGCAATGACGAAATCGCCTTGTGCCGCCGCGTGCCGGATGGCGGCCAGATGGACACTCGCGCTTTCCTGGTCGACTTCGATCAGACGGCCGAAATCTGCGGTTTGCGTGAACACAGTGCCATAGAAGTTGATCTCCTTGCCGACCGCCACCTCTACCGGGTCCTCCGGTTGCGCATAGTTCGCCAGTTCAAAGGGGGAGCTTTGCAAATGAGCGCCCAGCCTTGCCAGTCTGCGGAAATGTCCGTCCGGCACCCCCATCTTGCGAGCGGTGTTCAGACGATTGACGCCGGGCCGAGCCGGCCGGAAGGCCGTGCGGTCTTCGGCATACATGTTGGTCGGGCCGGGGCCTGCATCCATCGCAAGAAGCGCGACCTCGCGCGCGCCCAACCGGCGGCGGCCCGGTTTCCTCGCGTCAGTCTCGTCGGACCCGATGCCGGCATGGAGGAAGCCCCGCGCTTCCACCTCCTCCAGCGTCGAGAGGATGCCGCCGGCGCCGAGATCGAAGGCGTGGTTGTTTGCGAGCGCAAGCGCGTTGAAACCGATCGCCTGCAATGCGTCGAGCACTTCACCCCTGGAATATCCAAAGTATTTGCCCTTGGTCGGCCACCCGCCGTGCTTACCCAGGATCGTCGACTCGAAGTTGGTGAAGACGACGTCGCCTTGGCGCAGGAAGTCCGTAACCGCGATGAAGCGTTCGTCTTTGACGTCACGGATGTCATGCTTGATCAGGGATTGGCCGGTAACGACCGCGCAGAACTGGTCTTTCATGGAGCTCGCCTTGAAGGAGGGGAGGGCGCCGGCGTTCCGGCCAGCGACACGTCAATGTCGAAGTCGGGTGCCGGGCCTATTGCGCGACGGCTGGTGAGATATCGCTCTTGAACCATTTCAGGCTCAGCGCCTTGATCGTTCCATCCCTGGTGGCCGCGTCGATGGCCGCGTTGAACTTGGCGAGAAGTTCGGCATCGTCCTTGCGCATACCGGCGCCGACGCCCGGCCCCCAGAGCCCACCCTTCAGTTCGGGGCCAAAAAACACCGCGTCCGAACCGGAAGGCGTCTCCAGAAAATCCCGCCAGGTGAAATAGTCGGCGAGGCCGCCGTCGATGCGACCCGCGGCAAGATCGAGCTTCATGTTGTCCAGGCTGTCATAGCTGCGGACGGTCACGACATCGCCCAGGATTTCCTTCACGACTGCTTCCGAATTTGACGAGCGCAGGGCACCGATCGCCTTGCCTGCGAGTGTCGATCTGAGGCGTTCAATGGTCGCCTTTTCCTTGTCCCCGATGCTCGAGAGGTTGACCTTCTCCTTGATGTCGCCAGGATCGAGACCCAGGTCCTTGCGCACAACGAACTGGTTGAAGCCGGCGGCGTAGGGAACGGAGAACGCGATCTTCTGTTTGCGTTTTTCCGTGATCGCCATGCCGGACATGATGACGTCGAACTTGCCGACAAGCAGTGCCGGGATGATCCCGTCCCAATCCTGCGGGACGAAGGTACATTTGATCTCGATGCGACGGCACAGGTCCTGTCCAACATCGATATCGTAACCGTAGAGTTGACCGTTCGCGTCGGTGCCGTCCCAGGGCGGCGAGGCGCCTTCGGAGGCGATGGATATGACGCGCCCGCTTTCGGCGCCGGCCGGGAGTGCCGATATGAGGGATGCGATAGAAACAGCAATAGCCAGGGGTATGCGCATGATGCACCTCTTCGTTGGTTTGGATGGAAAGGGGAGCCCGGAACCTGCGGCGTCAGGGCAGGGGCGTCGTGATCTCTGGGTCAGGTAGGGCCGGGCGCAATCGCGCCTTTCGTCGACGCGCCGGATGGCCGTCGGTCGAAAGCCATCGCTCCAGCAACTGGATCGCCTTCACCGCGATCGACGTCAGCGATAGGTAGATCGCTCCGGCGACGATGAAGATTTCGTAGGGAGCGAATGTGGCCGAAACCATCTGCCTCGCCATGCCGGTGATCTCGAGCAGCGTCACGGTGCTCGCGAGCGACGAGCCCTTGATCATCCCGACGATCTCGTTGCCGTAGGCCGGAAGCGAAATTCTGAAAGCGATCGGGAAGGTGACTAGGCGAGCGATCTGCAAGCGTTTCAAGCCGAGAGACGTGGCCGCCTCGGTGACACCCTTAGGCACGGACTGGAGACCACGGCATAGGATCTCGGTGGTGTGTGCCGCGCTGTTCAGCGAAAATGTCAGAAGGGCGCACCAGAAGGGGTCGCGCAGGATCACCCAGAAGATGCTGGCTCGCACCGCCTCGATCTGAGCGAGGCCATAGTAGAGCAGAAAGAGCTGAACCAGCATCGGCGTCCCGCGGATGACATAGGTGTAGGCGAGCACCGAGAGCGAGAAGCCGGGCCGTCCAAACGCGCGGATGAAGGCCAGCGGCACGGATAGAAGAAATCCGGCCGTCAGCGACAAGACGGTGAGGGTCAATGTGAGACCAATGCCCGAAGGCAGGACGACCATTGCGTCAAACATCAAGCCTATGTTCATGCGTCGCTCCTCCTACCGGCCAAGTGCCGGATAGCGCCGCTCAGCAAGCCGGATTGACAGCAGCGTGACGGTGGTCAGCGAGAGATAGAGAGCGGAGGCCGCAAGGTAGAAGGTCAATGGTGCGCGCAAGGATCCGGCCCCCACATACGCAACGCGCATGATGTCGGTCAGGCCAACGATCGAAACCAGCGCGGTATCCTTGAAGAGCGAAATCCAGAGATTACCATAGGCAGGCAGCGCCAGCCGCAGCATCTGAGGTCCGATGACGAACATCCAGCGCTGCCAGGCGTTCAGCCCAAGCGACTTTGCCGCTTCGGTTTGACCCGCTGGCACTGCCGCAATCGCGCCGCGAAACACTTCGGTGGCATAACCGCTGAAGACGACGGAGAGCGCGATAACCCCTGCGGTGAACGCGTTCACCTCCACGTACCGGCCGGCGATCTTGCTGGCGAGGGTGGTTCCACCGAAGTAGATGAGCAGGATAATGAGAAGTTCTGGTACACCACGGACAACCGTGGTGTAGGCGGTCACGACACCGTTGACGCGCGGTTGTCCCGTGCCCTTCGAAATCGCCAGAAACAACCCGAATGCCGTACCGAGGCAGCCGCTGACAAGGGCCAAGCCTATGGTCACGGTGAGTGCGACAACAAACTGAGTAGTAAAACCACCCATGGGGCGAATTCCTCGACTCGCAATACCGCAGGATACGCCGGTCTATATCGCCAAGACCAAGCCGTATAACCTAAGGTTGCGAATTGTTATATTTATAATGTGGAGTTAATTTGAGATATTGGCTAATTCTATCGCGTAAAATTACGCACTCAATCTATAATTTTTATTATTTTATCTATAACGCACCGTTATATACTGAGGCGGTTCGTTGCTCCCCAGGTTGGCACCATCTGCTTCCGGGGTGGCGTTGTCAGGGAAAGGTGCGCAGGGAATGGAGTTGCTGCAGAGCGACCTGAAGGTCCGTCAACTGAAGGTCTTCCGGGAAGTTTTGAGGGCCGGTTCGACAAGGCGAGCGGCGGTTGCGCTCGGGATAAGCCAGCCGGCCGTCAGTCAACATGTGAAGCAACTCGAGACCACGCTCGGCATCACACTCTTCAAGAGATCAGCCAACCGCATCGTCCCCTTGCAGGAAGCTTGGGAACTCCTGCGAAACGTAGAACTTGCCCTGACGTCGCTGGATCGGCTGGAAGCGTCGATCTTCGCAATGAAGAATGAGGAAAAGCAGCGGATCGCGATTGCCGCTCCTTCCGTCTTCGGTTTCGTGACCTTGCCCAAGGTCGTGGCGATCATCCACTCAAAGACCGCTTCGAATGTCCGGTCGATTTCGGGAAGCTACGATGAGATCGGCGAGCACATCCTGGCTGGGCGGGCAGATCTCGGGATCTCGAGATTGCCGCTGGACCCAAGTCTGTTTGAATGGGCGCCGCTTGGGTCAGCGCGCAACGTATGCATCTTTCATCCCGATCACCGCTTTTCAAAACAGACCTCTATCGAGGCTCACGACCTGGCAGGCGAAACGATCGTCGATATCGATCCGCAGTTCGCCGCCCATCAAATGAACTTCAATGCCTTGCGCTTCGCCGGTGTTGAGCCGGACATACTGGTGGAATTCGATTGCAACGGTCACGAAGCCGGATACGTTTCCGCTGGCCTGGGCATTTCGATAACCAATGAGATCATTGCGCGTGAATACGCGGCGTTTCACTTGGGAATAAAGCCAGTAGAGCCGTCCGCGCTCTATCACTACGTGGCGATTTGGCAGAAGGGCAGATCCTTTTCCAACGCATTGAATGTATCGCTCGAAGCGATAATCGCTGCGTTTCGAACAACGCATGAATGCCATCATCCATAATGGCGTGCTGGACCCGGATACTTACTTCCTGCAAAAACCGGTGACCTTGCAAGCCCTCGCCCGAAAATACGGGTCGTTCTTGACAGCTATGATTGAGCGTGGATCCACGTTCGTGTGCATGACGGGTCAGCGCTCCTGAGGCGCAAGATCAACCTACTTGCCGATATAGGCGGCCAATTCATCAGGCGTCCCCTTCGGGAAGGCCTCTTTGAGATAGTTGAGAAACGCTGACACCCGGGCGCTCAGTAACCGCTTGGAGGGGTAGAGCGCCCAGAGGACAATATCAGGCCCGTCAATATCGCCCCAATTTACCAGCGTGCCGTCGGCCAGATCGTGGCTCACGAGCGAGAGGGGGAGGCGGCCCGCGCCAACGCCGGCGCGTACTGCGTCCCGGACCATGACAAGGGATGAAAGTGCCAGGATTGGCTCGACCATGATTGAAGACCGGCCAGCGGTGACCTTGACTTGCCAAGTCAGTCGATCGCCTGCCGATCGCACGATGGCGGGTGCGGTACAGCCTTCAGCGGGCCGGGCGAGATTCGGGCTTGCGGCGACCACCAACCGATCGCGCAAGAAGGCTCGTCCGATAAGAGCCTCATCTGGATCCGGGTTGACCCTGATCACCAGATCAAACCCTTCCTCGATCATATCGACGGCTCGGTCTTCCGTGGAGACCTCTAGCCTCACTTCCGGATACTTCAGGGCGAAACCGGCAGCAATCTTACCCATCGCGGTTTGAGAGAAAAGCAGTGGAGCACTGATCCGTAGCTTGCCGCGTGGCTTTTGTCCGCCTGAAGCAATTGCGGCTGCGGTCTCGTCGAGTTCGGTCAGCAACTGCCCCGCCCGCGCGTAAAGCGCGCGCCCTTCCTCAGTCAGTTTCAGGGTCCGCGCGCCCCGTTCGAGGAGTCTCAGACCAAGGCCAGCCTCGAGTTCCGCAACCCTTCGCGACAGGGTCGCCTTCGGGCGTGTGGCGGCCCGTGCTGCACGGCCGAAGCCGCCGTGGCGGGCCACGAGCACGAAATCCGCGAGAGCCAGCAAATTCATCTGTTCCACCAATGGGACGCTGTGTCCAATACTAGCGTCTATCACGTCATCCGTGAACCACTCATATTCACGACAACAACCTCCCAGACTGCAGACGTCTCCCCCAACGAGGAACAATGCCATGACCAAGTCCACAAAAGAAAATCCCCACGCCCCGCAGACCAAGATTTTGGTTTTGGGAGCGACGGGGCCGACTGGCCGTCTCGTCGTCAGCCAGGCATTGGCGCGCGGATATGAGGTGACGGCCTTGGTCCGCTCCCCCGAGAAAGCGGCGGATATGAAGGGCGTCCGGCTTGTTGTCGGCGACGCCCGCGGCGAGAAGACCCTGCGCCAGGCCGTCACAGGCCAGGATGCCGTCATCAGTGCTCTGGGCACTCCGGCCAGCCCGTTCAAGCAGGTGACGCTGCTCTCGACCGCGACCCGCGCGCTCGTCAACGCAATGAAACTGGAGCAAGTCTCGCGCCTGATCGCCATCACGGGGCTCGGCGCGGGCGATAGCGCCGGCCATGGCGGGTTCCTGTTCGACAAGGTGATTTTCCCGCTGCTCCTGCGCAACGTCTATGCGGACAAGAACCGGCAGGAAGCCGTCATCAAGGAGTCCGGGCTCGATTGGACTATCATCCGTCCATCCGTTTTGAACAAAAAGGCGGGGCGCGCCACCGTCCGCACCCTGACCGATCTGTCCGCATTCCATGGCGGGACCATAGCGCGGGAAGACGTTGCGAAATTTGTCCTCGATCAGGTGCAAACCGACGCCTGGCAGCATCGTTCGCCACTGATTACGTGGTGAAGCCCGTCACGCCCCATCGTCAAACCAAGCGGCGGTTCCCGGCAACCCGTTGGCGCATAAAGTCGATGAAGGCTTTTGCAGCCGGGCTTACGTTCCTTACCGGCAGGCATGACTAGACTGACATCGACGGCTGGAACGCTCCAGTCGGGCAGAACGCGAACAAGATTGCCAGCCTCGATCTCAGGCGCAGCCACATATCTCGCCGTGGCCGCGATCCGCCGCTCAGATCGCTGCTTGAGCGCTGCTGTCAACAACACCCAATCAAGGAACACACTATGATCTATTCAACCGCAACCGTTCCGGTGAACGCGGACGGCGAGACCAAGCTCACGCGCGAGCAGGTCTGGAAGGGCCTTGAGCTGAAGGCGCGTGATGCGCGCCTGTTCCTCCCGCCTGGCCGCTGCACGCGTTGCGAGGTCGTGGAGGAGAGCACGACCCACTTCGTGCGCGAAGCCACGATCGTCGGCGCTGACCTGCGCGAAATCATCACCCTTGAGCCGCAAAGCAAGGTCACCTTCTTCCAGGCGACCGGCCCACGCGAAGGCGCGATCATCAACGAGCTGTTCGAGGATGATGCCGGCGAGCTGCAGCTCAAGTTCTATTGCTACACCGGTCTTCGCGGCAACGAGCCAAATGGCCCCGACGAGCAGGCTGAGCAGACGCAGTTCGATAGCGAGGAGAAGGGCTACAAATCCGCCCTGATGTCGACGCCGAAACGCACCCGCGAGCTGCTTGCCACAGGCACGCTCTGATCCTCTTCGCCTCTCAACAATCCAATAACTAGGAGAAAACACATGACCTATGTCTGGTCCACCTTCAAACTCGGCAACCTGCAACTGCCGCATCGCCTCGCCATGGCGCCGATGACCCGAAGCCGGGCCAAGCCCGACGGAACACCCGGTGATCTGGCTCCCGAGTATTACGCACAGCGCGCCACGATGGGTCTTCTGATCACCGAGGGCACCCAGCCGTCCGAAGACGGGCAGGGGTATCTGGCCACGCCAGGGATTTACAACGACAATCACGTGGCAGGGTGGCGGAAGGTTGCCGACGCTGTCCATGAGGCGAACGGTCGTCTGTTCATCCAACTCATGCATGTCGGCCGCAGATCCCATCCGGAAAACACGCCGCACCATCGCCAGCCGGTTGCGCCTTCGGCGATTGCCTCCGGTGAAAACATGTTCACGGTCAAAGGCATGCTGCCGGTTCCGGAACCTCGCGAGCTCACGACAGCCGAAGTTCGGCAGACCATCGCCGATTTCGCAAACGCCGCCAAGCGCTCGATCGAAGCGGGGGCCGACGGCGTCGAAGTTCACGGTGCGAACGGGTATCTGGTGCACCAGTTTCTTGCGCCGAACGCGAATAAGCGCACCGACGAATTCGGTGGTTCTCTTGAGAACCGCGCACGGTTCGCGATCGAGGTGGTTCAAGCGATCGTCGGTGCGGTCGGAGCCGAGAAGACGGCGATCCGGCTGTCTCCGGGATTACCTACGGGCGGCATCGCCGAAGGCAAGGAGAACGACGATCTCTACCGTTACCTGGCAGCCGAGTTTCATAAGATCGGGGTTGCCTATCTGCATATCCTCCATATCGGCAATGAAGCGCTCTTGGCGGACATCCGGGAGGCTTTCGGCGGGGTCTTGATTGTCAATCGGCCGGGCCGCTCGCGCGAGCAGGTCGGGGCCGATGTTGCCGCCGGGGTTGCCGACATGGAAGCTCTAGGCGCCATGGCCCTTGCGAACCCGGATCTGGTCACACGTCTCAAAGAGGGCGCGCCATTGAACGAGCCGCGGCCGGCACTCTTCTATGCCGGGGGCGGGGCTGAAGGCTACATCGACTATCCCGCTCTTTATCCCGTCTGATTTTACGGCGCGGGCGAGACGCAAACTCGCCCGCGTCGAAACCGGCTATCAGTGCAGATCAATTTTATCAGATCCGACGATAGCAACCCCGCTCATGACAAGGTCTCGCGTCCAGAGGGGGAGTCGAAATCGCGATCAGGACCGACGGGAACGACACGGCTGGGGTTGAGCCAGGGATGGCTGCCGTAATAATGGCCCTTGATATGATCGAAATCGACCGTTGGGCGGATCGCCGGATGCCTGAAGAGATCCCGTGTGTAAGCCCAGAGCGCTGGATAATCGACCAATGGCCGGACGTTGCACTTGAAATGACCGTAATACACCGGGTCAAAGCGCACGAGCGTCGTAAACAGTCGGATATCCGCTTCCGCTAAGACCTCGCCCACAAGATAGCGTTGCCGCGCAAGGCGCTGCTCCAGCCAATTAAGCGTCTCGAACACTTCGCCGACGGCTGCCTCATATGCAGTTTGTGTCGTGGCAAAGCCAGACCGGTAAACGCCGTTGTTCAAGGTTGCGTAGACACGCGCATTGACCGCATCGATCTCGTCGCGATGTTCTGCCGGATAATAGTCGCCGGCAGTCAGCGCGCTGCGTCAGCATCACCGTACCGCCTTGCTCGGCCAAACGCGGCCACACGAACCGTCCGTGGTCGATGCGCCCTCAAGGCAAATGACCCCTTTCACCGGAGATCATGAGAAATCAGCAGCGTCGATCGGCACTGAGAAGCCGACCTTGACGCGGTCCATGATCACCATGGTCTTGAACCCTTTAATATCGGGGTTCTCATAAAAGAACTTACGGGTAAAACTCTCGTAATCTTCCATGCTCTTAGCCGTAACGATTAGCACGAAGTCCGCATCCCCGGTCACATAGTATCCGTTCATCACCTCCGGCGTCTGGCGAATGGACTGCTTAAAGCGGTCTACAATATCCGCCCGCTCACGTTCCAAGGACACCGAAACCAACATGGCGATCGGGCGACCGATGGCCTTCGGCTTCACGACGGAGATGTCGGCCTCGATCACCCCCTCGTCCCGCAAGCGCTTGACGCGCCTCTGCACCGCGGTGGCGGAAAGGCCCACCATCTCACCAAGTTCTTCGCTCGTGTGGCGATTGTGCCCCTGCACGATGCTCAGCAGACGCGCGTCGAGTCGATCTAGCCGCATAGTCTTCCCGCATAATTTCTTTGATCTGGCTAAAACAAGACAGGAATCCTGCGTCTGTGCAACCGCTTCATCATAAAATCTGCGCACCTGCTCCATTAGGCTTCGTTGAAATAGCAACGGCACGGGGCCGACATGTTGAACACGATAATGACGGCACGGCAGGCCCTCGCTGGTCTCAGCGATACAGAGTTGCTGCGTGAAGGGTCCTATGTCGACGGCGAATGGCAAGCGCATCGCAGCGTTACCGCGGTTACCGATCCGGCAACCGGCGATGTCATAGCCTATGTCGGAGATTGTGACGCGGCGCTCGTGAACCGGGCGATCGATGCCGCCGATACTGCCTTTGGCGGTTGGCGCGACAGGCTCGCCCGCGATCGCGGAAAAATACTCTTGTCTTGGGCGGAACTGATCAGACGCCATAGCCATGACCTTTCCATTATCCTGACCGCCGAGCAGGGCAAGCCTCTAGCCGAAGCCGAGGCCGAGATTCTTTATGGCGTCGGCTTCATCGAATGGTTTGCCGCCGAAGGCGAGCGTGCCTACGGCGAGACGATACCCGGGCACAAGCCCTCAAGCCGTCTGTTCGTCTCCATGCATCCGGTCGGCGTCAGCGCCGCTGTGACGCCCTGGAATTTTCCGAGCGCCATGATCGCCCGGAAGGCAGCCGCCGCCCTTGCAGCGGGCTGCCCGGTCATCGTCAAGCCGGCCGTTGAAACGCCGCTCTCGGCCCTCGCCTTGGCGGAGCTGGCGCATCGCGCCGGTCTGCCGCGGGGTGTCTTTCAGGTGGTGACCGGCGATCCCAAGCGTCTGACGGACAGCCTGCTCGCTGATGAGCGTGTGCGAGCCTTCTCCTTTACAGGTTCGACCGAGGTCGGCAGGCTTCTGCTCGCCAAGGCCGCGGCGACGATCAAGAAGGTTTCCATGGAACTCGGCGGGCACGCACCCTTCATCGTGTTCGATGATGCCGACCTGGACGAGGCGGTGGAGGGCTGCGTCGCTGCCAAGTTCACTACCTCGGGCCAAGACTGCCTTGCTGCCAACCGGATCTTTGTCCAAGAAGGCGTCCATGATGTCTTTGTGGGAAGGCTGAAGACTCGGATCGAAGCGCTGCGCGTGGGCTCCGGCTTCCAGCATGGGGTCGACATCGGGCCGATGACGAAGACGACCGTCGTCGAGAAGTGCCGCTCCCACATCGCAGACGCGGTCAGTAAAGGCGCCCGGCTGCTGACAGGTTCGATCCCCGGCCCGGAGGCCGGAAACTTCGTCGCGCCCGCTCTTCTGATCGATGTCCGCCACGACATGCTTATTATCTCGGAAGAGACTTTCGGTCCGGTCGCGCCCGTCCTGCGCTTCGTCGATGAGGACGACGTGCGCACCGCGGCCAACGCCAGCGAGATGGGCCTGGCCGCCTATGTCTATACCCGAGACCTGAAGCGGGCGATGCGCCTTTCGGATGCGCTCGAATACGGCATGGTCGGGATCAACACGGCGTCCTTCACCGGCGCGCCAGTCCCCTTCGGCGGCTGGAAGCAGTCTGGGCTCGGGCGAGAAGGCTCACGCCACGGCCTGCAGGAATTTATGGAACTTAAATATGTCTGCTTCGGCGGCTTGGCCGCGTAAGGGCGAACGAAGATGGTAAATATTGCTGAAATCGCGGCGATGGACCGCAGGACGGTGCTTCATCCCTTCACCTATCTGAAGGATTATGCATCCGGCAACGTCGATCCGACGATTGTCGAGACGGGAAAGGGCGTCAGGATTCAAGACGCCACCGGCCGGGAATATATCGATGGCTTTGCCGGCCTTTACTGCGTCAACATCGGCTATGGCCGTACCGAGGTTGCCGAGGCGATCGCGCGACAGGCCTACAAACTCGCGTATTATCATTCCTATGCTGCACACACGACTGAAGAACTCGCGCGACTTTCGGACCGGCTGGTCCGGATGGCGCCTGGCAGGATGTCAAAAGTCTTCTATGGACTGTCAGGATCGGACGCCAACGAGACCCAAGCGAAGATCGTCTGGTACTACAACAACCTGAGGGGCAAAACGCGGAAGAAGAAGATAATCGCGCGCGAGCGCGGATATCATGGATGTTCCGTGGTTTCCGGCTCGATGACAGGAATGAGTTTCTATCACGACCACATGGATCTGCCGGTCTCCGGCATTCTCCGCACTGGCGTCCCGCATTTCTATCGCGGTGCGCATCCGGGAGAAACCGAGGAGGACTTTTCGGCGCGGCGCGCCGATGAACTCGAGGCGCTCATCCTGAGAGAAGGCCCGGATACCGTGGGCGCGTTTATCGCCGAACCGGTGCTGGGCACCGGCGGCATCACGCCGCCGCCGATCGGGTACTGGCCGAAGATCCAGGCTGTGCTTCGCAAATACGATGTCCTGTTGATCGCCGACGAGGTGATCTGCGGCTTCGGGCGCACCGGCGCCATGTTCGGGTCGGACCTCTACGGCATCGAGCCCGACCTGGTAACCGTCGCCAAGGGCCTGACATCGGGTTATGCGCCTCTTTCGGCGTCTATCGTGTCACAGAAAGTCTACGAGGTCATGGAGGATGCAACGCCGCGCGTCGGCGCCTTCTCGCACGGCTATACCTATTCCGGGCATCCCATCAGCGCTGCTGCGGCGAACGCCGTCCTCGACATCGTCGAACGTGAGGACCTGGCCGGTCAGTCCGCCAGGAAAGGTGCTTATCTTCTTGCCCGGTTGAAGGCGGAATTCGCACAGAATCCTATCGTTGGCGAGGTTCGGGGCATAGGCATGCTGGCAGCCTTGGAGTTCGTCGCCGACCGCGGAACAAAGGCCAGCTTCGATCCGGGCTTGAAGGTCGGTGCACGCATCTCGCAGGCAGCCCGCGACCGAGGCCTCATTGCCCGTGCCATGCCGCATGGGGACATTCTGGGGTTTGCCCCCCCGCTGGTCATGACGGAGGCGGAGATCGATGAGATGGTCGGCATTGCCAAGGCGGCTGTTGATAGCGTGCTCGTAGACATGGATGCGCAAGGCGCGGTGGCCGGTTAGCATGTTGCATCGCAAGATCTCACGCGCGGCCGAAGTCCTGAAGGTCAAAGATCTCGCAAAGGTGTTCGGCTCCACCAAGGTGCTGGACGGAGTTAGCTTCACCGTAAGGCAGGGCGAGGTCGTCTCGCTGATCGGATCGTCGGGGTGCGGGAAAAGCACCGCTCTTCGCTGCATTAATTTTTTGGAGATGCCGACTTCAGGGCAGATTGAATTCATGGGAGAGGCCATCTCGGTAACCACTGAAGCGCGCGGAGAGCCGAAGATTGTCAACGCAGCCGCTGTCAGAAGGCTTCGACGCCACGTCGGAATGGTATTCCAAAACTTCAATCTCTGGCCGCATCGCACCGTTCTCGGCAACGTGACCGAGGCGCTCGTTTACGTGCTCAAGCAGTCTCGGAAGGAGGCAGAAGAGACTGCGCTGTGGGCGTTGGCGAAGGTCGGCATGGAAACCTTCCGCGACCGCTATCCGCAACAGCTTTCGGGCGGCCAGCAACAGCGTGTCGCTTTCGCGCGCGTCCTGGCGATGCGCCCGAAACTGATGCTGTGCGATGAACCGACCTCCGCGCTCGATCCGGAACTGGTTGGAGAGGTCTTGAAGATCATACGCAAGCTCGCCGAGGAAGGTGCGACAATCCTACTCGTGACGCACGAAATGCGGTTCGCAAGGGAACTGTCGAACCGAATGCTATTCCTGCAAAGGGGCCGCCTCGAGCAGGATGACACGCCGGAAGAACTGTTTCGAAACCCCGCGAGCGAAGCGGTGGAGCGGTTTCTTTCGAGCGTTATGCCGGCCAATGCCTGAAGACAGGCGCTGGGACAATCAAGAACCAACCAAGGGGAACTGAGATGAACATCAGCAAGCTTATCAAGTCCGCAGCATTCGGCCTGCTGGTCGCCGGGGCGGCGACCATGGCCTCGGCCGAGGAAGGTGTTTTGCGAATCGGCACCGAAGGTGATGCACCGAAGTTCAGCATGGCCGATCCGAGCGGCAACGTCACCGGCTTCGACGCCGACATTGCCAATGGCATCTGCGCCGAACTGAAGGTCCAATGTAAGTTCGTCGTTCAGACGTTCAGTTCGCTTGTACCCTCAATGGACAGCGACCGATTTGACGTCATCATATCAGGTCTTGGCATTACAGCCGAGCGGGAGAAAAAGATCGACTATTCGATCCCTTATGCAACGACACCTCTCTACTTCGTCGTTGCGAAGGATTCGCCGCTGGCCGGCCTGAAAACTCTTGATGACATCAAGAAGGCGATCCCCGGCAAGACCGTCGGTGTCGCCACTGGCACTACCTACGCTAGATTCATAGAGAAGCGGATGACGGGCGTCGATCTGAAGACCTACGATGCTGTTACCCAGTTGACTGCCGATCTCGCTAGCGGTCGCATCGACGTGGCTTTCGGAGATTCGCCAACCTGGGTCGACTTCCTAGCTACGCCTGACGGCGCGAACTTCGCAAAAATCAATGTCAGGATAATTTCCATGGACGATCCGGAAGTCCTCGGCCGCGGCATGGGCGTCGGGATGCGCAAAGGCAACACCGATCTCAAGGCAAAGATCGACGTGGCCCTGTTCAAGATGATCAACGACGGCACGGTCAAGAAAGCTTCCATGCAGTGGTTCCAGGACGACTACACCATTCCCTGCAAACAGTGATCCTTCGATAGTGGCGCCTGCCTTGGCATTGCACAAGGCAGGCGGATAGGAGGCTTCTATGCAGGATTTTTGGGTGCTGATGGTGGAGCATGGCTGGGCGCTGGCTCTCCTGCGCGGCAGTGCAGTGACAATTGCGATCGGGCTGCTCGGCATGCTGTTAGGTTTCGTGGTGGCGACGCCACTGGCCATCTTGCGCTGGCAGAAGGTCATAGTCGTCTCACAGATGGTGGATGCTTACAGCATCCTGATCCGCGGAATTCCGGGACTGCTGGTGATTTATCTGCTGTTCTACGGCTCCTTGGACTGGGTGAGAACCGTCGCGGGGACGTTCGGCTATCAGCAAGCCGCCGAGAATGCCTATCCCATGATTGTCGGCGTCATTGCGATTGCCTCGATATCCTGTGCCTACTCAATCGAGGCGATCCGCGGCGCCCTACAAGCCGTGCCCCTCGGCATGCTCGAAGCCGCCCGCTCCTTGGCACTTCCGCGAATGGTCACATTCTTTCGCATTACCTTTCCGCTCGCCTTGCGGCTCGCACTCGGCGGCATCAACAATGTGTGGCAGATGACGATCAAGGATACGTCGTTGATCTCCGTCGTCGGCCTGCAGGAACTGATGCGGACCGCGGCGATCGCCGCCGGCATTACGCGGTCGCCGCTGTTTTTCTACTGCATTGCCGCAGCCCTTTTCTTCGCCATGACGCTCGCCAGCCAAACCGCATTCTCGAGGATCGAACGGGTCCTCAACCGCGGCTTCGGAGGGATGTGACATGGATTTGGGCATCATAACGTATGCGTTCCCGTTTCTGCTTGAGGGCGTCAAGATCACGCTTCTCATCGCAGTCTTCGGCATCGTTCTTGGTCTGCCGCTGGGAGTCCTGGTCGGCCTTGCGCGCGGATCGAAAAACCGGGTGCTTCGCGGTTTTTGCGACGCCTATTGCGCGATATTTCGTGGCACGCCAATGCTGGTGCAGATCTTCGTGATCTACTACGGCTTGGCCCAAATAAGTTTCATACGCCACAACCCGGTTCTGTGGTGGATGATCGGCGATGGGCTTCATGCAGCCATCCTCGCCGTCGTGCTGAACTCCGGCGCTTACACCGCAGAGACATTCCGATCGGCTTTCAAGTCGCTACCCAAGGGCTTGATCGAAGCCGCCGAAGCTTGCGGCATGAAGCCATGGCACATTTTTCTTCGTATCAAGTTCCCGCTGGCGCTGCGACAGGCACTTCCCGCCTACAGCAGCGAGGTGGCCATCATTGTCAAGGAATCGAGCCTGGCTTCCGCGATCACGGTCCTCGAGATCACCGGCTACGCCAAGCGCCTGATGAGCGAAACGTTCGCGGTGATGGATATCTTCGTCATAACCGCCGCCTTCTACCTCGTGATCAGCGTCATTGCGCTGATGGCGATGAAACTTCTTGAACGCCGTTTAGCCATCCCAGGCTGAACCAGTCCTGAAAGGAAAGACCATGTCCAACCTCACTTTCATCGACCAGAATAACCTGCCCAAACCCCGCGAAGGCAAGCCTGCTCCAGACAGGCTGATCGAAGGCGATCCGCGCTTTCTTAGTTGGGACATCGCACAGACCGCCGACGGAATAGTTCAGTCCGGCGTGTGGGAGGCGACGCCTGGAGCCTATCGCTCGATAAAGGGCAAGACTTTCGAGGTTTGCGTTATCCTGTCAGGCGTATCCGAACTGACAGAGGACGGGAAGGAGCCGCGTCGCATCACGGCCGGCGACGCCTTTGTCATGCATCCTGGTTTCACAGGCGTCTGGAAGGTCATCGAAACCACGCGCAAGCTCTGGGTTAGTCGCGATTAGTCGGCTCCCGAGCTTTCCTTTGCAACCAGCAGCAGTTTCATGACACAGACGCTTTCCACAACGATCAAATCGACGCCATACTGGTGGGACGATTGTGCCTTTCCGCCTTTGCCTAGGCGCGAACTCGATCGGAGCTGCGACGTGGCGGTCGTCGGCGGCGGCTATACGGGTCTCTCCGCCGCAATCGAGTTGGCGCGGGCAGGCAAGCACGTCCAGCTTTTCGATCGCCAGTCGCTCGGCCAGGCGGCTTCCAGCCGTAACGGTGGCATGGCAAGCGGTAGCATCAGGCCTAGCCGCAAGGAACTGATCCGTCGCTTCGGTTTGGATAGGGCGAACGGCATCCTCCTGGAAGGCCAGACCGCGCGGCAGGACCTTTGGCGGTTTCTCACCGCGGAGAGTATTGAGGCCAACTTCAAGCTGTCCGGCTTATTCGAAGGGGCGATGACCGCCGAAGAGACAGAAGAGCTCCGCCGTCATGCAGGCTTTCTCCACGACAGCCTTGGCATCGAGACCTTCGCCGTCAAAGGATCTGACGTGCGGCAGTATATCGGAACCGACCTCTATGTTGGTGGCATGGTCCGGATGGACATCGGCGGCCTTCAGCCCGCGAAGTTGCTCGCCGGCATGATCCGGGTCGCGCGCGAGACCGATGCCGTTCTTCACGAGAACACCGCGGTCCTGGGTTCCACCAGCGATGCCGCTGGCGTGCGGGTCACCACCGAGCGCGGCGACGTCCTGGCGAAGAAACTCCTTGTATGCACCGACGGATACACCGACGGGTTCGATCCATGGCTACGCCGCCGCTTGGTGCCGGTTCGTAGCCGAATCATAGCCACCGAACCGCTAGACAAGCAGGTCATCGACCGGCTGATGCCCGCGCGCATGATGTACAGCGACATGCGCAAGCTGAGCTACTACTACCGGCCGTCGCCCGACGGGTCTCGTATCCTGTTTGGCGGACGCGACGGCACGACCGCAGGCGATCCGCTCACGCCGACAGTCAATCTGCGGACGGAACTCGCCAGACTTTTCCCGGAATTGGACACTATCGGCATCACGCACAGCTGGTTTGGGAATGTCGCCATGCACCGGGATATGATCCCGCGTATCTTTTCACGCGGCAACACCATTTACGCGACTGGCTATTGCGGTTCCGGCATCGTGTGGGCGCGGTGGCTTGGCAAGAAGGCGGCGCTCAAGATCCTCGAAGACGCCGAGCAGCCGCGCTCGGCTTTCGACTTCGAACAGGCTCCCAAAGCCGTACCGTTTTACCGCGGCCGTCCATGGTTCATTCCGCTTGTGTACTGGATGTATGAGCGCCATGACCGGAAGACGCTGCGCCGTCGCAAGGATGCGTGAGGCGGCATGGCATTTCTGTTCCTCTGTGATGCAACCCGAGGGGCCGTGTGTGGTTTGCTGGCTCTGGCCTCACTCCAGATTGCCGACGGCCCATTAACGTCTCATATTCGCGCATCATACTAGCATCGTAGCTTGCGATAGGACGAGTAAATGCCAAGGGACGCCGCGACCAGAGCCGCCCGTATTGTCCGAACGGTGATTGAGACACTGAAGCCGGGTTTTGCGGTCAGGCTGTGGACCGGTGAGCGGATCGGCCCGGCCACCGGCCCGGTGCTCACCATCAACGACCAGGACATTGTCTGGCAGGTGGTGAAGCGGCCGTCTTTGTCGACGCTGATCGAAATGTGGATTTCCAAGACCATAGACATCGAAGACGGGACGATTTTCGATTTCTACGCCCTGCCGTCGCAAGGCAAACTCAGGACCAAGATCAAGTCGCTGCCGAAGCTGGCGATCCTGCGCGACCTGCCTTCGGTGCTCTTGTCACGCAAGCAGATGAGCGCGCGCACCGATCTGTCGGGACGCAATCCCTTCGTCAGCGGTTCGAGCCAGGAAGCGATCCAGCATCACTACGACATTTCGAATGCCTTCTACCGGCTCTTCCTCGACGAGCGCATGGTCTACAGCTGCGGCTATTTCACGGATTTCGCCAACGGCATCGACCAGGCGCAGGCCGACAAGCTCGACCATATCTGCCGCAAACTGCGGCTGAAGCCGGGTGAAAAGCTGCTCGACATTGGCTTGCGGCTGGGGCGCCATGCTGATCCATGCCGCGAAGAATTACGGCGTCGTCGGCCACGGCGTTTCGCTGTCGGAGGCGCAGACCGAACTCGCCCGCGAGCGTATTCGTGCCGAAGGGCTGGAGGATCGCATCACCATCGAAATCAAGTCCTATGCGGAACTTTCCGGCACCTTCGAAAAGATATCGTCGATCGGCATGTTCGAGCACCTCGGGCTTGCCAATCATGCCACCTATTTCTCGACCATCCATCGTCTGCTCAAGCCTGGCGGCATCTATCTGCATCATGCCATCACCCGGCGCAGCAAGGGCGACATGAAAAAGACCCTGCGCAAGGGTCCGGAATTCAAAGCGCTGATCAAATACATCTTCCCGGGCGGCGAACTCGACACCATCGGCATGACGCTCGGCAATCTCGAGGCGCATGGCTTCCTCGTCTATGACGTCGAAAACCTGCGCGAGCACTATGCCCGCACCTGCCGTCTGTGGGCCGAGCGCCTCCAGGCACGGTTCGACGAAGCGATTGCCGAAGTGGGTGAGGCCAAGGCGCGGCTCTGGCTGCTATATCTCACCGGCTGCTCGATCACCTTCGAGCGTGCCTCGGCACAGATTTTCCAGACCGTCGTCACCACAGATTTTCCAGACCGTCGTCACCA
>NZ_JBFUGR010000028.1:0-23465 GCF_056402815.1 Mesorhizobium sp. P3_B5 | reverse complement strand
GTCCAATCTCGGCATGTTCGGCATCAAGGACTTTGCCGCCGTCATCAACCCACCGCATGCGACGATCCTGGCGGTGGGTGCCGGCGAGCAGCGCGCCGTGGTCAAGAATGGCGAGATCAAGGTCGCCACCGTGATGTCGGTGACGCTGTCGACCGATCACCGCGCCGTCGACGGCGCGCTCGGCGCCGAACTGCTGGTCGCCTTCAAGCGGCTGATCGAAAACCCGATGGGCATGCTGGTCTGACCGCAGTTGGACGCTTACGACGCGTAGGCGTGCAATTCTGACACCTAAGCTCCTGACGTCCGCGACGCCCCCCGAGTTCCCCTTTGGGCGAGTTGCGCTGATGTATCGCGGGACGCTTCTTGGTCATGACCGCTTCCTGGCACGAAAGGGTCATTGAGATACGGGAGTTCTACTGTACAGGCTCGCGGAACCATACGGAACGATACGGGAAAGTTTGTGATTTTGGCCTACGAAAAGCCAATGAAATCAATGGCCTTGATACGTCCTCCGGGCCCACCAACAATTTAACTTGTTGATTTTGTTATATTCTATGGGAATATTCGCCTCGGCGTTTTGGACGCGAACCCCTTGAGCCTTCGGAATCGGAAGTTTCATTGCAAGCATGTGAGAGCTTCGTGATTCCCGTGGCAATGACTCATCAGCGCCTATTTGGGTGGGGTTGCTGCCTTGCTGGAGGCCGGCAAGAACCAGACCCACACAAGTCGTGCCAGCGGATCGCCCATGTTGTCAGTCGCGCAACCGGCTAGGCGGTTCTTATTCGTAGATGAGGCCCTTGCGCTGCAGGCGCTCGCGCATCTCGTTGACATCGAGACTTAGCTTGCCCGCAGCGTAGAGGCTTCGCTTTTCCTCTTCCATCGTCTCGCGCTTGCGTGCGATGTCGAGGACCTTTGCAGCGCTTTCGCGCGGCACCACGCAAACGCCGTCGTCATCGGCCACGATCACGTCGCCCGGCCGGATGTGGGCGCCGGCGCAGACGATCGGCACCTGGACGTCGGCGAGCGTCTCCTTGACCGTCCCCTGCGCGCTGATTGCCTTCGACCAGACCGGAAAAGCCATGGAGCGCAGCGTCGAGACGTCGCGCACGCCCGCGTCGATGATCAGGCCCCTGATGCCTTGCGCTTTGGCCGACTCGGCCAGCAGGTCGCCGAAATAGCCGTCCTCGCAGGGCGAGGTCGGAGTGACGACGAGGATGTCTCCCGGCCGCGCCTGTTCCAGCGCGACATGGATCATCCAGTTGTCACCCGGCGCGACTTCGCAAGTCAGCGCGTTGCCGCCAATCCTGGCACCATCGTAGATGGGCCGCAGGCGCGTAGCGAGCAGGCCTGTCCGTCCCTGCGCCTCGTGAACCGTGGCCACGCCAAGCTGGCCAAGAGCCTCGCAGGTCTCGATCGGCGTGCGCTCGGTTTTCGTGACGACTCTGGCCATTGGTGTTCTCCTGAAAAGATGAGGTACGGCGTCTGGCCCCGCACCCAATGGTGCTCGTTTGGCGGCCTAGCGCCTTTGCGCCTTCAGCCGCGCATCAAGCCGCGGATAGACCTTGCGGGCATTGCCTTCGAACACGGCACGCCGCTCGGCCTCGCCGAGCGAAAGCGCGTCGATGTAGCGTCGCGTGTCGTCGAAGTCGAAGCCGGTTTCCGGGTCGATGGCCTTGACCGCTCCGAGCAGCTCGGACCCGAAGAGGATGTTGGCCGGGCCAACGACGCGAAACAGCGTGTCGATGCCTGCCTGGTGATAGACGCAGCTGTCGAAGTAGACGTTGCGCAGCAGGTGCTCGCCCAGTGTGGGCCTGTCCAACATCATCGCCAGGCCGCGATAACGTCCCCAGTGATAGGGCGCCGCACCGCCGCCGTGCGGAATGATCAGCTTGAGATCGGGAAACGCGCTGAACAGGTCGCCCTGGATCAGCTGCATGAACACCGCTGTATCCGCGTTGATGTAGTGCGCACCGGTCGTATGCAGGCATGCGCTGCAGGAGCCGGAGACATGAATCATGGCCGGCACCTGCAGCTCGACCAGCTTTTCGAAGAGCGGATACCAGTAGCGGTCGTGGATCGGCGGCGCCGACCAGAAGCCGCCTGACGGATCGGGGTTGAGATTGCAACCGACGAAGCCGAGCTCGACGACGCAGCGCTCGAGCTCGGCAAGGACCGGCTTCAGGTCGCCGCTCATCGATTGCGGCAGCTGGCATACGCCGGCGAAGTTGGCCGGGAACATCTCGACGATGCGGGCGATCAAGTCGTTGGAGATGCGCGACCACTCGGTATTGCTCTCGGCGCTGCCGATATGATGGCCCATGCCCGAAGCGCGCGGCGACAGGATGGTCAGGTCCGAGCCCCGCTCGCGCTGCAGGCGCAGTTGGTTCTGTTCGATCGTTGCCCTCAGCACGTCGTCTGCAATGTCGGGATAGGCGGGCATTGCGTCGCGCGTGCCCTCGATGAACTCGACCTGCGCCTTGCGAAAGGCATGATGGTCCTGCGGTTCGCTCGTGTAGTGGCCGTGGCAGTCAATGATCATTTCGGTTCTCTTCGCGACGCGATCCGGCAGCGGTGGACGCTGAAGTCCGCCGATGCCGATTGCTGCGCCTACGGTTCGAGCACGTAGTTGGTGAAGCCGCCGTCACCGGAAGCGACGCCGTTGATGGCCTCGTTGATCTGCTCGAGCGGATACGTCCTGGCCTCCAGCACCGAGAGATCGATCGTCCCGGTGCGGACCATCTCTGCGATCTCCATGCCCTCGGCCGTGGTCAGCCAGGCCGAGCCGATCAGCTCCATCGAATTGTCCATCCACCACTTGGTGTTGAACAGCATGTCGCTGCCGGTGCCGCCGATGTTGACGATGCGTCCGCCGCGCCTAACGCCCATCATGGCGTCCTTCATGGCATTGACGTCGGCGACCGCGCCGAGGCAGTCGAGCATGAAGTCGGCGCCAAGACCGGCGGTCTGCGAGCGGACCCAGTCGGCGACCTTGCCGTCCTGGTTGGAGAAGGTCTGGATCCGGTTCGGGGCAAGCTGTTTCAGCCGCTCGAGCAGGGGCTTGCCGCGGGCCACCGCGTAGACCGTCGAGACGCCCATGGCGAGCGCGAAGAGAGTGGCGCCGACGCCCAGCGTGCCCGTCGCGCCGTTGATGATCAGCGACTTGCCGGTCGGTATGCCGAACTTCTTGATCGCGGAATAGGAGGTGCCGAGGTAACCCATGCGGGCGGCCTGCGGAAAGGTCATGTTCTCGGGGATCTTGACGATCGCATTCTGCGGCGCACACATAAACTGGGCGAAGCCGCCTTCCGGATAGCGCTTGTAGATTTCGAGGCTGTTCTTGTTGAAGCCGAAATAGCCGTTGAAGGTGAAGTACTCGCACTTCGCCTGATGGCCGCTGACGCAGGCATGGCATGCGCCGCAGGAACGCAATGGATTCACGTACACGCGGTCGCCAGGCTTGATCGCCACGACCCGGTCGCCGACCTGATGCACGATGCCCGCAGGGTCCAGGCCGAAGATCGCCGGCTTCATAGGCAGCGGCTGATGTGGGTACCAGGTTTCCCAGTTGTTCAGCACGTTTGCGAGGTTGGGCACCATCCCGCAAGCCTTGACCTCGACGACCACATCCGTGCCGGACGCCACCGGCTTCGCCACGTCTTCGACACGCATCGGCTCGTTCACAGCATGCAGCCGCGCCGCCCGCATCATGATCGTCATCGTCTGTTCCTCCCAATATGCCGGCTCGTGGAGATGCCGCATTGACATTCTCATCGGACTGCAGATACCGTACAGTATCTGGATTGGGTGGCGCAAGAGCGATTTTCACTGACGACGGCGTTTACAGGAGATCCCGGCGCACGCCGTGCCGGTTGCGATCCTGCGACGACGCTTTCGCCGCACGGAACTTTCGATCGCTGAACGTCGCGCCATCCAGCCAACAAGGACAGATGAAGGGCATCGACGGCTCGTTCAGCGTCCTACAGGGAGGGATCAGTGCCGGAGTTTGCTCTAACGCCAATCGATCTGCTGCGCATTCTGTGTGGGCTCTGGTTCCTTCCGCATCTCGTCGGAAAAATCAGGAACTTTGAAAAGGCGACGAAGACGTTCGAGGCCGCCGGTCTGAAGCCTGGAAAGCCCGTCATCGTGCTGACGCTAGCTCTGGAGTTTCTTGCCGCCGTTGGAATGGTGTTCAACATTCATCCGCGATTGGCGGCAGCGTGCGCCGTAGCTGTCTTGCTAGGGGCGGCGTATGCGGTGGTGCGCATCAATGGCCCGCGCTGGCGCTGGCAGTTGATGGGCCCCGAATACCCGATTTTCTGGGCGCTTGCCTGTATTGTTTCGGCCTTCTAACCTTCGGCCGATTCGGATACCAGAGGTATCCCGATAGTGGACTGGAAGGACAGAAGATGGCGCGACTGACACGCGAACAGAGCCAGGCTCTGACCCGCGAGAAGCTTTTGCTGTCGGCCAGCGAGGTCGTGGCGCGCGACGGCTACTCCGGCGCGACCATCGAACGCATCGCGGAAGAGGCCGGATATTCGAAGGGCGCTTTCTATTCGAACTTCGCCACCAAGGAAGAGATATTCCTTCAACTGCTTGAGCGCCATGCCGGCGGCGACGTGGTCGAGCTCACCGGCCTGCTCGACGGTTACGATGACCCGAAAGAGATCATCGATGCGATGTGCAATTGGGCCAATCAGCGGGCGAAGGACAAGCGGTGGGGAACGCTTGCCATCGACCTTCTGCGGATCGCCCGCCGGGACAACACACTGGAAGAGCGGCATCTGCGCCTGTTCAAGGACCAGTGGGTGGGGTTGGGCAAGTTGCTGTCCGGAAAGCTCTTCCCTTACGGCGGCTCCGATATCGAACCCCTCTATGTCGGCGGCGTCGTTCTCGAACTCATATATGGCGGCCTCTCCAGCTTCATGAAGGACGACTCGCCGGGCGAAATGGTCAGGGCCACGCTCACCTCAATGCACGAAGCGCATCTCTACAGGCACATGAAGCAGCCGGCCGCCCGCGCATAGGGCGCGCACCGCTTCCCAGGTGCAGGGGCCGGTTCTAGCTTGCATCCGAGGTCGGCATGGCGCACATGACGCATGAACCGTCATTGGTCGGTCAGCATCGCCTGCAATTGACGAACGAGCTGCTCGGCCACCCCTGCTTCCGCGGCCGTACCGAAAACCAAATGGTCGGGCCGCACCAGAACGGCGCGCGCACCCTTCGACGTCAACCAGTCCGTCAGCACACGGTCTTCTTCCACCAACAGCGAAGGATAGGATCTCTCCTGTGCCACGCGATGCACGGCAACGCCCGCCTCGCGCGATGTGTCTAAAAGGCTGGGGGAGGGATCCATATCGCCGGTGATGAGAAGCTGGAACCCCGGCGGCAAAGCGTCGTCGAGCCGCATCCGTCCGAAAGGCCCGACGACCCAAGGCTGTGGACAGGGCTCGCCGGCTCCGGCTGTCGACGGCCCATCGACGCCACCGGCGACAAGGCCATGACGGATGGGCGGAAAGAGGTTCTGCCGCACTAGGACACCCTGGCCCGCTTGCATCTCCGCTACCATCTCGGCATTGCGGGCGCGAGCCTTGCCGGGATCCAATTCGCATATGACTTTTCCCAGCCGCTTCGTGACCTCTATAACCTCGCGTATGAACGGCCTGCGCTCGGCCTGGTAGGTGCCAAGCAGGCGCTCCGATCCCCCGCCGATCGCATAGGCCAGCTTCCACGCAAGATTGGCTGCATCCTTGATGCCTTGCACCATTCCCTGCGCGAGAAACGGCGGGGTCATGTGGCAGGCATCGCCGGCAAGAAACACGCTGCCCACTCGCCACTGCTGCGAAACAAGAGCGTGGAAATTGTAGGTCGCCGAGCGCCAAAGCCTGGCCTGGTCCGGCTGAAGCCAGGGCGAAAGCAACTGCCAGATCCGTTCCGGTTGGTTGATTTCCAGCGGATTTTCGCCAGGCAGGATCATAAACTCCCAGCGTCGCAGCCGATCGGGACCGTGCACATATGTGTGCGGGCGCGCGGGATCGCAGAACTGGACGTTGGTCTCCGGCAACGGCACGTGCCCGTCCTCCAGGATCATGTCCACCACGAGCCAGGGTTCGTCGAAGTCGAGGTCCTCCATTGCGACGCCGAGCTTGCGCCGGATGAAGCTGGTCGCGCCATCGCAACCGACGACATAGCGCGGGGTCCGCCTTGTGCGTGCGCCGCTCGCCCTGTCGTGCAGCGTCAGGACAGGTCTTTCGGGATTCTCAAGGTTGATGAGCTCCGTTCCCGTGCGCAGTGTCAGCTTGGGGAACTTCTTGCCGTTGGCGCGCAGCGCCCGTTCGAGCTCTGGCTGAAGGAACGTCATATAGGGTGGCCAGGCAAGCGGGTAGGGCTCGGCAGGGGACTCGAACCGGCGCAACAAGACACCGTCGGCGGACCTGTATTCCGACGCGCGATATTGCCCCGTCGCCGCGGCAATGGCGTCGGCCGCGCCGATGTTCTGGAAGATCCGCATCACCTCGTGGTCCATGCCGATGGCGCGAGGCAGTGCGTAGACGTCGTCAGCGGCGTCAATGCCTTCCACCCGAACTCCTGCCGCTGCAAGAAGATTGCACAAGGTGATGCCGACCGGGCCAAGCCCGACCACCACGACGTCCGCCTCATCTTGCGTCATCAGCGATACCTCTCTCGCCGGCTTCGGTGCGGCTGTCGCTGCATCACTGCAGGAAGGCCGGCACCGCGAGCCCCAGCCGAATGGCTGCATCGGCGAGATTCCCCGCGGTGCCTTTTGCCAGCGGGATGCCGTTGGCCGTGCGCTCCCGCTTGGTCTCGAAGCCGCGTTCGCCCGGTAGTTTCACGCCATCGGAGCCGGCTGCCGGATCGAGCGCATGGATCGCGCCGGCGAGGTCTTCCACCGAGGCGAGAAAGGAGGATGTTTCGCCGAAGGCGGCCGGATTGACGGCAAGCATAAGGCCATTGAAGCCGCCCTTCTTCTCGCCGCGCAGGAACGGCGCGATGACCGCGTTGCCCACCAGCACGCTCGACAGGATTTCGATCATCAGCGAGAGACCGGATCCCTTGGGGCCTGCCATCGGCAGTATCGCGTCCACGGCATTCGGATCTTGCGTTTCGACGCCCTCGGCATCGACGGCCCAGCCCTTGGGGATGGACTTGCCTGCATCCTTCGCGGCCATGATCTTGCCCAACGCGACGGCGGCCGTGGACATGTCGAGCACGATCGGATCGGCGCCGCCAGGCCGCGGAACGGCGATCGACAGGGGGTTCGTCGACAGGGCCTCGCCCTTTGCGCCGAAAT
Source organism: Mesorhizobium sp. P3_B5 (assembly GCF_056402815.1). NCBI lineage: Bacteria > Pseudomonadati > Pseudomonadota > Alphaproteobacteria > Hyphomicrobiales > Phyllobacteriaceae > Mesorhizobium > Mesorhizobium sp. P3_B5. The sequence goes on along the minus strand of NZ_JBFUGR010000028.1, from coordinate 16,153 downwards.
AGCTCATCAACGGTTTGGACGCCGACATGGCAATGCCGATAAAGCCGCGCGCGGCCAGTTGCGTTGTAAAATAGCCAATAGCCCCGGCATGGGATATGGCGCGGGCCGAGCACCAGCCGATGCCGAACTTTTCGGCCAATTCGCCGGCTTTCTGCGCCGCCTGCGTCATGGCGACGGAACCCGGCGCTTTTTCGAAGTCCAGAACGCAGGTCGCACCAAACTCGCAAATCACTTTTGGACGCTGGCCGCTGCGGATGATGCCTGTCTTGATCATCTCGATGTAGCGCGGGATCCTGAGAACACCGTGCGACTCCGCGCCGCGCAGATTGGCCCACACCAGCAGCCGCGCGGTCTGTGCCGCCTCATCCGGCGTATAGCCGGCGGCATGCAGGAGCGCAGCGGCAAATTCGGTCAGTTCGGGTTCCTGGGCGACGGGCATGCCTGATGTCTCCTGGTCTGGCTGCGCTGACCTCAAGCGGCCGGGGTCGCCGGGAAGAATTTGTCGAGCCAGCCCTTGATCATCACCTTGGTGCGCGGCGCGTCCTCCGGGGCGAGCGGGAAGTGGGCAGTGCCGGTGATCAGCATCAGCTCGGCCGGCTTCCCGGCCTTCTCGAACAGGCGGATGGATTGCTCGGTCGGCGTGATGATGTCGTCGGCGGTATGGAAGAACAAGGCAGGCCGCGGCGCGATGTTAGCCACCACGTCATCCGCCCTGAAGTTCATCATGCTCCATGCCGTCTCGGTCGGGATTTCCATGATCGCCTTGGGCGACAGGTTCTTGCGCAATTTTTCCGGGATCGGCACGGCGTCGAAGCGCGAGATCCACAGGCTCTCGCCCGTCGCGCGCTTGTGCTCGCGCCCCTTCTCGAGCAGGGCCATGAACCGCTCCCAAGCCTCGGGCGTCGGGTGCTGGCCACGGAACTTGCGCTCGCCGTGACCCCAGCCGCATGAGGAGATGACGCAGGCGAACCGCTCGTCGACCCCGGCCGTATAGACCGAAACGGCGGCGCCGAAGCTGTGGCCGGTGATGCCAATTCGCTTAGGGTCGATCTCGGGACGTTTGGCGAGGAAGGTGAGCGCGTTCTTTGCGTCGGCGACCTGATCGAAGCAGCGCACCTGGGCGCGCTCGCCCTCGCTCTCGCCACAGCAGCGGAAGTCGAAGCGCAGCGCGGCATAGCCGAACGCTTCCATCATCTCCGCCTGGATCTGGGCGTGCGACTCGTCCTTGGAACCGACGAAGCCGTGGCAGACGATGAACGCCGGCAGCTTCTGTCCCGGACGGTGGCTGTCGGGAATGTGCAGAATCGCCGACAGTTTCAGGCCGTCGGATTCGAACGTCAATTTTTCCTGCATGGCAATCTCCTATCGGAAGCAGCGGCCCACTCGGTCGAGCTGCTTCGCCTCCTTGCGCCGAAGCGCGGCCTGATCAGTTGATCCTGGCGAATGGAAAATGGTGCTCGCGCCATTCCTGAGGGGCGGGAGACCCCCAGACATTCATCTGGCGGACGTTTCCCGGGCGCTCCAGATTGGTGATGACGTTCGGCACGAAGTGGGCGTCGTCGGCCACCGTGTGCATGGCGCCGGAGCACTCGACCATCGCTCCGCTGGCATCCAGGTAGTAGGCGTAGGTGTTGTCGCCCGGACGATGGCGGCCCGGCCCCCAAAGGACTTGGCGGTCGAACCCGTCGAGAATGTCACCGAGCCGGCAGTAGTCGCTGAAATGGCTGAATTCGAAGGAATAGTGGTGAAGCCCGATCGGGCCCTTCACCAGACCCAGGATGTGATGCTGGCGGTTGCCGCCATGCATCCAGCTCAGCGCTTCGTTGACCATGCGCTCGGTGAGCTGCATACCGCAGATCTCGGAAAGCTGCCGCCTGGTGACGACCGGGTCGGGGGTGATGAGATTGATGTGGTCGAGCCGCCGCGGCTTGATGCCGTTGGTCGGGTAGCGCGGATTGTACATGTCGTCGCGCGCCGGGGTGTGAACCTCGAAGCGCAGTCCTTCCGGCGTTGCGAAGGTCACGCCGGCATCGCAGCAGGCCAGGCTGGGTTCGCGCGACAGGATACGGCAGCCGGCGTCCTCCACGCGCGAGGCGGCTTCCGCGACAGCCTCGGCGGTCAGGGCTTCGAGCCCGATCGTGTGGCAGGAATTCTCATCGGATTGGAGAAGCACGAGTTCGGCCTTGCGGCCGTTCGAACTCAGCCATGTCTCGCCCGCCGTCTGCCTGGTGACGCGCAGCCCGAGAATCTCCGTCGAGTCATGGATCACGGCCCCGACGTCACGGACATTCAGCTTTATGTGACCGACCCCATACACCAGGTGCATCACTATCCTCCTCTTGCGGTCGCAGCACGGCCCTGGCGACCTCCTTAGAGCAAACTCTCCTTGACGGCAACAATTTTCGAAAAAAAGATATTATTACGAAATCTTGTCCGAATTGTCCGCGACCACCGTGTTTCGCAGCGTTCCAATGCCCTCGATCTCGATCTCGACCTCGTCGCCAGGGAAAAGGAACTCCGGCGGATTGCGGCTTGCGCCGAAGCCCAATGGCGTGCCGGACACGATAACGTCGCCAGGGTCGAGTGGGGCGAAAGTCGAGATGTAGGAAATCAGCCAGGGGATGTCGAAGATCATGCGCTCGATCGCGATCGACTGCTTGGTCACGCCGTTGACCCGGCTCTCCAGAAAGAGCCGCGCCGGGTCCGGGATCGCGCGCGTACAGACCATCCAGGGGCCGAACGCGCCGCTTTGATAGAAATTCTTGCCGGGCGTGAACTGGCTCGAGTGTTTCTGCCAGTCGCGCACGCTTCCCTCGTTGAAGCATGAATAGCCGGCGACGTACTCCATCGTTTCGGCGCGCGCGATCTTGTGCGCGCGGCGGCCGATGATCACCGCCAACTCGCCCTCGAAATCCAGCTTCTCGGAAACTGCCGGTTTCAGGATGGGACTGCCGTGTCCTGTCTGGGCTTCGGCGTGACGCGTGAAAAGGAGCGGGAACTCAGTCACGGGCTTGCCGTCCTCATGGAAGTTCGTGGCCACGCAGAAGATCTTGCCCGGGTTGGGGATTGGAGGGAGCAGGCTGACTTCGGTCAGCCGCACGACTTCGAGATCGCGCCCGCTGGGCGCGAGGTTGGGAAACCGGCTGCCGAGATAGGCCTTGAGATCCGGCGGCGCCCCGGGATCGGAATCCAGGCGCAAGATCGTTTCACCGTCGACGATTCCATAGCCGGCACCGGAGCGATCAACGAAAGAAGCGAATTTCAAAGGCTCACCATTTGGACGTGCCATGAAGGCAGGCACCTCTGGCCCAGAGTAAATCGGATTTTCGAAAATACGCAAGTCGTTGGAAGGCGGCGGCAAAGCGAACCGATCTTGAACCGAAATGGCCTGACCATTGGTTGGGTGTGGTGCTCGATTTCGTTCGTCACAACAAAGTTACGAAAAAAGATTGATATTTCGAAAAAAATGTGCGACCACCGACTTGGCCTCGGGAGGAGGCCCAGGTGTGCGCCGAAAAGCTCGGCATGCATTTGTTCGAGCGAACGGGAGGTATCGACGTGACAGCAATTCCGCAGACGATGAAGGCCGCGCGCATGCACGAGATCGGCGGCCAGCTGATTATCGAGGAAGTGCCGGTCCCAAAGCTTGGCTCGATGGACGTTCTCGTTCGGGTCCACTCGTGCGGTATCGTTCCGAACCTGGCCAACATCCTGGCGATGTGGCCGACCTGGTTCCCCCACATGCCGCAGCCGCCGCTGCCGGCGATCTTCGGCCTCGATCCGGCCGGCGAGATCGCCGCGGTCGGCAGCCAGGTCCACAATCTGAAGCCCGGCGATCGCGTGTATGTCAATCCTGGGCGCTCCTGCGGCAGCTGCCGCCACTGCCGGCGCGGCGACACGATCTCCTGCCGCCACTACGCCTTCCAGGGCTATTTCGGCTTCAGTCACGACGCCCTTCAGACATTCGAAGACTACGCGGTCGGCGGCATTTCCGAATACATGGCCGCACCGGCATCGGCGATCGTGGCGCTTCCCGACAACATGAGCTTCGACCAGGCCGCACGGCTCGGCTACATGGGCACCGGCTATTCTGCTCTTAAGAAGGCGCAGGTCGGCCCCGGCGACACAATCCTTGTCAACGGCATCTCCGGCACGCTCGGCATAGCGATCGCGGTCTTCGGTCCGTCCTTTGGGGTCAAGAAGATTCTCGGCACCGGTCGCGACAGGAAGCTGCTGAAGGAGATCGAAGCGCTTGCCCCCGGCATCATCGAGACGCATTCGCTGGAGGACGGAATGCCCGACGAATGGGCCCGTTCCAGGACAGCGCACGGCGAGGGGGTCGACGCCTTCATCGATTGCAACGGTCCCGGCACGTCGCATGAGCCTTTTCTGGCGGGCCTCAAGGCACTGCGCCGCGGCGGTATCGCCGTCGACATCGGTGCCGTCATGGGCGCGGTTTCCATCGACGTGCACACAATGATGGATCGCAACCAGCGGCTCATTGGTTCCGCATGGCTGACGACCTCTGAGGGCCAGGAAATGGCTGACCTCGTCGGGATCGGCAAGGTCACCCTGGGTCTCTTGGAAACCCACGCGACGCCGATGGAGAAGGTCAACGAGGCCATTTCGGGCATCGCCGTGCGTCATGGCGGCTTCTCGAATTTTGTGATCCATCCATAGTTGAATGCATATTAGTATGCTGATACCGAATGGTATTCGAATTTGTGTTGGGAGGATAGAAACATGAGCACTCGCCGCGTCGTCACCGGAAAGAACGCCGCAGGAAAATCGGTATTCATCAGCGACGACACCTCGCCGCGCGAGATGGCGCTGCAGCACACACCCGGTTTCGTTTCTGCCCCGCAGTGGAAGATCGACGGGACGCCGGATCTGGCCAAACGGGATGGCGCCGATCCGATGGCGAGCGAGGGCACGATGCTGGCTTCGGTCGGCGGATCGGTGTTCTGGATGATCACCTTTCCGCCGGATAGCGTGATGATGTCGCCCGACTGGAAACCCGAACTGGCGGGTCCGGAGCATCTGAAGGCCGCGCCCGGCATCGCCGAGTGTTTCGAGATGGACAATCCCGGCATGCACCAGACGCCGACCGTCGACTACGTGACCGTCGTCAAGGGCCGGCTTGTCCTCGAACTCGACGACGGCAAGACCGTCGAGCTGAATCAGGGCGATACGGTCGTGCAGCAGGGCGCGCGTCATGCCTGGCGCAATCCCTTCAACGAGCCCGTGACGGTCTCGGTCGTCATGCTCGGCGCGAAGGCGGCATAGGCCGCGTCGCACGCGCCGCTCGCGCCGACTTTTTCTCTCTCCGGGCCTACTGTCGGCCCGGTAGGCCTCTTCCCGCCTCGTGCGTGTCTCCGCCGCCGAGGTTTTTTTCGGCGACCTCTGCCAATATCTGGCGGGCCCAGCGGTGCAGGCCGGAGTGGTGCGTACGCTCGGTCCAGTAGATGTCGACCTGGATGAAGACATCCATCGGGAAAGGGCGCAAAGCGAGCCTGTCCGACAGGCGACCCGCCAGCCGATACGGAATTGTCGCCACCAGCTCCGAGCCGGGAATGAGCCGTTCCAATATGTCGTGGCTCGAAACGGTGACCTCCGGCTGCATCTCGATGCCCTTTGCGCGCAACGCGGCGAAATAGAGCGCCTCCCAGCGTCCGTTATGCGTGACCGCGACATGCCGCGAGGCGCAGTAGCGGTCGAGCGTCAGCTCTCCCCCCGCCAGCGGGTGCGCCGAGTCCATGACGCAGGCGTAGTGATCGGTGAACAGTTTCCTGCGGTAGTAGATGTCGCCGAGGATCGCGACTGGTCCCAGCACGATATCGCATGTGTTCTGCTTCAACTGCTGTTTGCCGTCGACAGCGGATTCGAAGATGTGGATCGTCGCTTTCGGCGCCTCCTTCTGCGCCCGGCGCACGAAGTCGGGGATGACGAACATGCGCTCGTGGTGGTTGCAGGACACCGTCACGCTTCCCTCGGCCGTGGCCGGGTCGAAACCCGACGGTGAAGAAAGCGCGGCCATCTGCTCAAGGATGCCGCGCGCCTGCTGGGCGAGCTGTTCGCCCTTGTCGGTTGCCACGATCGAATTGCCCTGGCGGACGAACAGCGGATCGTTGAAGGCCTTTCGCAGCCGCTTGATGGCGTAGCTTATGGTGGACTGGTTGACGCCGAGAAGTTGCGAGGCGTCGGAAAACGAGGCGCGGTCCTGCACGGCGACAAGCGTCTGCAGCGTGGCGAGATCTACACTGGCAAGTTCGTCGGAGAGCATGCCTCTCACCTCCATGCAAGTTTTCGATGACCTCTATCTAACCCATCGCATTGCTGAATACACGTCGATTTCGTACCTCGTCTGCCGACAGGGAGGAAATCATGAGCGAAGCCGTGAAAGTGGTCGACGACGTTGCGTTCGAAGAGCTGCTTGCCAATCCGTATCCGGTCTTCAAGCGCGTCCGCGACCTCGGGCCGGTCGTCAAGGTCGAAGCGGCCAACATCATGATGGTCACGCGCTTCGACGACATCATGGCCATCGAACGCGACCCCGAGACGTTTTCCTCCATCAATCCGCAGTCGCTGCTGAACACCGTGATCGGGCCGAACCTGATGCGCAAGGACGGCGAGGACCATGCCCGCGAAAGGGCGGCGATGGATCCGAGCCTGCGTCCCGGCGTCGTCAAGCGGTGCTGGGCCGAGCCCATGCAGACCATCTGCGACGACGTCATCTCGCAGATCGAGCACAAGGGTGAGGCCGAGCTGTTCGAGGAACTCGCCGCGCCGATCGCGGCGCGCGCGCTGGCCGACATATTGGGCTTCGACGGTGTCGACTGGCGCACGATGGCGCTATGGTCGCAGTCGCTGATCGACGGTTCCGGCAACTACTCGCACAACCCCGAGATCGCGAGCAAAGCGAAGGTGGCAGCCAGCGGTGTCGAGAGCGCTGTCGACAGGATGCTGCCCCATCATCGGGACAATCCAAATCCTTCGATGCTGTCTTCGATGCTCCAGGCCGATCCTGCGCAGACGGTCGAGCAGATCTACGCCAACATCAAGGTCGCGATCGGCGGCGGGCTGAACGAGACCCGGGACTCGATCCTGACGCTGATCCTGGGCCTGTTGCAGAACCCGGACCAGCTCACGCGCATTCGCGCCGAGCCTTCTCTCTGGGGGCAGGCTTTCGAAGAAGCGGTGCGCTGGATTTCGCCGATCGGCATGTATCCTCGCCGCTTGACCCGCGACGTCGAGATCTCGGGCACGCTGGTCCGCAAGGGCGAGCAGGTGGGTCTGTGCGTCGGCGCCGCCAACCACGATGACCGCCGTTTCAGCGATCCGGAAAAGTTCGATGTCTTTCGGGAAAAGAAGTCCCACCTGGCGTTTGGCGCCGGATCACATTTCTGCGCCGGCACCTGGGTGTCGCGCGCGCTGGTGAGCCAGATCGCCGTGCCGATGGTGTTCGAGCGGCTGCGCAATCTCCGGCTCAAGGATCCGGAACTCGTCCGCGTCCGGGGCTGGGTGTTTCGTGGCCCCACGCACATGCCTGTTGTCTGGGACGCTTGAGGGAGAGAGACATGCCAACGATCAGGTTCCTTTCCGCGGACGGCACGGAACTCGCCATCGAGGCCCAGAACGGCCGCAGCTTGATGGAGACCGCGCTTGAACACAGCGTTCCGGGCATCATCGCCGAATGCAACGGCTCGGCGACCTGCGCCACCTGCCATGTCGTGCTTCCCGAGGAAATCATGGCGGCGCTCGGACCCATCAGCGAGCATGAAAACGACATGCTGGACTTTGCCGCAGCGCCGCGCGAATCCGGAAGCCGGCTGAGCTGCCAGATCAAGGTCAGCGACGCGCTGGACAATATTTCAGTCCGCGTTCCGGCCGCCTAGCGGTAGAGGCTGATCATGTCCCTCGACGCCGATCATCCCGCTGCGGCCAGGCCTGACAACGAAAGCAGCATCGTCATCGTTGGCGCCGGACAGGCCGGCCTGTCCACGGCCGAAAAGCTGCGGGCAAACGGCTTCGCGGGGTCGATCACTCTGATCGGGGAGGAGCCGGATGCTCCGTACCAGCGCCCCCCGCTGTCGAAGGCCTATCTTCTGGGCGAACTTGAACGTGACCGGCTGAAGCTGAAGGCCGAGGACTGGTACGGAAAGAACCGGATCGCATTGCGACTGGGAACGCGCGTCGCATCCATCGATCGCGCGGGGCGGCGGGTGTGTCTGGCCGATGGCGCCATGCTTGACTACGATCGTCTTGTGCTCGCAACCGGGGCGACCGCCCGAAAGCTGCCGCAGGCGATTTCGCGCGGCCTTGCGGGCGTCTTCACCATCCGCACGCTCGCCGACATCGATGCATTGCGGCCGACGCTCGAAAACCACGGCAAGCTCCTTGTCATCGGCGGCGGATACATCGGACTCGAGATCGCCGCCGTCGCGCGCGGACTCGGCATGACGGTGGATGTGGTGGAAGCCGCCGATCGCCCGCTCGCGCGGGTGGCCTCGGCGCAAACGGCCGAGGCAGTCGCGGCGCTCCACCGCTCCAGGGGCGTGACCTTTCATCTCGGCAAGGCGGTGAGCGAGTTGCTCGGCGCGGACCGCGTTGCCGGCGCCAGGCTCGGCGACGGCACGATCGCCGAGGCCGACGTCGTCGTGGCGGGAATCGGCGGCATGCCGCAAACGGCGTTGGCGGCTGAGGCAGGTCTCGCGATCGACAATGGCATCGCCGCCGACGCCTATGGGCGCACGGACGACCCGTTCATCTGGGCCGCAGGAGATTGCGCCAATTTTTCCTTGCCGGAAGGCGGGCTGCGGATGGAGAGCGTCGGCAACGCGATCGACAGCGCCGACCTCGTCGCCCGCAACATCATGGGCGCGCGCCAGCCCTACAGACCGAAGCCGTGGTTCTGGTCCGATCAGTTCGATCTCAAGCTGCAGATCGCCGGCCTGTCGCGGCCGGACGATACGGTTGTTATCAGGCAGGGGGCAGGACCAGGACGGTCGCACTGGTACTACCGCGAAGGGCAGCTCGTCGCGGTCGATGGGCTGAATGCGCCGCGCGACTACCTGATCGGCAAACGCCTCCTTGCCATGTCGGCCAGCCCCGATCCCGCTCAGGTCGCGGATCCGGCGCTGACACTCGAGGTTCTGGCCAATGCCGCGAAATGAGGCAGCGCCCGGGCTTCTCAGCATTGACATTCGTAGGCGTATCTGCATACTGTAAAGTATCTTAAATGATGCGGCGCGGAACCGGTTTTCCGCAGTGCGACCAAATCAGCAGCGTTCAGGGCCAACGTCGGCACCGGGACGGCCGGGAATATCGTCACTAGAAGAAAATAACGAAAATACGAAAGTTTACGAAATTTGCTGGATCGTCGGAGGAAAATGGCCTAAGCAATTTCGCTAGGGGATCGGTCGACCAACTCGCTGGGAGGCGAGGGGAGGCCAACACAACCAGAACTGGGAGGAATTTCGATGTTGCGACGCAGTTTCAACGTACTCATGCTTTCGGCGGCTCTGGCAGCTGGCACGTTCAGCGCGGCCTTTGCGCAGGACCCGGTCAGGATCGGCGTCAGCGCATCCAAGACCGGACCGCTTGCGGGCGGCGCGTCAGGCGTGCTCTGGCCGAACATCAAGCTGTGGGCCGAGAAGGTGAACAAGGCCGGCGGCCTCAAGGTCGGCGATCAGATGCGGCCGATCGAGATCGTCGAGTATGACGACAAGTCGTCGCCGGAAGAGGCGGTCAAGAACATTCAGCGTCTCGCCACCCAGGACCAGGTCGACCTGATCATCCCGCCCTATTCGACAGGCCTCAATCTCGCGACCGCTCCGCTGATCGCGAAATATGGCTACCCGCAGATCGTCTCCACCGGCAATGCCAACGATCTCGATCAATTCGTCAAGCGCTGGCCGAACACCTTCTGGCTGCTCGGCCCGGCGCAGGGCATCGCCAACGGCATCGTCGGCACGCTCAAGGATCTGCGCGACGCCGGCAAGATCGGCAACCGGGTCGCGGTGGTCAACGTCTCGGATGCCTTTGGCCTCGAGATGATCAAGACCGGCAAGCCCGCGCTAAAGCAGGCCGGCTTCGATATCGTCTACGAGACCTCCTATCCGCTCGGCAATCAGGACGTCGCTCCGGTGATCGCCAGCGCCAAGGCGGCCAATCCCGACGCCTTCATCGCCTATTCCTATCCACCGGACAGCTTCGCGCTTACCGAGCAGGCGCAGCTGCAGAAGTTCGACGTCAAGGCGTTCTTCGTCAGCGTCGGCGGCAATCTCGACGGATACGGGAAGCGCTTTGGCGCTGCTGCGAACGGCATCCTGATCATGGGCGGCGTCAATGCGAGCGATCCCGTCTTCCAGGCCTATCGCAAGGAGCACCTCGCGGTGACCGGCCAGGAGGCCGACTGGTGGGCGAGCCCGGTGGCCTATGCCAGCCTGGAGATCCTGCAGCAGGCCGTCGAGCGGGTCGGCAGCCTGGACAAGCAGGCGATCAACAAGGAAATCCAATCGGGTACCTTCAAGACCGTGCTCGGCGATATCCACTTCGAGAACAACATCAACAACAACAACTGGACAGTGGGTCAGTGGAGCGATGGCGTCGTGCACGGCGTCAGGGCGACCGGGAACATCCAGGGCGCGCAGCCGCCGGTGCTCAAACCCGCCTGGCCCAGCAACTGATCCGATCCTCCCGGCGTCCTGGCGTCCTCGTGACGCCAGGCCCGTGACTGCGAGAGTACAATGCTCATCCTGCTGACAGGCCTGCTCCTTGGGGGCACCTATACGCTCATCGCGCTCGGGCTCACGCTCCAGTACGGCGTGGCGCGGATCATGAACCTCGCCAATGGCGAGACGCTTGTTGCGGCGTGCTTCGTCACCTTCTGGCTGTATACGGGCTTCGGGATCAATCCGCTCCTGGGCCTGCTGGTGATCGGCCCCGGAGCCTTCGTCGTCAACTGGCTGATCTATACAAGGCTGATGCAGCCTCTGGTGAGGCGGGCCAGGAATCGGGGCATGCTCGAGGTCGATTCGATCCTGGCGACCTTCGGGCTCTTGTTCCTGTTCCAGGGGCTGATGCTGCAGGCGTTCGGCGGGTCCTATTTCAACTACGAGTTCCTCGCCCAGCCATTCACGATCATGGGCAACTCGTTCGGCCTGAACCGGGTCGTGGCGTTTGTCGCCGCCGCCGTCATCGCCACGGCTCTCTACATTTTCCTCTACCACACCGACCGCGGCACGGCCGTTCGCGCCGTCGCCGTCGATCCGCGCGCGGCAAGGCTGGTGGCGATCGACGTGCGCAAGACCGCCGCCTTCGCCTTTGCGCTCGGAGGATCGATCACGGCCTGCGCCGGCACGCTGCTGTCGACCTTCTACACGTTCAACACCTCGATGGGCGTGATCTTCACCATGAAAGCGCTGATCATCGTCATCATGGGCGGCGTCGGTGACGTGCGCGGCGCGGTTCTCGCGGCTCTCGTGCTGGGCGTGACCGAGACGATTGTCGCCAGCCTGCTGGATCCCGGACTGACGCTGGCGTCCAACTACGCCCTCTTCATCGTCGTTCTGCTGTTCCGGCCGCAGGGCATTTTCGGAAAGCGGCCGGCATGATGAACATCCCGCGCAACGAACTCCTGACTCTTGGTGCCGGCCTTGCCGGTGCGGCTGTGCTGGCCTTTCTCCCCTTGGTCACCGAGGGCTTCTGGCTGTCGCTCAGCGTTAACATCATGCTCTATGCCGCCATATGCACGGCCTGGGCGCTTTTTTCCGGGCCGACACATCTCGTCTCGCTGGCGAGCGCCGCCTTCTTCGGCGTCGGAACCTATTCGGTCGCGATCTTCATCGACGTCCTGCCTTTCCCGGCGCTTATCCTCATCGCGGTCGTCGCCGGCGCCTTGCTGGCCACGCTGGTCGGATTGGCGACCCTCAGGCTCTCGGGAGTCTATTTCGTGATCTTCACCCTCGGCCTTGCCGAACTCCTTGGTCAGATCGTGACCTGGGTGCAGACCAATTTCGGCGGCACGATCGGGCTCTACGTCTTTACCGATTTCACCGAGACGCATCTCTACTGGATGCTGCTTGCGCTGACGGTGGTCGTGTTCTTGACCGGATGGCTCATCAACAGGTCGAGGCTGGGTCTCGCCTTGCGCATCATCGGCAATGACGAAGCCGTGGCGCGGCATGTCGGCGTCGATACCGCTCGCACCAGGGTCATCCTGTTCGCCGTCTCGGGAGCCTTCATCGCCGTCGCTGGCGCCATCATGGCACCTCGCTACGGCTACATAACGCCGGACGCGGCATTCAACCCGATGACGTCCTTCCTCGTGGTCATCATGGCACTGCTCGGCGGCACGCGCCGCCTTTGGGGACCCCTGGTCGGCGTTGTTCCTTTCACCGTGGTGATGGACTTTATCTCCGGCCATTTCCCGAACCAGACGGCAGTGATCATGGGACTCGCATTTCTGGCGATCGTCTATGTGCTTCCCGACGGCGTCACGGGCCAGCTGGAAACCTTGTTCCGTCGCCGCCGCCCAACCGACAAAAGCTTGCTGACGACGACTGTCGAGGAGGGCAGATGAGCGTTCCTCTGTTGACCATAGATCGGGCGCGCAAGGCCTTCGGTGGTCTTGTCGCCGTCAACGACGTGAGTTTCGAAGTCGCCAAGGGTGAGTTGCTGGGACTGATCGGACCGAACGGCTCGGGCAAGACCACGATGCTCAACCTGATATCGGGGGCGCTGTCGCCGACATCGGGCAATATCCTGCTGTCGGGTCAGAACATCAGCGGCTGCCCGGCCCACAAGATCGCCCGCATCGGGGTCGCCCGAACCTTCCAGCTGGTGCGCGTCCTGCCGTCAATGAGCGCGCTGGAAAACGTCGTCGCCGGCGCCGTCTTCGGGCACAGCCGGCTCTGGGGCGCCGAGGCGCTGGCGCTGGCCCGCGATCTGCTGGAGCGGGTCGGGTTGAAAGGTCGCGAGGAGGTTCCCGTCGCGGCTATGACCTACATCGACCAGAAGCGGATCGAGCTTGCCCGTGCGCTTGCGGGAAACCCGCACGTCCTGCTGCTCGACGAATGGCTCGCCGGCCTCAACCCGAGCGAGCTGAGGGTCGGCATAGACCTCATCCGCGAGATCAGCGCGCAGGGCCGGACGATCATCATGGTCGAGCACGTGATGGATGCGATCCGTTCGCTCTGTTCACGCTGCGTGGTCATGAATTCCGGTACGAAGATCGCCGATGGCAGGTCGGCCGATGTCCTGGCCGACCCGGAGGTGGTCCGCGCCTATCTGGGAGACGACGATGCTTGAGGTGTCCAATCTCGGCGTCCGCTACGGACGGCACGTTGCGCTTGACGGTGTTTCCGCGCGCGTTTCCAAGGGCGAGATCTGCGTCATCCTGGGCGCCAATGGTGCCGGAAAATCCAGCTTCCTCGGCGCTGTCGCCGGCCTTGTCGGGACGGAGCCCGGCACCGGCATCGTCATGAACGGCAAGGATGTCACGAAACTCGACGCCCATCTGATGGTGGAGGAGGGGATCGCGCTGGTTCCGGAAGGCCGTGGCATCTTCGGCGAACTCACCGTGGCGGAGAATTTGCGGCTTGGAAGCCATGCCAGGCGCGCGAAGGCCGATGCGCGCCGGATGCTCGACTTCGTCTATGGCCTGTTTCCCCGGCTTGCCGAACGCCCTCGCCAACTGGCGCAGACCATGTCCGGCGGCGAACAGCAGATGGTCGCGATCGGCAGGGCGCTGATGTCCAAGCCGGATATCCTGATGCTGGACGAGCCCTCGCTCGGGCTGTCGCCGCTGCTGTCCAAGGAGCTGTTCAAGTCACTGGCCATCATCGCCGGCGAAGGCTTCGGCATCCTGCTTGTCGAGCAGAATGCGCGGCTGAGCCTCAAGACCGCCGATCGCGGCTACCTGATCGAGACGGGAAAGATCGTCGGCGAGGACACGGCGCCGAACCTGCTCAACGACCCGAAGGTCATGAGCGCCTATCTCGGCGCCGTCGCGCATTAGCGCGCTGCCGCACCCCAAAACATAGATCTGGTCCAGGAATGAGGATGCTCCATGCGCTTGCTTGAAACCGAGATCGTCATCGACGCGCCGCCGCAGACCGTGTGGGCCGTGCTGGACGATATCGAGCGCTACCCCGAATGGAATCCGGCCCTGCCGGCGCTGCGCGGACGCACGACGGTCGGTCAGCGTGTCGTCGGAACGCTGCGCCAGCCCAATGTTCCCGAGCGCGAGGTCACGCCGACCATCACCCGCATCGTGGGGGCGCGGGAACTTCGCTGGCTGAGCCAGGCATCAGGCGGCGTGTTCAGTGCGGAGCACATCTTCATCCTGGAGCCAACCGGGAATGGCGGCACGCGGGTGCGCCACAACGAGATCTTCGATGGCCCGATGGCAGACGAGCGCTGGCCCAGCATCGATACCAATTTGCGAACGGCCTATCTCGACTTGAACCGCGCGCTGAAGGCGCGAGCGGAGGCCCTGCGCGGCGAGACGGCCGTCCTGCACCCGGCCGTCGGAGGAGACGCATCGGCAGCGCCCGTCGGGGCATTCACTGCGCGTTGCAAATGTGCCAGCGAGCCGGTGGAGATCGCGGTGGATCAGGCTGTGGCGCACAATCATCTGTGCGGCTGTTCGAAGTGCTGGAAGCCTGCCGGTGCCGCCTTCGCGCAGATCGCGGTCGTGCCGGCGGGCTGCGTCGAGGTCAAGGCGAATGGCAACAAGCTCGAAGCCGTGGACGCCACGCAGAAGATCGAACGCCACCGCTGCAGCTCCTGCGGGACGCATATGGTCGGCAAGGTGTCCGATCCGGACCACCATTTCTACGGCCTCGAATTCGTGCATCCCGAACTGGCGACGGATGGGCACCAGCCGAAGATCGAGTTCGCGGCCTTTGTGTCTTCGCTCGTCGAGACCGGGACGCCGGCGACCAGCATGGCCAGCGTGCGCGGCGCGCTGGCCCAGGCCGGGATTCCCGCCTATGACGCGTTCTCGCCGGAACTGATGGACGTCATCGCCTGGCACAAGGTGAAGCTCGCGAAGGCGGCCGGCTAGCAACCGCGTCGCCGCGCGCTCTGGGGAACCGGCCTGCCCTCGTGGGTCGATGCTGATCGAGATTGGAGAATACGCATGAAAACCCGCGCCGCTGTTGCTGTCGCCGCCGGAAAACCGCTGGAGATCATGGAGGTCAACCTCGATGGTCCGCGCGACGGCGAAGTGCTGGTCGAGATCAAGGCGACCGGCATCTGCCACACCGACGAGTTCACTTTGTCAGGCGCCGACCCTGAAGGCCTGTTTCCGGCCATTCTCGGCCATGAGGGCGCCGGCATCGTCGTCGATGTCGGCAAGGGCGTCACCTCGGTCAAGAAGGGCGACCACGTCATCCCGCTCTATACGCCGGAATGCCGCCAGTGCCCGTCCTGCCTGTCGCGCAAGACCAATCTGTGCACCGCGATCCGCGCCACCCAGGGCCAGGGCCTGATGCCGGACGGCTCGTCGCGCTTCTCGATCGGCAAGGACAAGATTTTTCACTATATGGGCTGCTCGACCTTCTCCAATTTCACCGTGCTGCCCGAGATCGCGCTGGCCAAGGTCAATCCTGACGCGCCGTTCGACAAGATTTGCTACATCGGCTGCGGCGTCACCACCGGCATCGGTGCTGTCATCAACACCGCCAAGGTCGAGCAGGGCGCCACATCAGTTGTCTTCGGCCTCGGCGGCATCGGCCTCAACGTCATCCAGGGGCTTCGCCTTGCCGGCGCCGACATGATCATCGGCGTTGATCTCAACAACGACAAGAAGGCCTGGGGCGAGAAGTTCGGCATGACGCATTTCGTCAATCCGAAGGAGATCGACGGCGATATCGTGCCCCACCTCGTCAACATGACCAAGCGTGGCGCCGACCAGATCGGCGGCGCCGACTACACCTTCGACTGCACCGGCAACACCAAGGTGATGCGCCAGGCGCTCGAATCCTCACACCGCGGCTGGGGCAAGTCGGTCGTCATCGGCGTTGCCGGAGCCGGCCAGGAAATCTCGACACGGCCATTCCAGTTGGTCACCGGCCGCACCTGGATGGGCACCGCCTTTGGCGGCGCGCGCGGCCGCACCGACGTGCCAAAAATCGTCGATCGTCGA
>NZ_JBFUGR010000027.1:0-24203 GCF_056402815.1 Mesorhizobium sp. P3_B5 | reverse complement strand
GTATCGTGTCGCTGCCGGAAGGCACCGAGATGGTGATGCCGGGCGACAACATCACGGTCGATGTCGAGCTGATCGTGCCGATCGCCATGGAAGAGAAGCTGCGCTTCGCCATCCGTGAAGGCGGCCGCACCGTCGGTGCCGGCATCGTCGTCACCATCAAAGAGTAATCGACGCCGGCATTTGCCGGATCGACAAGGAAAGGGCGGTCTTCGGGCCGCCCTTTTTGCTTTTCGCCCAACGCCATTCCGCGTCAGCATCCAGCGCAAACCCTGTTGCAAGCCTCCAGACCTCAACTAGTATAGGTTGCATCGAAGGGGCTTGTTCAAATGGTTGCACGGCACCGTTGGCTTGGCCGGGCATGGTGGTTGCCGGCGCTGATCTGGTTGGCTTTGCTTGCCGGGGGCACCATAGCTGTCGCGGCGGATGCGGCCCCGGACCTTGGGCCGACCATGCGGTTTGTCGTCGTCCGCAGCTATGCGCCGGGCTGCGAGCCGACCTGCCCGGAATGGATATCAGCCGAAGGCTCGATAGAAGCCGGGACGCCGGCGCTTTTCAAACGCACGCTCAAGGCGCTTGGCGGCCGAAAATTGCCCATCGTCGTGAATTCTCCTGGCGGCAACGTCGATGCGGCTCTCGCGCTTGGCCGGCTGATCCGCAAGAACAAGCTCGATATCGCCGTCGGCAAGACCTGGTTCATCGGCTGTCGGCCCGATGAGAAGAACTGCAGGGACAATGACGGCAAGGGCGCTCGCTATTTCGGCAATCCCTTTGCGAGCAGCGCCATCTGCAATTCCGCCTGTCCGTTGATGTTTGCCGGCGGCATCCGGCGCGTGGTCGGCGAATGGGCCTTTCTCGGCGTCCATCAGATCACCACGACCTATGTCCGAACGAAGCTGCAATACCGGACCACCTATCGTGTGGTGGGCGGCAAGAAGAAGATCCTCAATACAAAAATCATCAGCCGAAAAAGTGCCGGCAGCTACAAGACCTACGAGATGAGCAAGGCGGTGGAGAAAAGGCTGGCGGCCTATCTCAATGAGATGGGCGTCGGTCAGGGCGTGCTCGAAACGATGAAGAAAACGCCGGCTAGCGATATTCAGCAACTTGAGCCGGAAAACATGCTTCGGATGAAACTCGTTACCAGCCTGGATTCCCTCGACCTGTTGACCGCCGGAAGCATCTGCAACGCCAATCCGCTGCCCGCCAATTGCAGGGACGTAACGCCGCCAGGAAAGAAAACCAATCAGCCGGCCAAAGCCGTCACGGTTGAAGCCAAGGCGACCCCTGTCACACCTGTCGAAGCTGAAACCGTGAAGCAGGGCGGCGGTGGCGATATGCGCTTCGTTCTGGTTCGGGGCAGGAGCTTCCTCTGCGACCCTGATTGTCCCGAATGGATCTCGGCGGAAGGCACGATTACGCCGGGCACACCGGGGAGGTTGCGCCAACTGCTCGACACCGTCGGCGACCGGCGGTTGCCCATCGTGATCAGCTCGCCGGGAGGCGATGTGCTCGGCGCTCTGGCCACTGGGCGACTGATCCGCGAACGCAAGCTCGACGTGGCGGTTGCGGGGACGGATTTCGTAGGGTGCGAACCGGAGGAGGCGGATTGCAAGGTCGAGGGCGGCGTCTATATCGGGCTGACCAATGATGCCGTGGGCGCATGCGACTCGGCCTGTGTGATCGTGCTTGCCGGCGGTGTCAGGCGCCTTGTCGGCCCGCAGGCGCGCTTGAGTGTGCACTCGCTGGGACTGGAGCAGAAGGTGAAGACCTATCTGGAAGACATGACGGTCGGCCCGGGCCTGTTTGTGGCGATGCAGTCGGTGCTGTATTCAAGCCATAGGCGGCTCGAACCCGACATGATGCTGAAATTCGGCGTGACGACCGGGCGTCAAACCGTGGATGAGTTGACGGGCGCTACCGTTTGCAAATCGACGCCGCGGCCCGAGAATTGCCGCATGCTGCCGTCACCCAACGCCCAGGCCGACTCGCCCGCCAAATTGTAGGCATCGCACCGACTGAAACTGCCCATCGAGGCAGGTTGAGCCATGCTCGCTGCTTCGGCTATCGTCGTGGCAGGCGTCGACCGGCGGCCGGCGGAGGATCGAGAATGAGCCAGGATATCCCGACACTCTACGAATGGGCCGGCGGCGCCGAGGCGCTGAACCGCCTGACCAGGACGTTCTACGACAAGGTGCTTCAAGACCCGGTCGTCGGTCCGGTGTTCAAAAAGATGTCGCCTGACCATCCCGCCCATGTCGCGGCCTTCATCGGCGAGGTTTTCGGCGGGCCGAAAACCTATAGCGAAAAGCATGGCGGCCACCGCGAGATGGTGATGCATCATCTAGGCAAGCATTTGAGCGAGGAACAGCGGCGCCGCTGGATCAATCTGCTTGCCGATGCCGCCGATGCCGTCGGGCTGCCGGAAGATCCGGAATTCCGTTCCGCCTTCATGGGCTATGTCGAATGGGGATCGCGGCTGGCCAAGATGAACTCCAATCTCGGCGAGACCTGCGACCCCGAGACCGAGCCGATGCCGGCCTGGGGCTGGGGCGTGCCTGGCGGGCCGTACAAGCCGCCGGCCGGGAAATCGTAGCAAGTCCCTTCACCAACACTGCCGAGCTGCGCAATTCCTGCAAACTCCGGCAAAGATGGCGCCACAAAAGGATGGGACGGTGGTGTGTCCGTCCCATTGAGGCTTTTTGTGATGCTGATTGCCCATCTGCCATCGGGGTACATTCTGGGACGGTTCGCGCAAAAGCGCCGGCGCGGCACGCCTGGCATCATGATTGCCGCGCTGGTGGGCAGCGTGATCCCCGACATCGACATGCTGTACTTCCACTTCGTCGACGGCGGGCGCACGCACCACCATGCCTATTTTACGCATTGGCCGCTCTTCTGGGTCGCCACGGGTCTGTTGGCTCTGGTGTTGGCGAAATGGCGGGCGCCACAGTATCTGGCCATGGTCGGCGCTTTCTTTGCCGCCGCCATGATGCATATGGTCCTCGATACCGTGGCTTCGCCAATACCGTGGCTGATGCCGTTCGACCCGCAGAAGGTCGAATTCGTCACCGTCCCGGCCACCTATCGCAGTTGGGTCATGAGCTTTGTCCTGCATTGGACATTCGGCCTCGAACTTCTCATATGTGCCTGGGCGCTGGCGCTTGGAATCAGGCGATCGCAGCCTGACGCAAGCCCGCCTGAAAACTGGACTTGAGTTCTCGCCTGCTTTGTGAAATAGCAGCCCGCGATACGGGCATAGCTCAGTTGGTAGAGCGGCGGTCTCCAAAACCGCAGGTCGTAGGTTCGAGCCCTGCTGCCCGTGCCATTTTCAAAAATGGCGACATGATGAAAGCCCAGTTTCCCAGGCCGGTGTTTGAAAACCGGCGGGTGACTTGCCATATAGACCCGACTGGGGCATAAGGGCTTCATAGCCGGGACGGGACGACTGGATGGTTCCGAGGCGGCGTTGGTCATAAAGCGGACACTTGCCACTTGCGTGGATCAAGAATCGGTTTTATGTAGACGAAACAGACACGCGACGCGTGGAGCTGGGAAGCCGGCTTTACGCGTCCGATTTGCATGGGCGAAATGGTTGCGCTGATTCGGCGCGAACATGAACCCAAGCGGCACGTCCCGGCCAGCGGGATCATCCAGGAGACCCGGCCAACGGGTCTTGAAGACAGAGCGGCATATGGCTTCGAAAACCACAAATCCTTTCGTTTTTCTCCAGCAGGTTCGCACGGAGACCGCCAAGGTTACCTGGCCGTCGCGGCGCGAAACGGTGATCTCGACGGTGATGGTCCTTGTGTTTGCGGTCATCGCGATGATCTTTTTCTTCACCGCCGATGTGCTCATGGGCATGGCGGTCGAGAAACTACTTGGCCTTGGACACTAGTCCGGCGATTACGGAGAAGTCTTGAAATGACCGCGCGGTGGTACATCGTCCACGCCTATTCGAACTTTGAAAAGAAGGTCGCCGAGGACATCGAGAACAAGGCCAAGCAGAAGGGCCTGTCCGCTGACATCGAGCAGATCGTTGTGCCGACCGAGAAGGTCGTCGAGATACGTCGCGGCCGCAAGGTCGACGCCGAGCGCAAGTTCTTCCCGGGCTACGTGCTCCTAAAGGCGAACCTGACTGACGCGGTGTTCTCGCTGGTGAAGAACACGCCGAAGGTCACCGGCTTCCTGGGCGACTCGAAGCCGGTGCCGATCACCGAGGCCGAGGCCCAGCGCATCCTGAACCAGGTTCAGGAAGGCGTCGAGCGGCCCAAGCCGTCGGTCACGTTCGAGATCGGCGAGGCGATCCGGGTTTCGGATGGTCCGTTCGCCTCGTTCAACGGCTTCGTCCAGGAAGTGGACGAGGAGCGGGCGCGGCTCAAGGTGGAAGTTTCGATCTTCGGGCGCGCCGTGCCGGTCGATCTGGAATTCGGACAGGTCGAAAAGGGCTGATCCGAAAATCCCTGCGCCGGTTCGCCGGCAAGGGTGGCGGCGCGGAAACGCGCGGCTTTGAGAACGGTGGGAGGCGAATGCGGCTTTAGCCGGCCGCAGGAACCGCACCACCAGACTGCAACCGCCGGTGTTTCCCCGATAGTGGGGCCGGCACGAGACAAAGGCAGGAAAAGAGATGGCTAAGAAAATTGCAGGCCAGCTCAAGCTCCAGGTCAAAGCGGGTTCGGCGACGCCGTCGCCCCCGATCGGCCCGGCGCTTGGTCAGCGTGGCATCAACATCATGGAATTCTGCAAGGCGTTCAACGCGCAGACCCAGGAAATGGAAAAGGGATCGCCGATCCCGGTCGTCATCACCTACTACCAGGACAAGTCCTTCACCTTCGTCATGAAGACGCCGCCGGTGAGCTACTTCCTGAAGAAGGCAGCGAATTTGACTTCGGGTTCGAAGGAGCCGGGCAAGATCAAGGCCGGCACGATCGGCCGCGACAAGGTGCGCGCCATCGCCGAGCAGAAGATGAAGGATCTGAACGCAAACGACGTCGAAGCGGCCATGCGCATGGTCGAGGGCTCCGCCCGCTCGATGGGTCTGGAAGTGGTGGGCTGAGATCATGGCAAAACTCGCAAAACGTGTATCGAAGTCCCGCGACGGCATCGACCCCAACAAGGCTTACGCCCTGGGTGAGGCGCTCAAGCTGCTCAAGGACCGTTCGTCGGTGAAGTTCGACGAGACCGTCGAAGTGGCGATGAATCTCGGCGTCGACCCGCGCCATGCCGACCAGATGGTCCGCGGCGTGGTCAACCTGCCGAACGGCACCGGCCGCTCGGTTCGCGTCGCCGTGTTCGCTCGTGGCGACAAGGCCGATGAAGCGCGCGCCGCCGGCGCCGATATCGTCGGTGCCGAGGATCTGGTCGACATCGTCCAGAAGGGCACGATCGACTTCGATCGCTGCATCGCCACGCCGGACATGATGCCGCTGGTCGGTCGTCTGGGCAAGGTGCTCGGCCCGCGCGGCATGATGCCGAACCCGAAGGTCGGCACGGTGACCACCGATGTCGCCGCCGCCGTCAAGGCATCGAAGGGTGGCGCCGTGGAGTTCCGCGTCGAGAAAGCCGGCATCGTTCATGCCGGCGTCGGCAAAGTCTCGTTCGACGTCAAGGCGCTGGAAGAGAACGTCCGCGCCTTCACCGACGCGGTGAACAAGGCGAAGCCTGCTGGTGCCAAGGGCAACTACGTCAAGAAGGTGTCGGTCACCTCGACGATGGGTCCTGGCCTCAAGGTCGACGTCTCGACGCTCGCAGCGTCCTGATAAGAACAATTCGGATCGGCCGCTAAAGCGCTGATCCGCAAGTGAATTCCGGGCCTCCGACTTGTCGGCGGCCCGGTACCGGAAGTCGAGAGGCTTCCGGACATCCTGTCCGAGATTGCAGGCGGCCCAGAAGCCTTAATTGAATTGGGCCTGCATGAGACGGGTGAAAACCGGACAACGGAGCGCCAAGCTCCAATGAAAGGTTCGAACCGTGTTTGCCTTTTGTCTGCGCATCATCCGGCTTGCCGGTTGGTGTGGCGAAAGGGGGCAGGATCCTCGAGCGTCGTTCGGGAGATCCGTTACTGGATGGCCCGACCGGCAAAAAGGCAACCCGACGCCTGTCCTATTAGTGGGGCAGGGGTCAACTGGAGATAGGCAGTGGACAGAGCGGAAAAACGCGAACTCGTCACGGGCCTGAATGGTGCTTTTGCAGGCGCTGGTTCAGTCGTCGTGGCCCACTACGCCGGTATCACCGTCGCGCAAATGAACGACCTTCGGTCGAAAATGCGCGCTGCCGGTGGCACCGTCAAAGTCGCGAAGAACCGTCTCGCCAAAATCGCTCTTCAGGGCACGGACTCCGCATCGATCATCGACCTGTTCAAGGGACAGACGCTGATCGCTTATTCGGAGGATCCGATTGCGGCGCCGAAGGTCGCGTCCGATTTCGCCAAGGGAAATGACAAGCTCGTCATTCTCGGTGGCGCAATGGGCACCACCTCGCTCAACGCCGACGGTGTGAAGGCACTCGCCACACTTCCGTCGCTCGATGAGCTGCGCGCCAGGCTGGTTGGCATGATCGCCACGCCGGCAACCCGGATCGCCCAGATCGTCAATGCGCCAGCGGCTTCGGTCGCGCGCGTCATCGGCGCTTACGCCCGGAAGGACGAGGCGGCATGAGGCCGTTCCTCGCTATCACAAACACACGTTCGAACCTTATGAAGGAACATAACAATGGCTGATCTCGCAAAGATCGTAGACGACCTTTCGAAGCTGACCGTCCTCGAGGCGGCCGAGCTGTCGAAGCTTCTGGAAGAAAAGTGGGGCGTTTCCGCCGCTGCTCCGGTGGCTGTTGCCGCCGCCGGCGGTGGTGCAGCCGCTGCTGCTCCGGCCGAGGAAAAGACGGAATTCGACGTCGTCCTCACCGAGGCAGGCGCTCAGAAGATCAACGTCATCAAGGAAGTCCGCGCCATCACCGGTCTTGGCCTCAAGGAAGCCAAGGACCTGGTCGAGGCGGCTCCGAAGCCGGTCAAGGAAGGCGTTTCCAAGGCCGACGCGGAGAAGTTCAAGGCCGTGCTGGAAGCAGCCGGCGCCAAGGTTGAACTGAAGTAAGCGTCTTAAGTATCGGCGGGCGGCTTCGCGCCGTCCGCCGCTCTCTTTTCGCGAAGGGAGGCTGCGTAACGCGAAGAGTACGAAAACCTCTTTCCTGAGGGCCGAAAGCCGGCCTTCAGGAAACGGGTTTTCTCCCGTTTTGGCCGACCGCCGACAGGCGACGGTGAACAGACAAGAGGGTCGCCGCCAGGTGGCCTCGAATGCAAGGCGGGCCGCGGCGAGGCTCGTCCCGAGAATTGAGCTAAGGAGCGACGATGGCCCAGACCCAGACTTTCAATGGCCGCAGACGCGTACGCAAGTTCTTCGGAAAGATCCCGGAAGTTGCGGAGATGCCGAACCTGATCGAGGTTCAGAAGGCATCCTATGACCAGTTCCTGATGGTGGCGGAGCCCAAGGGTGGGCGTCCGGACGAGGGACTGCAGGCCGTTTTCAAGTCGGTCTTCCCGATCTCCGATTTTTCCGGCTCCTCGATGCTGGAATTTGTGAAGTACGAGTTCGAAGGACCGAAATTCGACGTTGACGAATGCCGTCAGCGCGACCTGACCTATGCCGCGCCGCTGAAGGTGACGCTGCGCCTCATCGTGTTCGATATCGACGAGGATACCGGCGCGAAGTCGATCAAGGACATCAAGGAGCAGGACGTCTACATGGGCGACATGCCGCTCATGACCTTGAACGGCACCTTCATCGTCAACGGCACCGAGCGCGTCATCGTCTCGCAGATGCACCGTTCGCCGGGCGTCTTCTTCGACCACGACAAGGGCAAGTCGCACTCGTCGGGCAAGCTACTGTTTGCCGCGCGCGTCATTCCCTATCGCGGCTCGTGGCTCGACATCGAGTTCGACTCGAAGGACGTCGTGCACGCCCGTATCGACCGCCGCCGCAAGATTCCGGTGACGTCGCTGCTGATGGCGCTCGGCATGGACGGCGAGGAGATCCTGTCGACCTTCTACAACAAGATCACCTACAAGCGCGCCGGCGACCATTGGCGCATTCCGTTCAACGTCGAGCGTTTCCGCGGCCTCAAGGCTGTCGGCGACCTGGTCGACGCCGACACCGGCGAAGTCGTTGTCGAAGCCGGCAAGAAGATCACGGCCCGCCAGGCGAGGGCGCTTGGCGAAAAGGGTCTCAAGGCGATCAAGGCGACCGACGAGGATCTGCTCGGCAACTATCTTGCCGAGGACATCGTCAACTACGGCACCGGCGAGATTTTCCTCGAGGCCGGCGACGAGATCGACGAAAAGACGCTGAAAGTGCTGCTTGGCACCGGCGAGGACGAGATCAAGGTTCTCGACATCGACCACGTCAATGTCGGCGCCTATATCCGCAACACGCTCAACGTCGACAAGAACGAGAGCCGCCAGGACGCATTGTTCGACATCTATCGTGTCATGCGCCCGGGCGAGCCGCCGACGCTCGAGACCGCCGAAGCCATGTTCAACTCGCTGTTCTTCGACAGCGAGCGCTACGATCTGTCGGCCGTCGGCCGCGTCAAGATGAACATGCGCCTCGAGCTCAAGGCCGAGGACACCGTGCGCGTGCTGCGCAAGGACGACATCCTGGCCGTGGTCAAGACGCTGGTCGAACTGCGCGACGGCAAGGGCGAGATCGACGACATCGACAATCTCGGTAACCGCCGCGTGCGTTCTGTCGGCGAGCTGATGGAAAACCAGTACCGCGTCGGCCTGCTGCGCATGGAGCGCGCGATCAAGGAGCGTATGTCCTCGATCGAGATCGACACGGTCATGCCGCAGGACCTGATCAACGCCAAGCCGGCGGCTGCCGCCGTGCGCGAGTTCTTCGGTTCCTCGCAGCTGTCGCAATTCATGGATCAGACCAACCCGCTGTCGGAGATCACTCACAAGCGCCGTCTTTCGGCACTTGGACCGGGCGGTCTGACCCGCGAGCGCGCCGGCTTCGAAGTGCGCGACGTGCACCCGACGCATTACGGCCGCATCTGCCCGATCGAGACACCGGAAGGCCCGAATATCGGTCTGATCAACTCGCTGGCCACGTTTGCGCGCGTCAACAAATACGGCTTCATCGAAAGCCCGTATCGCAAGATCGTCGACGGCAAGCTGACCAATGACGTCGTCTATCTCTCGGCGATGGAAGAGGCCAAGCACCACGTCGCGCAGGCCAACGCCGAGCTCGACAAGAATGGCGGCTTCGTCGACGAATTCGTCATTTGCCGCAGTGCCGGCGAAGTGATGATGGCGCCGCGCGAAAACGTCGATCTGATGGACGTGTCGCCCAAGCAGATGGTGTCGGTGGCCGCGGCGCTGATCCCGTTCCTCGAGAACGACGACGCCAACCGCGCGCTGATGGGTTCCAACATGCAGCGTCAGGCCGTGCCGCTTGTGCGCGCCGAAGCGCCGTTTGTCGGCACCGGCATGGAGCCGATCGTTGCCCGTGACTCAGGCGCTGCCATCGGCGCCCGCCGCGGCGGCATCGTCGACCAGGTGGACGCGACGCGTATCGTCATTCGCGCTACGGAAGATCTCGATCCCGGCAAGTCGGGCGTCGACATCTACCGGCTGATGAAGTTCCAGCGTTCGAACCAGAACACCTGCATCAACCAGCGTCCGCTGGTGCGTATGGGTGACCGGGTCAACAAGGGCGACATCATTGCCGACGGTCCGTCGACCGAGCTCGGCGATCTGGCGCTCGGCCGCAACGTGCTGGTCGCGTTCATGCCGTGGAATGGCTACAACTACGAGGACTCGATCCTGCTCTCCGAGCGCATCGTGGCCGACGACGTCTTCACCTCGATCCACATCGAGGAGTTCGAGGTCATGGCTCGCGACACCAAGCTCGGACCGGAGGAAATCACGCGTGATATTCCGAACGTTTCGGAAGAAGCGCTGAAGAACCTCGACGAAGCCGGCATCGTCTATATCGGCGCGGAAGTGCAGCCGGGCGACATCCTGGTCGGCAAGATCACGCCGAAGGGCGAAAGCCCGATGACGCCGGAAGAAAAACTGCTGCGCGCCATCTTCGGCGAAAAGGCATCGGACGTGCGCGACACCTCGATGCGCATGCCTCCGGGCACCTTCGGCACCGTCGTCGAAGTGCGCGTCTTCAACCGCCACGGCGTCGAGAAGGACGAGCGCGCCATGGCGATCGAACGCGAGGAGATCGAACGCCTCGCCAAGGACCGCGACGACGAGCAGGCGATCCTCGACCGCAACGTCTATTCGCGCCTTTCCGACGTTCTCGTCGGCAAGGAAGCGATTGCCGGACCGAAGGGCTTCAAGAAGGGCTCGACGCTGTCGAAGGACACGCTGGACGACTATCCGCGTTCGCAGTGGTGGCAGTTTGCGGTGGAGAACGAAAAGCTCCAGAGCGAACTGGAAGCGCTGCGTGGCCAGTACGACGATTCCAAGAAGGCGCTCGAACAGCGCTTCATGGACAAGGTCGAGAAGGTGCAGCGCGGCGACGAGATGCCTCCAGGCGTTATGAAGATGGTCAAGGTCTTCGTGGCCGTGAAGCGCAAGATGCAGCCGGGCGACAAGATGGCCGGCCGTCACGGCAACAAGGGTGTCGTGTCGCGGATCGTTCCGGTCGAGGACATGCCCTTCCTCGAGGACGGCACGCATGCCGATATCGTGCTCAACCCGTTGGGTGTGCCGAGCCGCATGAATGTCGGCCAGATCCTGGAAACGCATCTGGGCTGGGCATGCGCTGGCATGGGCAAGAAGATCGGTGATCTGATCGATGCGTACAAGACAGCCGGCGATATCAAGCCGCTGCGCAAGACGCTCGAGAGCTTCATTCCGGCCAACGACCGCAACGAGCCGGTCCGCGACTATGACGACGAGAGCATCGTTCGCCTCAGCGAACAGATGCGCCGCGGCGTCTCCATCGCGACCCCGGTGTTCGACGGCGCCCATGAAGCCGACATCAACATCATGCTGGAGCAGGCGGGCCTGCACACCAGCGGTCAGTCGCAGCTCTATGACGGACGCACCGGCGAGCCGTTCGATCGCAAGGTGACGATGGGCTACATCTATATGCTCAAGCTTCACCATCTCGTGGACGACAAGATCCACGCGCGTTCGATCGGACCGTACTCGCTCGTTACCCAGCAGCCGCTGGGTGGCAAGGCGCAGTTCGGTGGCCAGCGCTTCGGCGAGATGGAGGTCTGGGCACTCGAAGCGTACGGCGCCGCCTACACGCTGCAGGAGATGCTGACGGTGAAGTCGGACGACGTCGCCGGCCGCACCAAGGTCTACGAGGCGATTGTCCGCGGCGACGACACGTTTGAGGCTGGCATCCCCGAGAGCTTCAACGTGCTGGTCAAGGAAATGCGGTCGCTCGGCCTCAATGTCGAGCTGGAGAACACCAAGCTCGACGACAACCCTGTCCGGTTGCCCGACGCAGCCGAATAAAAAACAAGACATCCGGCCGCGGAACACCGCGACCGGATGCACCAATTCTACGGCCAGTGGCCGATACAGACGGCGGGCGTTTGGCCCGCGCTAGATGCAAGGGGTTTTCGAGGACCCCGATAAGGAGAACGGCATGAACCAAGAGGTCATGAATCTCTTCAATCCCCAGGCGCCTGCGCAGGTGTTCGATTCCATCCGGATCTCGCTCGCCAGCCCTGAGAAGATTCTGTCCTGGTCATTCGGCGAGATCAAGAAGCCGGAGACCATCAACTATCGTACTTTCAAGCCGGAGCGTGACGGCCTGTTCTGCGCGCGCATTTTTGGTCCGATCAAGGACTATGAGTGCCTGTGCGGCAAGTACAAGCGCATGAAGTACAAGGGCGTCATTTGCGAGAAGTGCGGCGTCGAAGTCACGCTGTCGCGCGTTCGCCGCGAGCGCATGGGCCATATCGAGCTGGCGGCACCCGTCGCTCACATCTGGTTCCTGAAGTCGCTACCATCGCGCATCGGCACGCTGCTCGACATGACGCTGAAGGATATCGAGCGGGTTCTCTACTTCGAGAACTACATCGTCACCGAGCCCGGCCTCACCGCGCTGAAGGAGCACCAGCTCCTGAGCGAGGAAGAGTACATGATCGCCGTCGACGAGTATGGCGAGGATAGCTTCACCGCCATGATCGGCGCCGAGGCCATTCATGACCTCCTGGCCGGCATGGACCTGGAGAAGATCGCCGGCGACCTGCGTTCGGAACTGGCTTCGACCACGTCCGAGCTCAAGCAGAAGAAGTATCTGAAGCGGCTCAAGGTCGTCGAGAACTTCATGGAGTCCGGCAACCGTCCGGAATGGATGATCATGAAAGTGGTTCCGGTGATCCCGCCGGACCTGCGCCCGCTCGTCCCGCTGGACGGCGGCCGTTTCGCGACGTCCGATCTCAACGATCTCTATCGCCGCGTGATCAACCGCAACAACCGTCTGAAGCGGCTGATCGAGCTGCGGGCGCCGGGCATCATCGTGCGCAATGAAAAGCGCATGCTGCAGGAAGCCGTCGACGCATTGTTCGACAACGGCCGCCGTGGCCGCGTCATCACCGGCGCCAACAAGCGTCCGCTGAAGTCGCTGTCCGACATGCTCAAGGGCAAGCAGGGCCGGTTCCGCCAGAACCTGCTCGGCAAGCGCGTCGACTATTCCGGCCGCTCGGTCATCGTTACCGGTCCGGAGCTCAAGCTGCACCAGTGCGGCCTGCCGAAGAAGATGGCGCTCGAACTGTTCAAGCCCTTCATCTACGCCCGCCTCGACGCCAAGGGTTTCTCCTCGACCGTCAAGCAGGCGAAGAAGCTGGTCGAGAAGGAGCGTCCGGAAGTCTGGGATATTCTTGACGAGGTCATCCGCGAGCATCCGGTGCTGCTCAACCGCGCCCCGACGCTGCATCGCCTCGGCATCCAGGCGTTCGAGCCGATCCTGATCGAAGGCAAGGCGATCCAGCTGCATCCGCTGGTCTGCACGGCCTTCAACGCCGACTTCGACGGCGATCAGATGGCCGTTCACGTGCCGCTGTCGCTGGAAGCGCAGCTTGAAGCCCGCGTGCTGATGATGTCGACCAACAACATCCTGCACCCGGCTTCCGGCGCGCCGATCATCGTGCCGTCGCAGGACATGGTTCTCGGTCTCTACTATCTGTCGATCGTCAACCAGAACGAGCCGGGCGAAGGCATGGTGTTTGCCGACATGGGCGAACTCCAGCATGCGCTCGAGACCAAGGCGGTGACGCTGCACTCCAAGATCAAGGGTCGTTTCCGCACGGTCGACGCCGAAGGCAAGGTGGTGTCGAAGATCCATGACACCACGCCTGGCCGCATGATCATCGGCGAACTTCTGCCGAAGAACGTCAACGTGCCCTACGAGACTGCAAACCAGGAGATGACCAAGAAGAACATCTCCAAGATGATCGACACCGTCTACCGCCATTGCGGTCAGAAGGAGACGGTCATTTTCTGCGATCGCATCATGGCCCTTGGCTTCAGCCATGCCTGCCGCGCCGGCATTTCGTTCGGCAAGGACGACATGCTGATCCCGGACGCCAAGATCAAGCTGGTCTCCGACACCGAGGCTTTGGCCAAGGAATACGAGCAGCAGTACAATGACGGCCTGATCACCCAGGGCGAGAAATACAACAAGGTCGTCGACGCCTGGGCCAAGTGCTCGGAAAAGGTCGCCGACGAAATGATGGCCCGCATCAAGGCGGTCGAGTTCGAGGACAATGGCCGTCAAAAGCCGATGAACTCGATCTACATGATGTCGCACTCCGGTGCGCGTGGCTCGCCCACCCAGATGCGCCAGCTCGCCGGCATGCGCGGCCTGATGGCCAAGCCGTCGGGTGAAATCATCGAGACGCCGATCATCTCGAACTTCAAGGAAGGCCTGACCGTGCTCGAGTACTTCAACTCGACCCACGGCGCCCGCAAGGGTCTGGCCGACACCGCCTTGAAGACGGCGAACTCGGGTTACCTCACCCGTCGTCTGGTCGACGTGGCGCAGGACTGCATCGTCAACTCCGTGGATTGCGGCACTGACAAGGGCCTCACCATGCAGCCGATCGTCGATGCCGGCCAGGTCGTTGCTTCGGTCGGCCAGCGTGTGCTGGGCCGTACGTCGCTCGACGACATCACGCATCCCGTGTCGGGCGAGATCCTGGTCAAGGCCGGAACGCTGATGGACGAGCGTGACGTGGAGAAGATCGAAAAGGCCGGCGTGCAGTCGGTCCGTATTCGCTCGGCACTGACCTGCGAAGTCAGGGTCGGCGTCTGCGCGGTCTGCTACGGACGCGATCTGGCCCGCGGTACCCCGGTCAACCAGGGCGAAGCTGTCGGCGTCATCGCGGCGCAGTCGATCGGCGAGCCGGGCACCCAGCTCACCATGCGTACCTTCCACATGGGTGGTACCGCGCAGGTGGTGGATAGCTCGTTCCTTGAAGCCTCGTATGAGGGCAAGGTCGAGATCCGCAACCGCAACGTGGTGCGCAACTCCGACGGCCAGCAGATGGTCATGGGCCGTAACATGGCGGTGCTGATCCTCGACGAAGCCGGCAAGGAGCGCGCCACGCACCGTCTGACCTATGGTTCGCGTATCTTCGTGGACGATGGCGACAAGGTGAAGCGCGGCCAGCGTATCGCCGAGTGGGATCCTTATACCCGCCCGGTCCTCACCGAAATCGAGGGCAAGGTGTCGTACGAGGATCTGGTCGACGGCATTTCGGTTCAGGAAACGGCCGACGAGTCGACCGGCATCACCAAGCGTGAGGTCATCGACTGGCGCTCGACGCCACGCGGCAACGACCTCAAGCCGGCGATCGCCATCCAGGACGCCAAAGGCAAGGTCGGCAAGCTGTCGAAGGGCGGCGACGCCCGCTTCCTGCTCTCGGTCGAGGCCATTCTTTCGGTCGAGCCGGGTGCACAGGTTCGCCCCGGCGACGTGCTGGCGCGTATCCCGATGGAAAGCGCCAAGACCAAGGACATCACCGGCGGTCTGCCGCGTGTTGCCGAGCTGTTCGAGGCACGTCGTCCGAAGGATCACGCCATCATCGCCGAGATCGATGGCACGATCCGCTTCGGCCGCGACTACAAGAACAAGCGCCGCATCATCATCGAGCCGCATGACTCGACGCTTGAGCCGGTCGAGTACCTGATCCCGAAGGGCAAGCCGTTCCATCTCCAGGACGGCGACGTCATCGAGAAGGGCGACTACATCCTCGACGGCAATCCGGCGCCGCACGACATCCTGGCGATCAAGGGCGTGGAGGCGCTTGCGTCCTACCTCGTCAACGAGATCCAGGAAGTCTACCGTCTGCAGGGCGTGTCGATCAACGACAAGCACATCGAGGTGATCGTTCGCCAGATGCTGCAGAAGGTCGAGATCACGGTGCAGGGCGACTCGACCTACATTCCAGGCGACCACGTCGACGTGATCGAGCTGGAAGAGGTCAACGAGCGCCTGGTCGAGGACGGCAAGAAGCCGGCCGAAGGCCTGCCGGTTCTGCTCGGCATCACCAAGGCCTCGCTGCAGACGCCATCCTTCATCTCGGCCGCTTCCTTCCAGGAGACGACCAGGGTGCTGACGGAAGCTGCGGTTGCCGGCAAGACCGACATGCTGCAGGGCTTGAAGGAAAACGTCATCGTCGGCCGGCTGATCCCGGCCGGCACCGGCGGCACGATGAGCCAGATCCGGCGCATCGCCACCTCGCGTGACGAACTGATCATCGACGAGCGCCGCAAGGCGTCGGGCGTCGAGATCGCCGAGCCGATGCTGACCGACATGGTCACCGCCGCGCAGTAAGCGCGGAAGGAAGAGAAGACAAGAAAAGGGGCCCAAGTGGCCCCTTTTCGCGTTTGGTTCCTCCATTGATCGGAGAAGAAACCGATGAGCAAGAAAACCTGGGCGGCAG
Organism: Mesorhizobium sp. P3_B5; assembly: GCF_056402815.1. Lineage (NCBI taxonomy): Bacteria > Pseudomonadati > Pseudomonadota > Alphaproteobacteria > Hyphomicrobiales > Phyllobacteriaceae > Mesorhizobium > Mesorhizobium sp. P3_B5. The sequence continues at coordinate 8,288 of NZ_JBFUGR010000027.1, read as the reverse complement.
TCGACGACTATATCGTCGACGCCCTGTTCGAGGCAGATCCCGTCCTCAATGCCGTTCTGGCGGCCAACCACGACCAGGGCCTGCCGGCGATCGACGTTTCGCCGGCGCAAGGCAAGTTGCTTTCACTTCTTGCAAGGATGCAGGGGGCGAAGAAAATTCTCGAAATCGGCACGCTGGGCGGCTACTCGACCATCTGGATGGCGAGAGCGTTGCCTGTGGGCGGCAAGATCGTGACGCTTGAACTCGATCCGCACCATGCGAAGGTCGCGCGGTCGAATTTCGAGCGGGCAGGCGTCTCCGAGCGGGTGGAATTGCGGGTCGGACCGGCGCTGCAATCGCTTGCCGCATTGAACGCCGAGAATGCCGGACCATTCGACGTCATCTTCATCGACGCCGACAAGCCGAACAACCCGCACTATCTGTCCTGGGCCATGCGCCTGTCGCGGCCGGGGACCGTCATCATCTGCGACAACGTCATCCGTGACGGCGCGGTGCTCGATGAGGATGGCCAAGATGCCAATGTCGAAGGCGCACGCGCCGCGTTCTCGTTCATCGGCGGCGACAAGCGGCTGCAGGCCACTGCTATCCAGACTGTCGGCGCCAAGGGCTATGACGGCTTTGCCATTGCGATCGTCGATTGAAAACACAGGCCTGATCTCGAAGGGTATCAGACAGATGAACGAGGCAGCTCTTTGGGAACTGATCAACGCGGGCCGGGAGCGAATGAATTTTGCGCAGCGAAGACTCTGGGATGTGATCGGTATCGATCCGGAACAATGGACGCACCGCTCTCCGGCCGGGGAAGACCGGCGCATTTGGGTCGTGGCGCTGATCGGCCGAAGCGTGATCTCCTATAATGGAATTCGAATACGGCTTCGACTGCTCACGCTTCGCCCGGTATGGCGAGATTGCAGAGCTTGGTTGGGGACAAGTCGACCTTGAGGGAGCCGTTCAACACGTTCTGAACGAGGTGGAACTCGGACATCAAACGCGCCCACCGTTTCCGGACCTCGGCCAGGAACACATTCCGGCCGAAGACGATAGGACAACCCGACAGGACTTTCAGTTTAGTTCAGTCAAAAAACGCCTCGACGACATTGCGCTTGCCCAGCATGAAGGCGTCGGCGACGTGCTGGAGGGGCGCGAGGTCGACGTCCGAGGTGCCGGCGCGGACGATCTCGGCGAAGCGCTTGTAGAGCGAGGGGTATTCGGCTTCCGGTTCGTCATGCACGATGCGGCCATCGATGGCGAGCTTCGAGCCGCCGCCTGAAAGCACCATCTGTCCCGCTTCCGTGTCGGCGAGGATGTCCCAGCTCTGCGGGCCGGTCTGCAGCCAGTCGAGCTCCATCCTCACCGGCAAGCCGTTCGAGGTGCGAAAGACGACATGCGCAGCGACGGGTGCCGCGCGGTTCTCGGGAAAATCGAGGACCGCCGAGGTGATGAACATCGCCGGCAAGATGTGGGTCACGATCGACAGCGCGTTGATGCCGGGATCGAAGACGCCGAAGCCGCCTGGCGCCCAGATCCATTCCTGGTTCGGGTGCCAGCGGCGCACGTCTTCCTTCCAGTTGATGGCCGCCGACCTGATGGTGGTCGAGCCGAGGAAGGCGCGTGCGGCTTCCACCGCCGGCGCATAGCGCGAATGCCAGCTGGCAAACAGCGAGACGCCGTTGGCCGTTGCCAGCGCCTTCAGGTCTTCGACTTCGCTGACCGTGGCGCCCGGCGGCTTTTCCAGAAACACATGCTTTTTCGCCATCAGCGCGGTGCGCGCTGCGTCATAGCGGAACTGTGGCGGCATGCAGAGCGAGACGGCCTCAAGCTCCGGCACCGCGTCGAGCATCGCTTCGATGGTTGGGAAGTTGGGGATGTTCTCCACCTTGCCGTGCCGGCTGGCTGCGGCGACGAGGCGATAGTTCGGGTCCTTAGCCACGGCCGGCAAATGCTGGTCGCGGACGATCTTTCCGACGCCGACGATGCCGAGCTTGATGGGACCGCTATTCACAGACATGGGAGCTCCGCAGATTGGAAATGCGCTTGTTTGTCAGGGTTCTTAGCAGAGAACCGAAGCCGGGCAAGCCGCAGCAGGCCTGCCACCGAAAGTCTGTTCGGTTGTCAGCCCCAGCTCTCGTCGAACTCCAGCGCCAGTTCCTTGCCCGCCAGAAACGCCTCGATCGCCGGCTCGAACGGTGAGGGGTCGAGGCCGTTCGACTTCAGCCAATCGTCCGAATAGTAGGTGTTGGCGTAGCGTTCGCCGGAATCGCAGATAAGCGTTATCAGCGACCCGGTCTCGCCGGCGGCAATCATGCGCGCGGCGTGAAAGCACATGGCGATGAAATTGGTGCCGGTCGAGCCGCCGACACGGCGGCCGAGGCGGCGCGACAGCACCCGCATCGCGGCCAGCGACACGGCGTCGGGGATACGCAGCATGTGGTCGATGACGCCCGGCACGAAGGACGGTTCGACGCGCGGTCGGCCGATGCCCTCGATTCGCGACGGCTGCTCGCAGCTTCTGCTGGCATCATGGGTGGCAAAGCCATCGAAGAAGGCGGAGCGCTCGACATCGCAGACCGACAGCCGCGTCGCATGCTGCTTGTAGCGCAGATAGCGGCCGATCGTGGCCGTGGTACCGCCGGTGCCGGCGCTCATCACGATCCAGGCCGGGATCGGATGCCGCTCCTCGCGCATCTGTCCGAAAATCGATTCGGCGATGTTGTTGTTGCCGCGCCAGTCGGTCGCTCGCTCGGCATGGGTGAACTGGTCCATGAAATGGCCGCCGAGCCTGGCGGTCAGTTCGGCGGATTCGGTATAGATGCGCCGGCCATCGTCGATGAAGTGGCAATTGCCGCCATAGTGCTCGATGGCGGCGATCTTTTCGGGCGAGGTCGAGCGCGGCATCACGGCATAGAACGGCACGCCGATCATGCGGGCGAAATAGGCTTCCGACACGGCGGTCGAGCCGGAGGAGGCCTCGATCACCGCCGCACCCTCGCGGATATGGCCATTGCACAGCGCATAGAGAAAGAGCGAGCGTGCCAGCCGGTGTTTCAGGCTGCCGGTCGGATGCGTCGATTCATCCTTGAGGTAGAAGTCGATGCCGGCAAGCCGCGGCAGATCGAGCTTCCACAGATGGGTGTCGGCCGAGCGGTGCTGGTCGGCCTCGATGGCGGCGACCGCCCGGTCGGCCCAGGCGCGGGAAGAGGGTTTCGCCGCTGTTGAGTTGACCACGCTCCCTCCCAGTTGGTCCCGCATCAGATCGGTACGTCGAAAGTGACGATCGACACTTCGCCTTCGAGCGCGCCCTGGAAGGCCGACAGGTGTGGCTCTTCATCGGGTATGCCGTCCATATCGCCGATCTGGTCGAGTTCGACCTCGGCATAACCTTCGGCTGCAAGCGATTCGAGTGTGCGGCGCACTGCCGAATCGTCGTCGGGCGCCACCAGCATCACGTGGACACCTTCCGGCTTGCCGCCCTTCTTCTTCCACACCCGGCCGGTGATGATGGTAACCGGGCGCTCGTCATTGTCGTTCACGGGCTGATTCCTTTTGGCAAAGGGATTGGGGCGGGCGAGGGGATTTTCACCATTCATGCCGCCTTTTCGCATGAAGCATGGCCGTGCAACAGCCAGAAGCTGGTCACTTTCTTCCTCGGCCTTGCAAAATGGCGAAAGAAAATTACCTGCGTTTTTCGCATGGCTGCCAAGCCTTGGTTTGCGCGCAATATTTGGCGCCCCGGGGTTGACGGTTCGCGGTCTTACGAGTAGAAGCCGCCCAGTCAGAACCGATGTGAGGCTTTCCCTTCCGAAGCGACACGCTTTGGAGTTTGCCTCAAACAGGGTTCGTTTTACGAGCGAAAAGACATTTCCGGCGTGCACGAAGCGGCTTCCGCTTCCTCTGCCATTTGTTCGGGCAAGACCGCGAGGCGCGGTTTATGGCCCGAATTTGCGTATGGAAATGACGCTTTGAGCGGCCCTGACCGGGCGAGACACGGAATTGAGAGACAAGAGGGTTTAATGCCTACCGTCAACCAGCTGATCCGCAAGCCGCGCATTGCGCCGGTGAAGCGCAACAAGGTCCCGGCCATGCAGCAGAACCCGCAGAAGCGGGGCGTCTGCACGCGCGTCTATACAACGACGCCGAAGAAGCCGAACTCGGCGCTGCGCAAGGTGGCCAAGATCCGCCTGACCAATGGTTTTGAAGTGATCGGTTACATCCCCGGTGAAGGCCACAACCTTCAGGAACACTCGGTGGTGATGATCCGCGGCGGCCGCGTCAAGGATCTTCCGGGCGTTCGCTACCACATCATCCGCGGCGTGCTCGACACGCAGGGCGTGAAGAACCGCAAGCAGCGCCGTTCGAAGTACGGTGCCAAGCGTCCGAAGTAAGGTTTTCCGGCCGCGGTGCTTTTTCAGTGCGCCCGGCTACGAGATTGAGAGACAAAAGCCATGTCGCGTCGTCACAGTGCAGAAAAGCGTGAGATCAATCCGGACCCGAAGTTCGGCGATCTGATCGTTACCAAGTTCATGAACGCCGTTATGTATGACGGCAAGAAGTCGGTCGCCGAGACCATCGTCTACGGCGCGCTCGACCAGGTTCAGTCCAAGACCAAGCAGGAGCCGGTCACCGTCTTCCATCAGGCTCTCGACAATGTCGCGCCGCATGTGGAAGTCCGGTCGCGTCGCGTCGGCGGCGCCACCTACCAGGTTCCGGTCGATGTGCGCCCCGAGCGCCGTCAGGCCTTGGCCATCCGCTGGCTGATCGCAGCTGCGCGCAACCGCAACGAGACCACGATGGTCGACCGCCTCTCCGGCGAGCTGATGGACGCGGCCAACAACCGCGGCACCGCCGTCAAGAAGCGTGAAGACACCCATAAGATGGCGGAAGCCAACCGCGCTTTCGCGCACTACCGCTGGTAAAGCGCGAACGAGACTGAGAGGCACCCACGATGGCCCGCGAATACAAAATCGAAGACTACCGCAATTTCGGTATCATGGCGCATATTGACGCCGGCAAGACGACGACCACCGAGCGCGTCCTCTATTACACGGGCAAGTCGCACAAGATCGGCGAAGTCCACGACGGCGCTGCCACCATGGATTGGATGGAGCAGGAGCAGGAACGCGGCATCACGATCACGTCCGCCGCGACCACGACCTTCTGGAAGGGTCGTGACGGCAAGATGTACCGCTTCAACATCATCGACACCCCCGGCCACGTCGACTTCACCATCGAAGTCGAGCGTTCGCTGCGCGTGCTCGACGGCGCCATTGCGCTGCTCGATGCCAATGCCGGTGTTGAGCCGCAGACGGAAACCGTCTGGCGTCAGGCCGACAAGTACCGCGTTCCGCGCATGATCTTCTGCAACAAGATGGACAAGATCGGCGCTGACTTTTACCGCTCGGTCGAGATGATCGGTTCGCGCCTCGGTGCGCATGCCGTCGTCATGCAGCTGCCGATCGGCGCCGAGACCGAGTTCAAGGGCGTTGTCGACCTCGTCGAGATGAACGCTCTGGTTTGGCGCGACGAGACGCTGGGCGCTGCCTGGGACGTCGTCGAGATCCCTGCCGACCTCAAGGCTCGTGCCGAAGAATACCGCGAGAAGATGATCGAAGCCGCCGTCGAAATGGACGAGACGGCGCTTGAGAATTACCTCGAAGGCAAGATGCCGACCAATGACGAGATCCGCGCGCTGATCCGCAAGGGCACCATTGCGGTCAAGTTCTATCCGATGTTCTGCGGCTCGGCCTTCAAGAACAAGGGCGTGCAGCCTTTGCTCGACGCCGTCGTCGAATATCTGCCGTCGCCGGCCGATGTTCCGGCCATCAAGGGCGTCGACGCCAAGACCGACGCCGAGATCGAGCGTCACGCCGACGACAACGAGCCGCTGTCGATGCTCGCCTTTAAGATCATGAACGACCCGTTCGTCGGTTCGCTGACCTTTGCCCGCATCTATTCGGGCAAGCTGACCAAGGGCATCTCGGTCGACAATACCGTCAAGGGCAAGAAAGAGCGCATCGGCCGCATGCTGCAGATGCATGCGAATTCGCGCGCCGACGTCGAAGAGGCGTTTGCCGGCGACATCGTTGCGCTGGCCGGCCTCAAGGACACGACCACCGGCGATACGCTCAGCGATCCGTTGCATCCGGTCATCCTCGAGCGCATGGAATTCCCCGATCCGGTCATCCAGATCGCCATCGAGCCGAAGACCAAGAACGACCAGGAAAAGATGGGCCTCGCCCTTCACCGCCTGGCCGCCGAGGATCCGTCCTTCCGCGTCAAGACCGACGAGGAAAGCGGCCAGACGATCATTTCCGGCATGGGCGAGCTTCACCTCGACATCATCGTCGACCGCATGCGTCGCGAGTTCAAGGTCGAGGCCAATGTCGGCGCGCCGCAGGTGGCCTATCGTGAGACGATCACCCGCAAGCACGAGCAGGACTACACGCACAAGAAGCAGACCGGCGGTACCGGTCAGTTCGCTCGCGTCAAGATCCTCTTCGAGCCGAACCCGGAAAGCTCAGAGTTCGTCTTCGAATCCAAGATCGTTGGCGGCGCCGTGCCGAAGGAATACATCCCGGGCGTCGAAAAGGGCGTCAAGAGCGTCATGACGAACGGCACGTTCGCCGGCTTCCCGATGATCGGCGTCAAGGCGATGCTGATCGACGGCGCCTACCACGATGTCGACTCCTCGGTGCTCGCCTTCGAAATCGCCGGCCGTGCCTGCTTCAAGGAAGCGGCGCCCAAGCTTGGCGTGCAGCTGCTCGAGCCGATCATGAAGGTCGAAGTGGTGACGCCGGAAGATTACGTCGGCAACGTCATTGGCGATCTGAACGGCCGTCGTGGCCAGATCCAGGGCCAGGAAGCTCGCGGCGTGGCGGTTGTCATCAACGCGATGGTGCCGCTGGCCAACATGTTCAAGTACGTCGACAACCTGCGCTCGATGAGCCAGGGCCGCGCGGCCTACACGATGCAGTTCGATCACTACGAGCCGGTTCCCACGGCGGTGGCGACGGAAATTCAGAAGAAATACGCGTAACCCGCACGGGTTGCAGCAGTAACTTAAATTCAAAGCCCGCACGGGCGAGCAGGAATGGAGACATCACATGGCAAAAGGTAAATTCGAGCGTAACAAGCCTCATGTGAACATTGGCACGATTGGCCACGTCGATCATGGCAAGACGTCGCTGACGGCGGCGATCACCAAGTATTTTGGCGAATACAAGCGCTACGACCAGATCGATGCGGCGCCKGAAGAGAAGGCCCGCGGCATCACCATCTCGACGGCGCATGTCGAATACGAGACGGCTGCCCGCCACTATGCCCACGTCGACTGCCCCGGCCACGCCGACTATGTGAAGAACATGATCACCGGTGCSGCGCAGATGGACGGCGCGATCCTGGTGGTKTCGGCCGCCGACGGCCCGATGCCGCAGACCCGCGAGCACATCCTGCTTGCCCGTCAGGTCGGCGTGCCGTCGATCGTGGTGTTYTTGAACAAGGTCGACCAGGTCGACGACGCCGAGCTGCTCGARCTGGTCGAGCTCGAGGTGCGCGAGCTKCTGTCGAAGAACGAATTCCCCGGCGACGACATTCCGATCGTCAAGGGTTCGGCKCTKGCSGCTCTTGAAGATTCGAACAAGACGATCGGCGAAGACGCGATCCGCGAGCTGATGGCTGCGGTCGAYGCCTACATCCCGACGCCGGTTCGTCCGCTGGACAAGCCGTTCCTGATGCCGATCGAAGACGTGTTCTCGATCTCGGGCCGTGGCACGGTCGTCACCGGCCGCGTCGAGCGYGGCATCGTCAAGGTCGGCGAGGAACTCGAGATCATCGGCATCCGTCCGACGACCAAGACGACCTGCACSGGCGTSGAAATGTTCCGCAAGCTGCTCGATCAGGGCCAGGCYGGCGACAACATCGGCGCGCTGCTGCGCGGCGTTGAYCGTGAAGGTGTCGAGCGCGGCCAGGTTCTGGCCAAGCCSGGTACGGTCAAGCCGCACAAGAAGTTCGTGGCCGAAGCSTACATCCTGACCAAGGACGAAGGTGGCCGTCACACGCCGTTCTTCACCAACTACCGTCCGCAGTTCTATTTCCGCACGACGGACGTGACCGGTATCGTGTCGCTGCCGGAAGGCACCGAGATGGTGATGCCGGGCGACAACATCACGGTCGATGTCGAGCTGATCGTGCCGATCGCCATGGAAGAGAAGCTGCGCTTCGCCATCCGTGAAGGCGGCCGCACCGTCGGTGCCGGCATCGTCGTCACCATCAAAGAGTAATCGACGCCGGCA
>NZ_JBFUGR010000026.1:0-28048 GCF_056402815.1 Mesorhizobium sp. P3_B5 | reverse complement strand
GGCCGTGCGCCGCGCCATCCGCTCGGCCGGCGCCAGGCTGTTCTTGCTGCCCAAATACTCGCCTGACCTGAACCCCATCGAGAAGCTCTTTGCAAAGCTAAAGCATTGGCTCCGTAAGGCTGCCAAGCGTACCGTCGAAACCGTCTGTGACGCCATCGGCCAAATCCTCGGCACCGTCTCTTCAACCGAATGCAGAAATTACTTCACAGAGGCAGGCTATGCGCCAACCTAGATTCATCCCGCTCTAGGATAGCCTCCACCTCCGGCGGCTTCCTGCCGAGCAAAGCGATTTCGCACACCGCTTCCTCGTAGAGCGCAAACGACATCGTCCGCATGATCTCGGCGAGCGCCGTGCGGGCAAACAGTGAGCGTGGCGAGGCGTGCGCCAGCATAGCCGGCTTGGCGACGGCGGCGTCGCGCGACACCAGCCAGTCGAGTGCATTCTTCAGGCCACCTGGCACGCCATGGGCGTATTCCGGGCAGGAGATGATGACGCCGTCGGCGCGGGTGACGGCGTCGATCAGCCGGGAAGCCTCCTGCGGCGTCCGCTCACCTTCGTCGTCGGGGTTGAAGATCGGCAAGCGGCCAAGCCCGTCATAGACGCTGACGCGGCAGCCGGACGGTGCGTTTTGCGCCAGCGCCGCGATCAGCGCCGAATTGGTGGAGGCGGCGCGCAGGCTGCCAGAAAGGGCGAAGATTTCGATCAAGGGAGGCGAGCCGTATGCGAGCGAATCGTGTCCAGAAAACCTACCACATCGTCTGCTTGTATTCCTCGTCGAGCCGGCGGTCGGTCGCCTCTGCCGAATCGGCAACCGCCAGCTGGTCGCGCAGGATCTGGCCTAGCGTCGGCAGCGTCGCGCGGTCATGCCAAGTCTCCGGCTTCCACAGATCTGAGCGCATAAAAGCCTTGGCGCAATGCATGTAGGCAGCTTTGACCGTCACCACGACGATGCTCTGCGGCTCCTTCCCGTCGACCGCCAGCCGCTCGCGCAAACCGGCATCGACAGTAATGCGGGCGTCGCCATTGACGCGCAGCGTCTCGTTCATGCCGGGGATGAGGAACAGCAACCCGACCGAGGGGTTGAGCAGGATGTTCTCCAACGTATCGAGGCGGTTGTTGCCCGGGCGGTCGGGGATGGCGATGGTGTTGTCGTCGAGCACCGCGGCGAAACCGGGCCTGTCGCCCTTGGGCGTCACGTCGGCATTGCCGGCGCCGTCGGACGAGCCGATCAGCACGAACGGGCTCTTGCCGATGAAGGAACGGCAGTGGCCGTCGAGCGCCTTCAGTTCCTTGCGGATGGAGCCGTCGGTCGGCCGCGGCGTCTTGTAGATCGTCCTCAGCTGGTCGCGCGAAGTGACAAACTTCATAGCCGCATCTCCCTACTTGCCGGCCTCTCCGGTCTTGTCCTCGAGCGAATGGCGCAGGATCAGCGGCATCTGGCTGAAGGTGAACAGAAGCGTGATCGGCATGATGCCCCAGACCTTGAAGGTAACCCAGGCGTCGGTGGAAAAATTCCGCCAGACCACTTCGTTGACGAGGGCCAGGAACAGGAAGAACAGTCCCCAGCGGAAGGTGAGCTTGCGCCAGCCTTCGGCATCGAGGCTGAAGGCGGAATCGAAGACGTAGCCGAGCAGCGACTTGCCGAAGAACAGGCCGCCGAGCAGCGCGCCGCCGAACAGCGTGTTGACAATGGTCGGCTTCATCTTGATGAAGATGTCGTCCTGCAGGTAGAGCGTCAGCGCACCGAAAATGAGGACGACGACGCCCGACACCATCGGCATGATCGGCAAGGTGCGCAGCAGCAGCCAGGACGCGATCAAGGCGATCGCAGTGGCGGCCATGAACAGGCCGGTGGCGACGAAGATCGGTCCGCCGAGTTCGGCTAGAACCGGGAATTTCTGCACCAGCCAGGCGCCGCGCGCATTGGCGAAGAAGAACACCATCAACGGGCCGAGCTCCAGCACCAGCTTGAGCAGCGGGTTGACGCTTTCCTTCTTCTTCTGCGGGTCGGACGGGTCGCGTTCGAGGATGGGCGGGTTCATGATTTCCTTCTGACGCATGATCTTGTCCAAAGAGCTTGCAGCTCCTGGAATCGTGCCTGTTACGCTACGCCCGCGATCGCCCTGGCGAATTCGCTGGCTGAGAAAGGTTCGAGGTCGTCGACCTGTTCGCCGACGCCGATGAAATAGACCGGCAATTTGTGCTTTGCCGCGATCGCCACCAGAATACCGCCGCGCGCCGTGCCGTCCAGCTTGGTCATGACAAGGCCGTTGACGCCGGCGATGTTGCGGAAGATCTCGACCTGGTTCAGCGCATTCTGGCCGGTGGTGGCGTCGACCGTCTGCAGCACGGTATGCGGCGCTTCCGGATCGAGCTTGCCCAGCACGCGGACGATCTTTTCGAGCTCCGCCATCAGCTCGGTCTTGTTCTGCAGCCGCCCGGCGGTGTCGATGATCAGCACATCGGAGCCAGCTTCTTTGGCCCGCTCGAAGGCGTCATAGGCAAGGCCCGCGGCATCGGCGCCGATCTTGGAGGCGATGACCGGCGATTTGGTCCGCTCGCCCCAGATCTTCAGCTGTTCGATGGCGGCGGCGCGAAACGTGTCGCCGGCGGCAAGCATCACCGACAGGCCGCCATCGGTCAGCTTGGCTGCCAGCTTGCCGATGGTGGTGGTTTTTCCGGTGCCGTTGACGCCGACAACCAGAATGACATGCGGCTTGTGGCTGAGGTCGAGCTCCAGCGGCATGGCGACGTGGGTGAGCACCTTCTCTACCTCGGTCGCCATGATGGCCCGGACTTCGGCGTCGGAGACGTCCTTGCCGTAGCGGCTGGCAGCCAGCGCATCGGTGACGCGCAGGGCGGTTTCCATGCCGAGGTCGGCGCGGATCAGCACGTCTTCCAGATCCTGCAGCGTCTCTTCATCCAGCTTGCGCTTGGTGAAGACGCCGGCAATGTTGCCGGTCAGCTCCTTGGAAGAACGGGCAAGCCCGTCCTTCATGCGCTGGAACCACGAGCGCCTCGGCGCCGGTTCCGGCGCCTTCTGTGGTTCCGCCTTCTGCTCCACCTTCCTGGTGACGGTCACCTTGCCGACGGACGGCGCAAGCTTTGGTTCGGGAGCAGGTTGCGGCACCAGTAGCGGGGCGGGCGCTGGCTTTACCTCCCCCTTGATGGGGGAGGTCCCGAGCGTAGCTCGGGGGTGGGGGTGATTGGCGCCGGCGCTGTCACCCCACCCCGCCGCTTCGCGTCGACCCTCCCCATCGAGGGGAGGGTGGGGCGCTGGCGCGGCCACCGCCGTTGGCTGCGTGGAAGGCGAGGCCGGTTGTGGCACCTCGATCGGCGCTGGCGCTTCGGCCGGCACCTCGGCAGGTGTTGGCACTTCGACAGGTGCTGGCTCCGGCTGTTTCTCCGGCTGCGGCGGAACGATTTCCGGCTGCTTCGGCTTGGGCTGCGGAATTTCCTGCGGTTGGGGTTCAGGCTCCGGCACCACAGGCGCGACCGGGATTTCCACCGGAGCCGGCTCCTCAGCAGGTGCTTCCGGCGGCCGCGGTTCCTCGACCGGAGCAGGCTCCGGCTGGATCTCCGGCTCCAATGGAATGGACGGGGTCGGTTCGGGCGAGGGCTCCGGAACGGCAGGCGGTGCAGGAATTTCGGGTGTCGGCGACTCGGGAGTCGGCTCCTCTAGAGGCTCCGGCTCCGGCTGAGGTTCTGGCCCGGACGGAACGGTCGGCTCCGGCGCAGGCGGGATGGTCGGCTCTGGCCTCGGCTCCTCGTGCTCCGGCTGGGGCGCCGGCGCGACCTCCGCCTCAGCCTCGTCGCGCTTCAAAAACTCCGGCAGCGGGTGTTCAGCCGCCGGCTTCAGCGCGTCAAGCGCTTCCCATTTGATCGGCGGCAGCGGCGCGGTCTCGTCGACCCGCTCCTCGACCACTTCCTTCTTGCCGAACGAAAAAATCTTCTTGAAAAAACCAGCCATGCTTTGCGTTTCTCAGGCGGCGCGGGCGCTAAGCGGCGCGGCGATCAGGCGGGCGCCGTCATGGCCGGAAATATCGGCCTCGACGATGTCGCCCGGCGCACCCGTGGAGACCGTGGCCAGCGTGAAGCCTTCGGTGCGGCCGAGCCCGTCGCGTTCGACCAGGATCGATTGGCGTGTCCCGGCAAGCGAGGACAAGTGGCGGCGATAGGCGGCTTCTCCGGCAGCACGCAGTCTTGCTGCACGCTGCTTCACGATTTCACGCCGAAGCTGCGGCATGCGCGCGGCGGGCGTGCCTTCGCGCGGGCTGAACGGGAAGACGTGGAGATGCGTCAGGCCGCATTCCTCGACGATCTTTTCCGAGTTTTCGAACATGTCGTCGGTCTCGGTCGGGAAGCCGGCGATGATGTCGGCGCCGAAGACGATACCGGGGCGGAGCTTGCGCACATCCTCGCAGAAGCGGATCGACTGATCGCGCAGATGCCGGCGCTTCATGCGCTTCAGGATCATGTCGTCGCCAGACTGCAGCGACAGATGCAGATGCGGCATCAGCCGCTTCTCGGTGGCGATAGCGTCGAGCAGATCGTCGTCGGCCTCGATCGAATCGATGGAGGAGAGCCGCAGGCGCTTCACGTCCGGCACCTGCTTCAAAATGGTTTTCACCAGCCTGCCGAGTTTTGGCGCACCCGGCAGGTCAGCGCCAAAACTTGTCATGTCGACGCCGGTCAGCACGATCTCGGCATAGCCATTGCCGCTCAAACGCTTGACCTGCTCGACAACGGCGCCCATCGGCACCGAGCGCGAATTGCCGCGGCCATAGGGAATGATGCAGAAGGTACAACGGTGGTCGCAGCCATTCTGCACCTGGACGAAGGCGCGTGCCCTGCCCTCGATGGCGTCGACCATGTGGCCAGCGGTCTCGCGCACGGAGAAGATGTCGTTGACGCGGGCCTTTTCGGTGTCGTTGACGCCGAAATCCGGCAGCGCGCGATAGGAATGCGCCTTGAGCTTTTCCTCATTGCCAAGCACGAGATCGACCTCGTCCATGGCCACGAAATTTTCAGGCTCGGTCTGCGCGGCGCAGCCGGTGACGATGATGCGCGCCCCAGGGTTTTCGCGGCGGGCTTTGCGGATCGACTGCTTGGCCTGGCGCACGGCTTCTGATGTGACGGCGCAGGTGTTGAAGATGATGGCGCCGCCTTCGAGCGCGCCGAGGCCGGCGCTTTCCGCTTCGCGCCGCATCACTTCGGATTCATAGGTGTTCAGCCGGCAGCCGAAGGTAACGACATCAATACCCTTGGGACCCATGGAGAGGGGTGCCATCAGGCGGCGCTTTCGGTGTCGCGGGCCCAGAGGCCGGTCGACGGGTCGAAACTGCCGGAAAATTCCCATTCGGCGGCACCGGTGAGGATGACATGGTCGTCGTCGCGCCATTCGACATGCAGCGAACCGCCGCCGGGGGTCATCAGTGTGACGCTGCGGCCGGTGCGCCTGGTGCGGGCCGCGGCAACCACCGAGGCGCAAGCGGCCGAACCGCAGGCCTTGGTCAGGCCGGCGCCGCGTTCCCAGGTGCGGATGACCATGGTGTCGGGCGAGGTCACTTGCGCCAGCGTGATATTGGCGCGCTCGGGGAACATCGGGTGGTTTTCGAGCAGCGGGCCGAAACGGTCGAGCTCATAGGACCAGACGTCCTCGTCGACCCAGAAGATGGCGTGCGGGTTGCCCATCGATACCACCGAGGGCGAATGCAGCACCGGCGCGTCGATAGGGCCGATCTGCAGCTCGATCATGCGGGTGTCGCGGAATTCCTCCGCCAGCGGGATATCCTGCCAGCCGAAGCGTGGCATGCCCATGTCGACCGAGATCGTGCCATCGGCATGCTCTATGGCGTTGAGGATGCCGGCACGGGTCTCGAAGGTGAAAGTCTTCTGGCCTGTCTCGGCGGCGAGCGCCTGGACGACGCAGCGCATGCCGTTGCCGCAGGCCTGCGCCCCGGAGCCGTCGGAATTCAATATGTCGATGTAATAAGCGGTGCCCGCCGTCCTGGCGTCATGGATCGCCATGATCTGATCGAACTTGGTCGCTGCGTCGGCATTCAGCGCCACGGCAGCCGGCGCCGTCACGCGATCGGCACGGCCGCGCATGTCGGCAACGATGATCTCGTTGCCGATGCCGTTCATCTTGGCGAAAGGGGCAGCACTTGCCATGGGTCGAAAGGTCTCTTGCCGGTTTGGCGCCTATATGGCGGATACCGGCCGAAATTACCAGTCCGCGCTGCTCTTAGGTTATCGCAAAGACCCCGAGCACGATCAGCAGGAAGACGATCAGAACGATGCCGATCAGCACCCGGGCGCCGGTTGCGGCGGCTCCGGCCAGGGCCGGCATGCCGAGCAGGCTCGCCGCAGCCGCGACAATCAGCAGAATGATGATCCATTTGATCATGGGAAATGCCTCACAGCCCAGTTTGAAACTGTCGATAAACGCGGTTGCGAGGCCGGCGGTTCCCTTGGCTCTTGTCTAGCCGGCGATCTCGATATCGGTGGTGAAGGGCGCCGTCTTGCTCGAATTCTCATCGTGCATGACGAAATCGCACCGGTATTTGCCGGGCGGCAGGCCATCGAGGGAGAGGTTGAGTTTGAAGAACAGTTCGCGGTTGTGCGAGCGCGAAGCGACCTGAATGCGACCGACCTTCTCCATCGTGCCGAGAGTCTCGCCCGCCTCGGAAACGACGGTGATGTCGACGGAAAGCGCGATCAAGCTGTTGCCGAGGCCGTCCGAGCCGTAACCATAGCCAACAGGCTCCATGTACAGGATGATCTTCTCGCCAGGCTTGTAGATGTGGTTGGCGCGCTCGCTGTAGATGCCAAAGCCGCTCGCCGTGTCGATCTGCCTGACATTCTGCACGCCAAGCGGCATCGCTTGCCACAGAGCGTCCTCGGCGCTGCGGAATTTTTCCAGCGCGCCGGCGCCGTCACCCGACTGCAGCGCCTTTTCGGCCTCTGTTGCGCGATCGCTGATTTCGCCTGCGAAAGCAGCCGGTGCCGAAATCACCAGCGCCATCAGAACTGCCAGGATTGATTTCATGTGATTCCCCTACGCCGGTTGAGGGGGGACCATCAACGAAAACGGCAGTGCCGTAAACGGCCAAATGCAGACCTCAGCCGGGCTCGATCTCCGGCACGTCCCAGATCTCGCCCGGGCGCAAGGCGCGAAAGCGCTCTTGAGAAATCCCTTGATCGTCGAGCGCCTCGACCAGTTTCCTCACCGGCTCGTCGATCGGTTCGTCGGTCAGATGGAACGTGCCCCAGTGGCAGCCGGCGGCGTGAGCCGCGTTGCACAATTTCATGCCTTGCACCGCTTCTTCCGGATTCTGGTGCTGCGGCGCCATGAACCAGCGTGGCTCATAGGCGCCGATCGGCAGAATGGCGAGGCGGAAGCCGCCATGTTTTTCGGCCATCAGCCGGTAGTTGGTGCCGGCATGAAAGCCGGTGTCGCCGGCGAAATAGACCTTTCCCTCAGGGGTTTCGATCACAAATCCCGCCCACAGCGCCATGCGCCGGTCACGCGCCCCGCGCGCCGACCAGTGGTGCACCGGCTCGACATGGATGGTGACGCCATCGCCGATCTCGACGCGGTCGCCCCAGTCATGTGCCGACAGCCGCATGCCTGATACTGCGTTGGCGATGATGGCGTCGTTGCCGAGCGGCGTCAGCAGCAGCGGGTCGTGTTTGGCCTGCAGCCGCTTCAGCGTGGCGAGGTCGAGATGGTCGTAATGGTTGTGGCTGACCAGGACGAGGTCGATCGGCGGCAGTTGGGAAAAGGCGATGCCCGGCGGATTGACGCGTTTGGGTCCGGCAAAGGACAGTGGCGAGACGCGTGGCGACCAGACCGGATCGGTGAGGATGTTCAGGCCGGCGGTCTGGATGAGCAGCGTGGAATGACCGACCATGGTGAGCCGCAACCGTGAACCGGCGATCCGCTCCGCCGGTCTTGCCTGTTCAAACGGGCTCGGATTGGCCGCTGGCCATTTCGAGCGCTCGCCGCTCAATTGCCATTTCAACAGATCGGAAAAACGGCCGGGCGGCTTGCCGTCGGGGTTGAAGAACAGAGTGCCGTCGAAATGATCGCTGGGCGGACCGCTGTAATAGCGGTTGGCGGCTTTCTTTCTGACTGCCAATTTTCCGCTCCCGCAGGTTTCAGTCTCAGCAAACATAGGGACGCGGGCCTTTGGCGCAATACCGGGCAGCGGCCAGACACCAGCAAGCCGGTATGCCCGGTAGTGGGTCAGTTTTGAAATTTCCCGCTCTTGAGGGGCGTTGGAGGTGCTCGGCAAGAGTGGCATACTCCCGGCATGACGAAACACCCCAAGCGTCGGCGCGATCCAACCCGGCAAAGCGCGAGTGCCAAGAGAAACGCATCTCCGCTCAGAGAACCTTTCGGGGCGGTCAGTTGTGCCTAGAGTCGTTCAGCAGATGGCGCTCACAGCGGAGCTTGTGGCTCGGGCCGCTCGCGTGGTTGAGGATGCGGGGCCGACTCCAGGCGCGGTCTACATGACCGATGACGATTATGTCATCGCAATACACAACGTCCTGACGAACACGCCAGAGGGTGACATTTGGCTCTTTGGATATGGCTCCCTGCTCTGGAAACCTGCCTGTGAGTTCGTCGAAAGTCGGATAGCCACCGTTCAAGGGTGGCACCGGGCGTTCTGCTTTCGGGTGGCGCGGTTTCGAGGGACGCGAGACCAGCCCGGATTGATGCTTGCTCTTGATCGGGGCGGCAGCTGCAAGGGTATGATTTTCAGGCTTCCTGCCGAACAGGTCGCGGCAAGCTTGGACACCTTGTTTCGGCGTGAATTGATGATCAAACCATCGGTAAATGTGCCCCGTTGGATGACGGCTGAGACTGTCGACGGTCCGATCCGGGCGCTCGGTTTCGTCGTAAACCGACAGAGTCCACATTATTCTGGCAAGGTGTCCCTTGATGCGGCAGCCGATGTTCTTGCGACGGCAGCAGGGCATTGGGGCTCTTGCGCAGAGTATCTAAGAGAGACGGTTTTTCGGCTGGAGGAACTGGGCATTCACGACCGATCCCTGTGGCGACTCCAGGCTCTTGTCGCAGAACGGCTCGCAGCCGGAATCAGCCTCGAAATTTCAAACTGACCCACTACCGAATGCCCAGCTTGCTGGTGTCTGTGGGGATTTTGTACGATGTTGTCGTGGCGGAGGGTTCACACCATGCGCTGGCTGGCTTTTCTTGCGGTCATCGGGATAGCGTCCGCGCCGTCGATGGCTGTTGCGCAGACGCAGCCCGACGGTGCCTGTATCCATGCGCCAACCATCCTGGACGCGAGCGATTTCCTGCTTGTTGAACCAGCGGTATTTCCGAATTTCTGGCGCGACCCTTTTGGCGATGACGCGGCGTATCTGAAAATCCGCTATGGCGGCCTCGCCTATGCCGAGGGTGCCGCGCTGCTGGCCGGTCTGGAAAAACGCAGCCATCCGCCGCTGCGGATTGGCGAACTCAGACTTGCCTATGCAACAACGCCTGAGCGGGCGGCGATGATTGCCGGCCTGCAGCCGCTGCGCAACGCGAAGTCGGTTGTGCCTCAGCTTGGCCAATCCGCCTTGCGTGCGCTCGTCACCGAGGACGGCGGCGACTGGCTGCTGGGCGAACTGGCGCGCTGGCGCGCTGCCGACGCCGACCAGTTCGACGCATCGAGGATTTCCGTGGGGCTTGCCCAGGTGCTGGCGGACCTTGACGATGAGGCCAAATCGCGCCTTGCCAAAAGAGCGGAAGATGCGGGCATCTGGCCCATGGCTCTGGAGATGCGGGCAGTCAAAGACGACCTCTCGGACTACGTCGCTTACCTCGACAGGCTTCCACCTGCGGTACGTCCCGACAAGAGTGGCCGCACAGGGTTTATCCGCAAAGCCCTGAACCTGGCCAATCTTCGCCCTTCCTTCGATATGTCCAAACAGCCAGCGGAGGTGCGGGCGCTCGACGGTCAAAACGATCTGGGCTCAGCCATCCGCTCGATCGGGCAGCTGATTGCCCATGTTCCTCAAACTGCGATCTTGCTGCCCCTCGTGAACCAGACCGGCAATTTGAGCCTCGGCACAGCGGTGGCTGGGGCGATCAACGCGCAGATTGCCGCAAAACATCTCGACCCGGTCAACTATCCCGATACGGTCACGGCAGCCATGCTCGACGGGATCGACTACGTTCTTGGCCGCCGCGACCGTGAGCACAATTTGAGCGACGCTCTGATCTCCGAAATACAGGGCGAAACGGCGGGGGAATTCATAGACAGGGCGTTAGCCCGGGTGATGTTGGCCTCCTTCATGCTCGACAATGGGGCCGAACCGCCACCTCGCCCGGGTCTGCTCGCAGCGACCTTCCCCTGGGAACAGTGGGTTGGATTGGCCGGCAAGCTGAAGACCGGCGAAGCCATCGCGCCGGAAGATCGCATCGTTGCTGCCGATCTCATGATCGCAGCCGACCGTCCCGCGGATGCGTTGGCCTTGCTGAAAACGGCCGGCGATTGGAAGACGGCAGTGCGGCGCTCTCATCAGCTGGCGCTTAGGCTGGACCGCCGATGCGCCGACCTGCTGCGGCCGCCAATGCCGGTTTCGCTGCCGCTGTACCGGTTCGAGCCGCGTTAGGGCACCTTTGGGTCACGTTCCGATGACAGACGGGCGCGCCTTGGCCGGATGATTGCGTTAAATTTGCAACAAATGTTGCCGCAAACCGTATTTTAACCATATCAGGTTGAAATTTCGCCACCTTCTCCGTCTTGGTGGGGGTGAGATTGTGCGGACGGCAGCCCCAGCCGGATCCGACGGAGGTTGACATGAATTTTTCGAAGACCGGCCTGCTGGCCGTATCGCTGGCCGCTCTCATTGCGAGCGGCTGTTCGACCTCGCGCTTTTCATCAATGGACGATCAGCAGCCGGCGCCGCTGCAGCCTGCGCCCGCCGGCCAGGTCACCGGCAACCAGCTGCCGCCGCCGGCGACGCCCGGCGCCACCGACCCGTCGCAATTCCCGACCGCGCCGGCAAACACGCAGGTCGCCTCGCTGCCGCCGGATGGATCGGCGCCGGCCGGCGCCACCGACCTGACCGCGGCCAGCGTCGCCGGCGTCTGGAACGCCAGTGTCTCCGGACAGAGCTGCAAGGTGGCGACGCCGCAGACCAAATTTGGCGCCGGCTTCCGTGCCGGGCCGCTGCATTGCCCAGCACCCATCGACGGCATCAAGTCGTGGAACGTCGCCGGGAAGCAGCTGACGCTCTATGACGAGAATGGCGGCGCGCTGGCGCGGCTCTATTCCTCGGGCGGCTCGAAATTCGACGGCCAGACTTCCAACGGCTTGCCGATTTCGCTTACAAGGTAGACCGACCCGCCTCTTTAATGACGTGACCGATGCATCTGCGTGACGGCCTCCAGACCCATGCGACCGTCAGGCAGCGCTACGATCATCTGATCGAGACCGGCGCGATCGAACGCGACCCGGCGCAGATGCGGATCGCCGCCGCGCTCGACCGGCTGACCGACGAGATTTCGGCCAAGCGGCTGGCGCACAAATCGAGTGCGCTGGGCTGGCTGTTCGCCCGCAAGCGCGAAACGCATGAGCCGGTCAAGGGCCTCTACATCCATGGCGGCGTCGGCCGCGGCAAGACCATGTTGATGGACATGTTCTTCGAGCTGCTGCCGGTGCGGCGCAAGCGCCGGGTGCATTTCAACGACTTCATGGCCGACGTGCAGGACCGCATCCAGAAGCACCGGGCGGCGCGCAAGAACGGCGACGTCAAGGAGGACGATCCGATCCCGCCGGTGGCGCGCGCCCTGGCCGAGCAGGCCTGGGTGCTGTGCTTCGACGAGTTTTCGGTCACCGACATCGCCGATGCGATGATCCTGTCCAGGCTGTTCTCGGCGTTGTTTGCCAATGGCGTGGTGCTGGTCGCCACCTCCAATGTCGCGCCGCAGGATCTCTATCGCGACGGGCTGAACCGCCAGCTGTTCTTGCCCTTCATCGGCATTCTCGAACGGCAGACGCATGTGCTGTCGCTGGATGCCGACAAGGATTACCGCCTGGAAAAACTGGCGCGTACGCCGGTCTATGTCACTCCCGACGATGCCGCCGCCGAGCGGACGCTCGACGACGCCTGGGAAGCGATGACGCATGGCGCGCCAACGGTCGAGACGACGCTGACGGTGAAGGGCCGGCACGTTGTGGTGCCACGCGCGGCCGGCGCGGCGGCGCGGTTTTCCTTCGCCGATCTGTGCGAAAAGCCGCTCGGCGCCCGCGATTTCCTGGCCATTGCCAACCGCTTCTCGACCATCTTCATCGACCATGTGCCGGTGCTCGGCGAAGGCCGGCGCAACGAGGCCAAACGCTTCATCCTGTTAATCGACACGCTCTACGACCATCACGTGCGGCTGGTGGTGAGTGCCGCGGCACAGCCACAGCTGCTCTACACCGCCAAGCGCGGCGTCGAGGTGTTCGAATTCGAGCGGACTGCGTCGAGATTGATCGAGATGCAGAGCCGCGACTGGCTGGAAGACTGGGCGGAGCGGCACAAGGCGAAGGCGACGGCCGAAGTGCAGCAGGCGCAGGCCTAGCCCACCACGCATTCGTCATCCTAGGGCGGAGTTGGGGAAGCTTTCGGCCAGTCTCTAAAGTTCATACACATACATCACAAACTCCTCCGCCGGCCCATGCGGCTCCTTGCGCGTATCATAGAGCGCCCGCGCCGCAACATTATCGGGCTCGGTGCCAACCCATGCTTCCCCACAGCCATGCTCGCGGCCGAGTGCGAACATGGCGTCGAGCATTTTTCGGGCGATGCCCTGGCGCTGCAAGGTGGGCGAGACGCCGACCTCGTCTATGTAGAGTTCGCTGACCTTGTCCGGGTGGCGGTGGATGACGGCGGCGCATTGGCCGACGACGACACTTTCGGCCATGGCCACGATCATGAAGTGACCCGGCATGGGGAGATAGGCGGCCAGCCTGTCAGCCTGCACCGGTTCGTCGAACACATCTTCGGCGACTTGCATCAAAACGACGTCATCGCCCGGAAACAGCCTTCTGATTTCCACAGTCATGTGCAAAATCTCCCAAGTCGGCTTACAAACTTTGACGTTTACGTAAATCCCAATGTTTCTAACCGATTGAAATTATTCACTCGAAAATAATCGTTTGAATATTTTCTCCACCAAGGCTATTGGGTGCGGCGAAAATTCGCGGTTCCCCGCAGCATTCCGGCTCTTCTTCGACGCCGTTCGGCGCCGTCACCGACAAAGGGAAAACATCCTCACATGGCACGCAACAAGATAGCGCTCATCGGCTCTGGCATGATCGGCGGCACCCTCGCACACATGATCGGCCTCAAGGATCTCGGCGACGTGGTGCTGTTCGATATCGCCGAGGGCGTCCCGCAAGGCAAGGGTCTCGATATCGCGCAGTCGTCGCCGGTTGATGGTTTCGACTCCCGGCTGACCGGCGTCAACGACTATGCCGGCATCGAGGGTGCGGATGTCTGCATCGTCACCGCCGGCGTGCCGCGCAAGCCGGGCATGAGCCGCGACGATCTGCTCGGCATCAATCTGAAGGTCATGGAGCAGGTCGGCGCAGGCCTCAAGAAGTATGCGCCAAAGGCCTTCGTTATCTGCATCACCAACCCGCTCGACGCCATGGTCTGGGCGCTGCAGAAGTTCTCGGGCCTGCCGAAGAGCCATGTCGTCGGCATGGCCGGCGTGCTCGATAGTTCGCGCTTCCGCTATTTCCTGGCCGAGGAGTTCAAGGTCTCGGTCGAGGACGTCACCGCCTTCGTGCTCGGCGGCCACGGCGATTCCATGGTGCCGATGATCCGCTATTCGACGGTATCAGGCATTCCGCTGCCCGACCTGATCAAGATGGGCTGGACCTCGAAGGAAAAGCTCGACCAGATCGTGCAGCGCACCCGCGACGGCGGCGCCGAGATCGTCGGCCTGCTCAAGACCGGCTCGGCCTTCTATGCGCCGGCCGCTTCGGCGATTTCGATGGCCGAAGCCTACCTCAAGGACAAGAAGCGCGTGCTGCCCTGTGCGGCGCACCTCTCCGGCCAGTACGGCGTCAAAGGCACCTATGTCGGCGTGCCCGTGGTGATCGGCGCCGGCGGCGTCGAGCGCATCATCGAGATCGACCTCAACAAGGCGGAGCAGAAGATGTTCGACGCTTCGGTGGCGACGGTGCAGGGCCTGACCGAGGCCTGCGTCAAGATCGCTCCGCATCTCGCCAACAAGTGACGTCTCGCCGCCATCCCGCCAAGTGACATCCTAGCTGCCAAGATCCGGAGACATTCTCGATGAACATCCATGAGTATCAGGGCAAGGCGCTGCTGAAGAGCTTTGGCGCACCGGTTGCCGAAGGCGTGCCGGTGTTCAAGGCGAGCGAGGCGGAAGCCGCGGCCAAGGCGCTGCCCGGCCCGCTCTATGTGGTGAAGAGCCAGATCCATGCCGGCGGCCGCGGCAAGGGCAAGTTCAAGGAGCTTTCGCCCGATGCCAAGGGCGGCGTGCGGCTGGCCAAGTCGGTGGCCGAAGTGGTCGCCAACGCCAACGAGATGCTCGGCAATACGCTGGTGACCAAGCAGACCGGCCCGGCCGGCAAGCAGGTCAACCGCCTCTACATCGAGGACGGCGCCGACATTGCGCGTGAGCTTTATCTGTCGATCCTGGTCGACCGCACGGTCGGCCGCATCGCCTTCGTCGTCTCGACCGAGGGCGGCATGGACATCGAGGCGGTCGCCCATGATACGCCGGAAAAGATCATCACCGTCGCCATCGACCCGGAAAAGGGCGTCACGGCGTCCGACCTGAAGGCGCTCAACGGCGCGCTGAAGCTCGACGGCAGTGCTGCCAAGGACGGCGATACGCTGTTCCCGATCCTCTACAAGGCCTTCGTCGAGAAGGACATGAGCCTGCTCGAGGTCAACCCGCTAATCGTCATGAAGGACGGACGACTGCGCGTGCTCGACGCCAAGGTGTCGTTCGACAACAACGCGCTGTTTCGCCACCCCGACGTACTCGAACTGCGCGACACCACCGAAGAGGACGAGAAGGAGATCGAGGCGTCGAAATACGACCTCGCCTATGTCGCGCTCGACGGCAATATCGGCTGCATGGTCAATGGCGCAGGGCTGGCCATGGCGACGATGGACATCATCAAGCTCTACGGCGCCGAGCCGGCCAACTTCCTCGATGTCGGCGGCGGCGCGTCGAAGGAAAAAGTGACGGCGGCGTTCAAGATCATCACCAAGGATCCGGCGGTCAAAGGCATATTGATCAACATTTTCGGCGGCATCATGAAGTGCGACATCATCGCCGAGGGTGTCATTGCCGCGGTCAAGGAAGTCGGGCTGCAGGTGCCGCTGGTGGTGCGCCTGGAAGGCACCAATGCCGAGCTCGGCAAGAAGATCATCAACGACAGCGGCCTGAACGTGGTTTCGGCCGATGATCTCGACGACGCAGCCAAGAAGATCGTGGCGGCGGTGAAGGGCTGAGCGGATGCAACCCAGCCGCCTTCTGTGTGCAATCGGGTTCGGCTGTCTGGCCGTTCCGTCGCAGGCAGAAGAGATTTCGGATGCGGTCGTACTCTATGAGAAAATTTGCATCGCGTCTGATGGCGATTTGATGAGAAGCGAGCAACTGGCTCTAAAGCATGGGTTTTCGATCCGTTCGAACGATTTTGGCGTAAAAACTTATGATCGCGACCGATCCGGAAACCTCTCCAAGCCATTTGTAACTTTGAGGTCTGCGAGAACGGATGGAAATAGCCCTGCGATTGATGTTTGCGAGGTTTTTGGAACTACGACTCGGATATCCGACCTTGATAACTATGTCCGATCGCAGGATTTGATCGAAGTGCCAAAAGAACAGATTTTTGATGATGTGCCAGACCTAACCCTGGTGCGGCTCTTCGTAAGCAAAGAATGTGAGATTTCTGTCCAAAACGATGGGAAGTGCCGTTTTGTCGGAACTATAAGCGGCCAACCGCTGGATGGTAAGCTGACTGGGGTTTTTCGTTTTGGGACTAATTCTCCGCATCATCAGGGCACGCCAGAATGATCCGCATCGCAAGTCTCAAGGAGGAATGATCCCGTGCCTCCACGCAAGATAAATCTGGTCGAGGCGGCGGACGCGAAGATCAGCAAGGTCTTCGATCCGCACGTCGCCGGCGACGTGAACGACAGCCAGGCGAAGGTCGCCAAATTCGGCGAGGTCTTCGACTGGCACGCGCATGAGCAAGAGGATGAGGCCTTCCTCGTGCTGCGCGGGCGCATCGCCATCGATTTCCGCGACGGTCCGGTCGAGCTCGGCGAGGGCGACTTCATCGTCGTGCCGCGTGGCATCGAGCATCGTCCGCGCTCACTCACGGCGGAGCCGGTGGTGCTGATGTTCGAGCCGGCGACGACGCTCAACACAGGCAATGCCAAGAGCGACCTTACCGTCGCCGATTTGAAGCGGCTCTGAAACCATGAACGCGGCCTCCTTCTCCTCGCTCTCGGCCGATCACCAGCGCCTGCAGGCGCTGGTCGGCGCGTGGCATGGCGAAGAAGAGGTGGCGGCCACACAATGGACCGATGCCGGCACGGCGACGTCGGAAGTGCTGGCAGAGGCACAGTTCGGCGGCCTGTTCGTGGTGCAGCGCTATCGCCAGCGCCGCGACGGCACGATCTCGTTCGGGTCGCACAATGTGTTTGGCTTCGACCAGCAAAACGGCGTCGTCACCATGCATCAGTTCGATTCGATGGGCTTTGTCCCGGCGTCGCCGGCCACAGGCGTATGGAATGGCAGCGAACTGGTGCTGGTCCGCTCGTCGCCGCGCGGATCGGCCCGGGTGACTTATGTTTTCGATACAGACGACAGCTACCGCATGCGGCTGCAGTTCCAGCCGGCCGGCAGCGATGCCTGGCAAGACATGGTGAGCGGCGTTTACCGACGCGTTTCGCCTTCCTCGATCAACGGTTTGTAAAAAGGGCCATCATGTCCATTCTCATCGACAAGAACACCAAGGTGCTGGTGCAAGGCCTGACCGGCAAGACCGGCACGTTTCACACCGAGCAGGCGCTGGCATATCACGGCACCAAGATGGTCGGCGGCATCCATCCCAAAAAGGGCGGCGAGACCTGGACCGGCTCGAAGGGCGAAAGCCTGCCGATCTTCGCCACCGTGGCCGAAGGCAAGGAAAAGACCGGCGCCAACGCCTCCGTCGTCTATGTACCGCCGGCGGGTGCCGCCGAAGCGATCCTGGAAGCGATCGAGGCCGAGATCCCGCTGATCATCTGCATCACCGAGGGCATACCGGTGATGGACATGATCAAGGTCAAGGCACGGCTCGACCGCTCGACCTCGCGGCTGATCGGCCCGAACTGCCCCGGCGTCTTGACCCCCAACGAATGCAAGATCGGCATCATGCCCGGCAACATCTTCCGCAAGGGTTCGGTCGGCGTTGTTTCGCGCTCGGGAACGCTTACCTATGAGGCAGTCTTCCAGACCACCAATGTCGGCCTCGGCCAGACCACCGCCGTCGGCATCGGTGGCGACCCGGTCAAGGGCACGGAGTTCATCGACATGCTTGAGATGTTCCTCGCCGATGACGAGACCAAGTCGATCATCATGATCGGAGAGATCGGCGGCTCGGCCGAGGAAGACGCGGCGCAGTTCCTCAAGGACGAGGCCAAGCGCGGCCGCAAGAAGCCGATGGCCGGCTTCATCGCCGGACGCACGGCGCCGGCGGGACGCACGATGGGCCATGCCGGCGCGGTCATCTCCGGCGGCAAGGGCGGCGCCGAGGACAAGATCGCGGCGATGGAATCGGCCGGGATAAAAGTTTCGCCCTCGCCAGCGCGGTTGGGCACGACGCTGGTCGAGGCGATCAAGGGTTAAGGGAATAGGGGAGTAAGGGAGTAGGGGAGTAGGGAAAGAGATTAGCGGCCAAGAAGCCCTACTCCCCTACTGACCTACTCCCTTACTCCCTCCAACTAAGGAGACGGAGCGCGGCTCCGCTAAGTGACATGGCAAGACAAGATCAGGCCAACGACCAATTTTCGCTTACCTCTTTCCTCTATGGCGGCAATGCCGACTATATCGAGGCGCTGCACGCGGCCTATGAGGACGATCCGGAATCGGTCAATCCCGAATGGCAGGACTTCTTCGCGGCGCTGAAGGACGACGCCGGCGATGTGCGCAAGAACGCCAAGGGCGCCTCATGGGCCAGGCCCTCCTGGCCGCTGCAGGCCAATGGCGAACTGGTGTCGGCGCTCGACGGCAATTGGGGCGTCGTCGAGAAGCACCTGGAAAAGAAGGTCAAGGACAAGGCGGTCACCAACGGCATCGTGCTTTCCGACGCCGACGTGCACCAGGCGACGCGCGATTCGGTGCGCGCCATCATGATGATCCGCGCCTACCGCATGCGCGGCCATTTGCACGCCAATCTCGACCCGCTCGGCATCGCCAAGCTCGAGGACTACAACGAGCTGTCGCCGGAGAATTACGGCTTTACATCAGCCGACTACGACCGGCCGATCTTCCTCGACAATGTGCTCGGGCTCGAATTCGGCACCATCCGGCAGATGCTCGACATCCTGACCCGCACCTATTGCTCGACGCTGGGCGTCGAGTTCATGCACATTTCCGATCCGGTCGAGAAGGCCTGGATCCAGGGCCGCATCGAGGGTGTCGACAAGGAGATCTCCTTCACCGCCACCGGCAAGAAAGCGATCCTGCAGAAGCTGGTCGAGGCCGAAGGGTTCGAGCAGTTCATCGACGTCAAGTACAAGGGCACCAAGCGCTTCGGCCTCGATGGCAGTGAGGCGCTGATCCCGGCGCTCGAGCAGATCATCAAGCGTGGCGGCCAACTCGGCATGAAGGAGATCGTGCTCGGCATGGCGCATCGCGGCCGGCTGAACGTGCTCTCCCAGGTGATGGCCAAGCCGCACCGCGCCATCTTCCACGAGTTCAAGGGCGGCTCGGCAGCTCCCGACGAGGTCGAAGGCTCGGGCGACGTCAAGTACCATCTCGGCGCCTCGTCGGATCGCGAGTTCGACGGCAACAAGGTGCATCTGTCGCTGACCGCCAATCCCTCGCATCTGGAAATCGTCGATCCGGTGGTGATGGGCAAGGCGCGCGCCAAGCAGGACTATCTGTTCGGCCGCAGCCGCGAGGAAATCGTGCCGCTGGAGGAGCGCGCCAAGGTGCTGCCGCTGCTGCTGCACGGCGACGCCGCCTTCGCCGGCCAGGGCGTGATTGCCGAGATCCTCGGCCTGTCGGGCCTGCGCGGTCATCGCGTTGCCGGCACGCTGCATGTCATCATCAACAACCAGATCGGCTTCACCACCAATCCGCGCTTCTCGCGCTCGTCGCCCTATCCGTCCGACGTCGCCAAGATGATCGAGGCGCCGATCTTCCACGTCAATGGCGACGATCCGGAAGCCGTGGTCCACGCCACCAAGGTGGCGATCGAATTCCGCATGAAGTTCCACAAGCCTGTTGTGGTCGACATGTTCTGCTACCGCCGCTTCGGCCACAATGAGGGCGACGAGCCGGCCTTCACCCAGCCGATCATGTATCGCAACATCCGCAGCCACAAGACGACGGTGCAGATCTATGCCGAACGGCTGATCGCCGAGGGACACCTGACCCAGGCCGAGTTCGACAAGCTCAAGGCCGACTGGCGCCTGCATCTCGAGCAGGAATGGGAAGTCGGCCAGCACTACAAGCCGAACAAAGCCGACTGGCTGGACGGCGCCTGGTCGGGCCTGCGTACGGCCGACAACCAGGACGAACAAAGGCGCGGCAAGACCGCGGTGCCGGTCAAGACGCTGAAGGAAATCGGCAAGAAGCTGACCGAAGTGCCGAAGGAGTTCGAGGCGCACAAGACGATCATCCGCTTCCTCGAGAACCGCCGCCAGGCGATCGATTCGGGCGAAGGCATCGACTGGTCGACGGCCGAGGCGCTGGCCTTCGGCGCCATCCTGCTCGACGGCAATCCGATCCGGCTGTCCGGCCAGGATTCCGAGCGCGGCACGTTTTCGCAGCGCCATTCCGTTCTCTACGACCAGCGCGACGAGACCCGCTATATCCCGCTCAACAATCTGTCGGCGGCACAGGCCGGCTACGAAGTCATCAACTCGATGCTGTCGGAAGAAGCGGTGCTCGGCTTCGAATATGGCTACAGCCTGGCCGAGCCGAAGGCGCTGACGTTGTGGGAAGCGCAGTTCGGCGACTTCGCCAATGGCGCCCAGGTAGTGTTCGACCAGTTCATCTCGTCCGGCGAGCGCAAGTGGCTCAGAATGTCGGGTCTCGTCTGCCTGTTGCCGCATGGCTATGAAGGCCAGGGTCCGGAGCATTCGTCGGCCCGTCTCGAGCGCTTCCTGCAGCTTTGCGCCGAAGACAACATGCAGGTGGCCAATGTCACCACGCCGGCTAACTACTTCCACATCTTGCGCCGGCAGTTGAAGCGCGACTTCCGCAAGCCGCTGATCCTGATGACGCCAAAATCACTGCTGCGCCACAAGCGGGCGGTGTCGACGCTGCCGGAAATTTCGGGCGAAAGCGCCTTCCACCGGCTGCTGTGGGACGACGCCCAACTACTGTCCGGCCAGGCGATCAAGCTGGTCAAGGATTCGAAGATCCGCCGTGTCGTGCTGTGTTCGGGCAAGGTCTATTACGACCTCTACGAGGAGCGCGAGAAGCGCGGCATCAACGACATCTATTTGCTGCGCGTCGAACAGCTCTATCCGTTCCCGGCCAAGGCGCTGATCACCGAACTGTCACGCTTCCGCAACGCGGAGATGGTGTGGTGCCAGGAGGAGCCCAAGAACATGGGCGCCTGGTCGTTCATCGATCCGTATCTCGAATGGGTGCTGGCGCATATCGACGCCAAGCATCAGCGGGTGCGCTACACCGGCCGGCCGGCGGCGGCGTCGCCGGCGACCGGATTGATGTCCAAGCATCTCGCCCAGCTCGCCGCCTTGCTCGAAGACGCGCTCGGCGAATAAAACTCAGGAAGAACGGACAGGCACAATGGCAACCGAAATCCGCGTCCCAACTCTCGGCGAATCCGTCACCGAGGCGACCATCGGCAAATGGTTCAAGAAGGTCGGCGAGGCGATCGCCGCCGACGAGCCGCTGGTCGAGCTCGAAACCGACAAGGTGACGGTGGAAGTGCCGGCAGCAAGCGCGGGAACGCTGAGCGAGATCGCCGCCAAGGAAGGCGACACGGTCGGCGTCGGCGCGCTGTTGGGCATGATCGCGGCCGGCGGCGATGCCGCTGCCCCGGCGACCAAGCCACAAGCCGTATCGCAGGCGTCGAGCCCCGACGCGGCGTCCACCGTCAAGCAGGCGGCGGCCGAGACCGCCAAGATCGCCGGCGATGCCGGCGCCATTGAGGCGCGCTCCATGCCGCCGGCGCCGGCGGCAGCCAAGCTGATCGCCGAGAACAATCTGTCGGTCGACCAGCTCTCCGGCTCCGGCAAGCGCGGCCAGGTGCTGAAGGGCGATGTGCTGGACGCGATTTCCAAGGGCGCGCCGTCGCAGCCGGCGGAGACGCCGAAAGCAGCACCCGCCCCGGTCGTTGCGCGTGCGCCGACCTCTGCCGACGATGCCTCGCGCGAGGAGCGCGTGCGGATGACCAAATTGCGCCAGACCATCGCGCGCCGCCTCAAGGAAGCGCAGTCGACCGCCGCCATGCTGACCACCTTCAACGAGGTCGACATGTCAGCGGTGATGGCGCTGCGGACCAAATACAAGGACGTGTTCGAGAAGAAGCACGGCGTGAAGCTCGGCTTCATGGGCTTTTTCACCAAGGCGGTGACGCACGCGCTGAAGGAAATCCCGGCCGTCAACGCCGAGATCGACGGCACCGACATCATCTACAAGAACTATGCCCATGTCGGCGTCGCCGTCGGCACCGAAAAGGGCCTCGTCGTGCCGGTGGTGCGCAATGCCGACCAGATGTCGATCGCCGAGATCGAGAAGGATATCGGCCGGCTGGGCATCGCCGCGCGCGACGGCAAGCTGTCGGTGGCGGATATGCAAGGCGGCACGTTTACGATTTCCAACGGTGGCGTTTACGGGTCGCTGATGTCGACGCCGATCCTCAACGCGCCGCAGTCGGGCATTCTCGGCATGCACAAGATCCAGGACCGGCCGGTGGTGGTCAGCGGCCAGATCGTGATCCGGCCGATGATGTACCTGGCGCTCTCTTACGATCACCGCATCGTCGACGGCAAGGAAGCGGTGACCTTCCTGGTGCGGGTCAAGGAAAGCCTGGAGGATCCGGAGCGGCTGGTGCTCGATCTGTAATGCGCTGCCCGGGCTGAGCCGAAGAAGGACTGCGCCGCCGCATGACGACCCGTTCCTTTCGCCTGTTCAGAAGTTTGTCGATCGCATCGGTCGCGGTCGGCATGGCGCTGGTCGCGGCGAATGCCCATGCCGCCTGCCCGCTGGCGCTTGCCGTCTATGGCGATGCCGAAAGCGAGGCCGGTATTGATTTCCGGCCGACGACGGATTCGGCAACCGTCACCAACTCATTCAAGATGGTGCTCGACAAGGATGTCGTCCTCGACGGCATCGTCATGTGGACGGATGGCGTGGCGCGGCCGCATGGCTCGCTGATGTACAAATGCCCGACCGGCGACGTCACCGGCGAGGAGTTGGCCGCCTGCACGGTGTGGGAGGGCGTGGTCTACAGTGCCGACGACAAGGGCAACATCGCCTTGCTGCCGGCCGAAAGGGTGGATGCGCCTAGGAGTCTGATCTTTCCAGACCTCGGAGCGTCGCTGCAGATGTCGGCGGCCTATGGCGAGAACGGATTTTCGAAAGTGCCGTGGGATGTTTTTCTCCTGAAGGGTTGCCAGGAATGAGCGCGGCGAAAAAAGTGCTGCTGGTCACCGGCGGCAGCCGCGGCATCGGCGCTGCCATCTGCCGGCTCGGGGCCGCAGCCGGCTACCGCGTCGCGGTCAACTATGCGTCGAACCAGGGCGCTGCCGACGCACTGGTCGCTGAAATAAAAGCGGCAGGCGGCGAGGCTTTTGCGGTCAAGGGCGATGTCGGCGTCGAGTCCGATATCGTGGCCATGTTCGAAGCGGTGGACCGCGCCTTTGGCCGGCTCGACGCGCTCGTCAACAATGCCGGCATCGTCGACGTCAAGGCGCGCATCGATGAGATGAGCGCGGCCCGGCTGGAGCGCATGATGCGTATCAACGTCATCGGCTCCTTCCTCTGCGCGCGCGAGGCGGTGAAACGCATGTCGACCCGTCGTGGCGGCAAGGGCGGCGCCATCGTCAACCTCTCCTCGGTTGCTGCAATTCATGGCGCGGCGGGCGAATATGTCGACTATGCCGCGTCCAAGGGCGCGATCGACACCATGACCATCGGGCTGGCGCGCGAGGTTGCGACCGAAGGCGTGCGCGTCAATGCGGTCAGCCCCGGTATCACTGACACCGAGATCCATGCTTCAGGCGGCCAGCCGGACCGTGTGGCGCGGATGCGGGATGTGCTGCCGATGAAACGGGCCGGCACGGCGGATGAAGTTGCGCATGCGGTCCTCTATCTTCTATCCGACCAGGCGTCCTATACGACGGGCGCTATCTTGAATGTGAGCGGCGGCCGCTGAGCCATAAATCAAAGGGATCGAGCATGATGTTCTCCGAAAACCGCGTCACACTTTTCGGCATCATGCTCTAGGCAAGAAGGACACCATCATGGCTTATGACGTCGTTATCATCGGATCGGGGCCGGGCGGCTATGT
Organism: Mesorhizobium sp. P3_B5; assembly: GCF_056402815.1. Taxonomy (NCBI): domain Bacteria; kingdom Pseudomonadati; phylum Pseudomonadota; class Alphaproteobacteria; order Hyphomicrobiales; family Phyllobacteriaceae; genus Mesorhizobium; species Mesorhizobium sp. P3_B5. The sequence continues at coordinate 4,288 of NZ_JBFUGR010000026.1, read as the reverse complement.
CTGCGCCATCAAGGCGGCACAGCTCGGGCTGAAGACGGCGGTGGTCGAGAAGAATGCGACCTTCGGCGGCACCTGCCTCAACATCGGCTGTATCCCGTCCAAGGCGCTGCTGCATGCCTCCGAAATGTTCGCCGAGGCCAGCCATTCCTTCGACACGCTCGGCGTCGAGGTGACGCCGAAGCTCAATCTGAAGAAGATGATGGCGCACAAGGATGCGACGGTAACGTCCAACGTCAACGGCGTCGCCTTCCTGTTCAAGAAGAACAAGATCGACAGTTTTCGCGGCACCGGCAAGGTGCTCGCGGCCGGCAAGGTGTCGGTCACCTCAGAGGACGGCAAGGGCGAGGAGATCGAGACCAAAAACATCGTTATCGCCACCGGCTCCGACGTTGCCGGCATTCCCGGCGTCAAGGTCGACATCGACGAGAAGGTGATCGTGTCCTCCACCGGTGCGCTGTCGCTCGACAAGGTCCCGGGTCATCTGGTGGTGGTCGGCGGCGGCGTCATCGGGCTGGAACTCGGCTCGGTGTGGGCGCGGCTCGGCGCCAAGGTCACCGTGGTCGAGTTTCTCGATACCATCCTCGGCGGCATGGACGGCGAAGTCTCCAAACAGTTCCAGCGCCTGCTGTCCAAGCAAGGTTTCGAGTTCAGGCTCGGCGCCAAGGTCACCGGCGTCGCCAAGGCCAAGAAGGGCACGACCGTCACCTTCGAGCCTGTCAAAGGCGGAGCGGCGGAGACGATCGAGGCCGACGCGGTGCTGATCGCGACGGGACGCCGCGCCTATTCAGACAGCCTTGGGCTGAAGGAGGCCGGCGTCGACGTCGACGAGCGCGGCCGGGTCAAGACCGACGGCCATCTCAGGACCAACGTAGCCGGCATCTATGCCATCGGCGACGTCATCGCCGGGCCGATGCTGGCCCACAAGGCCGAGGATGAGGGCGTGGCGGTGGCCGAGACCATTGCCGGCCAGACCGGTCATGTGAACTACGACGTGATCCCGAGCGTCGTCTACACCAGCCCGGAGATCGCCTCGGTCGGCAAGACCGAAGAGGAATTGAAAAAGGCCGGCATCGACTACAAGGCCGGCAAATTCCCGTTCACCGCCAATGGCCGGGCGCGCGCCATGCTGCACACCGACGGGTTTGTCAAAATCCTCGCCGACAAGGCGAGCGACCGCGTGCTCGGCGTCCACATCGTCGGCTTCGGCGCCGGCGAGATGATCCACGAGGCGGCGGTGCTGATGGAGTTCGGCGGCTCGTCAGAAGATCTCGCCCGCACCTGCCATGCCCACCCGACGATGTCGGAAGCGGTGAAGGAAGCGGCGCTGGCGACGTTCTTCAAGCCGATCCACATTTAAGGCCTTTCATAAACTCTACTCCCGGCGGCCATCTGGCGCGGTTTTCTCCGCTTCCGGTGCTCACGGACCCAAATGTCCGCTGCGCTCGTCGCCTGCGGCGACCCCGAAAACCACACCAGCTGACTCACCGGAGCGAGTTTCTGGAAAGGCCTTTCAGGCGCCAAAACAAAAAACGGCCCGCTTTTCAGCGGGCCGTCCTCATTTGCAATCAGAGGCCTGATCAGGGTGTGGGCGCAGGAGCCGGTGCGGGCGCCGGCGCAGGAGCCGGGGCTGGCGCAGGAGCTGGCTCGGGAGCCGGTGCGGGCGCAGGGGCTGGTGCGGGAGCAGGCACCGGTTCGGCGGGCTTCATCGGCTCGGCGGGCGCAGGCGCAGGCGCCGGTGTGCTGGCTGCCGGCGGTTCAGCTGGCGCCGGATGTTCGCCACTTCTGCCGAAAACATAGTAAGCGACAATCGCCAGGATAATGACAACCAGGGCAATCAGCCATGCGCTGCCGCCACCCGACTTGGGAGCGTCGTTTGGATTCGCCATAAAAAGTCCTCCTCCGTGGATGAAAGATATCAATCAATAGCCATCAACGCGCAATCGTTGAATGGGTTTCACGCTAGGGTTGGAAAACGCCAAAAACACGGCAATCCGATCCCCTCTCTGCCATGCGACTCAGTTGACAACGCTTACAGTATAGCCGGCTTTGTGGAAATCCTCGACTGGGGCCTATTCCATCCCGATTCACCGCGATGGGGCTTTTTTGAGCATAATCTTTTCCGAAAACCGGTACCCACTTCTTGCTAACGCGGACCTTCGGTTCGGGATCAGGCCCCAGTCCTTCAGATACTAGAGATGGCTGGCGACGTTTCGCCACGCAGCGCGGCGCGACTGCCGCTGCTATTCTGCCTTTAGAGGATGGCCGCGATGAAGCCGCTTTCACAGATTTCACCCAATCCCGAAGACGTTCTTTCCGGCGCGCAATTCGCCGACCGCTACGTGCTGGTCGCAAACGGCCTGTCGTTGAGCGCAATAGCCGCAACCGAACGCGTCATGGGGCGAACGCCGCGATGGGTCGGCACGCTGTTGGCGCTGCGCAATCTCGCCGTCCGGCCATTTCGCCTGAAGACAGGCGCGGATGCCGCGTCGGCGCCTGAAGACAAGGTCGGGATATTTCCGCTCATCAGTCGGTCCCCAGGCAAGGTCGTCCTTGGTCTTGACGACCGGCATCTCGACTTTCGCGTTCTGGTCGAGGTCAGGGAGCTTGGCGGCGGCCGCCAGGAAGTCGCCGCGTCGACGATCGTCAAAACATACAATCTGTTCGGCCGGGTCTATCTCGCGATCGTCAAACCCTTTCACCGGATTATCGTGCCGGCGATGCTGGCTCAGGTCCTGGCCAAGTAAGCGTCGGACCAAAAGTTGGAACCGATGGACGGTTGATCGGTCCTAGAGGCCGGCCGGCGTGACGGTGTATCCGGCCTTCCGGAAATCCTCGATCAGGCCTTCCGGACCGGGAAGATGCAGGGCGCCGACCGCCATGAAGGCGTTGCCTTTGGCAAGGATCGGCCCGGCGTGATCGACCATCACCTTGTTACGGCTGGTGATCATGGTTTCCTCAAACGCGGCGTAGCCGGCCTGGTCATCGTCGCCGCCGGGAATCACGGCGCGAAACATCGGCCAAAACATGCCGGTCTCGCCGCGCTGGTAGAGCACGATCATGGTCTCGTTGACGTCATTGACCTTGTCGCCGAGCTTCAGCGTGTCGACGAGCCCCTTCATGTGAAAGGCGAGCGGCAGCGAGGCCATGGCACGGAGCTGGCTTACAGCCGTTTCCAGGCCTTCGACCGACTTTCCGGAAGCCTTTGCACCTTCCGCCAGCTTGACGTCGAGCACCGGTGCCCCACCCGACTGGCGGGCGAGTTCGCAGGCCGGCAGGGCCAGCATCGCCGACAGCAGCCAGGGCTTCATCTTGGCCACCGTCAGCGGCGGAATACCGCGCGCGTCGAGCGCGCTGTTCATCGCCGCCGCATCGTCCGGCGACAGCAGCGACGACAGCGTCGTCTTGTCGGTGAACATCATCAGGCCCGGCTCTTCGAGCATCGCCGCCATCATCTTTTGCTTGTCGAGCACGTCGGTGGTTTCGATGATGATGGTGCCGGCGGCGTCATAAGCCGTTTGTGCTGCGGGCGGCAGCACGGTCACGCGCGGATCGGTCATATGCATGGTGCCGAACAGCCAGGATGGCTTTTCGCCCGGCTTTTCCAGCTTCCACAACAGGCCTTTGCCGTTCGGCGTCGCGGCGGCTTCCGCCTCGACCTTTTGGTAGGCGGCGGGATCGCTCTTCTGCAAGGCGGACAGCATGTCGGCGCCGCTGCAGGTCGGGATTTCGGCATGCGCCTTGCCGGCCGCGAGCAGCGCGATGATGAGGAAAGACAGGAAAAACAGGACGTTGAGCGCGACAAGCAGCTTCAGCGACACAAGTGCCGCGCGGTCGGCGATGGCGATGACGCGTTTCATGACCCGGTTCTAGGGACAAAAAGCGGCGAAACGGTTAACCGGGGCCATGAAATTGTCTTCGACCGGCTCTGGGCGCAGAGACTATGAGAGGTGATCTGACGTGGCGCGCACGTTGGTGGTTAGCTGAAAAGCACCCACCCCGTCGTCATCCACGGGCGGAGCGGAAGCGAAGCGGACGCGCAGACCCGAGGATCCTGTGTGTTGGTTCGGGTGTATGGTTGAAGTGGGAAGGAGGCCGAGAGGATCCTGGTCATCCCTTTCGGGATAGTCCGCGGCATGGCTCGGTCCCTTCCCACCACTGAACCATCAACCTGAACAGTTGCACGGGGCTGTTAGCAGCAGACCCCGCACCACAGGAAGAGGCCTGGACATGATAGTGCAGAACTATGTCGGCTGCGACATCTCCAAGCAGCGGCTCGACTTTTTTGATG
>NZ_JBFUGR010000025.1:0-29788 GCF_056402815.1 Mesorhizobium sp. P3_B5 | reverse complement strand
GCTTGGAGATGTCGCAGCCGACATAGTTCTGCACTATCATGTCCAGGCCTCTTCCTGTGGTGCGGGGTCTGCTGCTAACAGCCCCGTGCAACTGTTCAGGTTGATGGTTCAGTGGTGGGAAGGGACCGAGCCATGCCGCGGACTATCCCGAAAGGGATGACCAGGATCCTCTCGGCCTCCTTCCCACTTCAACCATACACCCGAACCAACACACAGGATCCTAGGGTCAAGCCCGAGGATGACGAAGGCGCGGTGGCTGGCTGCCCACTTTCGCCCTGCTGTGGAGGGACCACCGCCAAAAAGAATCCCGACCCTGTCGGATCATCGGCCTGTGCCCCGTCCTTGGTTCAACCCTGGCAAAACCGCCAGTGCCCGAACCAAACGGAGGAACACCAATGAGCATTTCCCAAACCGCGCCCATCTCATCAGGCGCCCTGTGGACCGGCCGCGGGCTCAGCGCCATCATCGTGCTGTTCATGATCTTCGACGGCGTCATCAAATTGCCGCCGCTCGACATCGTCACCCAGTCCATGGTGCCGCTCGGCTGGCCGGCCGATCCCAATGTTGCGCGCCTGCTCGGCATCATCGGCCTGGTCTCGACGGCGCTCTATGCGCTGCCACGCACCGCGGTGCTCGGCGCCATCCTGCTCACCGCCTATATGGGCGGCGCCATCGCCACCAATGTGCGCGTCGACAACCTGCTGTTTTCGCACACGCTGTTCGGCGTCTATCTTGGCATCATCCTGTGGGGCGGCCTGTATCTCAGGGACCCCCGGCTGCGTGCCCTCGTTCCGTTCACCCGATAAGCGCACACAAGGAGAAAAAGGAATGCTCACCACCATCATCGTCATCTTGGTTGTGCTGATCGCCGCCGTGCTCATCTATGCGGCGACCCGGCCGGATGATTTCATCGTCAGCCGCTCGGCCAGCATCAATGCGTTGCCCGAGGCGATCTTTCCTGAGATCAACGATTTCAGGCGCTGGAGCGTTTGGTCGCCTTACGAGAAACTCGACCCGGAGATGAAGCGCACTCTGTCCGGCGCCGACAGCGGCAAGGGCGCCGCCTATGCCTGGCACAGCGGCGGCAAGGCCGGCATCGGCCGCATGGAAATCACCGGTTCGGTGCCGCCTTCGCTGATTGCGCTGAAGCTCGACTTCGAGAAGCCGTTCAAGGCCAACAACACCGTCGAGTTCACCTTGAAGCCGGCCGGCAACGCAACCACCGTCACCTGGGCCATGCGCGGCCGCTATCCGTTCATGGCCAAGCTGATCGGCGTGTTCATGAACTTCGACAGGCTGGTCGGCAAGGATTTCGAGACCGGTCTCGCCAATTTGAAGCGGGCCACCGAAAAGTAGGGCGATCCATTTCGTCGTTGCCCAAGCGGATCAAATTGTGCATTCGCGCGTTGTCGATCCAATGTGGGTGAAAAGTTTGCCCCTTGGGAGAGGAACGACGATGAAAAAGATCATGCTTTTGATGGCGTTGCTGGTGCCGCTCGGCGCTTGCTCGCAAACGGAAAAGGGTGCGGCGGTCGGCGGCCTGGGTGGCGCGGCCATAGGCGCCGCGGTGGCCAATGATCCGGTGGAGGGTGCAGTCGTCGGTGGTGCTGTCGGCGCCGTTGCTGGCGCGCTGATCGGCCGGGCGAACGAACCGGATCGCTGCCGCTACCGCGACCGCTACGGGCGTACCTATATCGCCCGCTGCCCCGAGGGCTATTGACCGGACGATACAACAAAAAACGGCGGGCACAGGCCCGCCGTTTTCATGAAAGATGGAAGTCGAATTACTCGGCTGTGGCGGCTTCCGCCTCGGCCGGTGCGGCTGCCGCGGCAGCAACAGCGGCGGCGGCATCTTCCTGCGCCTTCTTCAGCAGGGCAGAGCGCTCCTGCGCCTTCTTGCCCGGCTCGGCCTTCTTCGGGTTGGAGCGGGCGTCGCGCTTGGCAATGCCGGCTTCGTCGAGGAAGCGCAGCACGCGGTCGGTCGGCTGGGCGCCGTGCGACAGCCAATGCTTGACGCGGTCGGCGTCAACCTTGACGCGCTCGCCGTCCTTGGGCAGCAGCGGGTTCCACGAGCCGAGCGACTCGATGAACCGGCCGTCGCGCGGCGAACGGGCGTCGGCGACGACGACGTGGTAGTAAGGACGCTTCTTCGAGCCCGCACGGGCCAGTCTGATTTTCAACGGCATTTCTGTTTCTCCTAACAATTCTGATTTCGTTGGTTGGTTGTGGCTGTTTTATTAGCCGGCTTTCGTCACGCCGTTGGAGGCGGCGATCTGTTCGTGATGTCGGATCACTTCGCGGACGACGAAGTTGAGGAATTTTTCCGCGAAATCCGGGTCGAGATGGGCATCCTTCGCCAGCTGGCGAAGGCGGGCTATCTGCTGCTGCTCGCGCGCAGGGTCGGCCGGCGGCAGACCATGCGTCGCCTTCAGCACGCCGACCGCCTTGGTGCAGCGGAAGCGCTCGGCCAGCATATGGATGAGGGCCGCGTCGATGTTGTCGATCGAGGCGCGGTAGTCGGCCAGGATGGTGCGTGCGTCGGCCATGTCTTTTTCTTCGTTCATGACGCCCTCACTTCTTCTTGCCGAGACCGGGCAGACCGCCGCCGCCGAGGCCGGGAAGACCCGGAAGCTTCATGCCACCCGGCAGACCGGGCAAGCCACCGCCGGGAAGGCCGCCAGGCAAGCCCTTCATGCCACCGAGGCCGGGCACCTGCTTCTGCAAGGCTTCGAGCTGCTGGGGGTCCATCTTCGACAAATCGGGCATGCCGCCGCCCATACCACCCATGCCGCCGGGCATCATGCCGCCAAGACCCATCTTGGAGGCGAGGCCGCCCATCATGCCGCGCATGAGGCCGCCGCCTTTGCCCTTGCCGCCCATCGCCTTCATCATGTCGGCCATGCCGCGATGCATTTTCAGAAGCTTGTTGATTTCGGCCGCATCGGTGCCGGAGCCGGCGGCGATGCGCTTCTTGCGCGAATGTTTCAGCAGGTCCGGGTTGGCGCGCTCGGCCTTGGTCATCGACGAGATGATGGCGAGCTGGCGGCCGAACATCTTGTCGTCGAGGCCGGCGGCGGCCATCTGGTCCTTCATCTTGCCCATGCCGGGCATCATGCCCATGATGCCGCCCATGCCGCCCATTTTCGACATCTGCTGAAGCTGGCCGGCGAGGTCGTTCAAATCGAACTTGCCCGACTGCATTTTCTTGGCCATCGCCGCCGCTTGTTCGGCGTCGATGTTTTCGGCGGCCTTTTCGACCAGCGAGACGATGTCGCCCATGCCGAGAATGCGGTCGGCGATGCGCTTGGGGTGGAATTCCTCCAGCCCGTCCATCTTTTCGCCGGTACCGATGAGCTTGATCGGCTTGCCGGTGACGGCGCGCATCGAAAGGGCTGCACCGCCGCGGCCGTCGCCGTCCATGCGGGTCAGCACCAGGCCGGTGATGCCGACGCGCTCGTCAAAGCTTTTCGCCAGGTTGACGGCGTCCTGGCCGGTCAGCGAATCGGCGACCAGCAGGATTTCGTGCGGGCTCGACACCTTCTTGATGTCGGCCATCTCGACCATCAGCGGCTCGTCGATATGGGTGCGGCCGGCGGTGTCGAGGATGACGACGTCATGGCCGCCGAGCTTGGCTGCCTGCACGGCGCGCTTGGCGATGTCGACCGGGTTCTGACCGGCAATGATCGGCAGCGTCGCGACCTTGATCTGTTCGCCGAGCTGGCGAAGCTGCTCTTGCGCGGCCGGACGCCGGGTGTCGAGCGAGGCCATCAGAACCTTCTTGTTCTGACGCTCGGAAAGCCGCTTGGCGATCTTGGCCGAGGTTGTCGTCTTGCCCGAGCCCTGCAGGCCGACCATCATGATGACGACCGGGGCCGGCGCGTTGAGGTCGATGGCGACGCCTTCGGAGCCGAGCATGTCGACCAGCTCGTCATGGACGATCTTGACGACCATCTGTCCCGGCTTGATCGATTTGACCACGGCGGCGCCGACAGCCTTCTCGCGCACCTTGTCGGTGAAGGAACGCACCACTTCCAGCGCCACGTCGGCTTCCAGCAGCGCGCGGCGCACCTCGCGCAGCGCCGCCGAGACATCGGCCTCCGACAGCGCACCGCGGCCGGTCAGGCCGTTCAGGATGGAGCCAAGGCGCTCCTGAAGGGATTCAAACATTCTTTTTCCTTTTCTCGGGCACCCGGATGGTGCCCGAGAGGTAATGCGTTCGCGCCAAGTGTCCAAACAAAAGAGCTTGTCCAAACAAAGCCCGGGCAAACACAAAGCCAAAAAGCACCCGGGGGCGCTCAGCGCTGCCGGGTGTTGGCCTCCAGGATCGATTTACAGCACTTCACCTCAAAGAGGTTTCGGCGTCCCGGTCGGCTTGCTCGGAGGAATACTCGTCGCGGATTTCGCGGGCTGTAGACAGGAAATCGGCCGCGGAGTCAAGGTCTGGGCGGGATGCGGCTCACGGCAGCACTTCCCCATCCAGGATCCGCGCGTAGAGATCGAGATAGCCCTTTGCGGTTTTGGCGATTGGAAACCGGTCGGCGGCCGAGTCGCGGCAGCGTTGCGGGGAAAGCCCGGCAACCGCATCGAGAGCGGCGGCGAAGTCCGCGTCGGTGTCGAACAGCAGCCCGGTGTCGCCATCGACGATCTCGGGCAAGGCGCCGCGCGGCGTGCTCAGCACCGGCGTTCCGCACAGCATGGCCTCGACCGGCGCCATGCCGAACGGCTCTTCCCAGGCGATCGGATTGAGAAAGGCTTTTGCCTCGCCCAGCAGACGCAGCTTTTCGTCACCATCGACGGTGCCGTGGAAACGGTAGCGTGACCCCAGGCTCTTGAAGAACACACCGTCGCGCCGGACCTGGCTGCGCGTCAGCAGTGTCCAGCGCGCCCCGCCAGCGATGTCGAGGCGGAAATTGTATCTCCTGGCAAGGTCGACGGCACGATTGAGGTTCTTGCCGGCGCGCGCGATGCCGGCCAGAAACAGCAGGCGGTCATTCTTCGAGCTGGCCAGCCGATAGGAATCAGCGGGAAAGCCGTTGTAGACGAAGGTCTTCCGGCCATGATTGCGCGCATGGCTGGCGCTGACGAAATTCCAGTTTTTCTGCCGCCTGGGTTCGCCCGGCAAATAGCCGTGCTCGGTGTTGAGGGTCGGAAACGGAACCTCGACGTACCAGCCGTTGAAATGGACGATGTCGGTATCCACCGGAATGGCCGCCCGGCATTGCGCTTCCGACGATACGCCGCGCACCTCGCAAAGCGGATGGCTTGAGCCGGAGCCTGCAATCAACACGACATGGTGGCCGGCGCGCACCAGCTCGGTCGTCAGCCAATCGACCTGGCGCTCAGTGCCGCCATAGCCCCTCGCAGGGAGCACACCCGAAGCGACCAGGGTGATGCGCATCAGCCTGGTCCGCCGGTGCGCGAAAAGCCGGGTTCGACCTTCAGCGGCGAGCGCGGGTGCAGCAGCAGCAGGATCGTCAACAGGCTGCTGACGATGCCGATCGTCGCGATGAGAACTGCATTCGTCGTCGTCCAGTCGGCGCCTTCGAGCGGCTTGGCGTTGAACAAAGCGAAGGAATTGTAGCTTTCCTGATGCGAAATCAGCAGGAACCCGGTCAGGTTGTTGCCAAGATGGGCGCCGAAGCCGGCGCCGAGGTTGCCGGTGATATAGACCAGAAGCGTCAAGAGCAACGCGAAGGCGGCGATCGAGGCCAGCACGCTGCCGTTGATGGCGGCGGTCGAACTCGTGCTCCAGTGCAATGCGGTGAACAGCAGCGCCGGCAGCAGCGCCCAGATGAACGGGTTCTCGAAACGGCTGGCCAGGCCTCTGAGCAGATAGCCGCGGAAAAGCGCCTCCTCGGACGATGTCTGCAGCAAGGTGAGCGCAACGATCGGGATCAGGTACAGCAGCCAGGACGACAGGCTGATTGCGCCGCGTGCGATCCCGGGCTGCAACCAATAGAGCAGGATTTCGGAAAACAGCGAGGTGATCAGCACCGCGGCCAGGCCTTTCAGGAAGCCGTTGCGCGAAACTCGGCGGCTGGCACCGATCAGCGCCGCCAGTGGCTCGCCATGGACCCAGCGCATGGCCACCCACAGGCCGAGCCAGATGCCGGCGAACGAGCTCAGCGCAACGAGAATGCCGGGGGGCGATGCCAGAAAATTCTGCACCGGCTGGATGCCGACCGAGCCGCCGGTCGAGGCCATCCAGACAACAAAGGCATAGGTGCCGCCAAACACCACGACCACGGTGACTGCCAACCAGAAGACGACGACGATCACCGTTCCGAGCAGCAGGCGCGGCAAGGTCGTCTTGTCGTTCGGCGAACGCCGGTAGCGCTCGAAGGCGGCATTGTCGATGATCACGCGGGTCCCCTTGCCGAACGCTTTCGGGTCGCATGATCTATGGGATCGGGGCCTCGCGCGCAATCATCCTCGTAGGTCTCATGCGCGCGGGCCAAAATGGGGCGGGGGCCGCCTTCGCCGGCAGCCGCCCGTTTGAGCGGTTCCGCGTCAGCGCACGACGTACATGATGCGGCGTGTCTGCGGGTCGACCAGGGCCGGCTGGCCGTTCACGTAGACATAGCGGTAGTTGTAGTCGGGGATTTCGCGCAGTTCGACGGTGTCAGGCAAGGTCGCGCCCGTCACCACCTCGCCATCGAGATAGACGGGGTCGAGCCGGTGGGTGCTGATATATGTGCCCACTTCAGCCGGCGGCCTGGCGATCGGATCGACCGGTTCGGCCGAGATGATGGCACCGGTATAGCTGTCGGGATAGTCGCTGTCGTCGGCCGGCGCCTCGACGACCGCTATGCCGGCGTCGGCCGGACGCCGTGTCAGCACGACTGCGTTGCCGCCGAAATCGGCCGTCACATAGTCGGAATAGACCCAGCCTTGGCCATTGGCCTCGGCGATGGTGCACCATTTGCTGTTTTCGATGCAGCCATTGAGCGTTGCCGACTGGCCGGCGGCCAGCACGCCGATGACCGGATATTGCGGGCCAGGGCCGGCGCGCACGTTGAGATCGGTGACAGCAGATACCGCGGTATCGGCCAAAGCCGCGCCGGACATGGCGACGAGCGCCCCGGCGACGGCAGGAAACAGTATCCGTTTCATGGCATTCTCTCCGTTTTCGTAGTCCCTCGCGAAACGGAAACGAAACACAGCCTTATGCGTTCCGGCTAAAATGCCTGGGCCGGCTCACGAATTATTCCCCTTTCTTTCGGCAAACCGGTCAGCAGTTCATGAACGAAAGCCAGTTTTTGCGCGGTCACGTCCGAGATGACGAACGGGTAGAGGTCGGGCAAGCCCATGCAGCGGTTGATCGAGTTGGAGGCCTCCGACAGCACCAGCCAGCGGGCGAGAACATCTTCAAAGCGTTCTGGCGTGGCGGCAGGTTCGGCGGGTGCGGCCTGCGGCCTGCCGCCAGTGTCGCCCTGCGGCAAAGTGTTGGCTTCCACGGTTTCCAGCCGGCCAAGCGGGAAGTTCAGCGCATGCACCATCTCCAGCGTATCGGTGATGTGCAGATGGTGCGCCCAGGTCTCGGCCCAGTCCTCCCATGGGTGGGACGTCGCATAGGCCGAGATGTGGCCCTGCTGCCAGTCGGGCGCAGCGCCATTGGCATAATAGGTCTTCAGCGCCTGCTCGTAGTCGGCGCGGTCATCGCCGAACAGGGCGCGGAAGGCGGCAAGCCGCTGCGGATCGTCGCGGATCAGGCGGTCCCAGTAATAGTGGCCGAGCTCGTGGCGGAAATGACCGAGCAGCGTGCGGTAGTTCTCGCCCATCTCGACGCGCCGCTTTTCGCGCTCGGCTGAATCAGCCTCGGCGACGTTGAGCGTGATCAGGCCGTTGTCGTGGCCGGTCAGGATGCGCTCGCCGCCGGGACCGCCGCCGATCGGATCGGCAAGCAAGTCGAAGGCAAGGCCAATTTCGTCGGCAGCGACCTGCTTGGGCGCCACCGGCAGTCCAAAGGCGAGCAGCGAATAGATGGCGCGCTTCTTGGCGGCTTCGACGCGGATCCAGCGGCTGCGGTTGCCGTCGACGGAAAGATTGGGGATCAGCTGGTTCAGCACACAGGCGCGGCAAAAGGCGTGGCCCGGCTCTGCCATCCAGTTGCAGGCGCATTCGTCGGCATTGGTGCATTGGAAGACGCCGTCGACACCCGACAGCGCAAAGCGCGCATGCTCGGGATCATAGAGCACCGGGCTGGCGCAGTTCAGGCACTGGGCGTTCTCGAAATAGAGGCGGTGGCCGCAATGCGGGCAGTCGAAGAGTTTCATCTCGATCTCAAATGGTCAGGGCAGGGATATAGTGCGCAGCCGCCCCAAAAGCCTGCCATCGGCCGGCATTCCCTGCCGAAAAGCCCGATCAGCGATGCGGCAGATGGAACAATCGGGCTTCAGCTTGCATTCTCGCCACAGTAATCCCTTGATCGTAGGCAAATTCCCCTGCATTGGCCAGCGCAGCGCCGGCAGACAGTGACAAGTGCACGTTTCGCTGGCAAATTCGCAACCGGGACGTGATTCAGGCAAATCAGGAGAACAGCATGGCATTTTTTGCCAAGGGTAGGATTTTTGTGGCCGCGGCGGTGGCGGTGCTTGCGCTGGCGACGGGCGCGCAAGCGGCGGCCAGCTGTGGCAAAACCGGCGCCGGCTTCGACGCCTGGAAGCCGGAGTTCGCCGCGGAGGCCAAGTCCGAAGGTGTCGGCGCCAAGGGTCTGGCCGCTCTGGCTGGCGCCAGCTACGCAACAAAGACGATCTCCGTCGACCGCGCCATCCACAAGGCGTTCAGCGGTTCGGTGGACGCTTTCATGAAGCGCCGTGGCGGGGCTTCGATCATTTCCAGGGGCCGTTCGCTGAAGAAGCAGAACGCAGCACTTTTCGAAAGGATCGAGAGCAATTACGGCGTCTCGCCGGGTGTGTTGCTGGCCATCTGGGGCATGGAGACCGGCTTCGGTTCCGCCATGGGCAACCAGAATACGGTCTCTGCCATTCTGACGCTTGCCTATGACTGCCGCCGCCCAGGGTTCTTCTACCCGCATGCCATTGCGGCGCTGAAGCTGGTCGATCGCGGCGCGCTGAGCGCCTCGTCGACCGGCGCCGCGCATGGCGAGATCGGCCATACGCAATTCCTGCCCGGAAATGTCTTGAAGTATGGCGTCGGCAACGGAAATCTGCGCGACAAGGCGACGGCGCTGGCGTCCACCGCCAACTTCCTCAAGGCGCACGGCTGGCGGGCAGGTGCGAGCGCGAGCGCGAATATGGGTGCCATTGCCGGCTGGAATTCCGCGAGTGTCTACCAGCAGGCCATTGCCCAGATCGCTACCGCGATCGACGGCGACTGACGGATAGAAGTCTCCATTCGACAAACGAAAGCCCGGCCATGTGCCGGGCTTTTTGTTGACGGTGCGGGGGCAGAGACCAGTCACTCCGGCCGATTCATTATCCTGGAGTGAGGCCGTCGAGCAGGAAGCCGAGGCCTTTGCGGAAAGCACCGTCCCAATCGTCATCCAACAGCAGGTGGGAGCGTTCGATCGTCGGGTAGCGCTCAGTGAGAGCTTTAAGGCGCTGCCGCGCGGCGGCCCTGTCGTCGTCCGAGAGGTCGAAGCTCGCCCGGGTGACGGTGGCGCCCATGACATAGTTCCAGAGCGACCATATCGCGACATTCAGATCTGCGTCGGCGAAGTGATCCTGGCGGGTTTTGACTTCCATTATATTAGCAAACAAAAACCCGGCGTCTCCGCCGGGTTTCCTGAGCCGTTTCAGCGTTGATGAGGTCGGCCCCGCGCTGCTGTTCGGATATCAAGCCTTGCGGTTGCGCGCGGCAAGCGTCCTCAGCCTAAGCGCATTGAGGCGGATGAAGCCGGCGGCGTCCTTCTGGTCGTAGGCGCCGCGATCGTCCTCGAAGGTGACCAGCGCGTCGGAATAGAGCGTCTTTTTCGACTTGCGGCCGTTGACCATGACGTTGCCCTTGTAGAGCTTCAGCCGCACCGTGCCTTCGACGTCTTCCTGGCTCTTGTCGATCATCGCCTGCAGCATCAGCCGCTCGGGCGCGAACCAGAAGCCGTTGTAGATCAACTCGGCATAGCGCGGCATCAACTCGTCCTTGAGGTGGGCGGCGCCGCGGTCAAGCGTGATCGATTCGATGGCCCGGTGGGCTGATATCAGGATGGTGCCGCCGGGCGTCTCGTAGACGCCGCGTGATTTCATGCCGACGAAGCGGTTCTCGACCAGGTCGAGCCGGCCGATGCCGTTGTCGCGGCCGAGGTCGTTGAGCGCGGCCAGCATGGTTGCCGGCGACAGTTTCTTGCCGTTGAGCGCAATCGGATCGCCCTTGAGGAATTCGATCTCGATTTCGGTGACCTTGTCCGGCGCGTCCATCGGCGAGACGGTGCGCTGGTGGACAAACTCTGGCGGCTCCACCCATGGATCCTCCAGCACCTTGCCCTCGGAGGAGGAATGCAGAAGGTTGGCGTCAACCGAGAACGGCGCGTCGCCCTTCTTGTCCTTCGGCACCGGAATCTGGTGCTGCTCGGCGAAGTTGATCAGGTCGGTGCGCGACTTGAACGACCAGTCGCGCCAGGGCGCGATGACCTTGATGTCGGGGTTCAGCGCATAGGCGGAAAGCTCGAAACGGACCTGGTCGTTGCCTTTGCCGGTCGCGCCGTGCGCAATCGCATCGGCGCCGGTCTCCCTGGCGATCTCGACCAGATGCTTGGAGATCAGCGGCCGCGCGATCGAGGTGCCGAGCAGATAGGTGCCTTCATAGACGGCATTGGCGCGAAACATCGGAAAGACGAAGTCGGAGACGAACTCCTCGCGCACATCGACGACGCGGATGTCCTTGATGCCCATCATCTCGGCCTTGCGGCGTGCCGGCTCGAGCTCGCCGCCCTGGCCGAGATCGGCGGTGAAGGTGACAACTTCGGCGCCGAGCTCGGTCTGCAGCCATTTCAGGATGATGGAGGTGTCGAGGCCGCCGGAATAGGCGAGCACGACCTTCTTGACGTCTTTTGCTTTTGACATTTGGCGGTTCCGCGATCACGAGTTCTCGGCGGGCGAGGTATCACGGCGTTTCCGGCTAACGCAAGGGACGAACGGGGCTTCGGTCGTTGTGGCCACTGGACCAGACGCCGACGGCGTAGACGAAACAGGCGCTACAGCGAACCTTCAGGCGGCTTGCCGCCAGCTGCCGGCCCAGCGCCCCGCGCTCAGCCAGTAGAAAATGCCCCCGACCATGCCGCAGCCGACCACCGCCAACACGGCGCTGGTGTCGGTGACGTCGAAATTGGCATCGGCGGTCCGGTGGACGAAGCCGAGGAAGACCGCCGCCACCACCGCGCCAGCGAGCGCATAGAACAGCCAATCGCGACGGCTGAGGATTTCCGAGACAATGATGACGATCGCCGCCGGCATGAAAGCGAAATAGGCGACGAACAACGCCACGAAGGGAATTGAAAAATACAGCGATGCGGTCGCCGTCGGGTGGGCATGCTCCGGCGCGTAGCCAAGCGACGCCAGCACCATGATGTTGAGAAAGGCGCTGGCCGCCAGCGAGGCGACGACATAGCCGATCAGGATGACGGCAAAGCGGATGAGATAGGCGACGAGACGGGTCACGCCTCGCCGTGCCCCGCGATCATCATGGCTTCCAGCGCCAGCCGGTCCACTTTCCGCATGCGCTCGGAGTCCGACTTGAGCTGGCCGCAGGCGGCCAAAATATCGCGGCCGCGCGGGGTGCGGATCGGCGAGGCGTAGCCGGCATTGTTGATGTAGTCGGCAAACTTCTCGATCGTCTCCCAGTCCGAGCACTGGTAGTTGGTGCCTGGCCACGGGTTGAACGGGATCAAATTGATCTTGGCCGGAATGCCCTTGAGCAGTTTGATCAGCCCCTTGGCGTCCTCGATGGAATCGTTGACGTCCTTCAGCATCACATATTCGAAGGTGATGCGCTTGGCGTTCGACAGGCCGGGATAGGCGCGGCAGGCCTCGATCAGCTCCTTCAGCGGATATTTCTTGTTAATCGGCACCAAGAGGTCGCGCAGATCGTCATTGGTCGCATGCAGCGAGATAGCAAGCATGACACCGATCTCTTCGCCGGTGCGGAAGATTTCCGGCACCACGCCGGAGGTCGACAGCGTGATGCGGCGCTTGGACAGCGACAGGCCGTCGCCGTCGGAGGCGATCAGCAGCGCCTTCTTGACGGCTTCGAAATTGTAGAGCGGCTCGCCCATGCCCATCATGACGATGTTGGACACCTTGCGGCCCTCGGCCGGCACGATGGCGCCGTCGGGCGTGTCGCGGTCGGGGAAATCGCCGAGCCGGTCGCGGGCGGTCAGAAGCTGGGCGAGGATTTCCTCCGCCGTCAGATTGCGCACCAGCTTCTGCGTGCCTGTGTGGCAGAACGAGCAGGTCAGCGTGCAGCCGACCTGCGATGAGATGCAGAGCGTGCCGCGGCCTTCCTCGGGAATATAGACGGTCTCGATCTCGACCGGACGGCCGGCGCCGCGTGGCGGAAAGCGGAACAGCCATTTGCGGGTGCCGTCGGCGGAAATCTGCTCCTCGACGATTTCCGGCCTGGCGACGGTAAAATGCTTGTCCAGCTCGGCGCGAAGATCCTTGGAGATGTTGAACATGCCGGCAAAGTCGGAAACGCCGCGCACATACATCCAGTGCCACAGCTGCTGGGCGCGCATCTTGGCCTGGCGCTCCGGCACGATGCCTGATGCAACCAGGGCCTCGCCAAGTTCGGTCCGGGTCAGGCCGATCAGCGACGGCTTCTCGGGCGCGGCGCGGGCGCGCAACGCGTCACGAGCGCCCTCAATGGTGAGATCGAATGAAAGGGTCATGGTAGCACTTGATATAAGCGGTTTGCGGCCGATTTCAGCATCGTGCCGGAAATGAAGCGCGGCGCATAGCACAGGTTGCGGGCAGAGTCATGCGCGGGGAATGCAGCGGCTGATAGCTCGCTACGGCCATCTGGCACCCTGCCCAGTCCTCGCGCTGCAAATGGACCGATCACATAGTCGTGTGTTTGCGTAACGATTCCCATCGCGCCTTCGAAGTCCGAAGGGGGCAACTATGCCCCTACAAAATGGGAGTATGCAGAATGAACTCTATCAAGCTCGCCGTCATTGCCGGCCTCGTCGGCCTTTCCGCCTCGCCGGCATTTGCCGAAGACGCGATGGGCACGATGACCATGATGAAGGGTGGAGAAGTGATGGCGATCATGCCGGACGGGCATATGGGCACCATGATGCCGGATGCAAAGATGGGCGCCGAGATGATGAAGATGGCAAAGCCGATCAAGCACTGCATGATGATGATGACCGACGCCAAAGGCAAAGCCTTCATGATCGATACGTCGACCAAGAAAGCCCAGGCCGAATGTGAAAAAATGGCCATGTAAGACTGAACCGCCGGCACGCACGCCGGCCAAAAAAAGGCAAAAAGGCCGGGCTTTGCGGCCCGGCCTGTCATTGCAAAACGAAGTTGCCTAGTTACAAGCCTTGCCTACTTGCACTTGGCGATCGACGTCAGCGCCGCTGAAATGCCTTTCAACGAGAAGACGTAGGAGGTGGGGTTGCCGCGACCGGACTTGGCCGACACCTTCATGTCGGTGCCGGTCTTCATCGCGGCGATCAGCACCGGCTCCTCGGCGGCATTCTCCACCCAGGCCGACTTGCCGCGCGTGAACATCGAGAAGGACTTCTTGTCGATGGTGACGGTGGCCTTGGAGCCCTCCTGGAATTTGTAGCCGGCAATGAATTGCGGCTCGTAGGACACTTGCTGTCCCGGTCGCTGGCTGACGAAGAAGAACATGTCGCCATGGTCGAGCGTCGGCGGCTGCTTGTCGGTCGGCACGGTCAGCACGTAGCAGACCTTGCCGCCGGAAGCCTGGTAGCTGTAGGTGCCCCAGGCATTGTGCTGGCCGGTCTTGGTCGCGGTCTGCGCCAGCGCCGGCGCTGTCAAGGCCACCAGGACCAGGCTCGAAACTGTAGCAATCAATCCGCGCATCGTTTTTCCCGTATTCCAACTGGTGCGGCGGCAGGCCGGTTTGGCGTCCTGCCCGTCGCTTCATTTTGATTTAATCTGGGTTACCAAACGGTGAATTTCCCTCGCGAAAAGGACATTCACCCCGGGAAACCACCGCCATTTCCCCGCCGCCTGCCGAAAAGCGGCCGTCAGAATGTCCCTGGCGCGACTTGGAGGCCACGAAAGCGGCAAGAGTTTGACTTTTCCAGCCAGGTTGCCGGCTCAGCTCTTGTCGGCAATCGCCTGCTTGGCGGCGAGCCGGTGCGCCGGTGTGATGTGGGCGCTGACGGCGGTGATCGCGGCGGTCAGCACGGCGATATCGTCGGTGAAGCCAAGCCCGAAGACGAAGTCGGGGATGACATCGATCGGCAGCACGAAATAGCCAAGCGCCGCCAGCAATATGCCCTTGGCGCGCACCGGCGTCTTCTTGTCCATGGCGCAGTAATAGGCGGCGACCACCTCTTCCATGAACGGGATCTGGCGGGCCGCCTTCTTGGCCGTGCGCCAGAATTTCTCGCGCACTTCGCCCTCATCGCTGCCGCCAAAGCCGAAGAAATCAAAACCTGGTTGTTGCGCCATCAATCTCTCCTTGCGGGCTCAAACGCATCGTTGCGTTGGCGCCTGCGAGGGAAAATGTGGTGAAAGCCTAGGTCCGCTACAAGAGTCTAGTCGTTCCCATGCCCCAAAATCGAACGGATCGTGCCTGAACCGGACGGTGCAGATGATGCCGGGGGTAACTCCTTGGCGGCTCTCTTTGGAGATTGGCCGAAACGCCCCTCCCTTCGTCATCCACGGGCGAAGCAAGGAGCGAAGCGACGCGGCGCAGACCCGAGGATACATGCCGTTGCTTTCGAGCTCTGCGACGGTGCAGAATTCTGCACCGTTGCACCCTTTGCCCAAGGTCGCGGCATGGATCCTAGGGTCTTCGCGACGGAGCTTCGCTCCTGCTTCGCCCTAGGATGACGAAGTCCCGTCGCTAACCGGCATATCTGTTCATCTTCTTCGCCAGTTCGATATCGAGCGCAGTGATGCCGCCGGCATCGTGGGTGTTCAGCGTTACGTCCACGGTCTTGTAGACGTTCGACCAGTCGGGGTGATGATCCATCTTCTCCGCCGCCAAAGCAACGCGGGTCATGAAGGCGAAGGCCTCGGAAAAATTCTTGAAGACAAAGGTGCGCTTGATCGAGGCGCCATCCGCGGCCAACGTCCAGCCACCGAGTTCGGCCAGCGCCGCAGTGATGGCTTCCTTGCCCAGTTTCTCTCTCGTCATATCAGCTTCCTGTGCTATCTCGAAAAATGACCTTCACCATAATGCATGTCGCCCAAAAGTGCGTCGCGGTTTTGGGATAACGACATGCAGCAAGACAAAATGCCGGATCGATGAGCGCGAAGCCCATAAAATCAATTCTCTTCGTCTGCCTCGGCAATATCTGCCGTTCGCCTTTGGCCGAAGGCACCTTCCGCGCGGTGCTGGCCGAGCGCGGGCTGGGCGGGGATATCCTGCTCGATTCAGCCGCAACCAGCGGCTGGGAGGTCGGCTCTGCCCCGGATCCACGCACGATTTCGATCGCGGCACGGCACGGCATCGACATTTCCAGCCAGAGGGCGCGCAAGGTGACGCCGGGCGATTTCTCCCGCTTCGACCTCATTTTGGGTATGGACCGGTCGAATGTCCAGGACCTGAAAGCGCTGGCGCCGGCCGCCTTGCGCGACCGGGTGCATCTGTTCCTGGAGTTCGCCAACGGTACAGCCCGCGACGTGCCGGATCCCTATTATGACGGGGCCGACGCGTTCGCTTTGGTCTACCGCATGATCCGCGAAGCGTCGGAGATGCTGTCGACGCGGCTCGCGACACGGGCATCGGTGCCCGACAGCGGCCAGGCCTCCTCGACGATGTAGGGTCCGCCGCCGACCGAATCGCGCGACGACATCAGGACGAAGCGGCCGACGCGGAACGGCAGTGTCGAAAAATTGCCGCGTGCCGACAGGTACTGGGCAACGTCGAGCGGGCTCGAATTGCGCAGGCGCGCCAGCGTCACATGCGGGGTGAATTTGCGCGGGTCGGCGGGGAGGCCGAGCCGCTGGCAGATGCGGTCGATCTCGCCCTGCAGGGCGGAAAGATCGGGCGAAGCTGAAACGCCGGCCCACACCGCATGCGGCTTCTTCTGGCCGAAAGCGCCGACACCCGACAATGTCAGCGAGAAGGAGGGGCGGTGGATTCGGTCGAGCGCATTGGCGATCTCGTCGGCGACATGGCCCTCGACATCGCCGATGAAGCGCAGCGTCATGTGGTAGTTCTCAACGTCGATCCAGCGGGCTCCGGGCAGGCCGCCCCGGAGCAGGGACAGCGAAAGAGCGGCGTCACGCGGTATTTCGAGGGCGGTGAAAAGACGCGGCATGGAGAGCCTCCCTTCCTCGAATCGAACTATGGCCCTAGCGAATCATCGATATTGAAACTGGGCAAGTGGTTTGTTGGTCGCAGGCTTGTCGGACAAGCTTCCCCGACGGCATGTCGCTCGGAATAACTCACTTCAGGGATTGCCTTGCACCGTTGCAATTGCCTTTTCCACGGTCGGCAGGATGCGTTCGACCATGAGATCGACACCCTTGGCGTTTGGGTGCAGTCCGTCTTCGAGCTGCAAAGCGGCTTTGCCGGCAACGCCGTCGAGAAAGAACGGATAGAGCGGCACGTCGTATTTCGCAGCCAGTTTTGGATAGATTGTGTCGAAAGCGTTCTGGTAATCGGCACCGAGATTGGGGGCAGCACGCATGCCGGCCAGCAGCACGGCAATCTTGCGCTGCTTCAGCTTGGCCAGCATCTCGTCCAGGTTTTTTTCGGGAATGTCGGGTGAAACGCCGCGCAGCATATCGTTGGCGCCAAGCTCGAGGATGACAAGATTTGTGCCGTCCGGCACCGACCAGTCGAGCCGAGCCAGGCCACCGCTCGACGTATCGCCGGAAACCCCGGCATTGGCGACGCTCACATCAAGACCTTTGGCGCGAAGGGCTGCCTGCAATTTGTCGGTAAACCCTTCGCCGGGGCCGAGGCTGAAGCCCGCCATCAGGCTGTCGCCGAAGCCGACGATCTTGAACGTCTCGGCGTGCGCCAATGAGACGGCACTGCTGAGGCCAAGAAAAAGCATGAAGCCTGCGGCAAAGATGCGTTTGAAAGACATGCGGCAGGCCCCATATGACCAAGGATTCTTCCGGCCCGACAAGCAGAGCCTTCATCCTCCCATATAGGACGCTTTCATTTTGACAGAAGCCGTCATCGCGCTGAAAGACGTATCGCTGACGCTCGGCGAAGGCGCGTCTTCCGTCCATGTGCTGAAGAGCGTCAGCCTCGATGTCGCCGAGGGCGAGGCGACCGGCATCGTCGGCCCCTCGGGTTCCGGCAAGTCGACGCTGCTGATGGTTCTGGCAGGACTGGAAAGGGTCGATTCGGGCACGGTCCGAATCGCCGGCGAGCTGTTGAACGGCAAAAGTGAGGACCAGATTGCTTCGTTTCGGGGACGAAACATTGGCATCGTCTTCCAATCCTTCCACCTCATCCCCAACATGACGGCGCTCGAAAATGTAGCGGTGCCGCTGGAGCTGGCCGGCCATGCCGATCCGTTCGGGGTGGCCGCGCGGGAGCTGGGCGCCGTAGGTCTCAGCGATCGCGTCACCCATTATCCGGGCGAATTGTCCGGCGGCGAACAGCAGCGTGTGGCGATCGCCCGGGCGCTGGCGCCCTCGCCGCGCCTTTTGATTGCCGATGAGCCGACCGGCAATCTTGACCAGGCGACGGGACGGCAGGTTGCCGATCTGCTGTTCGCCAAGGCGGCCGAGCGCGGCATGACCCTGGTGCTGGTCACCCATGATCCGTCGCTGGCGGCGCGCTGCTCGCGCCAGGTTTCGATGCGCTCGGGACGGATCGAGGCGCCAGCACTGGTCAAGGTGTCGGCCTGATGCCGCTGTCTCGGACGCTGAAACTCGCCTTCCGCTTCTCGCTGCGCGAGATGCGCGGCGGGCTGTCCGGCTTCATGATCTTCCTTGCCTGCATCGCGCTTGGCGTCGCCGCCATCGGCGGCGTCAATTCGGTGGCGCAGGCCATCACCGCCGGCGTCGCCAACCAGGGCCAGACGCTGCTCGGCGGTGATCTGCGTTTCCAGATCAACCAGCGCGACACCAGCCAGGCCGAGCGCAGCTTCCTCGATGGGCTGGGCACGATCTCGCGCAGCGCCAACATGCGCTCGATGGCGCGGCTCGAAGACGGTTCCGACCAGTCGCTGGTCGAGGCCAAGGCGGTTGACGATGCCTACCCGCTCTATGGCGCGCTGGCGACAGCGCCGGCGCTGTCGAAACAGGATCTGTTCGGTGAGAAATCCGGCGTGTTCGGCGCCGCCGCACCCGATCTTCTGTTCGATCGGCTCAATGTGAAGATCGGCGACCGGCTGAAACTCGGCAGTGCCACATTCGAACTGCGCGCCAGGCTGGTCACCGAGCCGGACGCCGTGTCGGACGGTTTCGGCTTTGCCCCGCGGCTGATGGTGTCGACTGAGGGGCTGGCCGCCTCCGGCCTGATCCAGCCGGGCAGCCTGGTCGAGAATGCCTACAAGATCCGCCTGCCCGCCGGGGCCAGCGAGGCCGATATCAAAGGCATCCAGGAGCAGGCGGCAAAAGACTTTCCCGAAGCCGGCTGGTCGATCCGCTCGCGCTCCAATGCGGCACCGGCGCTGTCTTCGAATATCGAGCGCTTCTCGCAGTTCCTGACGCTGGTCGGGCTGACGGCGCTGGTCGTCGGCGGGGTCGGCGTCGCCAACGCGGTGCGCGCCTATCTCGACGGCAAGCGAGCCGTCATCGCCACCTTCAAGAGCCTGGGAGCCTCCGGCGGCTTCGTCTTTACCGTCTATCTCGTCCAGATCCTGATGATCGCCGGGCTCGGCGTCGTGCTCGGCCTCGTGCTTGGCGCGCTGATGCCGTTTGCGGCCAGTGCTGCCCTGCAGTCGGTCATTCCGGTGCCGGCCGAGGGCGGCTTCTATCCCGGCGCGCTCGCCATGGCGGCGCTGTTCGGCCTCTTGGTGACGCTGGCCTTTGCGCTTCTGCCGCTCGGCCGCGCCCGCGACGTGCCGGCAACTGCACTGTTTCGCGAAATGGGGTTTGAGGGTCGCGGCTTTCCGCGCCCGCCCTATGTCGGCGCGGCAATCGGCATTGCGCTGCTGCTGGCGGCGCTGGCCATTCTGTTTTCCGGCGACCGCCGTATCGCCTCGATCTTCGTCGGCGCCACTATTTTTGCTTTTCTTGTGCTGCGCCTGGTTGGTGGGCTGGTGCAATGGGCGGCGAAAAAGAGCCCGCGCGTCCGCTCCGTGGCGCTCCGGCTGGCGATCGGCAACATCCATCGGCCGGGCGCGCTGACCCCATCGGTGGTGCTGTCGCTGGGGCTCGGGCTGACGCTGCTGGTGACGCTGGCGCTGATCGACGGCAATCTGCGGCGGCAGATTTCCGCCAGCCTGCCGGAACGTGCGCCGAACTTTTTCTTCGTCGACATCCAGAGCAATGATGTCGATGCGTTCTCGACGCTGATCGGCAGCCAAGCGCCACAAGGCACGCTGCTCAAGGTGCCGATGCTGCGCGGCCGGGTGATGGCGCTGAACGGCGTCGATGTCGGCAAGGTCAACGTTCCGTCGGAAGGCGCCTGGGTGCTGCGCGGCGATCGCGGCCTGACCTATGAGGCGAAACAGCCCGCTAACGCGACACTCACCGAAGGCACGTGGTGGCCGGACAATTATGCCGGCGAGCCGCTGGTTTCGTTCTCGGCCGAAGAGGGCAGAGAGATCGGGCTGAAGCTCGGCGACACCATCACCGTCAATGTGCTGGGCCGCAATGTGACGGCCAGGATCGCCAACTTCCGTCAGGTCGAGTGGGAGACGATGGGCATCAACTTCGTCATGGTGTTCTCGCCCAACACTTTTGCCGGGGCACCGCATGGCTGGCTGGCGACGCTGACCGAGAAGAACACTTCTACGGCCGACGATGCCCGCCTGCTCAACGCCGTCACCCGCGCCTTCCCTGCGGTGACGACGGTCCGGGTCAAGGACGCGCTCGACATCGTCAACCGGCTGGTGGCGCAACTCGGCACGGCGATCCGGGCGGCGGCCGGCGTGGCGCTGTTTGCCTCGGTGCTGGTGCTGGCCGGCGCGCTTGCCGCCGGCAATCGGGCCCGCATCCATGACGCGGTGGTGCTGAAGACGCTGGGCGCGACACGGAAAACGCTGATTGCGGCCTTCTCGCTGGAATACATGCTGATCGGGCTTGCCACCGCCATCTTCGCGCTGGTTGCGGGCGGGGTCGCGGCGTGGTTCGTCGTCGCGCGCATCATGACGCTGCCGTCGCATTTCATGCCGGAAGTGGCGGTGGCCACAATCGTCTTTGCGCTGGTGATCACGGTCGGCATCGGCTTGGCCGGCACATGGCGGGTGCTGGGCCACAAGGCGGCCCCGGTGCTGCGGAATCTCTAGTCTTGGCGACCCGCTTTTGGTTAAATCTTGGTAATGTTGGGCCTCGGACGGCCGCCAAACCGGGTTTGCAATGTTTCACAAAGCATTACATCCGGTTACGGCCTTGTTCTTGAGGCAAAGAACCATCATATTTCGCCATAGGCATGCTGGAGCCCCGCCAGCGGCGCCTGGGCCCAAATGGGCCTGACACCGGACGGGGCAGAAGCAATAGAGGACTCTCATGGCTGAACCCCTTCGCAACTACCAGACGCGCGCCGTGCCCGGCGCCCGCGTTGACGCAGGCATCGACCAGGGCCTGCGCGCCTACATGATCAAGGTCTACAATCTGATGGGGCTTGGCCTCCTCATCACCGGCCTTGCTGCCTGGGGCGCTTTCCAGCTCGCCGTCACGGGTGATGGCCAGCTTACCGCTTTCGGCGCGCTCATCTACACAAGCGCTTTCCGCTGGGTCGTCATTCTGGCCCCGCTGGCTGCCGTGTTCTTCCTGTCGTTCAGAATCCAGTCGATGAGCGTTGCCGCGGCGCAGACGACCTTCTGGGTCTATTCGGCCCTGGTTGGCCTGTCGCTGTCGACCATCTTCCTGGTCTACACCGGCGCCAGCATCACCCAGACCTTCTTCGCCACGGCGGCCGCCTTCGGCGCGCTGTCGCTCTACGGCTACACGACCAGGCGCGACCTGACCGCCTTCGGCTCGTTCCTGATCATGGGCGTGGTCGGACTGATGATCGCGATGGTGATCAACATCTTCCTGCAGTCGTCGGCGCTCGGCTTTGCCGTCTCGGCGCTCGGTGTGCTGATCTTCGCAGGCCTCACCGCCTATGACACGCAGAGCATCAAGGAAATGTATTACGATGGTGACGCCACGGATGTCGCCGGCCGCAAGGCGATCATGGGCGCTCTGAGGCTCTACCTCGACTTCATCAACCTGTTCATGTTCCTGCTGCAGTTCATGGGCGACCGCCGCTAATCCGCAGCGCTGGACCATCGAGTTCAAGAAGGGCGGCCCAACGGCCGCCCTTCTCTTTTGCGCCGGCCTTTGCTGTAATAGCGGGCAGATGGATCACTTGCATAAATTATGAGCAGCATCACGATACGCGCCGCAATTGCCGCCGACCTTGACCGGATCACGGAAATCTATGCCGATGCGGTGACCCATGGCACGGCGAGCTACGAGCTGGAGCCACCGAGCCGTGCCGAGATTGGCACGCGATTCGACAGCCTGACGGCTGGCGGCTTTCCCTATCTGGTGGCGGAGAAGGACGGCACGGTGCTCGGCTACGCCTATGCCGGCGCCTTCCGACCGCGGCCGGCTTATCGCTTCATCGTCGAGGATTCCGTCTATGTCGCGCCCGATGCCAAGGGACAGGGCGTCGGGCTCAAGCTGATGCAGGCGCTGATAGAGGCAGCCCGAGCGGCGGGCTTTCACCAGATCGTCGCCGTCATCGGCGACGGCCACGCCGATAGCGCCTCGGTGCGGCTGCACGAAAAGCTCGGCTTTCGCCATTCGGGGCGTCTGGAGGGCTCCGGCTACAAGCACGAGCGCTGGCTGGACACCGTGTTCATGCAGCTGTCGTTAAATGGCGGAGCGCAGGTGCCACCCGATCCCGAATCATTGCCTGATCGTAAATTTCGTCAGCAGAAATAAGGGTTTAGGCTTCGACCAGCTTCAGCGTGCGGTCGAAGACGCCAAGCACACGGCCAAGCTCCTGGCCGCGCTTGAGGATGCGGCCGCCGGCGGCGATGACGGCGAAGGCGCCTTGTCGGCGCGCCAGCTGCGGGTCCTTGACGATCTGGAATAACGGCACCTCGCTGGTGCGGCGGAACACCGAAAAGACGGCGCGGTCGGCAAGCTGGTCGATGGCGTAGTCGCGCCATTCATTGGCGGCGACCATGCGTCCGTAAAGTCTGAGTATCTGGTCCAGCTCGCGCCGGTCGAAGCGAACCGGCTGGTCGAGGCGTTCGCGTCTTGCCTCATGCAACGGGATCAATATTGCGGATGCGTCCCCATCCTCCGCCCCACTGCCGCGATCGGTCATGCGTCGATCCTTCAAAATGAATCTTGCCAGCCAAAGTTGGCGTGTTCGTCGCCGAATTGCAAGACCCGGCTAAGCATCCCGCAACCGCGCTGTTTTCGTCACGTCCAGTCACTTTTGTGAAACGCGTTGATGGAATTGGTGATCCTTCGCCACATTTCTGCCTTTTTTTATCCGCGCTCATGCCCCAATGTCCGACGAGTTTACCGGCGTTGCCTGAGACGGTTCGGTCCGGCACCGGCTCGTAAACCCCAAGCCCCCCGCCCACGGGTCTGCGTCGGATCGAACCAACCTCGGTTTTCCCAAGGGAAAATCGGGTGCGACGATCCCAAAACTAAATGACCGACGTCAGAAGCAAGCTGACGTCGGTTTTTTATTGCTGAAACGACTTCACGCTACCGCGACGTCGTCATCCACGGGCGGAGCGGAAGCGAAGCGGACGCGCAGACCCGAGGATCCCTGCCGTGACGTTTGTCGAGGCATGCTGCTTGTCAGAATGGCCATTTGTCTCAAACGGGACAGCTTAAGCGCGTGCCCCGATGTCACGGCTTGGATCCTGGGGTCTCCGCGACGGAGCTTCGCTCCTGCTCCGCCCCAGGATGACGAAGGCAGGGTCGTTTGGCGATTCTGTTACGGCTTGTGAATAAACGCAGCGCCGAGGATCGGCCCGGGCATGCCGTCCTTGCCGACCGATTGCAGCAACACCGCGCAGCCGGCCTTCTTGGAGATCTCGCTCATCGGCAATTCGTAGCGCTGCGCCTTGCCGTGCCACATGCCGGCGGTCTGGATGCCGGAGACGGCGTTCCAGTAGGTCATGCTGCGACCGCTGTTTTCGCCCTTGCCGATGTCGATCGTCTGCGGCGGGTCGAAATAGACGATGACGACATGGGCGTCGCGGGGACCGCTGCCGGCATCGCCGGCGTCGATCATGACGCGGTCGCTGGTCTGGCTGACCTTGATGCCGACCCGCATGCCTTCGCCTGATCTCTCCATGCGGGCGAGCGCACCATCGACTTCCTTGCGGCTGGCGCCGTTGACGTGGCTGCGGCCATTGATGACGGCTTGCGGCGTGTAGACCGAACGGTTGCCGAAGGCGCGCATATAGTCATATTGGCGCTCGGTGTTCTCCTTGCGGCTCAGCGTGTCCTGCCAGCCAAGATAGTCCCAGTAGTTGACGTGATAGGCGAGCGCGACGATGTCTTCCTTGGCGGCAAGCTCGGCAAAGAACGCGTCGGCCGGTGGGCAGGAACTGCAGCCCTGGCTGGTGAAAAGCTCGACCACGCCCAAGGGCCTGTCGGTCTGAGATCTGCCGGTTTCGGCGGCAAGCCCGGTGCCGGCGAGCGCCGAAAGGGCCAGCGCTAGAGCCGCAAGCCGCAATGGTCTGTTGAAGGCCATGGTCGTTCCGATTTCCCGCCGGTGCTGCCGGCCTTGTTCTGGTTGCTGAAATATGTGGCAGAAGCCACAGTCAACGGGAAGTCACGTTGCGGTGAAATTTTGCCGTCGCAGGTGACCGGCACACGGCATGAGGGCCGAATCCAGACAAGAAAAAACCGCCGGAGCCTTGGCTTCGGCGGTTTTCTGGTTCAGCTCGATCGTCTGTTCGGCTTAAGCCGCCAAGTCACGCAGCACGTATTGCAAGATGCCGCCGTTCTTGAAGTAGTCGAGCTCGTCCAGCGTATCGATGCGGCAGATGATCGGCACGTTTTTCACCGTGCCGTCGCCATAGGTCACCTTGGCGATCATGGTCTGGCGCGGCTTGATAGTACTCAAGCCATCGATCTCGACGATCTCGTCACCCTTCAGATTGAGCGTGGCCCATGAGGTGCCGTCCTCGAAGACGAAGGGGATGACGCCCATGCCGACCAGGTTGGAGCGGTGGATGCGCTCGAAGGACTGGGCGATGACGGCGCGGACACCAAGGAGATTGGTGCCCTTGGCCGCCCAGTCGCGCGACGAGCCGTTGCCGTATTCGACACCGGCAAAGATGACCAGCGGCACGCCTTCCTTCTTGTACTCCATGGCGGCGTCGTAGATCGATGTCTCTTCCTTGCTGGGGTAGTGGATGGTGTAGCCGCCCTCGCGGCCGTTCTCGCCCAGCATGTGGTTGCGGATGCGGATGTTGGCGAAGGTGCCGCGCATCATCACCTCATGGTTGCCGCGGCGCGTGCCGTACTGGTTGAAGTCGGCAACGCCGACGCCATGGTCGGTGAGGTATTTGCCGGCCGGCGACGCCGCCTTGATCGAACCCGCCGGCGAGATGTGGTCGGTGGTGATCTTGTCGCCGAACAGGCCAAGCACGCGCGCGCCCTTGATGTCGCCGATCTTGCCGAAGCCGGCGGTCATGCCGGCGAAATAGGGCGGGTTCTGCACATAGGTCGAGTTGTCGTCCCAGGCATAGGTCTGGCCTTCCGGCGCCTTGACGTTCTGCCAATATTCGTCGCCCTTGAAGACGTCGGCATATTTGCGGGCGAACAGCTCGCGGGTGACGTTCTTCTCGATAAACTCCTGGATCTCGGCCGAGCTCGGCCAGATATCCTTCAAGTAGACCGGGTTGCCATTCCTGTCCTCGCCGAGCGGCTCGGTGGTCAGGTCTTTTGTCACGGTGCCGGCCAGCGCGTGGGCGACGACCAACGGCGGCGAGGCGAGATAGTTCGCCTGCACGTCGGGCGAGACGCGGCCTTCGAAATTGCGGTTGCCGGAGAGCACCGCGGCGGCGATCAGACCCTTGTCGTTGATGGTTTTCGAGATCGGCGCCGGCAGCGGGCCGGAATTGCCGATGCAGGTGGTGCAGCCGAAGCCGACGAGATTGAAGCCAATCTGGTCGAGTTCCTTCTGCAGGCCGGATTTCTCGAGATATTCTGCGACCACCTGGCTGCCTGGCGCCAGCGAGGTTTTCACCCACGGCTTCTGCTTGAGGCCGAGCCGGTTGGCGTTGCGCGCCAGCAGACCGGCGCCGATCAGCACGCTCGGGTTGGAGGTGTTGGTGCACGACGTGATGGCGGCGATGACGACATCGCCATGGCCGAGATCATGGTCTGTGCCTTCGACGGCGTAGCGCTTGTGGATTTCGGCGGCCTTCTTGTATTCGGTCTCCATCGCCTTGGCGAAGCCTTCCGGAATGCCTTCAAGCGCCACGCGGCCTTCGGGGCGCTTGGGGCCGGCCATCGACGGCACGACGCTGCCAAGCTCGAGCTCGAGCAGGTCGGTGAACACAGGATCGGCCGAGCCGGTGTCACGCCACAGGCCTTGCGCCTTGGCGTAAGCCTCGACCAAAGCGATGCGGCTTTCCTCGCGACCCGACATTGTGAGGTAGCGGATGGTCTCGCCATCGACCGGGAAGAAGCCGCAAGTGGCCCCATATTCGGGCGCCATGTTGCCGATGGTGGCGCGGTCGGCCAGCGTCATGTTGGAGAGGCCGGGGCCGAAGAACTCGACGAACTTGCCGACGACACCCTTCTTGCGCAGCATCTGGGTGACGGTGAGCACCAGGTCGGTGGCGGTGACGCCTTCCTTGAGCTTGCCGGTGAGGCGGAAGCCGATGACTTCGGGCAACAGCATGGAAACCGGCTGGCCTAGCATGGCGGCCTCGGCCTCGATGCCGCCGACGCCCCAGCCGAGCACGCCAAGGCCGTTGATCATGGTGGTGTGCGAATCGGTGCCGACGCAGGTGTCGGGATAGGCGGTGGTTTCGCCGTCCTCGGTGTTGGTCCACACCACCTGTCCCAAATATTCGAGATTGACCTGGTGGCAGATGCCGGTGCCGGGCGGCACGACGCGGAAATTGCGGAACGCCTGCTGGCCCCATTTGAGGAACTTGTAGCGCTCCTCGTTGCGCTCATATTCGAGCTCGACATTGCGGGCGAAGGCCATCGGCGTGCCGAACTCGTCGACGATGACCGAGTGGTCGATGACCAGATCGACCGGCACCAGCGGATTGATCTTTTGCGGGTCGCCGCCGAGCGAGGCCATGGCATCGCGCATGGCGGCGAGGTCAACCACGGCCGGAACGCCGGTGAAATCCTGCATCAACACGCGCGCTGGCCGATAGGCGATCTCGACGCCGGCGGTGCCCTTGTCGGTCAACCAGCCGGCAACCGCCTGGATCGATTCCTTAGTGACGGAACGGCCGTCCTCGTTGCGCAGAAGGTTCTCCAGCAGCACCTTCATCGAATAGGGCAGCTGGGCAATTCCGGTGAGGCCGTTCTTCTCGGCTTCGATCAGGTCGTAATAGATATAGTCTGTACCGCCTGCGGTCAGCGTGCGGCGGCAATTGAAACTATCGAGGGATTTTGACACGTGCGGTCCGTCCTTGTCTGTTCAGCCTGAAAGGGAACGGACGCCGATGGGCATGCAATCACGCGCAAAGGTGCGGGTACGGCCATTTCCGCTGTCCGTTCCCAGCCAACCCGAGCCGTTAAAGGCGGCGCGTGCGCTGGTTCGGCGCAAATTCCTGTTCCCGTGCCGACCGCTGGCACGGATGACCCGGATATAGAGAATTTTCTGGAATAGTTCTAGACACGGATTGGCCATTTTTGCTGCGGCGCACCGAAGCCGCTCCTAGACTTTAGCCGAAGGGGAACGAATGCGGCTGCTTGCCGAAAATCTGGGCGGTGAACGCGGCGGCGAGACGGTGTTTTCCGGCATCCACTTCGCACTTGCTCAAGGTCAGGCGCTGATCGTCACCGGGCCGAACGGTTCTGGCAAATCGACGCTGCTGCGGGTCGTCGCCGGGCTGCTGCCGGTGGCGGAAGGCCGCGTGTCGATCGAGGGCGGTGGTGAGGACTTTCCGACGGTCGCGGCGGTCTGCCATTATCTCGGCCACCTCAACGCGATGAAGACGGCGCTGAGCGTGACGGAAAATCTGCGCTTCTGGCGGGATTTTTCGGGTGCGGGTTTGTCGAGCGTCGAAGAGGCGCTGGAAACCGTCGGTCTCGGCGGCATCGGCCATCTGCCGTTCGGCTATCTGTCGACCGGACAGAGGCGGCGGGCGGCGATTGCCAAGCTTTTGGTCAGCCACCGGCCGCTGTGGCTGCTCGATGAACCGACGGCGGGGTTGGACAAGGCTTCGGAGGCGCGGTTTGCCGGGTTGATGAAGAAGCATTGCGGGGATGGCGGGATGATCGTGGCGGCAACGCATCTGCCGCTGGGGTTGGATGGGGCGAAAGAGCTGAG
The DNA here is from genome assembly GCF_056402815.1 of Mesorhizobium sp. P3_B5. Classification (NCBI taxonomy): domain Bacteria; kingdom Pseudomonadati; phylum Pseudomonadota; class Alphaproteobacteria; order Hyphomicrobiales; family Phyllobacteriaceae; genus Mesorhizobium; species Mesorhizobium sp. P3_B5. Next base: position 2,053 of record NZ_JBFUGR010000025.1, on the reverse strand, counting down.
GATGGGCGAGTAATGTCGGCATTCCTTCGCGCCCCCCTCTGCCCTGCCGGGCATCTCCCCCACAAGGGGGGAGATTGGATGTCATCTCGGCCTTCGCCTGTCTCCAACGTTCGAAGGCGCGCGCTACCGGCGGAACTGCCAATCTCCCCCCTTGTGGGGGAGATGTCCGGCAGGGCAGAGGGGGGCGCAAAGGAACTCCAGCTTCCGCAAAGGACCACATCGTAATGTGGTCCCTCTTCCTCCGCGATATCCGTCTCAATATCCGCGCCGGCGGCGGGGCGCTGACCGGCGTGATCTTCTTCCTCGCTGTGATCGCGACGATCCCCTTCGGTGTCGGGCCGGACCTGAAGCTGCTCGCTCGCATCGGTCCGGCGATCCTGTGGATCGGCGCGCTGCTCTCTTGCCTGCTCGGCCTCGATCGCTTGTTCCAGGCCGACCGCGAAGACGGCTCGCTCGATCTCTTGGTGCTCGGCAACGACCGCCACATGCTGGCGCTGACCGTGTTGACGAAATGCCTGGCGCATTGGGCGGGCAGCGTGTTGCCGCTGGTCATCGCCGCGCCCTTGCTGGGCCTGTTCATGAACATGGAGCCGGTCAGCATCGGCGCCACGGCGCTCACGCTTCTCGTCGGCACACCGGCCATCACTTTCATTGGTGCTGCCGGCGCGGCGGTGGCGGTGGCGCTGCCGCGCGGCGGGCTGCTGATCTCGGTGCTGGTGCTGCCGCTGACCATCCCGGTGCTTATCTTTGGCGTCGCTGCCAGCTATGGCGCGGTGGCGGATCCTGACCCGTTCCTGCAGCCCTTCCTCATTCTTGCCGCGCTGACCTTGTTTCTTGCGGTGCTGGGACCGGTGGCCGCGGCACTGGCGCTGCGGCATGGGACGGATTGAGACTGCCATCAGACTGCGGCGTGGCGGCTGATGATTGCGAAGCGGCCGGTGCAAGGCTAAGGAAAGGCATGGTCGAACGAGGCGAAATGGTCGGGTTGGAAGGCTGCGTGTTCGCGGAGCGGGTCGCATGAGCGCGCATGCGCTGTATGTGACCGCCGCCTATGCCATCACGGCCGTGGTCCTGGCCGGGCTGATCGGCTGGATCCTCATCGACCAGCGCGGGCGCAAGCGCGATATCGCCGAACTGGAAGCCGCCGGCGTGCGGCGACGCTCCGACAAGGCCAAGCCATGAGCACAGAAAACGAAACGCCGGTACGTGGCCGCCGCCTAATCGTGCTGTTGCCGCTGCTGATTTTCCTCGGGCTGGCCGGGCTGTTCCTGGCGCAGCTTTTGTCGGGACGCGATGTTTCGGAGGTGCCGTCGGCGCTGATCGGCCTGCCGGCGCCGCAGACCAACCTGCCGGCGCTCGAAGGCATCAATCTGCCGGGGCTGGAGTCAAAATCGTTCGCCGGCAAGGTGACGCTGGTCAACGTATTCGCGTCATGGTGCGCGCCGTGCCGGGAAGAACATCCGGTGCTGCTGGCGCTGTCGCAGGACAAGCGCTTTGTCATGGCGGCGCTGAACTACAAGGACCAGCCAGAAAACGCCCGCCGCTTCCTCGGTGAAGTCGGCAATCCGTACCAGGCGATCGGTGTCGACGCGGCGGGCCGCACGGCGATCGACTGGGGTGTCTACGGCGTGCCGGAGACCTTCGTCATCGGCAAGGACGGCAAGATCGCCTACAAGCATGTCGGTCCGCTGACGCCGGAGTCGGCGAGAGATCTCTTGCTGCCACAGATAGAAAAGGCGCTGGCGGTGCCGAACTGACGGCGCTCACTCGCCTTCGTCGTCCTAGGGCGAAGCAAGGAGCGAAGCGACGCGGCGCAGACCCTAGGATCCTGTGTGTTGGTTCGGGTGTATGGTTGAAGTGGGAAGGAGGCCGAGAGGATCCTGGTCATCCCTTTCGGGATAGTCCGCGGCATGGCTCGGTCCCTTCCCACCACTGAACCATCAACCTGAACAGTTGCACGGGGCTGTTAGCAGCAGACCCCGCACCACAGGAAGAGGCCTGGACATGATAGTGCAGAACTATGTCATGATAGTGCAGAACTATGTCGGCTGCG
>NZ_JBFUGR010000024.1:0-30800 GCF_056402815.1 Mesorhizobium sp. P3_B5 | reverse complement strand
TCGGCTCGTTCCTTGGACGTCACGATGCCCATGAACGGCTTGTCGGAGTGCTTCAGCGCCGAATGGATGATGTGGAGGTGTCGCTTCGGCACCGCAATTTCCATCGGCTCGCAGATGACCGAGCTCGACGAGTGCAGCGCCGGCGCCATGTAGGCGAGCTTGTGGAAATTGTTGAGGTCGGCGAGCGTGCCATAGCGCCTGTTGTTGTCGAGGTCGCGCACGTAGGGCGCGCCGTACATCGGCACGAAGATGGAGTTGTCTCCACCAACGCGCACCGTACGCTGCGGATTTCTCGCATTGAGCGTAAACTCCGACGGGACCTTCGATATGAGCTCCATCAGGAGCGCACGGTCGATCCGGACACGAGTTTCCGAGACATCGGCTCCGGCGGCCTTCCACAGGGCGATCGCCTCATCGTCGCGAAATTCGCAGCCCACCTCTTCGAGGATCGAGAGCGACTCCTGGTGGATCAGTTCCACTGCCTCATCCGGGACCATCTGATACACGGGGATCTTGCGGACCAGGGTCGGAAACGACGCCATGGGAATTCCCCGCAGTGTCTTGCGCCCTACGCGGCCACCCGCTCGACGGTTGGCAGGTTCGATTACTTCAGCGGCCGGTGCGTTCATGGAAACTCGATCCTCCCAGATTCAGTTATCTTAGCGAGACGATAAATGGCTGTGACGCTGGAAAATTCTAATCAATGCGATAAGCTGTGATTATGGGTAGCTTGCGACATCTCTTGCCCTCCGCGAACGGGCTAATCGCTTTTGAGGCAGCCGGCCGTCTGCTCAATTTCACAGCAGCCGGCAAGGAACTCGGCATGTCCCAGGCAGCGGTTTCACTCTCGATTATACGCCTTGAGGAGCAGTTCGGTACGAAGCTTTTTGTCCGCCGGCATCGAAAAGTCGAACTCACCGAACCGGGTGCCCGCTTCTTTGCCGACGTGACACTTGGGCTTTCTCATATTCAGAAATCTGCGGAACGCCTCAAGGCATCTGCCGATGGCAACCACGTCACGCTGTCGGCATCGACCGCGTTCGCTACGCTATGGATCGTTCCTAGACTGCAACGTTTTCGGGAAGAGTTGCCAGGAATAGAGTTGCGAATCCAAACCAGCGATCGCGATCTCGATCTTGCCGCTGAAGGCATACCCCTCGGCATTAGGGGCGGTGACGCTGATGACTTCCCGGATTACGGGCTGCTACCGATGGCGCCAGAGGAAATATATCCTCTGTGCAGCCCCTTGTATCTCGACCGCCACGGAACGCCGCAAACGATCGAGGACTTATGCAAGCATCGACTGATCCACTTGGATGAGCCGCATAGGCCGGCGGTAACTTGGCCAGACTGGCTGGCCGCCGCCGGGGTGGACGGCGCCCTCGCCCCACAAGGCCTTCGCATCAACGACTATGTCTCGGTCATTCAGTCCGTTTTGGAAGGTCAGGGCATCGCCCTTGGCTGGGCACATCTAACCGACCGACTGATAAGAAGTGGGAGCCTGGTTCGGCTAACCAACTATATTCATCGTACCGGAAAATCATTCAACGTCGCCTGGTCTAAGTCTCAGGAAGTTACCGGCCATGTGGCATCTGTCAGAGATTGGCTAGCCAAGCAGAGTTCGTTTTGAGCCGCGCCGAAAGTGCTGGTGACGCGGTGCTGCAAGCCGCGATCAACGCGGGCCGGAGCATTCCGGACTGCAACAAGCCTTTTTCGGCGCGGCCCGTCCTTACCAAGGCTGGTTGGCCGGCCCCACCGTGAACTCGTTGATCGTCGTGTCCTCGGGCTGGTCGATAGCAAAGCCCACGACGTTGGCAATCCGGTCTGGCGAGATTCCGTATTGGTCGTAGATTTTTTTCATCTGCTCGGCCATTCCCTTGTCGCTGATCGCGTCCAGCAACTCGGTATTGATCGCGGCGGGATAGATCGTCGTGGTGCGGATGTTCGTCCCTTCCATGGCGGACTCCATGCGCAGCACCTCCATGAAGTCGCGCACGAACCATTTTGTACCGCCATAAACCGCACCACCAGGATAGGCCTTGAGCCCGGCGACCGACGAAGTCGCGACGACATGTCCCGATTTCTGCGCGATGAACGTCGGTAGCACATCGTTGATGGATTTTTCCAAGATCGTCGAAATCTTCGATGCCAGCTCCGTCTCCTTCGTCTCGGTGACACAGCAGTTCAACACCACGACCTCGATGGGCAGGCTCACGCTCAATGTACTTTTGTCCTTCGCTCAGTTCGAGCGGGAGGTCACCGCGGAGCGTATCCGTGACAAGATCGCCGCGTCGAAAAAGAAAGGCATGTGGATGGGCGGCGTTGTGCCGCTAGGCTATCGCGTCGAGAACCGAAAGCTCGTGATTGACGAAACAGAAGCGCAAACAGTCAGACACCTGTTCGCCCGCTATCTCACTCTGAAGTCGGTCCGAGATCTCGTTGACGAGGCGGCGAGCGAGGGACTCTCGACACGATCGCGACAGCGCAAAGACGGATCAGTTGCCGTCACCCTGCCGTTTGGTCGCGGCAACCTTTACCACCTGCTTTCGAACCCGGCCTACGTCGGCAAGATCAGGCATAAGGATCGGGTCTACGATGGAGAGCACGAGCCGATCATCACGTCTGCCACATTCGAAGAAGCCCAGGCACTCCTCGCCTCGCAGGCGCCGCGGCGACGAAGCCAGTCGAATGTCACGCAAGCGCATTTGCTCACCGGTTTGCTCTTCGATGAAGCGGGCGAGAAACTGCGATCGGTTCATGCCAACAAGCAAGGTGTTCGCTACCGCTACTATGTCTCAAGGCAATTCGTCGACCAGCGCCGAAACGGGTCCGAGGGCTGGCGTCTTCCAGCGCCAGTACTTGAATCAGTTGTTGAGCATCGCCTGAATCGGATTCTCAGTGATCAAGCCCAACTGTCTGATTGGATTCGGCAATGGGCCGAGGCTGGCGAAATCCAGTCGGGGATGCGGCGAGTCGAAGAGTTGCGGTCGCGCTGGGCTTCAGACACTGCAGACGCTAAGCGATCCATGCTTCAAAGGATCGTTCGCAAGATCACCCTCAGGCAGGGGTCATTGACCATCGACCTGGATCGCCGCTCGCTGTCGGAATTGCTTCTCGACCGGGTCATTCCAACCAGCGATGGCGCCCATGTAACTTCCATCGAATGCCCAATCGGCATGAAGCGGCGCGGCGTCGAAACGCGGATCTTGCTTACAGACGGATCTAACATCAGCCGAGAACCCGATAGTGCGTTGATCGACCTTCTGCGTCGAGCCCACTTGTACCTCGGCCAACTTACCGACGGAGCCCACCGAAGCCTCACCGACGTTGCCATGCTCAACGGCACCGATACATCCGAGGTCAGCCGCCTCCTGCCCTTCGCCTTCCTTGCTCCGAAAATTGCGGCCAACATCGTTGCAGGTGATCAACCTGTTGAACTAACGGCCCACCGGCTGTCCCGATTGTCGGACCTCCCCCTCGCCTGGGCTGACCAGGCTGCACGCCTCGGCTTCTAACCATCCGGCGAGCATCTCGCTGATCAGTCGACCATCACTTTGGCAAACACTTGGCTACGGCATTCGCCCGACAGAGACGGACGACCAAAAGTCAGGTGTTTTGGGCCGTCAATGCGTCGTCTCAGCCAAGTGTTGCCCACTACCGCGCGCTAACCCACCGAAATGTCGGAGCTATTCTGAGACGGATGGAAGCCCCGGAAATCGTGTGGAGTGGATGGTGGGCCCGGAGGACGTGTTAAAGTCGTTGATTTCATTGACTTTTTCGTGGGCCAAAATCAGAAATCTTCCCGCATCGTCTCGTATGGTTCCGCTGAGCTCCCGACTCTGCGATCACCCGAGACGGCCATAATTTTCGCCGGCGTTCGGCACTGCCGAACAACCTTGAGACAAACCTGCCGATTTGCCCTTCAGTACAAGCGCAATGCAGGCTGGAGTGGAAGCTTTAGGGCCGGCATTAAGCGGTGCGCCTTGCGCACGTGTTCGGGAGGATATCGGGCACAGGTGCGGAGGTACCGGTTCGCCGATCGGAAAATCAGGGAGGAAACAATGGCTGGCCTTAGGATGAGTGCGATGAATGTCGGGCCTCTCAGTTGCGCCACAAATCTGCTGGTCGCTTTGGCGCCCGGCAATGTCGATGTGCCGACCACTTCAGTGGTCATCGAGCATCCGGTGCACGGGGTGGTTTTGTGGGACACAGGCATCAATGAAGCTGTCGCCGACCCAGACCGAGGAGACGCCTACTGGGGCCCGGGTCTCCGCGCTGCTTTCGGCACGCATGGCTTCAAGCGCGAACATGTCGTCGATGCGCAACTTGACAGATTGGGCATCCAGCCCAAGGACGTGCGTTATGTCGTCTATTCGCATCTCCACCTCGATCATGCCGGAGGCATGTCGTATTTTCCCGAAGCCATACACGTCGTCCAGCGGGACGAGATACGCTACGCGCTATGGCCCGATGCGTGGACCCGGCCGGTCTATTGCCAGAACGACTATCGCGACATTCGCAAGCTGAACATTCTGGAAGTTGAAGGCGATCTCGATCTTTTCGAAGACGGCACCTTGAAGCTAATAAAGGCGCCGGGTCATGCGCCCGGCCAGCAGGTGCTTGTCGTCAACCTGCCGAACCGCGGACGCGTTTGCCTCGCGGCAGACACCGGCCATCAGCGAGGCGGATTCGATAACATGGTTCCGATGCCTTGGGACTGGAGCACCAGCGCGACATCGACGACGCGCATGCGGATGAAACAACTCGAACGCAGCGGCGTGCCTTTGTTTTTCTGCCACGACGCGGGCGATTTTTCGAAACTTCCGCAGGGTGGCGAATTCTGGGACTGATTTTGTTCGCTGCCCGGTCGGACGACGTCCGACCGGGCAGACAAACGTCGCGTCGTTGGAAAACATAGCGGAGAGATGAAATGACGATGGCAGTCAGACGCCACATGATCGGCGTCAATGGCATCCGCATGCATGTCGCGGAAGCAGGCGAAGGCCCTCCGGTCGTGCTTCTCCATGGCTACCCTGAGACGTGGCATGCGTGGCGCCATCAATGGCCAGATCTTGCCCGCGACTATCACGTGATCATGCCTGATCTTCGCGGCTACGGTGACAGCGACAAGCCGGACGCCGGATATGACAAACGCACTATGGCCGAGGACATCCGCCAGTTGGTGGCGCATTTCGGATATGATCGTATCGCTCTCGTGGGACATGATCGAGGCGCGCGCGTCGCTACCCGGTTCGCCAAGGATCATCGTAGGGCGGTTGATCGTCTGGCCGTTCTCGACAACATCCCCACGCGGGTCGTATTCAACGCCACAGACGCGAAGCTCGCGAAACTCTACTGGTTTTTTTATTTCCAGCAGGTTCCTCACCTGCCAGAAGCCCTGATTGAAGGACGCGAGGAGATCTTCCTGCGGCACTTTTTCAGCGGCTGGTGTTACAACCCCGGCGCTATTGAGGACACCGCGGTTGCCGAATATGTGCGCGCCTATTCTCAACCCGGTGCGCTGCGCGGGGCGTTCAACGACTACCGGGCTGGCTCTGTCGATCTCCAGCAAGACGTCGAGGATGCCGACAACCTGATCGATTGTCCCGTGCTCGCCCTGTGGGGCGCTGATTTCGAACTCGTCGGCAAGACATTTGACGTGCTCGAGGTCTGGAAGGGCATGGCCCGGAACGTACGCGGCGTTGCGATCCCCGAATGCGGGCACCTTCCTCAAGAAGAACAACCGAAACGCGTTACCCAAGAACTGCGCGACTTCCTGGCCGGGTGGAGCAACTGATTTCATGAAACTTCTGAACTTTCATGCCGCCGACGGCATCAGAACCGGCTTGCTGCGGGAGGACGGTGTAGAAGACCTCGCTGCTTCCGATCTGTGGCGTGGCCCTGCACCTGTTACACTGACCGACATCGACCGACTTGCCGCACGGCTTGGGCCACCGAACGGCAAGCTGGTGCCGCTCGAAAGCCTTCGCCTGGCGCCGGTGGTCACTGCTCCCGAAAAGATCATCTGCGTCGGGCTGAACTATCGCCGCCATGCGATCGAGGCGAATATGGCGATACCGACAACGCCCGTGATCTTCGGCAAGTTCGCCAATAGCCTAAGCGCACATGGCAGCCGCGTGGCTCTCCCGCCGATCGACACGAAATACGACTACGAAGCCGAGCTGGGGGTCGTGATCGGCCGGGAGGCGAGAAACGTCGCTGCCCACGAAGCGTTGGCATATGTAGCCGGCTATTGCTGCGCAAACGATCTCTCCGCGCGTGGCGCGCAGCTCTCCACCAGCCAATGGATGATCGGCAAGATGCTTGACGGTTTCCTGCCGCTCGGCCCACGTCTCGCCACCGCCGACGAGGTGCCTGATCCTCAGGCTCTCCGGATCAGCTGCCGCGTCAACGGCGAGTTGCGGCAGGATTCCTCGACCGGCGACATGATCTTCAGTGTCGCGGAAATCATCGCCTTCCTCAGTCGGCACGCGACACTGAAGCCGGGGGATGTGGTCGTTACCGGTACGCCGGAAGGCGTCCTCATAGGGCATAAATCTCCGGTCTGGCTGATACCGGGCGATGAGATAACCGTCGAGATCGACGGGCTTGGCAGCCTCACAACCACTCTCACCGCACCCGAAACAAGCCCATGAAGACGATCCTGGTGACTGACCATGTCTTTCCAAATCTCGATCCGGAAAGGTCAATCCTGGACGGCGTCGGCGAATTGAAGCTGGCTGGAGCCGCTAGCGAAGCCGAATTGACAGAGATGGCTCGCGAAGCCGATGCGGTGTTGAACTGCTACAGGCCTCTTTCGGCGGATCTCGTGGGTGCTATGGAGAAGTGCCGGATCATTGCGCGCTACGGTATCGGCGTTGACACCATCCCGATGCGGGTGGCGACATCGCGTGGCATTCAGGTGACCAACGTTCCCGACTATTGCATCGAAGAGGTCGCCGACCACAGTCTGGCGCTTGCCCTGGCGTTAACCCGAGGCATCCTGCGGGGACTTGACCAGACAAGGGCTGGCGGTTGGGACGTAAAGTCTCTCCGCCCAATACATCGGCAGCGCGGGCGCACGCTTGGTACCGTTGGCTTTGGGCGTATCGCGAGAGCCCTTGCCGAGCGGGCGAAGGTACTGGGCTATGACGTAATCGCCTTCGATCCCCATCTTTCAGAGGATGTGTTTGCCGCGGCCGGGGCGCGTTCCGTCGACCTTGACACGTTGTTTGCCGACTCTGATGTTGTATCATTGCATGCGCCGCTGACTGCGCAGACCCGCCATATGGTGGATGCCCTTCGGTTGGCAACGATGCGACCCGGTTCCATTCTTATAAACACGGCACGCGGCGGTCTTGTAGACTATCAAGCTGTTGCTGCGGCCTTGCGGGAGGGAACGCTGGGAGGCGCAGGGCTCGATGTGCTCGACTCTGAACCGCCACCGTCTGACAGCACGCCGTTCTCGGAGGTGCCCAACCTTATCGTGACGCCGCATCTGGCGTTTTACTCCGAGCAGGCGGTGATTGAGCTCCAGCGCAAAGCAGCGCAACAGGTGCGCGCCATCTTGACGGGTCAGGCCCCCGACTATCCGGTCAATTCGATCTGATCATGCCTGATAAGGAATGATGGCGCGAGCAGAAAGCCGCCGATGCTTAAACGCTTCGCTCAGATCGCCAGCCCTGTCCTCGTGACGCGCGCTGCGCCGCGCGCATTACTTCGCGCACCAAACCTATCTTGTTGAATTCGAAATCGCTCGCCGTCGCACCGATTCCGATCGCAGCAACGATTTGGTCCTGCTGATTTCGGACTGGAGCCGCAACGCAGTACAGATCCGACACATATTCTCCCTGGCTCAGCGCGTAGCCTTGATCTCGCACCGCCATAAGCTCTGTCGCGAGCGCGCGTTCGCTGGTGATAGTTTTCCGAGTCAGTCGCGCGAGCCCTCTGCTTTCGAGAATGCGCTGCACTTGCGTTTCTGTCTGATGGGCCAACAGGACTTTTCCGGCCGCACTGGCATGCACGGGGAGAGTGGTCCCGGCACTACCCAAGGAGGCAGGTACGGCGCTGGAGCCTTGAAGGCGATTGACATAGACCACGTGCTGGCCGTCCTTGACCGCAAGATAGACGGACCGTCCCAGTTTCTGCATCAGATCGTTCAGCATGTCGCGCATGGAGTTGAACACATCGCTCCCGGCCAGTACGGTCTCACTAAAACCGAGAAGCTTGTGGCCAAGCCTGACGCGGCGGTTGGTCCCGCGCTCCAGCAGTCCGATCTCGACAAGCGAGGCGACAAGCGCATGGGCAGATGATTTTGAAAGCGCCAATTCTTCGGCGATATCCGTCACTCCCAGTTCGCGCTGCGTAGAGGTGAAAAGGTCAAGCACGGCGCCAGCGTGCAAGACGGAACCCAGGAGCCTTCTTCTCATTAAGGGAACCTCATTCAGTGGAGTCGGTGGATCCTGCGCAAACCTAGCCAGACACCAAGCAGCACGAAAGGGGCAGAGATCAAGAGCGCCACGCTTTTGCTAATTGGCATAGCTTGATGAAGACCGTCAAAGACATAGCCGAGAATGGCAAGACTATAATAGGATATTGCTATCGTTGAAAGTCCTTCTACTGTTTTCTGAAGTCGATACTGACTCAGGGCCGTCTTTGCAATTGTGTCCAGCACTGACTGGTTCTGAGTTTGCAAGCTAAGGTTTATTCTAGCGTCCAGTAATTCGATCGAGCGCTGGATTTTGACAGCCAATCGGTCTAGTCGCTTTTCAGTGGCCCGGCAGGTCGCTAGAGCGGGCTCAATACGGTTACTGAGATAACGTTGGATTGCGGTGAACTCACCAATCGAGACCTCCTCCAGCCGCTGCATCCGCGTTCGGAGCACTTCGCCATAAGCGCGACTTGCCGCGAAACGAAAGCTGGTCGCCTCCACTATCTGGCCTACGGACATCGAAAGCATATGAAGCTTGTCTAGTGCCGATCGATTGCCCACCGTAGTAACGTCGCCCTCAACGCGTACGGCATCATCGCCGAGCGAGACTTCAGTTGCGGTTATCTCAGGGGCATACTGACGCGCCAGCGGCAGGCCGAGAAGAACAAGGTTGCTGTAGGTCTCGATTTCGAGAAGACGGCGCACGATGACGCCTGCGCGCAAGGGACCACAACGGCCTGCGGAAAACTCGTAATGGGTAAAGCAGTCGGCATCTCGGACGAAGTCGGTCGCCACCTGCGCCTGCCCGCCATAGATACTGGAATAGCAGAGACTTGCCTGCTGGAAGGTACCAAGCGCTGTCGGACTGATCACGTCGGTTATCGTGACGTCGACACGTGTCGCCGTCAACATGGAGAACTCAGCAAACAGGTCAAGACCGATTTCTTGCGGCCAAACTGCACGGTCGTCAATCGACGAGTACCAAGTCAAGGTGACGAATTCATTGTGCAGTTCAAAGACAACTTGGTAGGTGCCACGCGTGTATTCGATCTGACGGCTGAAGCCTTTCGGTTCAGCAGTGTGATCACGCGCGGCAAGCGTGGCAATCGCCTTGTGCAATGCGTCAAGATCGCTTCTGTCGGGCGCCGCACCCAAAAAGGTTGCCCGCCGCACGCGGGTGGGCGCTGCGACTGGCAAAGCCCGACGGCCATGTAGTTCAGCCGCGATGGCTGACCTGGCTCTAGTCTCGCGCAGCCAAGGCGGTTGGCTGACATTAGGGGGGGACGCAGGGTTGGTGGAGTTCGCCGTCACGTCTCTTCACCGGCGTGGATAGCAACCTGACCCGCCCCTCCCGAAGCAGGAACCACTTTGCCGGGATTAAACCCCCCATCAGGATCGAGCGCACGTTTCAACCTGGTCACAAGATCCACTTCCGACGAAGGCCGGACACGCTGCCACTCGGCAACACGATATTGTCCAAGTCCGTGCTCCGCCGAGATCGAGCCGCCATGCAAAGTCACAATGTCATGAATGGCCTGGTTGATCCGGGATGCGTCATGGTCTGGACCTGTGAGAACGTTGACGTGGAGATTACCGTCACCCAGGTGGCCGAACACGTTAAGCTGGGCTCCCGGTGCCGCCTGCGCCAATGCGATATCGACCTCAGCAAGGAATGCGGGCATCGCCGTTAGCGGCATCGACACGTCATGCTTGACACTGGGCCCCTCGCGGCTTTCGGCCTCGGTCAGATTTTCGCGCAAGGCCCAGAGACGCGCCGCTTGCGCACCGGACTCCGCGACCACCCCGTCGAGCGCCCAGCCTTTCTCAAAGGCGATMTCCAGCAGCCTCTGGACAGCCTCGTTCAACCCTTGGAGGCTCGAAGCTGCCTCGATCAGTACAAACCATGCTCCCGCTGCGACAGGCGGTTCTAGCCCTGCATGCTTGCTGACCAGCGCCATTCCGCTTCCCGATATCAACTCAAAGGCAGAGACCGTTTCCCCGATCTCCGTCATAGCCAGATCGAACATCGCAATGGCGACGGCGACGTCGGGGACAGAAAGCAGCGCGGTTACGCTGTAGCGCGATTGCGGCACGAGGCGAAGGACAGCTGCCGTGACGATAGCGAGTGTTCCTTCAGACCCGATGATCATCTGCTTCCAGTCGTAACCAGCATTGTCCTTGCGCAGGCGCCGGAGCCCGTTCACGATCGTTCCATCGGCGAGCACTACTTCCAACCCAAGGGTCAGAGCGCGGGTCATGCCATAGCGCAGCACGTTCACCCCGCCGGCATTGGTGGAAACCAACCCGCCGATCGTGGCGCTGCCTTCGGCAGCAAGGCTGATGGGTAGGAGCCGACCTTCCTTTGCCACCGCTTCCTTGACAGTTTGCAGAATTGCGCCGGCTTCGACCTCGACTGTCAGCCCCACCGTGTCCAGCCCACGAATGGCGGTCATTCGCGCCAATGACAGTACAACTTCTGTACCGCTGGCATCTGGCGTCGCGCCACCGGCCAGCCCCGTATTGCCTCCCTGCGGGACAATCGCAACACGATGTTGGCGACAGGCATCCACGACGGCCGCCACCTCTGCGGTGGAACCGGGCCGGACGACGCACGCGGGCTGACCGCGGAACATCCGCCGCCAGTCGGTCGCGTAAGGTGCAACATCGTGCGGTTCTGTCAAAACCGCTGCGGTTCCCACTATCTGACGCAAACTGTTGATCAACACGGCGTTGGCCACCGAGCCCTCCTATGCGTTTCTCTACAGAGCATCCGTGGGGGCCTCCATTGCAGCCATGGTTAGGCAATAGCCGGAGACATCCGGACAAGGTCGATCATGTCCCTCACGGCGATCCGGTCGCCGACTCCAAGAGCTTGGACAGCCGATGTGTACATGACCGTGTCCTTTGGGCAGGCGACCACAAACACACCGACATCACCAAGCGCCAAGGCCTCCTTGATGCGGTTCTCGCTGGGGCGCTCGATCGAAGCACTGTCATCCATCCAGATCCGGCCGCCGCCGGCGCCGCAGCAGAAGCTGTTCTCTCTGCAGCGCCCCATCTCATGGAGTTGGTAGCCTGCCCGCCGGATGATTTCGCGCGGAGCATCATAACCGCCATTGTAGCGGCCGAGATAGCAAGGGTCGTGGTAGGTCACGACGCCACCATCGGTCGGCGATGGCGCCAGCTTTCCCTGCTCGAGCAACTCCAAAAGCAGCTGCGTGTAGTGAACGACTTCATAATTCCGGCCAAACAGCCGGTATTCCTGCCTGAGCGCGTTCAAGCTGTGGGGATCTGTCGTCATTATTCGACTAAAAGTGCAGCCGTCGATCGTATCGATGTTGTGCCGCGCCAACGTCTCGAACACGCCTTCTTCACCGACTCGCCGTACGTCGTTGCCGCTGTTTTGCTCGCCGTCGTAGAGAATTCCGAAGTCTACGCCGCTCTCGTGTAGGACTTGCGCGACCTTGACCGTAATGCGCTGGATACGCGGATCGTAGGAGGCATAGTCGCCAACGAACCAGAGGATGTCGACCGGCTCCTCGCGCGCGTCCTTGATCTTGAAATCGAGGTCCTTGGTCCACTTGGCTCGCTGCCGGGCTGGCTTACCCAACGAGTTCCCGTTGCGCTGAAGGCTTGAAAGCGACTCCTGCAGCAAAGGCTCGACATCTCCCGATTCGACCAGACTGCGTCGCATCTCGATTATCTTGGTCATGGGCTCAATGTGAACGGGACAGACATCCATGCAGGCGCGGCAAGTCGTGCACGCCCAGAGCGTCTCTTCCTTGATTACACCGCCGATCAACGGGACGTCTTTGCAGTTGCCGCGTTCCCGCTCGGCCATGTGATCCCGAAGGTCCATGATCACTTTTTTTGGGCTGAGCGGTAAGCCGGCCGCACTTGCAGGACAAGCTTCCTGACAACGACCGCATTCCGTGCAGGATATGAGGTCCAGTTTATCTTTCCAGTTGAATTGGTCGATGTCCGAAATGCCGACGGCATCCGTTGCGCCCCCAGGCGCAAGCATCCCCTTCGGATTGAGATTGCGAAAATAGATGTTTGGAATGGCCAGGAACATATGCCGATGTTTCGACCCGGGAATATAGATCAGGAACATCAGCACGACCCCGATATGTGCCCAGTAAAATACCTTGGCTCCAAGCGCCGCCGACTCAGGCGAAACACCGAACCTGCCAAACAAGCCCGCGATGGCGCTGCTGACAGGCCGCCAGGCCGTTACCTGGCCGGTCTCAGCTATATGGAAGGAAAATTCGAGCAGCATCGTCCCAACGACGCACAGCACAAGAACGTAGATGACCCAGGCATCCGTCGCATTCGATCCCTTGAACCGGGCCGGACGAAGTACAGCGCGCTGATAGGTAGCCATAGCCAGCGCCACCACGACCAGTACGGCAAAGATTTCCTGCGCGAAAGCGATCCAGCTGTTTCCCCCGATCGGAGCCAATGAGAATCCGGGGATGAGACCTGAGCCGAAGCTTTGCAGGATTGCTGTGAAGAGCACGATGAAACCGGAAAAGACCATGGCGTGCAGCACGCCGGAATAGCGCTTGCGCAAAAGGCGTCTGTGGAGCCCGACATCACGACCAACGCCGGCCGCTCGTTCTTCGGGCCTGTCGATGCGGTTTACCGCAGGTGCCCGGAACACCGGTGCCAGGATTCTATAAAAGCGGAACCCCGAGATCGCGAGGGTCGCGGCCAAGAGAAAGAGAAGCGCAATTTGCGTCGACGGCACTTCAGCCGACCTTCTTGACGAGCGCGTCCTTGAAGGCGGGCAGAAAGTCGGCCACGTCGACTTTGGCCCCGATATGGGCATGGTCGAAAATGGGCGCTGCGGCATCGGTGTTGATCGCCACGATCAATCCCGCGCCACCCATGCCTTCGATATGTTCGGGCGCGCCGGAAACGCCAAGGGCTATATACAGCTGGGGTTTTACCTTTCGGCCGGACTTGCCAACCTGCCGCTCCTTCGGAAGCCAGCCAGCATCGACGATCGGCCTGCTGCCGACCAACTCGGCGCCCATCAACCCGGCGGCTTCGCGCGCCTCCCCGATTGCGTCTTCGTCACCGATCCCGCGCCCGACACAGAGAAGGCTGCTTGCCTTGGTGATGTCGACGGCATTGGGATCGGGCTCGCTTGCCGAGATAAAACGAACTGCCGTTTGCTTGACGTTGTCGGGCGCTGCAAGTTCGATGACTTCAGGGACACGACMCTGCACGCCCTCGCCCTCTCGGAAGGCCCCTGAATTGATCAAAAGAACGGCGGGCAATCTAGCCTCGGCCGTAGAGACGAGTTTCCCGCCATAAATCTGGCTATCGACTTCAACCTTGTTCCCGGAAACCCGTACTGCAGTGCAATAGCTCAACAACGGCAGATCCCGACTCATCGCAATTGCCGAGCCGAGGTCGAGACCGGAAGTGGTGTATCCGAGGAGAATCAGATCGGGATCACACTGCGTAATTGCTTCATTCAGGCAGGCGCTATGCGTTGCTGAATTGTAGATCGAAAGCGCCGGGCCTGACACAGTCAGAATGCGATCGGCATCCAGGCCTCGGACCGCCGCCGTCCCGCCTTCGCCGAAAACCGCCAGATCGACAATTCCGTCCTGGCCGGCAAGTCCGCGCGCTCCGCTGACCAACTCACGCGAAGACGAAGTGGGTATGCCATTCTGAAGGTCGACGTAAACAAGGATCTTCATGTTCACGCTCCCACCAATCCGCGCTCTATAAGCAAGTCCACAAGTTTGGCGGCAACCTGTTCAGCCGTGCCCTCGATCATATCGGCCTTGGTCCCGCGTTCCGGAACGCTGAGGCGCAACGCGCCTTGAGGCGCAAACCCTTCGGGAACCTTTGACGTGGACGATCCGATCACCGCGGAACTGGCCTGACGCAGTTTGCTGCCAGAAACGTAGCGCGGCGGTTTGGATGCGGTTTGGATGCCCAGAACAACGGGAGCCGTCACAGCAAATCGTGCGGCGTAGCCACCACTATATTCCTGGGTAACGATCAGATCGCCTTCGGCGACGGCTACGCCGTTCACCGCATTGAGTGTCGGCCAGCCCAGGACCCCGGCAACAAAGGGCGCCAGCTGACCGAAAACGTCCTCCGGCGTTTGCACACCAGTCATAATTACCCCGGCGCCGAGATCCTGAATCACCGGCATCAACAGATGCGCGCAGGCCCGCGAGCCTACCGGTCCCTCGAGATCATGCTTCACCAGTAGCGCATCGTCGGCACCGCGGGCGATCGCCGTCTGCAACTGCCGCTCGGCGCCATCGCCCGCCAGCGCGATTGCGGTCACGCGGGCGCCGGTCTGTTCCTTTAGAAGAACCGCTTCTTCCAAGGCGTGGTCATCGAACTCATTCAGCTTGAGCCCAATCCATTCTCGGTCGATCTCGGCGCCGTTCCCTGCGATTTCGAGCTCTTCAGTCACATCCGGGACAATTCGCAATATCACTGCGATGTGCATCCGGTATCCTCCCTTGCAATTGGCGCGAGTCGCCCCGCACGCCGCCACGACTGTCCAATCCTCGATGCCGCGACAAGCCTCTCCGATGGCCATACAAAAGGTTGGCAGCAAAAATGTCAACGATAATGTCGACAATATTGTCAGAACTGTTTTGGTGTGCCAAGGTGTAGGAGGGAGAGTCAGTCGGCGCGCAGCCACCGCGGCGATTTGGGAGGAGAAGATCGGCATGACATTCAAAGGCAACAGACCGCCCGACGTTGCCGAGGTTCTGATTATCGGCGCCGGAGCGTCGGGAGCGGTGGCGGCTAAACATCTCGCTGAGAACGGCATCAAAGTTGTGTGCCTCGAACAAGGCGGCCGCGTCGACAATTCAGAATTCTGGGGCAATAAACCTGAATGGGAGCTGATGTCGCAGAAGCGGTGGCACCCGAACCCAAACGTCCGCGATCTGGAACAGGACTACCCGGTCGACACCTCCGAATCGGATGTCAATCCGCTCATGTACAGCGCGGTTGGTGGCAGCACGATCCTTTATGCGGCGCATTGGCAGCGTTTCATGCCTTCGGATTTCCGGGTCAAGACGCTGGACGGGGTCGCTGACGACTGGCCATTCACTTATGAGGATCTCGAGCCGTTCTACAACCAGATGGACCTGGAAATGGGCACCTCTGCCCTGAATGGCGACCCGGCTTATCCTGCTGGAACCGCCTCCCCCTTGCCGCCCCTGCCGATCGGCAAGATCGGCATGAAAGCGGCCGAGGGCATGAACAAGCTCGGCTGGCATTGGTGGCCAGCGCCGAACGCTATCCCATCGAAGCCCTATGGCGGACGCAATCAATGCGTTCGCTGGGGTACGTGTCTGACCGGGTGCCCGGAACGAGCCAAGGCCTCGGTCGATCACACACATTGGCCAGACGCTTTGAAAAACGGCGCTGTATTGATCACCGGCGCACGCGTCCGCGAGATCACGGTCAATAGTGAAGGGCTCGCCAATGGCGCGACGTACATCGATCGTCAGGGGCGGGAGCGACACCAGAAAGCCAGCATTGTGATCGCTTGCGCCAACGGCGTCGGGACTCCGCGTCTTCTGCAACTGTCGAAGTCAGCGCATTTTGCCAATGGGCTTGCCAACTCCTCGGGTCTGGTTGGCAAGAACCTCATGATGCACCCTTACGCGGCCGTGACCGGCTATTTCGACGAACCTCTCGAAAGCTGGCTTGGTCCGGCGGGGCAGACCATCCAGTCCATGGAATTCTATGAGACCGACACGTCGCGCGGTTTCGTGCGTGGCGCCAAGTGGCAGGTCATGCCCTCTGGCGGGCCATTGGGCATGCGCGCGGCCTATGGCGGTAAACCTCTTGAGGAAGCCTGGGGTGCTAACCTCCACCGCAACACCCGCAAGGTGTTCGGCCGTGCCTTCGAATGGGGCATCATTGCTGAAGACCTGCCGGACGAATCGAACGCTGTCGTGCTTGATCCCATCCTGAAGGACAGCGATGGGATACCTGCGCCCAAGATCATCTACAAGAACTCGGAAAACACCAAGAAGATGATCGAATTCCATCTGGCCCGAGCCCAGGAAGCCATGCTTGCAGCAGGGGCCGTGGACATTTCCGTCACCCCCCTGATGCGGGATTGCGGCTGGCACCTGATGGGCACCTGCCGGATGGGCAACGATCCAGAACGATCGGTTGTAAACCAGTATGGGCAATCGCACGACGTCCCCAATCTGTTCGTCTATGACGGGAGCGTTTTCGTCACCTCGTCCGGCTTCAATCCCACCGGCACGATTGCCGCGGTGGCGCTCCGCTCGGTCAAGCACCTCATCGCCAGTCGTCGCAGCCAGAAGGTGGCGGCATGACCACGCTCGACGAGACGCTCCGCGCTACCTTCGCAGCCATCGCCGACGTGCTGATCCCCAATGCCGAGGGCATGCCATCGGCAAGTGAAATGGACGTGCAAGGCGAAGTGCTCGACCGCATTCTGGGCCTGCGTCCAGACCTGCGCGAAAACCTCCTTCGCGGCCTGTCGAAGGCAGTCGGTCGCAGTGCTTCCGACGCGGCAAATGACTTGAACAAGACCGATGCCGCAGCCCTGTCGGCAATCGGCCTTGTGGCGTCTGCCGGTTACTACATGTCGCCGCGCGTGCGAGAATTGATCGGCTATCCCGGACAGCAGAGCCGGCCTGAGACCGATCCCGACGCGACGCCGGAATACGTGGCAAACGGCATGCTGCAGCAGGTTATCGATCGAGGACCGATTTTCCGACCGACGCCGAAGTAAATTTCCAAGGAGGAGTTCATGACAAATATCTCGGTACCATCGGGAGCGCGTGCCGGCCGCGATGAGGTCGCCGACGTTTTGATAATCGGGGCTGGACCATCCGGCTCCGTGGCGGCAAAGCATCTGGCGCAGGCCGGGTTCAAGGTCGTGGCGCTGGAACAGGGCCATATGCCCGATGCCAATCGTTATCCGGGCCGCCGTCCCGAATGGGAGTTGGTGACCCAAAAGCAATGGCATCCCAACCCCAATTTTCGCGACATGCCACGCGACTATCCAATCAACACGGCTGAGTCCGACGTCAACCCGCTGATGTTTTGCGGCGTGGGCGGCAGCGCTACGCTTTACGCGGGCCATTGGACACCTTTCATGCCCTCGGATTTCAAAGTCCGATCGCTCGATGGAGTGGCCGACGACTGGCCGTTTTCCTATGAAGATCTCATGCCCTATCTGGAAGTGATCGAACGTGAAGTTGGCGTGTCCGGACTTGCGGGCAATCCGGCCTACCCACCCAAAATGGCTTATCCAACGCCAGCGCTTCCGATCGGCAAGGTCGGCAGGAAAGCCGCCGAATGCATGGATAAGATGGGTTGGCACTGGTGGCCCGGCACGAACGCGATTCCCTCGATCGCCTATAATGGCCTCAATGCCTGCGTCAGGCGCGGCACCTGCATGAGCGGCTGTCCTGAGGGCGCCAAATCGACTACCGACATCACCCATTGGCCACACGCTCTGAAGGCAGGAGCCCGATTGGTGACTGGCGCCAGGGTTCGCGAGATCACGGTTGACGACCGGGGCCTTGCCACTGGTGCCATCTACATCGACGAAAGCGGACGCGAACGGCGCCAAAAAGCTCAAGTCGTAATCCTCTGTGCAAACGGAATCGGGACACCGCGCCTCTTGCAGCTGTCGAAGTCCACACGTTTCCCCGACGGCTTGGCAAACTCCAGCGGATTGGTTGGCAAGCGATTGATGATGCATCCCTTCTCTGCGATTCAGGCGACCTTCGACGAGGATCTCGAGTCGTGGCGCGGACCATTCGGCCAGAATGTGTCGTCTTATGAATTTTATGAGACTGATGAAAGTCGGGGCTTCGTGCGCGGCGCTAAATGGGGCGCCATGCCGGGTGGTGGCCCACTAGGCGCGACCAGCTTTGTCGGGTCCAAGGTCTTTGCCGACCCGAACGCGCGGGTAGAAGATATTTGGGGGACAAATCTTCATGATCTCGTCACCCGTCGCTTCGGCCATAACATGGTCTGGGGCATTATTGGCGAAGATCTGCCGGAGGAATCGAACCAGGTCCTCCTGGACCCGGAATTGACCGACACCGACGGCATTCCTGCGCCGAAACTGATTTACAAAGTCTCGGAGAACTCGGAGCGAATGCTCAAGTTCCACGAAGAGCGCTGTCTCGAGGCCTGCAAGGCAGGCGGCGCCATAGAGACCACCGTCGTGCACCAGATGCCAGACACTGGCTGGCATCTGTTGGGCACGTGTGTGATGGGAACGAACCGTGAGACGTCCGTTGTCAACGAGTGGGGCCAGACTCACGACGTGCCGAACTTGTTCGTGCTGGACGGCAGTACTTTCCCGACATCAGCTGGACTTAATCCCACCGCCACCATCATGACCGTGGCGCTCCGGCAGACCCGCCATATGATCGCCGAGCGCCGCAACCAGGAGGCTGCATAATGTCCACGCCAAACCGCCTTACGCCCGAAACTCGTGCGCTTTTCGGCCAGATCGCAGATCTGCTGATCCCTGCTTACAAGCAGTTTCCAACTGCAACGGCGGTGGGGGTTCACGGAAAGCTCCTCGACGAGGTGCTGCAGTTCAGACCGGACATTGCTGAGGAATTCCTGCGCGGCCTTGCCAAGATTGAAGCAGGCACGCTTTCGGCTGACCTAAACACCCTCTACCGCCAAGACCCAGAGGCGTTCAATGCTATCGGTCTTGCTGCATCGGGCGGGTACTACATGGCGCAGGAAGTGCGCGCGGCGCTAGGATATCCGGGACAAGAATCCCTCACCTACAATCCGCATGAAGTGCCAGATTATCTGGTCGATCACATGCTGGAGCGTGTCTCGCGCCGAGGGTCGCTATATCGCTCGACGCCCGCGGCATGATCGCATCACAGGCCGCACGGCGCGGCTGCATTTGGTGCTAGCTTGATGACACCTGCGTGCGCACCGGCCGACCCTGCCCCAAGAGCGCCTCGCATAGGGCTCCCTGCTCATGCGATCGACACCCATTTTCATATATTCGGTCCGGCGCGCGACTATCCCTTTGCCGCCGGCCGCAGCTACACTCCACCCGATGCAAGCCTTGCTGACTATGAGCATCTTGCCCGCCAAATTGGCTTTTCCCGGGCTGTCGTCGTGCAGCCCAGCGTCTACGGTACGGACAACAAGCGAACGCTCGCAGTCCTGCAAGAGGCGCGCATGCCTATGCGCGGCGTCGTCGTGATCGACGAAACACTGACCGAGCGCGAACTTTCTCGGATGCACGAATTCGGTGTCCGCGGAGCAAGGATAAATCTGGTTTTCACGACCGGACTGCGCTTCGCGACCGCCCAACTGCTGGCGAACCGGATCCGCGACCTTGGCTGGCATCTCCAGTTTCTGGTCGACGTTTCACAGATTGAGAACCTTGTCCCCGAGATCGAGGCGTTGCGGCTGCCTGTGGTGTTCGACCACTTCGGGCATGTTCCTGCCGGCAAGGGCATCCGGGATAGGGGTTTTCAGTCCCTGGTTCGCCTCGTGCGCGAGGGACTTGCGTGGGTAAAACTTTCGGCGCCCTACAGGATCACCACCCAGCCGAAGCCACCCTTCAGCGACGTCACCCCCTTTGCCGAAGCGCTTGTTTCCGCCAACCCGGACCGCATCCTGTGGGGTAGCGACTGGCCGCATCCCGCCATCACAGTGCCTATGCCGAACGACGGTGATCTGGCCGACCTGGCGATGGCTTGGGTCCCCTCCGCTGTTCGACGGAAGTTTTTCGTCACCAATGCCGAGCGGCTTTACGGATTTGACCCGATTATGCCGAACGAGCCAATCCATGAAGGCAGCCGTTGATGCGGAACTACATTCTGATTGCTTTGGCCGCCGGGGCAGTGCTTCCGGTTCAAGCACTGATCAACGGACGACTATCGGTAAGCTTCGGCAGTGCCTTAATGGCCGGAAACATTTCGCTTCTCATCTCAACACTGGCCCTCCTCTTGGTACAGCTTGCCACGCACCAGCCTTTCCCTTCGGTCGAACAGGCCGCTGCGGTTCCAGCGTGGGCCTGGTTCGGAGGACTGCTTGGAGTCGTCTATGTTGTGGGGGCGATTTTCAGCGTCGGTGCCATCGGCACCACCTCAGCAATCTGCCTCATCATCGCAGGTCAGATCGGCGCTGCCCTGATAGTCGATCAACTCGGCATTCTTGGTGCCGCAAGCAATCCTTTGACATGGCTGCGGCTGTTCGGTGCCGGCCTCGTGGTTGCTGGTGCGATCATCGTCATCCGTGGCTAGTCGAGCGGGAGAGGATCCGGGATGGGACATCGTCCTCCTGAGCTAAGCCACTTCCAGGACAGAACCGGTATCGGATTTCGCCGATCCGGCCCTGCCTGGGAGGTAACTTCGAACTAGCCTGCAATGGCGGCGGCGGCCGCAGACGCGATCGCCTCGTCATCCGGCGGCATGCCGCCGGCGACACCCACAGCGCCAATCACCAGGTCCTTGCGGACAATTGGGACGCCTCCGGCAAACACGACGAGTGGTTGGCGATGCGATGTCTCCATGCCATAAAGCGGTCCGCCGGGCTGAACCAGTGCCATCACGTCGCCGGTTTTCATGTTAAGCGAGCGCGAGGTATAAGCTTTGGCCTGCGATATCTCGATGCTGGCCAGCAACGCTCCTTCCATCCGCACGAAGCCCAACAGGTTGCGCCCGTCGTCCAAAATGCTGATGCTTGATGGCGACTTGAGTTCGCTCGCTTTCTTCAATGCGGCCTGAAGACCGGCTTGAACTTGATCGGCAGTAATCGTCACGTCATCCTCCTTGGTGTTACGCTGCGATTTTGGTCCCGCTTCCCCCCATGGAGATCGCGAGAAGTTGGTCGTAGTTGCAGTCTGTCTTTGGTGCCTGATGAACGACCGCACCTTTGCGGATCACCAGGACCCGCTCGGCCAGCGACAGGATTTCCTTCGTCGAGGACGAGATGACGATTACGGCGGCGCCACCCTCGGCCATGCGCAAGATGATGTCGTAGATTTCCTTGATCGCACCGACATCAACACCTGAGGTCGGCTCGACGAAGACATAGACGCGGGCGCTGGCCTTCAGCCATTTTCCGATAACCGCCTTTTGCTGGTTCCCGCCCGAAAAGAACTTGACCACCATGTTGGGCTGTCGGGGGTTCACGTTCAGCTGGTTCATGACTTCGTCGGCATACGCAGCTTTCTTGCGTGCGTTGATCAGTCCAAGTCGTGACAGACTTGACAGGACCGGCAGGCAAACATTTTCGGCCATAGTCAAATTTGGAAACAGGGCTTGTTTGCGCCTGTCTTCGGGAATCACAGCTACCCCTGCCTTGCGGGCCATCGGCGGATTTGTGATGTGCGCATCTTTGCCATCGATCCGGATCGTGCCCCAGCTACGCGAAATTCCACCAAGGGCGAGTTCTATCTGCTCCATTCCGCCGCCGACCGGACCAGTGATGCCGAGCACTTCGCCGGCGTGAACTTTCAACGACAACGGCAGCAGCTTGCTGGTCTGCAGATTGTCGAGTTCCAAGACAACTTTGGCCGTGGAGTGGCCCATATTGTAGGTTTCGAGATCGCTACGGCTGCGATCGACCATCAGCTCGGTAACGCGCTCCTCGCTGATCTCTTCGCGGTCCAACGTGGCTGAGATCGTCCCTCCGCGCAGAATGGTCACGCGATCGCAAATGCGTTTGATCTCTTCCAGCCGGTGCGAGATGTAGATAATCGTGATGCCCTGCGAGAGGAAATTCTGGATAATCTGGAACAGGAGCTCCACCTCAGGACCCGATAGGCGTGCGGTCGGCTCATCCAGCACGATCACCTTGTACTTCCGGCGGAAAAGCGTTCCCAAGGTGACCAGTTGCATCTCTGCTGCGGACAGGGATTTTGCCTGCCGGTGCACGTCGATCTTGATCCCGATCTCGTCAAAGATTGCTTGGGCCTCGGTGTGAATGTCCTTGTAGTTGACCAGAGCCTTTCCCGGTTCGTTTCCCAGCAAGACGTTTTGCCCCACCGTGAAACCACCAATCAGCTCGGCATCCTGATACACTGCTCCGAGACCTAGCCTATGCGCATCGAGCGGGCTGTGAATGCGCACCGGCTGCCCATCCAGCAGGATCTCGCCGCCGCTTGCGCCATAGACCCCGGTCAGAATCTTGATGAGCGTGCTCTTGCCCGCACCGTTTTCACCTAACAGGCCATGTACCTCGCCGCGCCGAAACCCCAGGTCGATGCCCTTGAGCACCTTGGTTCCGCTGAATTCCTTGACGAGGTTGCGAACCTCAAGCAGCCATTCCGACATATCGGCCTCCCGTGGTTCAGATGAATTTGAGGTGGATTTCCTCGCGGTTCAGCATCGCATTCGCGCCGACTGCAAGGATCAGGATAAGCCCTGAAAAGAGCTGCCGCGCAGCGAAGGGAAAGCCGACCATGTTCATCCCGGAGTTGACCATGTAGATGAAGAACACGCCAAGCAGGGTGCCGAAGACATGGGGCTTGCCCTTGCCAAGCACGGTTGCCCCAAGAAACACCGCGGCAAAGGCCTCAAGCAGATAGCCTTCCCCACCGACGGGTTGTGCTGATGTGGAAACCGAGGTCAGGATAATCCCGCCGATCGCAGCCATAAGGCCTGCCAGGATGAAGGCCAGGATCAGCCAGTTATAAACCTTGACCCCCGAATAGTATGCGGCCATCGGGTTGTCGCCGACCGCGGTGATGTAGTGACCGGGCTTAGTATGGGTCGACACCACATGCATGATCGCCACGACGGTCAGCAGGACCAGGACCGGAAAAGCCACAAAGCCGATCTTGCCCTGCCCGATAAAGAGAAAGGCGGTCTGCCCGTAGTCCACGGCAATCTGATAGCCGTCGGTCAGAAAGATGTTGATCCCGCCCAGAACGAACATCATCCCAAGGGTCACGACGATACCGGACAACCGCCCGTAGGTTACCAGAAATCCGTTCAGCAATCCGATGCACCCGCCGACCAAGAGCGCGCCCAGGATCGCCGCCCAAGGCCCGACGACCGGAATTAGAAAGGCCGTGACGATGGAACTGGTCGTGACTGTCAGCCCGACCGAAAGGTCAAAGCTGCCGCCCACGACCACAAAAGTCAGCCCCACCGAGACGAGGCAACTGACAATCATCGAAAACAGGATGTTGTTGAAATTCGACAACGTCAGGAAATAGGGGGAGGCCAGCGCAAAGCCAACTCCGGTGGCCACGATGACAACGATGGTGCCCCAGGTGCGTAGAAAATTGAGCACTAAAGAGCCCTGCCCGCTTTTCGATTTGGTTTGCATCGAGACTCCCTCCGACCTGACTTCAAGTACTGATTGTGCCATCTCGTCCTCCACACCGGCTGTCTGAGCACTCCCGATGGGGCTCAGGAATTGTAGACACCACCGTCAATCGTGATTGACTGGGCCGTCATGTACGAGGATTCATCCGATGCCAGGTACACGAACAGCGGAGCTATCTCGCTCGAGACAGCCTGCCGCCCGAGGGGTACGATCGCGGAGACCACCTTGGCCTGTTTGTCGGACCCACCCATGAAATTGATCGCAGGCTGATTGAATGCAGTATCAACCCAGCCAGGGCAGATCGCGTTGACGCGAATGTTGTCTGGTGCCAGCTCCACGGCCAGCGCAGTCGTGAACGCGATGACCGCCCCTTTCGAAGCCGAATAGGCGACCAAGCCAGAACCGCCGCGCTTGCCCGCCAGCGACGAGGTGTTGATGATCGATCCTTTGCCGTTCTTGCGGAGATGAGGAATGGCGTGTTTCGCCCCGAAGAAGTGCGCCCGCGCATTGACCGCAAACAGGGCATCCCATTTGGACCCGTCGAATTCGGTCACAGCCCCCGAATGCTGAAGGCCGGCGTTCTGGCACAGCACATCGAGCCCACCAAGCCAGGCTGCACCTTGGTCGATCAGGTTCTGCACGCTGTCTTCCGAGGTGACGTCGACCTTGATGAAATGCGCAACATCGCCAAATTCCTGTGCGGTGGTCGCCCCCGCGTCATCTCTGTCGCCGATGACCACACGGGCGCCTTCCGCAACGAAGCAGCGAACAGCCTCCTTGCCGATGTTGCTGACCGCTCCGGTGATGATGATGCGCTTTCCCGCGAGACGTCCCGCCATTGTCAATCTTCTCCCTGACTATGCTATTTGATGTCCGAAAGGAGCTGCCCGGCGCGGCCCCAGTTGTCTTCTTCGACTTCATTGATAATCACGTGAACGCGCTCCTTGGCCGACCCGCAGACATCGACGAGTACGTCAGTCATGCGCCGCGCGATCTCTCGTTTCTGATCGAGCGTCCGGCCGCCCTTGATGTTGACCTGGACCACAGGCATGCGTTTCACTCCTCCTTTGGTAACTCCGGTACTATGGTGATGGGCCGGGCGACTGCCCGGCCCATCGCGCCCCCCCGACCTAGCCGCCGTAATCCTTCAGGAAGGCAATCGCTTCCTCATCCATCTTCTTCACTTCATCCAGCGCCTTTGCCGCCTCGTCGCGGTTGATCTGGGTAACAGGAACCCGGCTTTGATAGTTGGGCACCTTCTCACCCTGGCCGAGTTTGATCGCGATCTCTGCGACCTGTTCCCCCATCAAGTGCCACGGCACGTCGGTGGAGAATTCGATCGGGGAATTCGGCTTCACCATTTCTTCGAGAAGCTGGTTGGAGAAGTAGTGGTTGAAGATGCGGACATCGGTCCGGCCCATTTGCTGCAGCGCCTGTACGGCCCCGATCGACAGCGGCCACCACCAGGAAATGATGCCTGTGAGCGAACCCGGCTCGGGATTGGCCTGGAGAAGCGACAACACGTTTTCGCGCCCCTTCGAGATCTGGTCCTGAGTTGAAACGCTGCCGGACATGAACGGCAGCACCTTCATGCGCGGTTCATAGCTCGCCATCAGAGCGAACTGGTCGGCCTCCTGGTCGAACGGCGTATAGAAGCCCTTGCTTTCGGCCGTCTGAACGAAGGTGCCCTGCCGGCCCGTCACGTTGAGAACCTGGTAGGATAGTGTGGCGCCAGTGGCATAGGTGTCTTCGGTCACGAACGGCGAGTCCTTGACCGGCACGGCGAAGCCCACAGTCTTGATGCCGCGCTTCGTCGCCTCGTCGACGAGATATGCGGTTTCGGATTCGAGCGAATAGATACCCAAAACGAGAACGTCGATTTCGCGATCCAGCAGAGTGCGCGCGGAGTCCTGTTCGCTCTGTTTGCTCGGCGTGCCGCGCACCGTTACGGGCTCGCCACCCATTTCGACGACCTTCTTGAGCAGCGTGTAGCAGCCGCGACGCCACGGCTGATTGAAGGGCCCATAATTGAGGCCAAGCCCCACGCGCACCTTCTTGCCGGTCGCGGCCCGAGCGATGGACGGCGCCGCCAGCGCGGAGCCCAGCAATCCAGCCGCGGCAAGCGTTCCGCCAGTGGTCGTCAGAAAACGGCGTCGGGTGACGCCGGTTGCGATGGGTTCATTCGTGTTATTCTCGGTCATTGATTTTCCTCCGTTGTTAGTCCGTTGCGGTTCCCTTGGCAGGCGGCTGTTGCCGCTCTGCCCTTCGTGTTTCCACGCCATCACAAATTCCGTCGAGGAACCCGGCCAGGATCCGGGTCGCGCGTTCGGGTTGCTCCATCGTGAAAAGATGCGCTGCATCCTCAAGCAGCGCGAAGCGTGCACCGCCGATACGTCTGTGCAGCTGTGACATCATTTCAGGCGTGGCCGACGGATCGTCTGCCGCTGCAACGAGAAGGGTCGGCACCTTGATCCGGTCAGCTACCCCGCGCAGATCCATATCGCGGATCGCTGCAGCGCAACCGGCATAGCCTTCAGCACTGGTCCTGCTGATCATTTCTCGCACGGTAGTCGTAATCTCAGGGTGAGCGGCTCGGAAACCTGGCGTCAGCCACCGCTCGAGGGTTGCCTCTATCATTGGCCCAACACCTGATGCCCATACCGCCTTTACCCGCTGATCCCACATCTCGGGTGACGAAGACCCGAACGTCGCGCATAGGGTGAGGCTTGACAGCCGGTGTGGAGCACGGACCGCCAACAACTGCCCAATCATCCCACCCAGCGACAGTCCAACGAAATGCACCCGCTCGACTTCGATCACATCGAGCAGCGCCAGGACATCATCAACCAGCAGGTCGAGCGAGTAGTCGCCGCCAGTGGCTTCAGTCAGTCCATGTCCCCGGGCGTCAAAGCGGATCACGCGATAGTTTTCCGCCAGGGCCGTTGCCTGCGCCGTCCACATTGTCATGTCAGCCGCGAGACTGTTGCTCAACAGGACCGTTGGCGCACTCCGAGATCCCATTTCGTCCACTTGGACAAAAATTCCATTGATCAGAAGCCGCTCCACCCCGCCCTCCCCGGCGTCGCAAACCTCGCGTTTGCCTTGCTTGCAGGCATCTGATTGCACGGCAACAATATTGTCAACAATTTTGTTGCGTCTTTTGGCGACATATGGCCTTCTACACGCGGGAGGTGCGCATGGATGCCGACGCGGTTGTGATTGGAGCCGGGGTCGTCGGGCTGGCTGTTGCCTGTCGCCTGGCCAAGATGGGACATGAGGTTTTGCTGCTTGAGGAAGCGGACGGAATTGGTATGCACACGTCGTCGCGCAACTCGGAAGTTATCCACGCAGGTATCTATTATAAGCCGGGCAGCCTGAAGGCCCGGCTTTGCGTTGAGGGCCGGCGAGAGCTTTATGAGTATTGCGAGGCACACAACGTTCCGGCGCCAGCTGTCGGCAAGCTGATCGTCGCAACGTCGGACGCGCAGATCCCCACACTACAGGCCTTGCAGCGGCGCGGAACAGCAAATGGGGTTCACGATCTGACGTGGCTGGACAGCACCGAGGTTCGGCTGATCGAGCCTGAAGTCGAATGCCGAGCCGCCGTCTACTCCCCTTCGACGGGCATCATCGATAGCCACGCCCTAATGCTGGCGTTGCAGGGAGACGCCGAAGCCCATGGGGGACAATGCGTCTTCCGCACTCGCGTGAGCGGTATCGCGTGCCGAAAAGATGGCTTTGAGGTTCAAACCTCGGGCGCCGAAGCTATGTCGCTAGGCTGCAGAATCGTCATAAACTGTGCCGGGCTCGGGGCGCAGGAACTATCAAGAAGCACAGAGGGTTACCCATTCGACCGTATTCCGCCTCGATTTCTGGCCAAAGGCAACTATTTTTCTGTATCAGGCGCCACACCATTTTCGCATCTTATATATCCTGTCCCGGTTGAAGGCGGCCTTGGTGTGCACGTGACGCTTGATCTATCTGGCCGTATGCGACTGGGACCGGACCTTCACTGGGTGGATGAAATCGACTACACGCCTGATCCGCATTTGAAAGATCAATTCTACACAGCCGTACGATCGTTTTGGCCTCAGGTCATGACCAGGGAACTCAGTTGCACATACAGCGGGATACGGCCCAAGATCAGCGGCCCTGGCGGCGAAAGCTCGGATTTCCTGGTTGAGGGGCCTGAAGACCACGGCATACCAGGCTTGGTGAACTTTTTTGGAATTGAATCTCCTGGACTGACATCCTCACTTGCCCTTGCGGATCATGCAGTCAGAAAACTTGGATGGAGTTAAGATTGGCCCAGAACAAGAATAGCGAGCACGCCGCTCAGATAGTCGACTTCATCAAGCAGAAAATCATCTTTGGCCGACTCCGGCCAAGGGAGAGGCTGATCGAGGAAGAAATTACGGCGCAGTTCGAGGTTTCCCGACACGTTGTTCGCGCCGCCATGGCTGAACTTGAACAGCTCGGCCTGGTCACTCGAAGACCGAACAAAGGCGTCACGGTGCGCGATTTTTCCGTGGAAGAAGTCGATCAGATCTATGAGATCCGGGCACTGTTGCAATCAGAAGCCGCGCGGCGCATCCAAATGCCGGCAAGCCCACATCTTCTTGATGAACTTGAAGCGATTCACCGCGACTATTGCGCGGCGCATGACAAGGGCGAACTGCAGAAAGTGTGTTCACTGAACAACAGTTTCCACCGGACGATTTGGGCAGCCTGCGGAAATGTCTGCCTTAGCAGGTTGATCGACCGGATTTGGGTCGAGACCCTGGGTATCCGTTGTTATGGCATCGGCGATCCTGAGCTTTTGAAACTCGCGCGCGCCGAACACGGTCAGATGATCGAAATGCTGCGAGCCGGCGATCGGGAAGGCTTCATCGGGCTTTCTACCGATCACATGCAGCCCGCCCTCGAGGCCTACAAACGGACTCATGGCGGGTGGGCTGCCCGATCATTCCTTCTGGAGCCTATGTTATCTTGAGCCCAACATACGAGATCGTCGTTCGCGGGAACAACCTTCGGCTGAAGGACGATTTTCTTGGGATGTCGAATGTCACCCTTGTTCGTGGGGCTTCAGGCCCGATCCTGTTTGATACGGGTGGCTACGTCTCGCGGCTAGGCCTCATCAAACAGTTGCGACAGCGCGATCTTGCTCCATCCGACATCAAGACCGTTTTCTTATCGCACCTGCATTTCGATCATGCACACAACGTAGATTTGTTCCCGCACGCTCGCTTTGTCGTAAGCAGACGGGAATGGGATTACGCGGCCAATCCCCACCCGGATGACATGCTAATGCCGTGGGGCATTCTCGATCAACTTTCCAAGGGGGATGTAGAGCTGATCGAGGGCGAGGCACTGATAGACGAAGGTATTTCGTATTTCCCTGCCCCAGGACATACGCCCGGATGCTATGCGCTTGAACTTCAGACCGCCGACAAGGGCGTCGTTGTGATTGCAGGCGATGCGATCAAATACGTCAAGGAGGTCATTCTCGGCCGGTGCGATATGGCTTTCGATACGATCGAGGCGGGGACGGCGAGCATCCAGCGAATTCTGTCGCGCGCGGATCGGATCGTGCCGGGGCATTTTCCGGAACTCATTCGACAGCCGACTGGTAATTTTTCTTGGGATGAAGACGCCCCATTTAACCTGCTGGTGCGCTGATGGACCGCTACCAAGTGGCCGAGTCCGACTTGGCGGTTCCGCGCGCGCCGTGGTTCGCCCGTGAAGACGGATGTAGCCGCTATCAAGCCCAAACGCTGATGAACACAGGGGTTTAAAATGACGAGCAAACGAATCCCGCGCGCAGTTCTTGTCCTGTCGGTTCTGTTGACAGGCATGTCGACGCCCGGTTTTGCCCAGAACCTGCCCTATGGCGCTCCCATCAGCATCGAGCTTGCCAAGCAGGCGGCTCAAGCCGCCGCGACGGAGATGCGCAAGCGCAACCTCGACATGACCATTGCGATCGTCGATTCCGGGAGCAACCTTGTCTATCTGGAACGCGCCAATCAGGCCGGCATCGGCACGATCGAAGCAGCGATTGGAAAAGCCAAGGCCGCCAACGGGATCAAGTCTCCGACCAAGGCCATCCAGGATCTGATCGTCACTCAAAACCAGATCAGCCTGCTTGGGGTGCCGGGCGCCTTCCCGGTCGAGGGCGGCGTGCCGCTGATCGTCGACAACAAGGTCGTCGGAGCGATCGGCGCCAGCGGCGGCATGCTGCCGGATGACGGCGCGGTTGCGAATGCCGGAGCAAAAGGCCTGCTCCCCTAGCGGCTCATGGGCCATACGACCAAGGCGTCTCGAGTCTGACGCAAATACCACGCGCTCACCTGAATTCCGCTTTCGCGAACCCAACACCAGGGAGAATTCCATGTTCACCAGGAGAACCATCATGAAAACGACTCTCGCCGCCGGCGCCGCTGCCGTCTTTGCTCCCGCGGGGCTTGGCCATGCTGCCGCAGGACTTTCCTGGAAGCATTTTCCCGCCGGGGAAAACGGCTTCTTCCGCGCCCCCGTTCTGGTTTCCGGGGCCACTGAAGCCGTGCTGATCGATGGCGGCTTCACATTTCCCGATGGCAAGGCCCTGGCCGAGGCGATCAAGGCGACGGGCAAGAAGCTCACCACCATCTATGTCAGCCAGTCCGACCCGGACTATTACTTCGGCATCAAGCCGATCAAGGATGCTTTCCCCGACGCCCGCGTGATCGCCGCCTCCGAGACGGTGGCCGCCATCAAGGGCAGTGTCGACAAGAAGCTCGCCATCTGGGGGCCGCAGCTCAAGGAAAATGGTCCGCAGACGCTCGCCGATGTCGTCATTCCGGAGGTCTTCGACGACAAGACGCTGACCGTCGACGGCGAGACCATTGAGATTGTCAGTGCCGACGGCCTCGCCAACCGGCGCTATCTGTTCGTTCCGTCGCTGAATGCAGTGTTCGGCGGCGTGATGATCTTTGCGGGCGTGCATGTCTGGACCGCCGACACGCCGACCAAGGAACAGCGCGCGGCATGGATTGCCAATCTTGAGAAAATCGCGGCCCGC
>NZ_JBFUGR010000023.1:0-34238 GCF_056402815.1 Mesorhizobium sp. P3_B5 | reverse complement strand
CCCCCTCTGTCGCCTTCGGCGACATCTCCCCCTCAAGGGGGGAGATCAGCCGCGCTGCGCCAGCCGGCTGCTTTCCACCGCAATGCCAAGCAGCGCCTGCCGCGCCAGCGCCACCGACAGATCCGGCCGGCGGCGGGTTTGCAGCACCGCGGCTTGCAGCCGGGTCAGCGCGCGGCCAAGCGCCTCGCCGCTCCAGCGTTCCAGTGCCTTTTCCACCAGCTTGCGGCGCGAGAAGAAGACCGGCGGGCGGGCGGCGGCGACGACCGAGGCGGCGTTGCGGCCGCCGGAATCCATCTGGCCGCGCATGGCCTGGATCGCCTGCAACTGCCGAATCGCCGATGAAAGCACCAGAAAGGGCTGGCCGGACTGGCAATGGCGGGTGAAGGCGGTGTCGAAATCGCTGATTTTCCCCTCGAGCAGGGCATCGACGGCATCGTCGAAGGAGGCGCCGGAGACGTCGCCCGACATCGCCCTGACGTCGTCGAGGCCGATTTCCTTCTGGCCGTTGCTGTAGAGCACCAGCTTTTCGATCTCGCCGCGCGAGGCCAGCCGGTCGCCGCCAAGGTTGCGGCGCAGCGCCTGCCGGGCATCGAGCGCCATGGTCATGTTGGCCTTGCGCAATTCGTCATCGATGACACCGTCAATGTCCCTCGCCTCATCGGCATAGCACGGCAGGGCCATGGCGGTGTCGGCCGCCTCGACGATGGCGCGCAGGCCGGTGCCCTTCTTGAGATCGCCCGCCTCGATGAGAATGATCGCATCGCGGGGCGGTTCTGATGTTAGCGCCTTGACGTCGTCGGCAAGCGCCTTCTGGCCGCTGGCATTGCGCACCCAGAGCAGGCGCCGCTCCGAAAACATCGGCACCGTGCGGGCCTCGTCGAGCAGGCGGCCTTCGTCGCGGTCGACCTCCGAACCGTCCAGCCGGACCACCGAGAACGGATCGTCGAGCGGCAGTCCGGTCTTGCCGGCAAAGGCCTTGGCGCGCTCGGCGACCAGCCCGCGGTCGGGACCGTAAAGCAGGACGATCGAAATGCGCGCGTCCGGCTTCGCGAGCCACGAATCGACCTCGAACGCTTTCTTCTGTGCCATGAGGTCTGGTTAGCATGGCGAGGGGGCGGCTTCCAGCTTGGGTTCCTCGCCCCCGATCGGCCGAGGAGAGGAAGGGCGCGCGTTCGCCAGGCTTGGCACCTTCCTCTCCCTCCGGAGGGGGGAGAGGTGGCGCGGCGCAGCCGCGACGGAGTGGGGGAACCACCTGGCAACCGTCGCCAACGGACATTGGACCAAGGCGCAAGAATCTTCCTGCACCGCGCTAAGGGTCGACCCCCACTCCGTCGAGCTTCGCTCGCCACCTCTCCCCCGATCGACGGGGGAGAGGAAAGGCGCGAGGTCGCCTCCGGAGATGTGACAGTGCGGGCAAGGAGGCCAGATCTGCAACCAATCACCTTATCTGGCGGGAAACCTTGCTCGACCTTGTCCCAAATTGCGCGCCGCTGCCCAACATCGACAAGAAATTTCGCAGACATATCTTCATCTTGTGCGCGGGAGGCTGCATCGGCCGGCGCGGCCGGGACCGACGACCGAAGGCTTGCCCCACGAATTGACACTGGTCTGGCGGCACAGATGTGCAAATATCCTGGCCAGGCAACATTGGAGGACCAAGGTCATGGCCGATGCTGGAATGTTGCGCTTCCACGTGCCCGAACCGGAGGTGCGGCCGGGCGGGACGCCTGACTTCTCCAACGTGCCCATTCCCGAGGCCGGCTCTGTGCCGCGGCCGGAGATCGATGTCGATCCGCGCACCATTCGCGACATGGCGTTCTCGATCATCCGCGTCCTGAACCGCAACGGCGAGGCCGTCGGGCCCTGGGCCGGGCTGCTTTCCGACGAGGAGCTGCTGGCCGGCCTGCGCCACATGATGACGCTGCGCACTTTCGATGCGCGCATGCAGATGGCGCAGCGCCAGGGCAAGACCTCGTTCTACATGCAGCATCTGGGCGAAGAGGCGGTGGCCTGCGCCTTCCGCAAGGCACTGGCGCCGGGCGACATGAACTTTCCGACCTATCGCCAGGCAGGACTGCTCATCGCCGACGGCTATCCGATGGTCACCATGATGAACCAGATCTATTCCAACGAGGCCGATCCGCTGAAGGGCCGGCAATTGCCGGTCATGTATTCGTCGAAGGAGCATGGCTTCTTCTCGATCTCCGGCAATCTGGCGACGCAGTACATCCAGGCGGTCGGCTGGGCGATGGCGTCGGCGATATCGAACGATTCGCGTATCGCCGCGGCGTGGATCGGCGACGGCTCGACCGCCGAGTCCGACTTTCATTCGGCGCTGGTCTTCGCCTCCACCTACAAGGCGCCGGTGGTGCTCAACGTCGTCAACAACCAGTGGGCGATCTCGACTTTCCAAGGCATTGCGCGTGGCGGCTCCGGCACGTTTGCGGCGCGCGGCCTCGGCTTCGGCATCCCGGCGCTGCGCGTCGACGGCAATGACTATCTCGCGGTGCATGCGGTGGCCAAATGGGCCACTGAACGGGCGCGTAAAAACCTCGGGCCGACGCTGATCGAATATGTCACCTACCGCGCCGGCGCGCATTCGAGCTCGGACGATCCCTCCGCCTACCGGCCGAAAACCGAGTCCGACGCCTGGCCACTGGGCGACCCGGTGATCCGGCTGAAGAACCATCTCATCGCGCGCAAGGTCTGGTCGGACGAGCGCCACGCCCAGGCCGAGGCGGAGATCCTTGACATGGTGATTGCGGCACAGAAGGAAGCCGAGAGCCACGGCACGCTGCATGCCGGCGGCAAGCCGTCGACCCGCGACATGTTCGAGGGGCTCTATGCCGAGATGCCGCCGCACCTGCGGCGCCAGCGCCAGCAGGCGGGGGTCTGATCATGCCAAGACGGACCATGATCGAGGCCATTCGCGACGCCATGGACGTGTCGATGGCGCGCGACGAACGCGTCATCGTCTTCGGCGAGGATGTCGGCTTTTTCGGCGGCGTGTTCCGCTGCACACAAGGCCTGCAAGCCAAATACGGCAAGAGCCGCTGCTTCGATGCGCCGATCAATGAATCCGGCATTGTCGGCTCGGCCATCGGTATGGCCGCCTACGGGTTGAAGCCATGCGTGGAAATTCAGTTTGCCGACTACATGTACCCGGCCTACGACCAGCTGACCCAGGAAGCAGCTAGACTGCGCTATCGCTCGAACGGCGACTTCACCTGCCCGATTGTCGTGCGCATGCCGACCGGCGGCGGCATTTTTGGCGGCCAGACCCACAGCCAGAGCCCGGAGGCATTGTTCACTCATGTCTCCGGCCTGAAGACGGTGGTGCCGTCCAATCCGCACGACGCCAAGGGGCTTTTGATCGCGGCGATCGAGGATCCCGATCCGGTGATTTTCCTGGAGCCGAAACGGCTCTATAACGGTCCGTTCGATGGCCATCACGACCGGCCGGTGACGCCATGGTCGAAGCATGAGCTCGGCGAGGTCGCCGACGGTCACTACACGATCCCGCTCGGCAAGGCGGTCATTCGCCGGCCGGGTTCGGCGATCACCGTGCTGGCCTATGGCACGATGGTCTATGTCGCCCAGGCTGCCGCCGAGGAGACCGGCGTCGATGCCGAGATCATCGATCTGAGAACCCTGTTGCCGCTCGACCTCGGGACCATCGTCACCTCAGTCAACAAGACCGGGCGCTGTGTCATCGTGCATGAGGCGACGCTGACCTCCGGCTTTGGCGCCGAGCTGTCGGCGCTGGTGCAGGAAAACTGTTTTTACCGGCTGGAAGCGCCGGTGGCGCGCGTCGCCGGCTGGGACACGCCCTATCCGCATGCGCAGGAGTGGGACTATTTCCCCGGACCGGCCCGCGTCGGCCGTGCTCTTCTCGAAACGCTGGAGGCCTGAGATGGGCGAACACATCATCAAGCTGCCGGATGTCGGCGAGGGTGTGGCCGAGGCCGAACTGGTCGAATGGCATGTCAAGGTCGGCGACCTGGTGCGCGAGGATGCGGTCCTTGCCGCCGTCATGACCGACAAGGCCACGGTCGAAATTCCCTCGCCAGTCGATGGCGAGATCCTGTGGCTGGGCGCCGAGATCGGCGACACGGTGGCGATCGGCTCGCCGATCGTGCGGCTGAAGGTTGCCGGTGAAGGCAATGTCAAGCCGCAGAGCGGCGCCGGGGATGGCGGCAAGGTGGAAAAGCCTGTCGAAGCTGAAGCGCCCGTGAAGCTCAGCAGTCCCAAGCCCGAAGCGGCTTCGGCGACTGCCAAGCCATCGCCAAAGGCGGCTGAGGTGCCGGCGAAACCCGCGCTGTCCCCCGCTGCTGCGAAAAGCACGGCGCAAGTTTCCGGCGCGCCGCGTCCGGAGGGTGAAAAGCCGCTGGCGTCGCCGGCTGTTCGCCTCCGGGCAAAAGAAGCGGGTATCGATCTCAGACAGGTTGCAGGCAGCGGTCCGGCCGGCCGCATAAGCCACGAGGACATCGAGGCATTCCTGGCGCGCGGGCCACAGGTCGCGAAAGCACCGGGCCTCGCCCGCAACGATGCCGTCGAGGACATCAAGATCATCGGGCTGCGGCGCAAGATCGCCGAGAAGATGACGTTGTCCAAGTCGCGCATTCCGCACATCACCTATGTCGAGGAGATCGACGTCACCGCGCTGGAAGATTTGCGCGCCGCGCTCAACAAGGAGAAGCGTGCCGACCGGCCGAAGCTGACGCTGCTGCCGTTCCTGATGCGGGCGATGGTCAAGGCGATCGCCGCCCAGCCCAACCTCAACGCGCTGTTCGATGACGAGGCCGGCATCGTCCACCAGCATGGCGGCGTCCATATCGGCATCGCCGCGCAGACGCCGTCGGGGCTGGTGGTGCCGGTGGTCAAGCACGCCGAGGCGCGCGACATCTGGGATTGCGGCGCCGAGGTGAACAGGTTGGCCGAGGCGGCCAAATCCGGCACGGCGACGCGCGACGAGCTCTCGGGCTCGACCATCACCATCACCTCGCTCGGCGCCATGGGCGGCGTGGCGACGACACCTGTCATCAACCACCCGGAAGTGGCGATCATCGGCGTCAACAAGATGATGGTGCGGCCGGTGTGGGACGGCACCCAGTTCATCCCGCGCAAGATGATGAACCTGTCCTCCAGCTTCGACCATCGCGTCATCGACGGCTGGGATGCCGCGGTGTTTGTCCAGCGGATAAAGACGCTGCTGGAAACACCGGCGCTGATTTTCGTGGATTGAGGAGATGTTGATTTCGAAGCGCGAGCGGTCGGGATCCAGGCTCCCCCTTCTCCCCTTGTGGGAGAAGGTGTCGCCGAAGGCGACGGATGAGGGGTGTTCCAGGGAACGCCGACGCCTCACTCTGCTGGAACACCCCTCATCCGTCTCGGCGCTAGCGCGCCGATCCACCTTCTCCCACAGGGGGAGAAGGGAAGGCGCGCATCGGCCATCGCCGAAAGGACAGCCAAGATGAAAGAAATCTCCTGCAAGCTGCTCGTCATCGGCGCCGGTCCGGGCGGCTATGTTTGCGCCATCCGCGCCGGCCAGCTCGGTGTCGACACGGTGATCGTCGAGGTCGGCAAACCGGGCGGCACCTGCCTCAATGTCGGCTGCATCCCCTCCAAGGCGCTGATCCATGCGGCGGAAGAGTTCGAAAAGGTCTTGCACATGGCCGGCGGCAAAAGCCCGCTCGGCATTTCGCTGTCGAAGCCAGCACTCGATCTCGCCGCTACAATCGCCTGGAAGGACGGTATCGTTAGCCGGCTGACCAGCGGCGTTGCCGGGCTGCTCAAAAAAGCCAAGGTCAAGACCGTGTATGGCTGGGCGACGTTTGGCGACGGCAAGACCGTCGAGGTCGAGACCGAGATCGGCGTGCAGGTGATCCGTGCCGAGACGGTGGTGATCGCGACCGGCTCGGCGCCGGTCGAATTGTCGTTCCTGCCGTTTGGCGGGCCGGTGATTTCCTCCACCGAGGCGCTGGCACTCGGCGACGTGCCGAAAAAACTGGCGGTGGTTGGCGGCGGCTATATCGGGCTGGAGCTCGGCATTGCCTTCGCCAAGATGGGCGCCAAGGTGACCGTGGTCGAGGCGTTGCCGCGCCTGCTGGCACAGTATGATGCCGAATTGACGCGGCCGGTGGTCAAGCGGCTGGCCGAACTCGGCGTCGAAGTGCTGGTGAATGCCAAGGCCAAGGGGATTTCGACCAAGGGCAACGCGCTGCTGGCCGAGACATCGGATGGCAAGAGCGCCAAGATCGCTGCCGACAAGATATTGGTCACGGTCGGGCGCAAGCCGGTGACCGAGGGCTGGGGGCTCGAGCAGATCGATCTCGACCGGGCCGGCAAATTCATCCGCATCGACGACCAGTGCCGCACCTCGATGCGCGGCATCTTTGCCATTGGCGATGTCACCGGCGAGCCGATGCTGGCGCACCGGGCGATGGCGCAAGGCGAAATGGTCGCCGAGATCGTCGCCGGCCACAAGAGGAGCTGGGACAAGCGATCGATCCCCGCCGTCTGCTTCACCGATCCGGAGCTCGTCACCGCAGGATTGTCGCCGGAAGAGGCCAAAACCCGGGGCGAGATCAAGATCGGCCTGTTTCCCTTCGCCGCCAATGGTCGGGCGATGACCAAGCTTGGCGAGGACGGGTTTGTCCGCGTCGTCGCCCGTGCCGACAACCATCTGGTGCTTGGCATCCAGGCGGTTGGCCATGGCGTGTCGGAACTGGCGGCCGCCTTCGGCCTGGCGCTGGAAATGGGGGCGCGGCTGGAGGACATCGCCGGCACCATCCATGCCCACCCGACGCAAGGCGAAGGTTTTCAGGAAGCGGCGCTGAAGGCGCTCGGCCACGCGCTGCATATCTAAGACTCCCCCTTCTCCCCTTGTGGGAGAAGGTGTCGCCGAAGGCGACGGATGAAGGGTGTTCCAGAAAACACCAACGTCTCACTCCGCTGGAACACCCCTCATCCGTCTCGGCGCTACGCGCCGATCCACCTTCTCCCACAAGGGGAGAAGGAAGAGCGCGGCATCGCCAGCCGCCGATTGTCGCAAATCGGCAGAACGTATTAAGTGTCCAGCCATGGACACCGAACTGAAGAAATACATAGCCATACGCTACAACACAGCCTCGGACTTCAGGCCCAGTCAATGGAGCGGGGAAGGAGCCGCCAATCTCGATCCAGAGTGGTTGGCCGAGAGGCTGGAACTGTTCGACAGCTATTGTGCCTTTTCTCTCGAAAGCCAGTCAGCCAAGGATTTTACGGTGCTGGTCGCGTTCGACAGGCGAACGGACGCCGACACCATCCAGGCTGTCTGTGCTTGCGCGCGAGACATCGATATCAGGCCGGTTCTGGTCGCTGCGGATGAGAGCCACAACGCTCGTTTCAATGCATTCGTCGAGAACGATACGGACGCCGAATTCGTCACCCTCACGCGGCTCGACAGCGACGACGCGCTGGCGCCGAGCTTTATGGCGCGGATCGACTATTACGCCCGCAGGGAGATCGCCAAGGGAACGGCGGACCAGCAACCGCTCTACATCGCCGTTCCGCATGGCCAGAATTTTGACCGGGCCACCGGACGCTACACGCATCACGACTATGTCACGTCGGCCTTCGGTACGATGCTGGAGCGGCGATCACCGTCGATGAAGGGCATTTACAGCGACTCCCATGCAAAAATGGCGGGGCGCTTCAACACTGTGGTAGCGGAGTCAAAGGATGCGCAGTGGTGCATCGTCGTCCACGACAACAATGTCGCCAACGTGCTCAGGGGCAAGCCGATTGCCAAGCCGTCTTTTACCGTGGGGCGGCCGGGCAGTGAGCATAAACCCTCAAAACCAGAGCGGAATGGCAACAAGCCGCAACAGACTGGGCTGGCTTCGGGCGTGGCACCGCGGACCATGGACAATTTGATCCGGTTTGTGCTCGGGCGGCCGATGCGCCTGCGCAAGTAGGCGGTAGGTCTTCCCTTCTCCCCCTGTGGGAGAAGGTGTCGCCGAAGGCGACGGATGAGGGGTGTTCCAGGGAACGCCAACGCCTCACTCCGCTGAAACACCCCTCAACCGTCTCGACGCTACGCGCCGATCCACCTTCTCCCTCAGGGGGAGAAGGGAAGAGGCAGCTCAGCTCGCCAGCCGGCTCACCATTTCGTGCTGTGCGTAGGCGCGGCCAAAACGGTTGGCGAGGAAGGCGTCGAGCGCGATGTCTTCCTGCTTGACGAAGCCGGTTGCCGGCAGGCTGCCGTCGGCCAGCATGTCGAGCACGGCGCAGATGCCGGACGCGGTGGTGATCTGGATGGCGCTGCGCACCACGTTGCCGACGCGCTGCGAATAGATCTTGTTGGCGTAGGTTTCCTGCAGCAGGCGGCCGTTCTTGCGGCCGGAGACGGTGACGAAGACGATGACCACGTCCTGCAGCGTTGCCGGCAAGGCACTTTCAAAGATGTCCTTCAGCACGTCGCGGCGGTGGCGCAGGCCAAGGTCATTGAGCAGCGCCTTCATGATCGCGGCGTGGCCGGGGTAGCGGATGGTGCGGTAGTTCAGCGTGCGCACCTTGCCCTTCAGCGTTTCGGCCAAAGTGCCTAGGCCGCCGGAGGTGTTGAACGCCTCGTAGGTGACGCCGTCGAGCGAGAATTCCTCGCGCTCTTCCAGCGGCGGCACCTCGATCAGCTCGCCCTCGACGATCGCCTCGCAGGGCTCGCAATACTCGTTGATGACGCCGTCGGTGCTCCAGGTCAGATTGTAGTTCAGCGCGTTCGATGGGTATTGCGGCAGCGCGCCGACGCGCATGCGCACGCTTTCCAGCGAGTCGAAACGGCTGGCGAGATCGTTGGCGACGATCGAGATGAAGCCGGGCGCCAGGCCGCATTGCGGGATGAAGGCGCTCTTGCCCGAGCGCGCCAGCTCCTTGACGCGTCGGGTCGAGACGACATCCTCAGTCAAATCGAGATAGTGGACGCCGGTGGCGGCGGCCGCCTCGGCGATACGGGTGGTCAGATGGAAGGGTGCTGCGCTGAGCACGGCGAAGGCGCCGGCAAGCGCGGCCTCGAGTGCGCCCGGCGCTGCGATATCGAGCTCCAGCGCCTCGACGCCGGCAGGAAGTTCGGCCGCGGCAAGCTGAGCCGCCGCGCGGTCGACGACAGTGACGTGGTAGTCGCCGGTGTCGGCGAGCATTCCGGCGATGGTCGAGCCGATCTTGCCGGCGCCGACGATAATGATTTTCTTCATGACCTGTCCCTCGTGAAAGCCTTTGACCCAAACCGCAGCGCGGCGGGCACCTGCGCCCAAGAATCGCAGCTTGCCTGTCGAAAGGAAGCGTGGAATTGTGCGAAATGAAGTCTCTCTTTGGTCAATATGCTGACATGGTTCGTCGAAATGCTTAGCGATGCCGAACATGCCCTGCTTTCCCTGCTGCGCGGCAATGCGCGCGCCTCGACCGCCGAGCTGGCGCGGCGGCTTGGCGTGTCGCGCACGACCGTTCAGAGCCGGATCGAGCGCCTGGAACAGCGCGGCATCATCACCGGCTATGGGGTCAGGCTGGCGCCGGACTATGAGCAGGGGCTGGTGCGGGCGCATGTGCTGCTCACCGTTACACCCAAGCTCGCCGACAGAGTGGTGCGCAGCCTGCAGGCGCTGGCGCCGGTGCGGACGCTGCATTCGGTCAGTGGCAGTTTCGACATGATCGTCATCGTCGACGCGCCGTCGATCCGCGATCTCGACACGCTGCTCGACCAGATCGGCGCCATGGAAGGGGTCGAGCGGACGTCATCCTCGATCATCCTGTCGACGCGCATCGACCGCTGAGCGAGGGGCGGTGAGCCCTTCGGAAGCGACAAAATCGCCACCGACGTCTCGCCAGCGACCGGCAGAAAGAGTAGTGGCTAATGCAGGGCGCACTTTCGTTGCCCGGTTCCACAGGCTTGCCGGAGTCGCGAGAACACCAATGACCTACGCTTCTTCCAAGCCCTCGCCGCAGGCTTTCGACCAGCACAAGCGCCTGATCGTTGTCCAGGTCGCGGTCGTGCTGGCCATGGTGCTGCTGTTGTTTGCCAAGCCGTTCCTGAGCGAGGAGTCGGACGGTCACGAGCTCATGGAACTCCTCGGCGTCGTCCTGGTGCTTGCCTGTGTCGGCGGTCGCCTTTGGAGCATCCTCTATGTCGGCGGCAAGAAGAACGAGGAGCTGATTTCGGCGGGGCCATTCTCGATGACCCAGAACCCGCTCTATTTCTTCTCCACGATCGGCGCGGTCGGCATCGGGTTGATGTACGGATCCGTCGTGGTGGCCGCGGCATTGGGCCTGGCCAGCTTCGTCGTTTTCCGGGTGACGGCGCGCAAGGAGGCCGAATTCCTGCTGGGAAAGTTCGGCCCCGCCTACACGGCCTATGCCGAGCGAACGCCGCGCTTCTGGCCGAACCCGCTGCTGTTTGCCGACCAGGCCGAGTGGCAGTTTTCAACGGGTGCGCTGAAGCGGACATTTTATGACGGGCTCTATTTCCTTGCCCTTTTCCCGTTGATCGAAATCGTCGAGCATCTCAGGAATGGCGGTTTCCTGCCGACGCTGTTCACCCTCTATTGATTGTATTGATTGGATTGATTTGCGCCACGAGCCGCGCGGCGGACGCTGAGCATCAGGATCACAAGGCGAGCCTTTCAGGAATGCGGCTTCCTGCCGACGCTGTTCACCCCCTATTGATCGGCGCCTGATTCTGCCCGGCGGTCAATAGCGGGGCCTTTTGTCGGAAACGACGACCAGCCTGCCGCCGACATGCTGGCAGCGCTTGCACACCAGCTTCGAGGCCAGCCGCCGTTCGGAGATGAAATCGTAGTGGGTGCCGTAAGTCTCGATCAGAGCGTCAAGATCGAGCGAGCGCAAATGACCGCAACGCGGATT
Source organism: Mesorhizobium sp. P3_B5 (assembly GCF_056402815.1). Taxonomy (NCBI): domain Bacteria; kingdom Pseudomonadati; phylum Pseudomonadota; class Alphaproteobacteria; order Hyphomicrobiales; family Phyllobacteriaceae; genus Mesorhizobium; species Mesorhizobium sp. P3_B5. The sequence goes on along the minus strand of NZ_JBFUGR010000023.1, from coordinate 23,345 downwards.
GCCGCAATATGCGCTCAGGCCCAATCCAAGTTCCCTGAGCTCGGCGAGTTTTGTCGGCAGCGCGGTCGGGACGACAATAGCGGCTGATACCACCGGGTTTGCCACCGAGACCAGGATGGGTGGTCGAAATTCCGCGCGGTCAATGGCGCTTATCGCCTGGACGGCTTCATCTTCCGCGAAGCCAATGTGCGTATCGATGCTCTCCATCGCTTCCGTATGGCCGCGGATAAACAGGGCTCTTCGCAGCACGTGCAGCGCATCCCTCGTCTCACAGAGTGTCGTGCGGAGCGTGAGAGGCATCTCCTCAATCCTTCAGGTAGCTGTCGGGAAGGCAATCGGCTTCTACGGCCGCCGCAATGAAGGCCCTGTGGACGTCTCTGGTGCTGCAAGAACCAACCCTTTCCTGCACCAGGGCAGCCAGGGCAGCCAGGAACAGCGGGCCGTCGGAGGGCCAGTCATTCGCCAGGGCGTCGGCCATTTCAGGAAGTGTCCGCAGCACCGAAATCGTGCCGTCGGTGCTCTCGATGGGAATTCCGGAAAATACCGAGGCTGGGTTGATTGTCACTGCACAGCTCCCGCTGGGGCGGGAGAATGATATGCGCTCTCAAGCACCAGCGCCCGTTCAATGGCTGATGACAAAGCCAGTTGAGCACTTAAACAACGCACTGTCTATTAACTATGACGTATCGACTGTGGTTTGCGATTGCGCCGCCATTTACATCCGTGCAGTGAAATCGAATGCCAGCCGGAAGGTTTTGTGACGCACCGCAAGGTGCGCACACTGCAGCGACCCAGCTGCATGGCCTCGTCGTCTCTTTGCATAGTTAGCGGTTTTTCGCGCTTGCTTTCAGCGTACTGGTCGTCACAACAACCACACAGCGGCCCGGCGATGGACCGCTATCGAGTGCGCGCGGCGCGCCGCACGCTCTGCACCAGAATCACAAGGCAACCCACCAGCAAAAGAATGCCGCCAAGCAATGGCGGCATGGCGAAAAACCTTACCGCCGCCGTGACCGCCGCAATCAGCATCAGCGCCAGCAGCGCCAGATTGCCGTCGTCGATGAACATGCCGACGAGCTCCTTGATGGCAAGACGGACAATGCTCATCGGGCAAACCCCGTGGCGGGATAGGCGGCGCGCAGCCAGCGGACGATGGCAAAGGAGGCCAATGCAACGACGGCGAAGATGGCCAGAAGCGCCAGATCGGCGCCCGGCCAGTCGGCGCCGATGCCTTCGCCGGTCCAGAAAATGCCAAAACTGGTCAACATCAGCCCGACGACGAATTTGAGCGCATTTTCCGGCACGCGCGCCAGCGGCCGGTGCACCGCGAGCCCGATCAGCATCACCAGGATGAACGCCGCCAGTGCGCCCAGGCCGGCGTAAAGCGTCTGCCCATGGGCGGCGCCGACCGCAATGACGATGAACACCACCTCGACGCCTTCGAGCAGCACTGCCTTAAATGCCGCCAGCCCTGCCAAATAGTCGGCGCGGCGGTCATTGGCCTGCTGCTGCAGACTGGCTGTCTCCTTTGAAAAGGCGAGCTCCTCGTCATGTAGGGCGATGACGCCAACGGCGCGCAGAATGGCCTTGCGCAGCCAGCGCAGGCCAAACAGGATCAGCAGCACGCCGACGACGAATTGCAGAACGGTGATCGGAACCAGCGCCAGCAGCGGCCCAAAGACCAGCACCAATGCCGCCAGCAGCGCCAGCGCCATGGCAGCGCCGGTGAGCGCCGGCCGCCAGCCGCGCGTCACGCCGACCGCCAGCACGATGGTGAAGGCCTCGACGACCTCGACGAAGGAAGCGAGGAAAGCCGCGGTAACGGTTGAAAGGATGGGGGTGAGACTGTGCATGAGGCATCCCGAATTGTGGCGAGAATGCCCCGCCGTAAATTTTGTTTCCAGTGCGCCAAAACGAAAAACCGCGGCGGACCGCGGCTTTTCGATGCTTGATTCCCCTATGAGGAAACTGGAGCGCAGAATCGACACGCCCCGATCACTACGCCTACGCTATCGCCCTCTAAGGTACGATTTCCGCTCCGGTGCTGAGAGCGGACGCGCGAAGAGGCTGCTCTGGGTCAGCGCGCGCGCCGGTAATGCATGGCGACCGCGCCGTTGCGGAGCGGCTTGGCCGAGATCAGCTCGAGCCGTCGCGTGCTGGGCAGCCCGCTCTGGTAGAGGGTCGGGCCGTGGCCCGCGATCCTGGGGTGCACGAGGAGCTTGTACTCGTCGATTAGATCCAGCCGGTCCAGCTCGGTCGCCAGCTTGCCGCTACCGAGGAGCACGCCGGCCGGGGTCGCGTCCTTGAGCCTCTGCACGCCCGTGCGCAGTTCGCCGCCGATGTGGTGGCTGTTGGTCCACGGGAAGGCCTTTCGCGTCGATGACACTACGTATTTCGGCTTGGCCTCCAGCTTGACCGCCCACTCGCGTATCGCCGGCGGCGCCTCCTCGTCGCCGCGGGCGACTGCCGGCCAGAAGCTCTCCATCATCTCGTAGGTGACGCGACCCCACAGCATTGCTCCGCCTTCATCCATAAGGCGGGTGAAGAAGGCGTGCGTCTCGTCGTCGGCAATTCCCTCCTGGTGGTCGACGCAGCCGTCCAGGGTGACGTTGATGCTGAAGGTCAATAGTCCCATGCGGCGAGTCTAAGCCATGCAATGGAGAACATGAAGGCCGATCGCTCGCGGTTGGTGTTGAACTTCCGCAATGGGTGGGTCGGTTCAAGACGTTGGCGCCAGGCCGGAAACCCATCGTCTCGCTCAGATCGGCTCGATCGTTCCGGCAATGATATTGACAGCGGGCAAATAGTGGCACTTACTGGCGGCGTAATCGGTTACGCAATCGATTACGGTTCAATCAAGTGGAGGAACGCATGAGCAAGAACCCGAATACGCACGCCGTCCCCGGTCTCGATTCAAGCCCATTTTCGCGCCGCCAATTCCTCAAGACCAGCGTGCTGGCGGCGGGTGCGCTGGCCATGCCGCTCGGGCCGGCCATCGCGGCCGACAAACCGAAGGTCGGCCTGGTCATGAAGTCGCTGGCGAACGAATTCTTCAAGCAGATGCAGGCCGGCGCCGAAGACTACGCGGCCAAGAACAAGGACAAGTTCGATTTCGCCGCTGTCGGCATGAAGGACGAGCGTGACTTTGCCGCGCAGGTCGACGCGATCGAGAATTTCATCACCCAGAAGTTCAATATCATCGTCGTCGCACCGGCCGATTCGAAGGCCATGGTCACACCGATCGCGAAGGCGCTGAAGGCCGGCATCAAGGTGATCAATATCGACGTCGCGCTCGACGAAGAAGCCAAGAAGAAAGCCGGCGTCGATCTCGCCTTCTTCGGGCCGGACAACCGCGCCGGCGCCAAGCTGGCCGGCGATGCGCTGGGCAAGGCGCTTGGCAAGGGCGGCAAGGTCGTCATCCTCGAAGGCAACCCGGAAGCCGACAATGCCAAGGAGCGCAAGCTGGGCTTCGACGACGCGGTGAAGGAACACGGGCTGGATCTGCTCGACAGCAAGACGGCACACTGGGAAACCGAGGAAGCCAACACGCTGATGACCAACTTCATGACCCAGCACCCCGACATTCAGGGCGTGATGGCGGCGAATGATTCGATGGCGCTCGGCGTCGTCAAGGCCATCGACGCGGCCGGCAAGTCGGACCAGATCAAGGTGGTAGGCTTCGACAACATTCCGGCTGTCGGACCGCTGCTGAAGAGCGGCAAGATGCTTGCCACGATCGAGCAGTATGGCGCCAAGATGGCAGCGCTGGGCATCGACTACGGCCTGCGCGAATTGGCCGGCGAGAAATTCTCCGGCTGGGTCAAGACCGACATCAAGCTCGTCACCGGCTAAGGCCTCCGAGCGGACCCTTGCATCTCCACGGCCGGGCGCAGATGCTCTGGCCTCGCATACGCCGTCATGGCCGCTTGCCAAGCCCTGGCGGCGATGACGGCGCCCGCCGTGGAGTTGATGCCCCTCGTCCAGGCGCCCGAGCGAAGTTCAGGATTTGTTGCCATGACGGCGAACGATGCAATCTTAACCCTGGAAGGGGTCGGCAAGGTGTTTCCGGGTGCCATCGCGCTCAGCGGCGTCTCGCTCTCCATCGAACGCGGCGAAACCCACATCATTCTGGGCGAAAACGGCGCCGGCAAGTCGACCCTGATCAAGCTCTTGGCGGGTATCTACCGGCCAGACAGCGGCGAGATCGCCTTCAACAGCGCGCCATACCACCCGAAGACGCCTCACGATGCGCAGGCAGGCGGCATCCGCATCGTCCACCAGGAACTCAATCTGCTTCCGTATCTGAGCATCGCCGAGAACCTGATGCTGGAGAGCCTGCCCCGCCGCTTCGGCGTGGTCGATGGCAAGGTGCTCAACCGGCGCGCCGTTGCACTCCTCAAGGAGGTCGGCCTGGACGTCGACCCGAAGACGCGCGTCGAGGAACTCGGCGTCGCGCAGATGCAACTCGTCGAGATCGCAAAAGCGCTTTGCTACGACAGCAAGCTTCTTGTCCTAGACGAGCCGACCGCGACGTTGACGCCACCGGAAATCGAACGCCTGTTCGCCATCATCAAGCGGCTGAAGGCAAAGGGTGTGACGATCATTTATATCTCGCACCGCCTGCATGAGGTGTTCGAGATCGGCGATCGGGTGACGGTGCTGCGCAACGGCCAGCTGGTGAGCACCCGCGACCTGCAGGGTCTCACCGTGCCCGACCTGGTGCGCATGATGATCGGACGCGACATCGCGGACGAATACGGCTTCGACACCTCCATCGTGCCGGGCAAGGTCGCGCTCAGCGTCAAGGATCTGAAGCGCGACACCACGACACCCGCAATATCCTTCGACGTTCGACATGGCGAGATACTGGGGGTGGCCGGCCTCGTCGGCAGCGGCCGGACAGAGGCGATGCGGGCGCTGTTCGGCGCCGATGCAAAGATCGGCGGCGTCATCGAAGTCGACGGCGTGCGGGCCGCGATTTTCGCGCCGAAGGACGCCGTGCGGCATGGGCTGAGCCTGCTCACCGAAGATCGCAAGGGCCAGGGCCTGCTGCTCGACCTGCCGGTCGACCAGAACATGACCATCACCGACCTCAGCAGGATCTCGCGGTACGGCCTGCTCGATCGTGACGCGGAGGCGACCGCGGCGACCGATCTGGTCGGCCAGTTGCGGGTCAAGACCAGCTCGATCGCCCAGGCCGTGCGCAACCTTTCGGGTGGCAACCAGCAAAAGGTGGTTCTGGCGAAGTGGCTGTTTCGCGGCACCTCGACGCTGATCCTCGACGAGCCGACTCGCGGCGTCGACATCGGCGCGCGGCGCGAGATCTATCAGCTGCTGTGGATGCTGGCGGCGGCGCAGAAGGGCATCGTCATGGTATCGTCCGACCTGCCCGAACTCATGGGCATGTGCCACCGCATCATCGTCTTTTCGAAGAACAGGATCGTCGGCGACGTGCCGCGATCCGAATTCGACCAGGAGCGCATCTTGTCGCTCGCCTATCAGGAGTATGTGCGACCATGAGCGACATGTCCGAAACCGCAGCGTCGGCACCTGCCTCGACGGCCAGGCCGAAGCTCCTGCGCTTTCTCGTCCGCGACGCCGGCGTGCTGGTGGCGCTGGTGCTGATCACGCTGTTCTTCTCCTTCACGGCCCCCTATTTCGCCACGCCGGAGAACGCGCTGAAGATCTTCGTGCAGATCGCCATCAACACGGTTCTGGCGGCGGGCATGACCTTCGTCATCCTCACCGGCGGCATCGACCTTTCCGTCGGCTCGGTGCTTGCACTTTGCACGGTCGTCGGCGCAACCGTCATGATCAACGAGAGCCTGTCGCCGGCGATGGCGATCACGCTGGCGCTGCTTGCCTGCATGGCGACCGGCGCCATCTGCGGCGCCCTCAACGGGCTGATCTCGACACGCTGGAAGATCCCGTCGTTCATCGTTACGCTCGGCATGCTCAATATGGCCGCCGGAGCGGCGCGCGTCGTGAGCGACAATTCGACGATCACCGGCCTGCCGCAAAGCTTCATCGATTTCGGCAACCTCATCATCGGCGGCTTCCTGCCTTCGATCTTCCTTGTCGCGGTGCTGGTGATTGCCGCCGGCTGGTTCGTGCTGCGCTTCACGGTTTTCGGCCGCATGATCTTCGCCGTCGGCACCAATGACGAGGCGGTGCGGCTTTCGGGCCACAATCCGGACGTCTACAAGATCGCCGCCTTCACGATCAGCGGCGCGACGGCCGGCATCGCGGCCATGGTCTATCTGCTGCGCCTGAACATTGGCAGCCCGATCGCGGGCGTCGGCTACGAGCTCAACGCGATTGCTGCGGTCATCATCGGCGGAACCAGCTTGAACGGAGGCAAGGGCTCCATCATCGGCACGCTGGTGGGCGCGTGCATTCTTCAGGTGCTGGGCACCGGGCTGCAGCTGCTCGGCGTCGGTGATAATTTCAAGCCGATCGTGATCGGCCTTGTCATCGTGCTGGCCGTCATCCTTGACGCGTACCGGGAAAGGCTGCTCAGGGTAATTCGCTAGAAAAATGCGGGAAAGGGGACCATGACGACGATTGCCGATGTCGCGCGACATGCCGGGGTGTCCGTCGCCACCGTGTCGCACGTCATGAACCAGACACGCCATGTCGGACCGGAGACGGCCGAGCGGGTGCACGCGGCGATCGCGGCCTTGCGCTACAGCCCGAATTCGCTGGCGCGCAGCCTGCGGCGCGGCGAGACCAAGACCATCGGCCTGCTTCTGCCCGACAATTCCAATCCGTTCTTCGCCAGCGTCGCGCGCCAGATCGAGGACGCGGGTTTCCTGGCGGGCTATACGGTGATCCTGTGCAATTCGGACGGCAGCGCCGAAAAGGAAGAGCGCTATCTGTCCGTGCTGATAGCAAAACAGATCGACGGCCTGATCTTTGCCGGCTCGTCGGACCGCGCGCGGGTGTTCTCGCGTCTCTCCAAGACCAACGTGCCGGCGGTGCTGCTCGATCGCGAGATCCAGTCGCTCAACATGGACTCGGTGCTGGTGGACCACGATCACGGTGGCTACCTCGCCGGTCAATATCTGATCAAGCTCGGCCACCGCACGTTCGGCGTCATCGGCGGCCCGCGCGATTCCAGTTCGAGCCCCGCCCGCCTGCTCGGCTTCACCAGGGCGCTGCGCGAAGCCGGGCTGGACTTGCCTGCGGCGAGGGTGGTGGATTCCGACTATCAATTCGCCGGCGGGCGCTTGGCGATGGAGCGCCTGATGGCGCAGGCGCCCGAAATCACGGCGGTCTTCGCCTGCAACGACCTGATGGCCATGGGCGCGCTGACGGCACTGCGCTCGCGCGGATTGCAGGTTCCCGAGGACATGTCGATGATCGGCTTCGACGACATACCCTATGCCGTCACCACCTGGCCGCCGCTGACGACGGTCGCCCAACCGGTCGAGAAGATAGGAACGTCGGCTGTGAGCCTGCTGCTGGATCGCCTCGGCGACCCGGCGGCCCAGTCGCGCCGTGAAATCCTCCTGCCTGTCCTCGTCGAGAGAGAAAGCTGTGCTCCCTGGCCGGGACCGGGTGGAAGAGGCAAGTCATAGGCGGCTGGCGCCGAGGGGCGAGCGCAAGAGGCCTGGGTCAATCTCGGATGCGCGTTTCCCTGATTGCCGATCGCAAGCGAAGGAGGCATGGCTCGTATTAGGCGACAGGAAAGCCGCGCAATGCTGATGTCCGCTCACTGCCAAAGCGCAAACTCTATCGGGTGGGACGGTGATTGAAGTGACGCGAACACTCGGGAGGTCCAACTGAATGGCAAAGGCGCGATTTCGAATCCAGGAGCACAAAGACCTCTATATCCACAACGATCTTGCAAACGCGGCTTTCTATTTCAAAGAGCGTATTTCGGAGCGGTTGAAGAACGATGACCGTGAAGGAGTCGGAATCGAGATGATGGCCTGCCTGACCATGATCGCCTTTGCGGTCGAGGCCCGCATGAACTTCCTCGGCTACAAGCTTATCGAAAAGTGGAAGGAACGCGCGCCATATATGGTCAAGGTCGAGAAGGTGACCAAACGGTTGGGCGTCGCGCCAGACTTCGGTGAACGCCCCTACAAAACCATCGAATCTCTCAAGAACTTCCGCGATACGCTCGCGCACGGCAAGCCGCTCGAAATTCGAACGGATGTCGAGGTCGAAGCCACAGAGGAGGAACTGCGAGGACGAGGGTTTTTGGGCGCGCCGTGGGAGGCCGCGGTCACTGGTGAGTTTGTTGAGATGGGCTTCGAAGACATGGAGGTGGTCTGGCGCGATCTTCTGGCGAGGTCAAAGCTTGGCGTCATGGAGACGATAACGCAAGGTGGTGCCACGATCAGCTTCATTGGGGCTCTGGGCTAAAGCTGTCATTTCCACGGCGTCGTCTGAGTTCGCTCGCGCTGGATTAGCGATTCGAACGCGGGGCCTTAGCCTTTGGGTAGGCCTCGCACACGGCCACGCGGCCACACGGCCAACTTCAGGAACTGGCGTCGGGTTGCTCGGTTGCACCCGGGACGTGGAACAGGGTGTCGTTCTCTTCATCCAACGCGATCTCGATGCGGTAGGAAAGGGACTCATTGGGCTTTTGGTAGACTGTTTGGGCTTTCAGGCGAGGGAAGCTGTTCACAATTGCTTGTGCCGGTTCACGTTCTCCGAAAAAGCCGATCACGCGATAGGTACGGTTCCATTCAACTGCCCAGGCCCAGGTTTCGGTGGACGGGTGCTTTCGGGTGATCAGCCTGAAGAAACCGTCGGCGGTGTTGCCGTAAAGGCGGCAATCCCAGTTCTCCATCGTCCGTATGAAGGCAGTCATCACCGGATTTCCCCAGTCGCTCCGCGCTGCGACCATCACAGGATGATATCCGTGAAGCCAATACCCGCCGCGACCGGTTTCGCGGTTGTAAGTCTGCATGTAGAAGAACGCCATCAATTGCAGGCGGGCGAGTTCAAAGGCACGAGCCCGGTCGATCTGTGGCGGGCTGATAAAGCCAAACGTGGCATTGAGACCGGGACCGAGGTTGGTGCTCAGCGGCCCCAGAGATCGGGCTGTAGGGTAATGGCGGAGATATCATCCTCAAGTTCAGCCTTGCCGTTATTGCAGGGCTCGCAGGCGTTAATGATCAGGTTCCAGCGGGCGGCAAACTTGCCTTTCGGCACGAAACGGCGGCCGATCACGTGATCGCGGGTCGTGGTCTCCTTGGTTAAAGAAGTTCCGCAGTAGACGCAGGCAACATTGCGCAGCACGATTGCGCGGTCGGGCGCGAGAGCTGAAATGGTGGAATTTTGCGCCGTAGCGAGCGAGGCCATTCACCGACTCTATCAGGTTCTGGGTCAAGGGAGCGCATTCTTTGCGCCGGACATGGTTCGCCGCAAGCGCAAAAATTGACCTCTTGTTGACTCCAGAACTTCGGTACAACCTGCTCGACATGAACCTTGCCCTGCCCGAGATTGTTTGGTGTCTTGATGAAATTATGGAACGCGATCCGAACCGTGCGGCCAGCCTAGCGCAACTCATCTCGCCTAATGAATTGAAGGTACGGGTTGTCGCTGCGCTTACAGGCGCTGTCGAGGCTGGTGCCTCACGTTTCGGGTGGGAGGCATGTGGCAAGAACGAGCGTGATCATCGTGCCGTCCTGCAATTTGACGTAGGCGAGGCGCTTTTCGATGGTTTTTTCAACGCGGTTGGCGGCTATCGAGCACAGTACCGAATCGGTTTGGATGAAGGGCTGAGATTCAACGAGCAATTGGTTGCGGCCATTGTTGGGGTGCTTAGAGATCGCCTGCCCTCAAAGGTCGCAGTCACCCTGCTAGACCCTAATTTCGATGCAGTCGGAATGGACCATATTGAACGCGCTGAATTCTTGTCCTCGCTCGGTGGCGCTCCGAGTTTATCGAAGTTGTGGTTTTGTGGGAGGCTTCTGGAGCCGGATGGAACAGTGCGGGATTTGATGCCAGGATTCAATGGCCCAAAAATTGAACTAGAAAATGGGACGCGCTGGGCCGCCCTCGAAAGTTCCAGTGATGGTGCATGGCTGGATATGAAGGGCGCATTTCTCGGGAAGGATGGCCTTTACCAGACCAAACCTCCCGAGAAGCGGGGACGAACAATAGGTTCGTCCGGTGAGGCGTAAAACGGAGATTTGAGGCACGAAAGGCATCGTGAAAATTCGATGACGGTTGCATATGGCCAAGTGCGAAGGGGTCTGGATTGCGAAGTTGCGACGGCGCTATGATGCGATCCCGTGCGGAGAAACCAGCTTTTGAAAAATCCATGGTTTAGGAGCTTCGCTGAGACGCTCGAAGTGGAGTGCCCCGTGACGGTCAACGTTGCCGTTGCGCGCTTACAAGGAGCTTACATTGCTGGTTTACAAGGTCATGTAAGCAAAAGGCGCCCCGAAAGGCGCCTCTTAATCGCTTGATTCCCCTGGAGGAAACTGGAGCGGGTGAAGCGATTCGAACGCTCGACCCCAACCTTGGCAAGGTTGTGCTCTACCCCTGAGCTACACCCGCTCGCACGGCCTTTGGGCCGCAAGCCGCGCCTATATGGCCGAAGAGCGCGGCGATTGCAACAGGGAAATCGCAGGCTTTTTGGCCGCACCTGGCGGCGCCGACAAACCTTTTGGACCCACGCGCGGCAACAGGCCACTTATTGCCTTGTTGCACGACGGTCTTGTCTCGACGGCATCATTGGCCGTAAACGGCAAGCTTGAACCGCGACAGAGAAAAACACCGATGCCGAAGACCGAAGCCGAGCTTTTCGCCTTTCTCGCCGAACTTGGCATCGCCGTCGAGACGCGGCGCCATCCGCCGCTGTTCACGGTTGCCGATTCGCAGGCGCTGCGCGGGGAAATTGCCGGCGGGCACACCAAGAACCTGTTCCTCAAGGACAAGAAGGACAATGTCTTCCTGGTCAGCGTCGGCGAGGAGGCGGAGGTCGACCTCAAGCAGATCCACCATCTCATCGGCGCCACGGGCCGCGTTTCCTTCGGCAGACCGGAGCTGCTGATGGAGCTGCTTGGCGTGGTTCCGGGCGCGGTCACGGTGTTCGGGCTGATCAACGATACGGCGCGCCGGGTCAAGGTGGTTCTCGACCAGGAACTGATGGCGCATGCGGTGATCAACGCCCATCCGCTGACCAATGAAGCCACGACATCGATCGCCAGCGCCGACCTGATCAAATTCGTCGAGGCAACCGGGCATGATGCTGTTATCTTGAAAGTCTCGGCGTGATCGCCACATGGTGGCTGAAACCGGCTTTGTGAAAAAGGGCGTTGCGCCTGTCTACGGACCAGCGGCGCGACCGAAAGGGTGACGAGATGAGTGACAACAATCCGTTTGGCGGCGCCGGTGGCCAGTATTCCACCACAGTGCAGTATGGTGGAACCGAGCCTGCCCGGCCGAAGGTCGCGGTTGGCGAGGCCCCAGTTGGCCAGGCGCCCACCGCCGATGTCATCAAGGACACGACGACCGCGGCCTTTGCCGCCGACGTCGTCCAGGAATCGCGCCGCCAACCGGTGCTGGTCGATTTCTGGGCGCCGTGGTGCGGCCCGTGCAAGCAATTGACGCCGCTGCTGGAAAAGGCGGTGCGCGCCGCCGGCGGCAAGGTCAAGCTGGTCAAGATGAACATCGACGATCATCCGTCGATCGCCGGCCAACTCGGCATCCAGTCGATCCCGGCGGTCATCGCCTTCAAGGACGGCCAGCCGGTCGACGGCTTCATGGGCGCCATCCCGGAGAGCCAGATCGCCGAATTCATCACCAAGGTCGGCGGCAAAGGCAACGGCGCGCCGCCGGTGGCCGAGGCGCTGGCCGCGGCAGCCGAGGCACGCGTCGCCGGCGACATGCAAACCGCCGCCGACATTTATGACGCCATCCTGGAGCAGGCGCCGGAGACGATCGAGGCGATTGCCGGGCTGGGCGAATTGTTGTTCGAGGCCGGCGACACCGCCGGCGCCGAAGAGGTTCTGGCCAAGGCGCCGGAAGCCAAGAAGGACGCGCCGGTGCTTGCAGCCGTGCGCGCCAAGATCGCACTTGCCGCGCAAGCCGCCGCGCTTGGCAATCCGGCCGAGTTCGAGCAGCGCCTGGCCGCCAATCCCGGCGATCATCAGGCGCGCTTCGATCTGGCCATGATCCAGAACGCCAAGGGCGAGCGCACGCAGGCCGCCGACAATCTGCTGGCCATCATCAAGGCCGACCGCGCCTGGAACGACGATGGCGCCAAGACGCAATTGCTGCAGTTTTTCGAGGCCTGGGGCATGACCGACGAAGCGACGCTGGCGGCACGGCGCAAGCTGTCGTCGCTGCTGTTTTCGTAGAGCCGGTTTTAGGCTGTTTTTGGCGGATGGCCTTGCGGGTCACGGTGGCTGCGCCATGTTAGACGGCAAGAGATCGGGCCGGACCGATCCGCTTGCTTCGGGCATGGCTTGCGCCTGTTGGATTGCGACGGGCGAAATTCCGGATTGACGCGCTTCTTGACGAAGCGATCGGAGGATGAGGTGCAGGCGGGAAACGCGCACTACCGGCAGGCCAAGGATTTGCCGTCGACGATCGCGATCTTTCCGCTCGAAGGCGCGCTGCTGTTGCCGGGCGGCCGCATGCCGCTCAACATTTTCGAGCCGCGCTATCTGCAGATGGTCGATGAGGCGATGGCCGGATCGCGGCTGATCGGCATCATCCAGCCCAGCCTCGACGGCGCCTTGCGCGGCGACGGCGAGCCGGAACTCTGCAATGTCGGCTGCGCCGGGCGCATCATCTCGCTGGCCGAAAGCGGCGACGGCCGCTACCTGATTTCGCTGCAGGGCGTCTGCCGGTTTCGCATCGCACATGAACTCCCGGTCAAAACGCCGTTTCGCCAGGGCAAGATCGCGCCCTTCCTCACCGATCTCCATGAAGATCAGGCGGCGAACGAGATCGATCGGCCAGCGCTGCTGAAGGCGTTTCGCGCCTATCTGCAGGCCAATGATCTGGAAGCCGACTGGGAAAGCGTCAGCCGCGCCGAAAACGCCATGCTGGTCAACGCGCTGTCGATGATGGCGCCCTATGGGCCGGCGGAGAAACAGGCGCTGCTCGAAGCGGCGGATTTGAGGATGCGCGCCGAAACGCTGATCGCCATCACCGAAATGGCGCTGGCGCGCGAGAATGAGGATTTTGGCTCGAGTTTACAGTAAGGTGTGCCGATACTCAGGTGATGCCGGCCTGCAAACGGCGGCCTCCTGCGCTTCCGGTGCTCACGTACTTTAAGTACGCTCCGCTCCGGTTCTCGGAAGCCACCATTTTCGACTCGGCCTGACCTGAATCTCAACACACCTTGGGTTGGCGTTTGGCGAAGAAGGAGAGAACTGATGGTGGCGGATGGCGGGAACAGGGTCGATCCCAAGCTGCTGGAACTTCTGGCCTGCCCGCTGACCAAGGGCCCGCTGGCCTGGGATCCGGAGCGCGGCGAATTGATCTCAAGGGTGGCAAAACTCGCCTACCCGGTGCGCGACGGCATCCCGATCATGCTGCCCTCGGAGGCGCGGGCGATTTCCGCCGAGGACATGCTGTCGCCGCCGCGTGCGAGCGGGCCTGCTTGAACGGAACGGGCTAAGCCGATCGGTAGCGAGTATAGATCGGCCCCCTTTCAGAGTAATCGAAAACCTTGGAGATTGGCCGAAACAACCCCGCTTCGAAGCGACGTCGCGAAGACCCTGGGATCCATGCCGTGCCATATGTGACATATGAAGACGGTCCAAAATCGAGTGGTTTGGTGGGCGGCGTGGCGGATGACATAGCCGCCCCGGTGTAGATACGAGCGCCATTCTGAATCGCTGCGTTCTTCGGCGGATGTCGCGGCATGGATCCTCGGGTCTTCGCGACGCCGCTGCGCGGCTGCTTCGCCCGTGGATGACGAAGACGAGGTGGCCTGTGGCCAGTCGCCGTCGCTCGCTCGTTCCGCCTTGGCATGGCCACGCCTACTGAAAGTTCCGCCCCTTGGGCATGACCCTCTCCGCTTCTCCCGACAGCGTCGCGATATCCTGTCTGATCGGCGCGCTCCGTATAGTCGGCAGGCTTTGATCGGCGACTGGCGGGCTGGCCGCGCTGACCTTCTCCAGCAGCACCGTCAGCCAGGGCGTCAGATCCTCGACCTTTTCGGCGACGATGTGGACCACACCCGATTCCGACTGCAATTTGCCGGTGACGCGGACGAAGCGCGCGCCCATGACGATGGGCCGAAAGCGTTCAAAGGTTCTTTGCCAGAAAATGATGTTGGCGACCGCCTTGTCGTCTTCGAGCGTCAGGAAAATGGCATTACCCTTGCCGGGCCGTTGCCGCACCAGCACGAGGCCGGCGACGGAGACCCGCCTGCCGTCGCGCACGGAGCCCAACCGGGCATTGGGCGTGACGCCGGCACGATCCAGTCGTTCGCGCAGGAAGGCGACCGGGTGCGCCTTCAGCGAAAGGCCGAGCGAACGGTAGTCGTGGATGACATGTTCGCCGAGCGGCATTGTCGGCAGCTTTGTCTGCGGCTCCAGCTCGCGCAGGCGGATTTCGGGCTGGTCGAACAAAGGCAACTTTTCGGCGGCACTCTTGCCGTCGAGAGCGCGCACCGCCCACAGCGCTTCACGGCGGTCGAGGCCGAGCGAGCGGAAAGCGTCGGCCTGCGCCAGTTTTTCGATTTCGCCGACGTCGAGGCCGGAGCGCAACCAGACATCCCTGACGGTTGTGTAGCCGGAACCGCGCCTGGCGACGAACAGGTCCATGCGCTCCTTGGAAAGTCCCTTGATCTGGCGGAAGCCAAGCCGGACGGCATGATTGGTCCGAATGACGCCGCGCATCTCGCCATGGCGTTCGAGGACCCGCGCCGGATTGAAGGCCGATTCCTCCAGGGCGCAATCCCAGGCGGAATGATTGACGTCGACCTCGCGGATGTCGACGCCATGGTCGCGTGCGTCGCGGACCAGCTGGGCCGGCTGGTAAAAACCCATCGGCTGCGAGTTCAGGATCGCGACGCAGAACACGTCGGGATAGAAGGTCTTGAACCAGCAGGAGGCATAGACCAGCAGGGCGAAGGACGCGGCATGGCTTTCGGGAAAGCCATATTCGCCAAAGCCTTCGATCTGCTTGAAGCAGCGCTCGGCGAAGTCTTTTTCGTATCCCCTTTTCATCATGCCATCGACCATGCGCTGGCGGTAATTGCCGATGGTGCCGGTGCGCTTGAAGGTGGCCATGGCGCGGCGCAATTCATCGGCCTCGCCCGGCCTGAAGCCGCCGGCGACGATGGCGATCTTCATCGCCTGTTCCTGGAACAGCGGCACGCCCAGCGTTTTGCCGAGGATCTCTTTCAACTCCGGCTTGGGATACTCCGCCTCTTCCTTGCCTTGCCGGCGGCGCAGATAGGGGTGGACCATGTCGCCCTGGATCGGGCCGGGCCGCACGATCGCCACCTCGATGACGAGGTCGTAAAAATTCTGCGGCCGCAGGCGCGGCAGCATCGACATCTGGGCGCGCGATTCGATCTGGAAGACGCCGAGCGTGTCGGCTCGGCAGATCATATCGTAGACACGCTTGTCCTCCGCCGGCAAGGTGGCCAGCACATAGGGCCGGCCATACGGGTCTCGCGCCTCCGGGTAATGATCCCTCAGCAAGGTGAAGGCACGCTGCAGGCAGGTCAGCATGCCGAGGGCCAGAATATCCACCTTGAGGATTTTTACCGCGTCGAGATCGTCCTTGTCCCATTCGACCATCTTGCGCTCGTCCATCGCCGTCTTGACGATGGGAACGATCTCGTCGAGCCGGTCCCTGGTGATGACGAAGCCGCCGACATGCTGGGAGAGATGGCGGGGAAAGCCCATGATCTCGTTGGCGTGAGCGAGCACATGCCGCGTCGACGGGTCGGCCCGGTCGATACCGCCGGCCTTTGCTTCCTTTTCGCCGAGTTCCGAGGTCGACCAGCCCCAGATCGAGCCGGACAGCGCGCCTCGGACATCGTCGGACAGGCCCATCGCCTTGGCCACTTCGCGCAGCGCCGAGCGGCCGCGATAGCTGACGACGGCGGCGGCCAGCGCGGTGCGCTTGGCGCTGTATTTGTTGTAGATGTACTGCATGACGATCTCGCGCTTTTCGTGCTCGAAATCGACGTCGATGTCAGGCGGCTCGTTGCGCTCCTCGGAAATGAAGCGCTCAAACAGCGTGTCGATCCGGTCGGGCCCGACCTCGGTGATGCCGATGCAGAAACAGACGATCGAATTGGCGGCGGAGCCGCGCCCCTGGCAAAGAATGTCCTGGCTGCGGGCATATTTGACGATGTCATAAACGGTCAGGAAGTAACGCGCGTAGTTCAGGCGATCGATCAGAGCGAGCTCTTCGCCAATGCGCTGGAATACGGAAGCAGGGACGCCCGCCGGATAGCGCGTGGCGGCCCCCTCCCTGGCCAATCGTTCGAGCTCGGCCTGTGGCCCGAGTCCCGATTCCGTCGGCTCATCAGGATAATTGTACTGGAGATCACTGAGCGAGAAGGTCAGCTCTTCGGCAAAAATCTGCGTCTCCATCAGCGCCTGCGGGTGGCGGCGGAACAGGCGGGCCATCTCCAGCGGCGGCTTCAGGTGGCGCTCGGCATTGGCGGTCAGCTCCAGCCCGGCTTCGGCGACAGGCACGTTGAGGCGGATTGCCGTCAGCACGTCCTGCAGTGAGCGGCGCTCGGCCGTGTGGTAGAGAACATCGTTGGTCGCCATCAGCGCCATGCCGGTCACTTCCGCCAGGCCCGCGGCCTGCTCGATGCGAAAGCGGTCGTTGCCGCGATAATCCGGCGCAACCGCCAGCCGCACATTGTTGCCGAAGCGGTGCCTGAGCTGGTGCAGCAGGGTCAGCCCGTCTTCCGCGGTCGCCGTCAGATCGGGCAGGATGGCCAGTGACATCTGATCGCCCCATTCGAGCAGATCGTCGCGGGTGAGCAGGGTTGCGCCCTTCTCATTCTCGTCGCGCAGATTGGCTTGCGTCAGCATGCGGCAAAGATGCCCCCAGCCCTTGCGATCCCTGGGATAGGCGAGAATGTCCGGCGTGCCGTCGCCGAAAACCAGCCGGCAGCCGGGGTGATAGGTAAGGTGCTCGACCTTGGCCTGCTGCCAGGCGCGCACGACGCCGGCCACCGTGTTGCGGTCGGCAAGGCCGATCGCCGAAAACCCCAGAAGCTTGGCCGCGACCACCAGTTCCTCGGGCTTGGAGGCGCCGCGCAGAAACGAGAAATTCGACTGGATGCCGAATTCGGCATAGGGAATGACGGTCAGCGCGTTCATGCAAACACCCCGTGCATGAACCAGCGCGGCGCAGGCTGCCCGGTGCCGTAGAGGCCCTGGCGGTAGAGCCAGTAACGGCGGCCGTCGCTGTCCTCGATGCGGAAATAATCGCGGGTCAGCGCGTCTTCCTGGTCCTGTTGCTGGCGCCACCATTCCGGCGCGATGCGTTCCGGTCCTTCGGCGCGGGCGACCCGGTAGAGAGCGCGGCGCCAGCGGAAATTCATCGGCGGTCCCTCGGGCAGTTCGGTGGCCGGCACTTCGATCGGCTCGGGTGATCGGAACAGCCGAATTGGCCGCTCCGGCCGGAAGATTGTCGCCGGCGCCTTCATCCGCTCCGGCTTTTTCGGCGGCGTGGTCCGTTGCGGCGCCTCGGTGAAGGGAAGCGTGGCGACGGCGCGCTCCGGCAGATGGCTGTCGACGGCGACGGGTTGCAATACCGCACCGTCGCCGAGCCGGGCGCGGATGCGGTCGGCAAACAGCGCGATGTCGGCGCCGTCGTCCTCGGCCTCGCCGGTGAGGTCGGCCTGCTGCATGTCGAAGGCAGCCGCCGACAGCACCGAGAGGCGCACGAGATCGAAGCCATAGCCGGCATCGATATCCTGTTCGAGCGCGGCCAGCCGTTCATGGAACAATCGCTGGATCAGCAGCGGTTCGCGCAAGGGGCGCGAGGTGCCGACAGCGATGCGGCTGACGGCGCCGTCGACGCGAAACAAGAGCAGCGCCAGTGTTCTCGCGCCCTCGCCGCGGCGCTCGAGGTCGCTCTTCAAGGTCGTCGCCAGCAGTCGCACCAGCCGCTCGATCTCGTCGGTCAGCATGACGGGCTCGGCGAGGTGGCGCTCGACCGAAAGCGGCGCGACCGGCAGGCGCGGCGACACGGCCTCGTCGAGGCGACCGAGCGCCTGGTCGAGGCGCAACAGCAGGGTTGCGCCGAAGCGGCGGGCAAGCGGCGCGCGCGGTGCCGCCATGACGGCGCCGGCGGTGCGCAGGCCGACGCTTTCCAGGCTGGCGCGGATGTCGGGGTCGATGCGCAACACCGCCAATGGCAGTGGGGCGAGCAGTGCGTCCTCCTCGCCTGACGCGACGATAAGGTCACCGGAAAACCGCGCCGCCGCCCAGGCGGCGCCCGGCGTGGCGGCAAGGCCGGCGCGAACATCAAAGCCCTGATGGAAGAAGCGCGACAGGATGTCGTCGAGCATGGCGCGTTCGCCGCCGAACAGATGGGTGCAGCCGGTGACGTCGAGAAACAGGCCGTCGGCACCGTCCAGCGCCACCAGCGGGGTGTAGCGGTCGCACCAGTCGGCGAGGCCTTCGAGCAGGCGGCGGTCGGCCTCCGGATCGGCTTCGACGATGTCGATCGACGGATGCATGGCGCGCGCATCGGCGATGCCCATGCCGCGCTTCAGGTGCAGCGCTTCAGCCCGCTCGTCGAGGGCTGAGATGCGCTGGGCGTTGCGGTCGCGATGGCTGACCACCAGTGGCAGATGATCCGACGGCCGGGAACGCCAGGACCGACCCAGACGCTGCCGCAATATCCTCTCGGCGGCCAGATGCGGAAACCACAGCGACAGTATCCGTTGCCCGTTCTCCCCGGGGCCGTCTTTCCTCAAAAGCGTGTTCATCGGGGTTCCACTCCAGTGTGAATTGTCCAGGCAGAGCCGTGCGGCTCTTGCCGATGCTGATGGTGAAGGCGGGGCGGCCGATCGAACCGGCCAGCGGCCCGGCGATGGTGCTGCGCGGTGCCGACGGCGCCGACGACACAATGAGGCGCACTTGTGCGGCCGTCGGCTCTGCCTCGCCGGCCTGCCGCAGCAGGAACACCGGCCGGCCGGCGCTCTGCGCCCGCGCGTGCAGCCGCCGCGTCGCGGTGAGATCGAGCCGCTGCGGACTGCCGCGTATCTCGAGAATGACGGCGGCCAGCGCCGTCATGCGGGCGGCCTCCTCGGCGACCCACAGCGCGTCGACAAGTCTTGGCGCCTGCGAAAACAGCAATTGTTCCGGCGCGATGCCGAAAAAGCCGTGCAGCCCCTTGGCATAGGGAAAGCCGGCCTCGCGAAAAATCTCCGTGGTGCCGATCCACAGCACGGGCAGGCGCGGGCCTTGCCTGAGGATCAGGCTGATCAGCGACAGCGCAAAGCCGGCGACGGCCCCGGCATCGCGGGTCTCGGTGCCATGGATTTCGCTGAGTGCCGCTTTCGGCAGGCCGCCGCTCAAAGCGCGGTCGAGACGCTCGGCGCCGGTGCGCAGAAATGCCTCCGGCGAGGCCACGGCGATGCCGCGGCGGACGATCGTCACATCGGTGTTGGAGGTGACATTGGGGGCGTCAAGCGACGGGCCAGCCGGCGCCTCCAGGCGCTCGGGCAGCGTTCCCTCGATCTTCGCGATCTGGCGGCGCAGGGCAAAAACAGTCTCCCGCGCCACGGCGGTCATCGCCATGACGGTCAGCTTCCACTCACAATTGTTCCTGTTATGTTCCTATAGATTCCAGAGGGGGCCGGAAGAGTCAAGCGGAGTCATGGGGAATTTATTCCTGCCCGCGAGAACGCAGCAGAGCAATTGCTTGAAGCGCCCTGTCATCCTTTCCGGGCGTTGGCGCTGCCCCTCATCTGGCTGCCGCCATCTTCTCCCCGTAAACGGGGAGAAGGACGCTGCCGTCGACCATTTCGCCAATCACCAACGTTGCAGACGGGCGCCAGCATTGCGGCCGGCTTCTTTCTCCCCGTTCACGGGGAGAAATGCCCGGCAGGGCAATGAGGGGCGGGGCCGACATCGACCACTGATCGTTTGAAGTCGTTGCGTTGGGGCCGCCGCCGCGTCATTTGCCGATTCCTGAGGGAAAGCCTATATGCCGGGATCAAAGGACAAAGCATGGCCCGCATCTACAAGACCCGCACCTGGCACGACGAACTCTCGCCCTCGATCGAGGAAATGGAGTTCCTGGCGCTGGAGGCGTATGCGCATCTGCCGGACGATTTTCGCAAGCTGACTGGCGAGATCGTCATCCAGATCGCCGAGTTTCCGACCGACGAGATCATGGACGATCTGTCGCTGGAGACGCCGTTCGACCTGCTCGGCCTGTTCGAGGGACGCGGCATCGCCGAGCGCTGGAACCCGCAGACCGGCGAGGGGCCGAACCGCATCACGCTCTACCGCCGCGCCATCCTCGACTACTGGTCCGAGAACGAAGAGACGCTGGGCGACATCGTCACCCATGTGCTGATCCACGAGATCGGCCACCATTTCGGGCTGTCGGATGATGATATGGAGAAGATCGAAGAGGCGGCCGAGTAACCCCCACGCTTCGTCATCCTACGGCGAAGCAAGGAGCGAAGCGACGCGGCGCAGACCCAAGGATCCATGCCGTGACAGCCTTGCAGTGCTCCGGTGGTGCAAGAAACCGAGCGTCTACCACCCGGTTCCACGAAAGAGCTCGAACCACTCGCGTCTCGATCAGATCGATCTTCCATTGGCAATGCGGCGGCCAAGATCGTTGGTCACACCGATATAGATCGTGCCGCGTTTCTGACTCGCGGTCATATAGACGTAGCCGGTCATGGTCTCAGGGCAGCGAGCGTCGGTGCGTGTACAAGCGCCATTCTGATCCGCTGCATCCTACGACCACTGTCACGGCATGGATCCTAGGGTCTGCGCCGCGTCGCTTCGCTCCTTGCTTCGCTCTAGGATGACGAAGGATCGGAGCTTGGCAAAACTACCAATCGCTAAGCTTGGTGTCCGGCCCGTATTCCTGGCCTTCGATGTCCTTCACCACGGCCTGGCCACAGCGCATGGTTTTTGCCTTCTTGTCGTAGGCATAGGTTGGCGAGCCGAACAGGTGCCAGCCCTTGTTCAGCGCCGCCGTCACCTTGTGGCAGAAGGTGGCGTCGTCCGGAGCGGACAGAAAGCGGTAGAGTTTCATGGTTCAATTCCTGTCGTAAATAATCCGTAGCCCGCGAGCATCGGCCGCCATCATGCCCCGATGGCGGCTGCCTTCGCCAGCAGTTTTTCGGCCTGCGCCAGGTGCAGCCGCTCGACCATTCTGCCGTTCAGCGCAATCACGCCCTTGCCGGCATTTTCGGCGAGCGCGAAGGCCTCTTTCACCGCGCGCGCCTCGGCCAAGGCTTCGGGCGACGGTGCAAAGGCGCGGTTGGCGGCCTCGATCTGGGCCGGGTGGATAAGCGACTTGCCGTCGAACCCCATGGCGGCGGCTTCCGCGCAATCGTGGGCAAGGCCGTCGGCATCGCGAAAATCGTTGAAGACGCCATCGAGCATGTCGAGCCCGCCGGCGCGCGCGGCCAGCAGCATCTGCATCAGCCATGGCACGAGATAGCGCCGGTCAGGGGTGGCCGCGACGCCGGTCTCCTTGACCAGATCATTCGTTCCGGCAACGAAACAAGCGAGGCGCGAGGCCGGATCGCGGCCAAGCTCGGCAATGGCGCCGATGTTGAGCATGGCCTTGGGCGTCTCGATCATCGCCCATAATTTCACCGTGTCGGGGGCAAAATTGTCGTCGAGGACATCGCCGACTTCGAGAATGTCGCGCGGCGTCGCGACCTTGGGCAAAAGGATGCCATCGGGCTCGCAGCCGGCGACGGCCAGCAGGTCGTCGGTGCCCCACTCGCTGGCCAGCGCGTTGACGCGCACCACCATCTCGCAGCGACGTGCCGGGCGGTTGGCGAAAATGCCCTTCAGTTTTTCGCGCGAGGCACTCTTGTCGGCCGGGGTTACGGCATCTTCCAGGTCGATGATGATTGCGTCGCAGGCAAGCTGCGCGATCTTGGCCAGCGCCTTGTCGTTCGAGGCCGGGATGTAGAGCACCGAGCGGCGCGGGCGGTAGGGTTCGGTCGTCATGCTTCGATCTATGCCGCGTGTGGTTGGTGGAGGCAAGCGTTTGCGAGAGGGGCCTTTCCTCTCCCCCACTTCGTGGGGGCGAGGAACTGGAGTCTGTCATCACCGATGCGAGAGAATATTCACCAACCGGCCGAACGGATCGCGCACATAGAAGCGGCGCACGCCCCAGGGTTCGTCGGCGGGTCCGTATTCGATGGCGAAGCCGGCCTGCGTCATCCCTTCAAGCGCGGCATCGACATCGTCAACCTCGATCGACAGGTCGGGCACTGGCGTGCCGGAGCCGCCTTCGGTCATGAAGCTGACCTGCACGGCCATTGTCTCGCGCGAGCCGTAGGTGGCGATCCAGCCAAGGTCCATCTTGAGATCAAGGCCGAGCACATCCTGGTAGAGGCGCCTTGCCGCCGCGATGTCCTGCGTGCCTATGTTGGCAACGATCCGCCGGACTTTCATGCCGTCCGCCGCAACGCGGTGACTTCGATCTCGATCTTCATCTCCGGTCTGTTGAGCTGGCACACGATCATCGTCGCTGCCGGCCTGATCTCGCCAAAGGCCTCGCCGAGGATCGGGAAGACGATGTCCACGAACGCCTGGTCGGTAATGTAGTAATGCGCCCGCACCACATCGGCCATGGCGAAGCCGCCGTCCTGCAACGCCTTGGCAATCGTCGCCAGGCAATTGCGCGTCTGCGCCTCAACCGTCTCCGGCATGGTCATGGTCGCATAGTCGTAGCCGGTGGTTCCGGACACGAAACACCAGTCGCCCTGTACCACCGCGCGCGAATAGCCGGCGGTCTTTTCGAAGAGTGAACCGGTGGAGATGAGTTTTCGCATCAGGTCTCTCCTCACATTGTTGGCTCGCATCTAGCAGGAGACGCGCTGCTCGGTCGTGGGCCAAGCCGACCGGATTATTGTCACGCAGGCAAAGCGCAACATCGGAGATTGACCGAGACATCCCTCCCGTCGTCATCCCAGGGCGAAGCAAGGAGCGAAGCGACGCGGCGCAGACCCTAGGATCCTGTGTGTTGGTTCGGGTGTATGGTTGAAGTGGGAAGGAGGCCGAGAGGATCCTGGTCATCCCTTTCGGGATAGTCCGCGGCATGGCTCGGTCCCTTCCCACCACTGAACCATCAACCTGAACAGTTGCACGGGGCTGTTAGCAGCAGACCCCGCACCACAGGAAGAGGCCTGGACATGATAGTGCAGAACTATGTCGGCTGCG
>NZ_JBFUGR010000022.1:0-38897 GCF_056402815.1 Mesorhizobium sp. P3_B5 | reverse complement strand
GGGGCAGCCACATCGGCGGGCGGCGGCGCAGTTGGCGCAGCCGTGGCTGCAGCATCGCCGGCAGGCGGAGCAGGCGTCGCTGGCGCAGGTGCGGGCGGAGGCGGTGTGGTCAGCGCGGCGACGGATTCGCCCTCGCCAATGCCGCTTTGTCCTGCCGCCGGACCCGGGTCGACCTCGCTACCTTCGGGCGTCAGGCGCTGGGTGAACTTCGTTCCCTCGGCATCTGCAGCAGCCGGTGCCGCGGCATCGGTGGTCGCCGGTTTGGCTGGGGCGGGTTTCGCCGGTTCGACCTTGGCGACAACGGCGCCATTGCCGCTGAACATCTTCCCGAACGCATCCTTGTTCAGCCAGATGCCATAGCCGCCGCCGGCAATCACCAGCAACGCGACGGCGGCGGCAATCAGCCCGCCATAGCTGCGCTTACGCTCGGCCGGACGCAGGCGCTGGAATGTATTCTCAACGGGCTCCTCGTCATTGGCAAAGACATCGCCCTTGTCGTTCGACGCCGCGTCGAAGTCCGGAAGACGGTTGTCGGCGGGGTCGAAAGGCGACGGGGCCGGAGGCGCTTTCTGCGACGGGACCGGAGTCGCTTTCTGCCAGCTCGGCTCCGGCTTGGCAGCTGGTGCCGCCGGCTGCCAGGCCGGCTCGGTTTTCACCGGCTGCCTGGTGTGGCTCGGCTGGTTCTTGTTGCGGTCGATGGAGGAAAAAATGTGTTCCAGTTCCGCCAGCGGATCGGACGCCGGCACGGTTCTGGCGTAGTCCCGCTCGACGCTCGATATAGCATCTTCCAGCGCGCGCTTCTGACGATCGGCGACCGACGACGGCGGCGGCGGCGTGATGGCCGCGAGCTTGGCCGCGATGGTCGAGCGGGCCTTGTCATAGACCCTGGCACGCACCTCCGGCGTCGTTTCGCCGAGATTGTCGAGCGTCTTTTTCAGAACAGCAACAAAATCTGCCATGCTTCAGTCGACCTGTATTTTGTTCCTGGGCCGGCCCCCGCAAATCGGCCGCGATGCCCGGAAAGGCTGAGAAACTAGTCTTGAAACGGGTCGGTCACAAGTATTGTGTCGTCCCGTTCCGGGCTGGTGGAAAGGAGTGCGACCGGCGCGCCGATCAGCTCCTCGATGTAGCGGACATATTTGACCGCCTGGGCCGGCAGATCGTTCCAGCTTCTGGCGCCGGCGGTAGTGCCTTTCCAGCCCTCCAGCGTCACGTAGACCGGTTCGACCCGCGCCTGCGCACCCTGGCTGGCCGGCAGGTAATCGATCATCTCGCCGTCGAGCCGGTAGCCGGTGCAGACCTTGATCTCGTCGAGGCCGTCGAGCACGTCGAGCTTGGTCAGCGCGATGCCCTTGATGCCGTTGACGGCGACGGCCTGGCGCACCAGCACCGCGTCGAACCAGCCGCAGCGGCGCTTGCGGCCGGTGACGACGCCGAACTCATGACCCCGCGTGCCGAGGAACTCGCCGATCTCGTTCTTTTGTTCGGTCGGGAACGGGCCTTCGCCGACACGCGTCGTATAGGCCTTGGTGATGCCGAGCACATAGCCGATGGCGCCCGGACCGACGCCGGAACCGGCGGAAGCCTGGCCGGCGACGGTGTTGGACGAGGTGACGAACGGATAGGTGCCATGGTCGATATCGAGCAGCGTGCCTTGCGCGCCCTCGAACAGGATGCGCTCGCCGGCGCGGCGCTTGTCGTCGAGGATTTTCCAGACACGGTCCATATAGGGCAGGATCTCATCCGCGACCGAGGTCAGCTCACGCAGGATGGCATCATGCGTGACTTCGGCATGGCCCAACCCGCGGCGCAGCGCATTGTGGTGCGTCAGCAGCCTGTCGACCTTCAGGGGCAGCGTTTCCAAATCCGCCAAATCCATTACCCGAACCGCGCGCCGGCCCACCTTGTCTTCATAGGCGGGGCCGATGCCGCGACGGGTCGTGCCAATCTTCGTCCCGGAATTGGAAGCGGCGTCCTCGCGGAATCCGTCCAGCTCTCGGTGCAGTGACAGGATAAGCGCGGTGTTTTCGGCTATTTTCAGGCGGTCCGGTGTCACCTCGACGCCTTGCGCCTTCAGTTTCGCCACCTCCGCGACGAAAGCGTGCGGATCGAAGACGACACCATTGCCGATGATCGACAGCTTGCCTGGTCGCACCACGCCGGACGGCAGCAGCGACAGTTTGTAGACCTTGCCGTCGACGACCAGCGTATGGCCGGCATTGTGGCCGCCCTGGAAGCGCACGACAACGTCGGCGCGTTCCGACAGCCAGTCGACGATCTTGCCCTTGCCCTCGTCGCCCCACTGCGAGCCGACGACCACCACATTGGCCATGTTTCTTTTCCCTTGAGATGCCGCCATGGCGGCTTGAAGACGGTTCGAAACGACAGGCCTCTATAACGTCAAGACCCGGCGGGCGCGACCATTCTTTGCAGCCGAAAACGCCCTGAGGCACAACAATTTTCGCTATTCGCATCATTTACTTGGCTGAGCAGCCGCAATAGGTCGGCAGCGACCCTCGCCATGCCTTCCTCCGGCTGGATTTCGCCATGCATCGAAACGCCTATCTGTTCCTGCTGTTCACCACCTTGCTGTGGGGCGGCGCTGGCGCTGGTGTTGGGCGGCATCGGCCTTGCCGAAAATAGCGGCCGCAGGGCGGTGAAGCATCGGCAGCTCCAACGAGGGTCTAGAAAACGAAAAGGCGCGAAACGGGTTCGCGCCTTCCATCCTTCATGGCAAATCCGGCCTATACGCCGCCGACATCGAATTGCAGCCGCTTGGCCGAGTCGATCGATTTGTGCGCCCGCACCTGTTCCAGCACATTCTCCGGGAATGGTGCATCAAGATAGAGCAGCGCGATGGCGTCGCCGCCGGGCCGGTTGCGGCCGAGCTGGAAGTTGGCGATGTTGACGCCGTTCTCACCACAGACCGTACCGAGCAAGCCGATGATGCCGGGTGCGTCGGCATTGGTGGTGTAGAGCATGTGCTGGCCGACCTCGGCGTCGAGATTGATGCCCTTGATCTGGATGAAGCGCGGCTTGCCGTCGGAGAAGCAGGTGCCGGCGATCGAACGCGTCTTGTGCTCGGTCTTGACCGTCAGCTTGATATAGCCGTCGAACACGCCCGACTTGTCGCGCTTGACCTCGGCAACGATGATGCCGCGTTCCTTCACCATGATCGGCGCCGACACCATGTTGACGTCGGAGACCTGCGGCCGGATCAGACCGGCAAGCGTGGCGCTGATCAGCGCGCGCGTGTTCATCGTCGCGGTCGAGCCGTCGAACAGAATCTCGACCTCCGTGATCGGGTCCTCGGTGACCTGGCCGACAAAGGCGCCGAGCACTTCGGCGAGCTTGACGAAGGGTTTTAGCCGCGGCGCTTCCTCGGCGGTGATCGACGGCATGTTGATGGCGTTGGAGACCGCGCCCTTGATCAGATAGTCGGCCATCTGCTCGGCGACCTGCAGCGCCACATTCTCCTGCGCCTCGGCGGTCGAAGCGCCGAGATGCGGTGTCGCCACGACGTTTTCCATGCCGAACAGTTCATTCTTGTCCGCCGGCTCTACCTCGAACACATCGATGCCGGCGCCGGCAACCTTGCCGCTCTTCAGCGCCGCGACCAGATCAGCCTCGACGACCAGCCCGCCACGCGCGCAGTTGATGATGCGCACGCCTGTCTTCATCTTGGCGATTGCCGCGGCATCGATGATGTTGCGCGTCTTGTCGGTCAAAGGCGTGTGCAAGGTGATGAAGTCGGCGCGGGCAAACAGCTCGTCGAGTTCGACCTTGTCGACGCCAAGCTCCTCGGCGCGTTTGTCGGAGAGGAATGGATCGAAGGCGACGACATGCATCTTTAAGCCGACGCCGCGCGTGGCGACGATCGAGCCGATATTGCCGCAGCCGATGACACCCAGCGTCTTGCCGGTGATCTCGACCCCCATGAAGCGGTTCTTTTCCCATCTGCCGGCATGGGTCGAAGCGTTGGCTTCTGGGATCTGGCGGGCCAGCGCGAAGATCATCGCCACCGCATGCTCTGCCGTGGTGATCGAATTGCCGAAGGGCGTGTTCATCACGATGATGCCCTTGCGGCTTGCCGCCGGGATGTCGACATTGTCGACGCCGATGCCGGCGCGGCCGACGACCTTCAGCCTGGTGGCGGCATTGATCAGCTTTTCAGTGACCTTGGTCGCCGAGCGGATAGCAAGACCGTCATACTGGTCGATGACTTCGAGCAGCTTTTCCTTGTCCTTGCCGAGATCGGGCAGATAGTCGACCTCGATGCCGCGGTCTTTGAAGATCTGCACGGCGGTGGTGGAGAGTTTGTCTGAGACGAGAACGCGGGGCATTGGCGTGATCCTTTGCGATTGGCGTCCCTCCCCCTTGAGGGGAGGGTCGGCGCGTAGCGCCGGGGTGGGGTCGGTACGGCCGGACTCGGCCAAATCTTCTTTCGGTGGGATGTGGAGCCAGGTGGAGGCGACCCCACCCGGCCCTTCGGGCCACCCTCCCCTCAAGGGGGAGGGATTAGGCCGCCGCTTTCAGCGACGCCTTCTGCGCGGCAAAGGCCCAGTCGAGCCAAGGCAGCAGCGCTTCGAGGTCGGACGTCTCGACCGTCGCGCCGCACCAGATGCGCAGGCCGGGCGGTGCGTCGCGATAGGCGCCGATGTCATAGGCAACGCCTTCCTTGTCGAGCACCGAAACCAGCCCCTTGGCAAAAGCCGCCTGGCCGTCGGCATCGAGTGCCGCGATATCCGGGTCGGTGAAGGACAGGCATACCGAAGTGTTCGAGCGCGTGGCCGGCTCGACGGCAAGATGGCCGAGCCACGAAGACTTCTCGACGAAGCCGTCAAGCACGGCGGCATTGGCGTCGGCGCGAGCAATCAGGGCCTCGAGGCCGCCGATCGACTTTGCCCAGGCAAGCGCATCTAGATAATCCTCGACGCACAGCATCGAAGGCGTGTTGATGGTTTCGCCCTTGAAGATGCCTTCGATCAGCTTGCCACCCGATGTCAGGCGGAAGATTTTCGGCAGCGGCCATGCAGGCTTGTAGCTCTCCAGCCGCTCGACGGCGCGCGGCGACAGGATCAGCATGCCGTGCGCGCCCTCGCCGCCCAGCACCTTCTGCCAGGAGAAGGTGACGACATCCAGCTTCTGGAAATCGAGCCTTTGTGCGAACGCCGCCGAGGTGGCGTCGCATATGGTCAGGCCCTTGCGATCGGCCGGGATGAAATTGCCGTTCGGCACGCGCACGCCAGACGTGGTGCCGTTCCAGGTGAAGACGACATCGCGGTCGAAATCGATCTTTTTCAGGTCAGGCAGTTCGCCGTAGCCAGCCTCGATCTTGCGCACGTCGGCGAGCTTCAACTGCTTGACCACATCAGTGACCCAGCCGGAGCCAAAACTCTCCCAGGCGACCATGTCGACGCCGCGCTCGCCGAGCAGCGACCACAGTGCCATCTCGACGGCGCCGGTATCCGACGCCGGCACGATGCCGATGCGATAATCTGCCGGGACCTGGAGAATTTCGCGCGTCAGCTCGATCGCCTGTTCGAGCTTGGTCTTGCCGATCTTGGCGCGGTGGGAGCGACCGAGCGCAGCATTTCTCAGCGCCTCGACCGACCAGCCGGGGCGTTTTGCGCAGGGACCTGAGGAAAAATTGGGGTTTGCCGGACGGAGTCCAGGCTTCGTATGCGTCGTCATCGTGGTCTATCCTTCCAGATAGTGGCCCCTCGTTGGGGAGGGGTGGCCCACGGACGGCGATATGCGTTCAGGCTTCAGGCGTCAAGAGGAAAGTTTCTGTCGCGGCCAGGATACCGGCCGCATGTGGCGCAAAAGCAAACGGCGGGCCGCAAGACCCGCCGCTCCAATCTGGCTCCCGCAAACCTACCAGAGGTCGTAGCGCAGGCCGAGCTTGACCGTCTGATAGCTGATGCCTTTGTGGATGTTGAAGGCGCCGCCGTCATAAGCGACATATTTACCGCTCGGGATCGAAAAGTACTCGTAGCCGAGGTCGAGCGAGACATTCTTGGACACCTGATAGGACAGGCCGGCACCGATCGAGTAGGCGAGGTTGAATTTGGCCTGGGAGTCTTCCGACCCTTTGTATCCGGCCGGATCGTTACACGCGAAGCCGCCAGCGCCCGACGTCGCATCAGGGGCGATTTCAACGCAATCGCGCTCGCCCTGGGTCTTGAAATACCTGTTGTAGGCGATGCCGACGCCGCCACCGATGTACGGAGTGATACCAACATAGGTGCCGAGGTCCGCATAGCCATTGGCCATGACGCTGTAGCCTTTGTTGGTACCGTAGTTCGATGCCATACAGTCCTGGGTCGCAGCCACCGGAACGATGATGAACCCGCCACTCCCGTCAGGGAACAGACTGTTTGTCGTTCCGGCGCACCCGTTTGGCACCAATGCATGGTCGCCGAACTCGTTGCTCGGCAGGATTCCACCATTCAGCTCGAGCCGAAGATAGTCGTTGAGATGGTAGCCAATGCCGACACTGCCGGTGAAAAGGCTGCTGCTCTGGGAGAAGTTGGTGACGCCGAGCGCGTTGCTTTCGTCGGTGAACGGATGGCTGAAGGAATAGCCGAGATCGCCGCGCAGATACCATCCGGAGCCGACCTCGACCGGTTGATAGTCCGGTGCCTGATCGACATAGATCGGCGGGTCGTAGTCGGCGGCATGCACGGGCGCCAGCGGCATAAGGACGATTGCGGCAAGCATCAATGCGATACGCGATCTAAAGGTCATGGTCCTCGGCTCCCGAAGTTGGCGCATCGCAATCACGAGCGCCGTTTGAGAGCATTGTTAACCATAGTGGTTAAGTGCCGGTTAAGGATAACGGAGAGTTACCGAATTGATTTCGATGAGCTTTCGGCTCAAACGAAAACCGCCCGGCAAGGCCGGGCGGTTCGCAAGCTTGAGGATTTCGAAGCGACTACTTGGTGTAGATCGGCTGCGGCTCTGGGACGTAGGGCTCCGGCGCCGGGGCACAATCCGATCTGCCGAACTGGTAGCGCAGGCCGCCGCGCACTTCGTGGACGCTGATGCCGCGGTCGTAGCCCGGACCGACATTGCTGTCGGCGGCGTATTCGAACATCTTGCCGCCATTGATGTGGCTGTAGCGGTAGCCGACATCGAGCTTGACCCGGTCGGTCAGGCAGTAGGAAGCGCCGACCATGGCGGCATAGGCAAAGCGCCAGCCCTTTCCACCGCTATGGAAGAAATCGCCGTCGGCATCGCTGTTGTGCAGCGTGTCCCACTTGACCCAGGCGCCGCCGATGCCGGCGCCGACATAGGGCGTCACACCGTGCCATGTGCCGATATCGACATAGGCGTTGGCGAGAAGCAGCAGCGCCGAATAGGACGAGGTGTCGGTCGAAACGCAAGGCGTGCCGGGAGCGGGCGTATTACAGAAGCCGCTGGTCGAGCCGCGGAATTTCGAACTGGACATCCAGTCCGCGGTCAGGTCGGTGCGGAAATGCTGGTTGATCTGATAACCGACACCGGCGCCGGCCGAGAAAGCGCTCTTCAGCGAACCGGTGGCAAAGCTGCCGGGAAGCTGGGGCGGTGCCGCATTGTAGGTGGTGTAGTCGCCGCCACCGAACTTCGACCAGTGATAGTCGATGTCACCGCGAATGTACCAGCCGCCAAGATCGGCGGGCTGCTCGTAGGCAACCGGCGGCGGGGCTTCTTCGACCTGCGGCTCCGCCAAATCGGCGGCGAATACTGGTCCGGCCATTCCCGCGAGCAGCGCGGCAAAGAGGGCCTTTCGTGCTGTATTGAACATGCTTGTCACCCCTGAGAACTCTCGGACCATCGAACCCCGCCCGAATGTGATTGACCTCAGTTGTGGATAATGAATTGCAAAGGTTAAAAGGCGTTTAACCGTGTCGATTAACCACGAATCTATACAATTTTAACGAGAAGACACTGCCTGCCCGAGGCGCGGTATTGCGTCGACTGGATAAAAAAGCCCGCCTGAAGGCGGGCTTTGTAACGTCTCGAGCCGACAGCGCTGCGCGTCCCCTGGACACGCCGGGATCAGGCGGCGCTACGCGTTTCCGAAATGACCTCGACGATGTCGTTGACGACGGCCTCGACCAGTTGCGGGTCGTCGCCTTCGGCCATGACACGGATAAGCGGCTCCGTGCCAGATGGCCGGATGACCAGGCGCCCGGCCTTGCCGAGGCGATTGCGGGCGTCTTCGATTGCCGCCTTGACCGGCGCCTCCTCAAGCGGCTTGCCACCGGAAATATGCACGTTCTTCAACAGCTGCGGCACCGGCTCGAACTTCTTCGACAATTCGCTGACCGGCCGGTTCTGCCGCTTGATGCAGGCCAGCACCTGCAGCGCCGAGACCAGGCCATCGCCGGTGGTCGAGAAATCGGACAGCACGATGTGGCCCGACTGTTCGCCGCCGACATTCAGCCCGTGCGCGCGCATGTGTTCGACGACGTAGCGGTCGCCGACCTTGGTGCGGTGCAGTTGCAGGTTCATGCCGCCGAGGAAGCGTTCGAGGCCGAGATTGGACATCACCGTCGAGACGACGCCGCCACCGGCCAGCCGGCCGCTCTGGTGCCAGGACTCGGCGATCAGCGCCATGATCTGGTCGCCATCGACGATGGCGCCGTTTTCGTCGACGATGACAACGCGGTCGGCATCGCCGTCGAGCGCGATGCCGATATCGGCACGCACCTCATGCACCTTTTTCTGCAGTCCGGCCGGATGGGTCGAGCCGCATTCCTTGTTGATGTTGAAGCCGTTGGGCTCGACATTGATGGCGACGACTTCGGCGCCTAGTTCCCACAGCGCCTCGGGCGCCACCTTGTAGGCAGCGCCATTGGCGCAGTCGACGACGATTCTGAGGCCCGAAAGCGACATCGAGCGCGGCAGAGTGCGCTTGGCGAATTCGATATAGCGGTCATGCACGCCATCGACGCGCTTGGCGCGGCCCAGCCCGTCCGAATCGGCGAGCGCCAACTCGATGTCCTTGTCGAGCATTCCCTCGATCCGCTCCTCGATCTCGTCGGAGAGCTTGTAGCCATCGGGGCCGAACAGTTTGATGCCGTTGTCGTAATAGGGATTGTGCGAGGCCGAGATCATCACGCCGATGTCGGCGCGCAGCGACCGCACCAGCATGGCGACTGCAGGCGTCGGAATGGGGCCGAGCAGGAACACGTCCATGCCGGCGGCGCACAGGCCCGACACCATCGCGTTCTCGATCATATAGCCGGAAAGTCTTGTATCCTTGCCGAGCACGACGCGGTGGCGATGGCTGCCGCGCTGAAACGACAGGCCGGCGGCCATGCCGACCCGCATGGCGATCTCCGCCGTCATCGGAAACTTGTTGGCGCGCCCGCGAATGCCGTCCGTGCCGAAATAACGCCCTGCCATGCTAGCCAGATCCCCGTCGGTTTTTCAGCCGCCCGTAGTGCCACAATTGGGCCGCACCCGATCATCACATTGTATGATTATATATTACGATTCCTTAGAAAATCATTGTGGCGGCTGTTAAGATGATTCGACAGCTTACCATGGCGACACGGTGTTTCGGCAATACACCAGCCACGGCGCACTGGCCGGCCAAGATTCACCCGGAATAGCTTGCCTCGGCGGCGCAGGACACAATAATTTCATCACCTTATCGGGAGGAATGCACTTTCTGGCTGCATCCGCACCAGTTGCATCTGGCGCAACCGATCGTTGAGAGCTAATGATCCGCAAGGGACATATATGGGCTGCAGCAACGGAGACACGCTATGCTCATCCACCGACTAGCCACTTTGACGGGTCTTGCCGTCGTGACCTTGTTTCTGGCGGCGCCAGCCAATGCGCTGACCATGGCCGAGTGTAGTACCAAATACAACACCGCCAAGGATGCCGGTACGCTGAACGGGGCGACCTGGAACCAGTTCCGCAAGGCAGAATGCGGCACCGACGCCAGCGCCACCACCACCGACACCAAGCCAGCCAAGAAGACGGCAAAGGCCACCGACGCTGCAAAGGCCGACACCAAGGCTGCCGCCACTGACGCCGCACCTGGCCTGACGGCAAAGGAATGCAGCGCCAAATATCAGGCCGCAAAAGCCGCCGGCACGCTGAATGGCGTGAAGTGGAACGACTTCCGCAAGACCGAATGCGCCGCCGGCGCGTCCGCCGCGGCTGAACCAGTCAAGGCGACGACCAAGGCGACCAAGGCGGCTGCAGCGCCTGCCGACGAGGCAAAGGGCCTGACGACGAAAGAGTGCAGCGCCAAGTATCAGGCGGCCAAGGCCGCCGGCACGCTGGGCGGCGTGAAGTGGAACGACTTCCGCAAGACCGAATGCGCTGCCGGCACGTCGGCTACGGCTGAACCGGTGAAAGCAACGACCAAGGCAGCCGACGCCGGCAAAGGCCTGACGATGGTCGAATGCAGCGCCAAGTATCAGGCGGCCAAGACCGCCAACACGCTGGGCGGCAAGAAGTGGAATGACTTCCGCAAGGCCGAATGCGGCGCCGGCGCAGATGACGACGACACCGTGCCGGCTCCGAGCGAGGCGACCTATACCAGCGAGCCCGAGAAGCCCTCGGTCACCGCTCCCAAAGGTGTGAAGTTCCCGACGGCGATCTCGAAGAAATACGCCAGCGAGACCCCGGCCAAGGGCCGCATGCACACCTGCCTCGAGCTCTACTACGCCAACAAGGATGCCAACACGCTGAATGGCCTTCGCTGGATCCAGAAGGGCGGCGGCTTCTACAGTCTCTGCAACGCCAAGCTGAAGAGCTGATCGCGTAGCCATATTCTCCAGACAAAGGCCCGCGCATTGCAACATGCGCGGGCCTTTTTGTTGCGCTCGAATACGCCCGGCTTTGCTCGCGTCTACATATCGCGGAAGCTGTCGGCGTCATCTATTCGCCCACACTGCCCACCGCCAGACTTATCGGTGGTTTGCAAAGATTCCAATTGAACATATGCAGAACAAACAGTATACAAAAGGACATCGAACTTTTGTCAACCAGGAGGGTCTTATGTCCAGATTGAAATTGGCGGCATTGGCTGTGACGGCATGGGTTGCTTGGAGCGTCGCCCCTGCAAGCGCACTGACGATGAAGGAATGCGGCGAGGCCTATCGCACAGCCAAGGAAGGCGGCACTCTGAACGGCATGGATTGGACCGCTTTCCGCACGGAGAAGTGCGCTACGTCAGCTGCGGAGAGTGCCAGCGCGGATACGGTCAAAACCGAGCCGCAGCCGAAGAAGGAAACCAGCGCGGCGGTCGCCCCCGCTGTAGCGCCGGCGGGCGTGACATTCCCGACCACCCTCGCCGCCGAGTTCAAGACCGAAAAGCCCGCGAAGGCGCGGATGAAGACCTGCCTGCAGGGTTACCACGGCAACAAGGACGCAGGTACGTTGAACGGCCTTCGCTGGATCCAGAAGGGCGGCGGCTATTACAGCCTCTGCAACGCCAAGCTGAAGAGCTGATACAGGACCCCGCGGACCTGTCCAGGTTCGCGGGGTTTTTCTTTGTGCAAGATCAGTAGACGGTCGGCACCCAGTGCTGGCTGGTCTTGGGTGGACGGACATAACCGTCGTCCTTCTGACGCGGGCTGAGCTTTATCTTCGCCGGACGGATTTCCTTGTACGGAATCCGCGTCAGCAGATGGCTGATACAATTGAGCCGCGCCTTCTTCTTGTTGTCGGCATCGACAATGTTCCACGGCGACTGATCGGTGTCGGTGAATTTCTGCATCATGTCCTTGGCCCGCGAATACTCGGCCCAGTGCTCGCGCGACTTCAGGTCCATGGGCGACAGCTTCCAGCGCTTGATCGGATTGTCGATACGTTCCTTGAAGCGGCGCTCCTGTTCGTCATCGCCAACCGAGAACCAGTATTTGATCAGGATGATACCGGACTTGATCAGCATCTCCTCGAACAGCGGGCATGAGCGCAGGAATTCGCTGTATTCGTCATCGGTGCAGAATCCCATGACGCGCTCGACACCGGCGCGGTTGTACCAGGAGCGGTCGAACAGCACGATCTCGCCCTTGCCAGGCAGATGCTGGACATAGCGCTGGAAGTACCATTGGCTGCGTTCGCGCTCGGTCGGCGTGCCCAGTGCGACGACCCGGCAGACGCGCGGATTGAGGCTTTCGGTGATGCGTTTGATGACACCGCCCTTGCCGGCAGCGTCGCGGCCTTCAAAGATCACGACGACCTTCAGCCCTTCCTTTTGCACCCAATCCTGCAGCTTGATCAGTTCGAACTGCAGCCGGACCAGCTCGTCGACATAGCGGTAGGGTTTTTTGGCCTTGGTCTGCTTGGCCTTCTTCTTCTTTTTCTTGCCCCCGCCGGCATCGCCGTTCGGCAATTGCCAGGCTGCTTCCTTTGCCTGGCCCTCGACCGCGTCGAGATGGATATCGCCTCCGACCGGAGCATTTCTGGCCTGCTTGTCCCTCTTGCCCATTTGATCACACCTCCCACGCAGCCGCGCCGGTTGATCCGGCGGCAGCCGGCTAATCGATTCAATACCGACTGTGAGGGGAGTCAAGCCAATGGGGTGCAACGCCCGAATGGAAATGTCCTGCCCCAAAAGAAAACGCCGCGGTTTGAGCCGCAGCGTTTTGAAAAACCTGTCCTGGCCGGACCCTAGCTTGACGGCTGAGGCTCCATGCCGCCTTCGGGCTCCGGACCCTTCTTGCGGCGGCCGCCAGACTTCGGCACGGCCGAGCCACGGCTCGGCGGCGTGTCGTCGCCAAGGTCGCGGGCTGGCTTGTGGCCGGCGATCAACTGCTTGATCTCCTCGCCCGACAGCGTCTCGTATTCGAGCAAGCCTTGCGCCAGCGCAATCCATTCCTTCTTTTTCTTGGTCAGGATGGACTTGGCCGAGACATAGGCCTCGTCGATCAGCCGGCGCACTTCGGCGTCGATGATCTGCGCCGTCTCTTCCGAGACGTTTTGCGTACGCGCCACCGAATGGCCGAGGAACACTTCCTCCTGGTTGTCGCCATAGGCGACATGGCCGAGCTTGTCGGAGAAACCCCAGCGCGTGACCATGGCGCGCGCCAGCTTGGTCGCCTGCTCGATGTCGGAGGAGGCGCCCGAGGTGATGTTCTCCTTGCCGAACTTGAACTCCTCGGCAACGCGGCCACCCATCATGATGGCGAGGCGCGAGATCATGTATTTGTAGCTCATCGAGTAGCGGTCGCCTTCCGGCAACTGCATGACCATGCCAAGCGCCCGGCCGCGCGGGATGATCGTCGCCTTGTGCAGCGGATCGGCCGACGGCACATTGAGCGCGAGGATGGCGTGGCCGGCCTCGTGATAGGCGGTCAGCTCCTTCTCGGCCTGCGTCATGGCAGACGAGCGGCGCTCGGCGCCCATCATGATCTTGTCCTTGGCGTCCTCGAATTCGGCCATGGTGACGAGACGCTTGTTGCGGCGCGCCGCCATCAGGGCGGATTCGTTGACGAGGTTCATCAGGTCGGCGCCGGAAAAGCCCGGCGTGCCGCGCGCGATGACCTTGAGATCGACATTGGGCGCCAGCGGCACGTTGCGCACATGCACCTTGAGGATCTTCTCACGGCCGACGATGTCGGGGTTCGGCACCACGACCTGGCGGTCGAAACGGCCTGGACGCAACAGCGCCGGGTCGAGCACGTCGGGCCGGTTGGTGGCGGCGATCAGGATGATGCTTTCGTTGGACTCGAAGCCGTCCATCTCGACCAGCAACTGGTTCAGCGTCTGCTCGCGCTCGTCATTGCCGCCGCCAAGACCGGCGCCGCGATGGCGACCGACCGCGTCGATTTCGTCGATGAAGATGATGCAGGGCGCATTTTTCTTCGCCTGGTCGAACATGTCGCGGACACGGGATGCGCCGACACCGACGAACATCTCGACGAAGTCCGAACCGGAAATGGTGAAGAACGGCACGTTGGCTTCACCGGCGACCGAGCGCGCAAGCAGCGTCTTGCCGGTTCCCGGAGGCCCGACCAGCAACACGCCGCGCGGAATCTTGCCGCCCAGCCGCTGGAACTTCTGCGGGTCGCGCAGGAACTCGACGATCTCTTCCAGATCTTCCTTGGCTTCGTCGACACCGGCGACGTCCTGGAAGGTGACGCGACCATGCGCCTCGGTCAGAAGCTTGGCCTTCGACTTGCCGAAGCCCATGGCGCGACCGGAGCCGGACTGCATCTGGCGCATGAAGAATATCCAGACGCCGAGGATGAGCAGCATCGGCAGCCAGCCGATCAGGGTGCCGAACAGCGTGTTCGAACCGTCGGATTCAGGACGGGCATTGATGGTGACATTCTTCTCCTGCAGCCTCGACACCAGTTGCGGATCGCCAGGCGAGTAGGTCTGGAAGCCGCTTGCGCTGTCCGTGTAGGTGCCGGAGATACGGGCGCCGGCGATCGTTACCGTCTTGACCCGGCCCGCCGAGACTTCCTGCAGGAACTGCGAATAGGGGACGTCGCTCGAGGCTCCACGCGTCTGCGGCGTCTGGAACAGATTGAAGAGTGCGATGAGCAGGACCGCTATGATCGCCCAGAGCGCGAGATTGCGATAATTCGGATTCATCAATTGTCCCGTTGGCGTCCGCTGGCGGACACAGTCATGAGAGGAAACTTAGGCCTAACATAGGGAGAGCGCTTCCCCTTGCCAAGCATAACAGCACGTCTGGGTTAAGCTTTCGCCCATGATCAACCGGCAGTGTGGCCGTGGAAAGGCGGGGCCGGAACGGGGGGCGCGCCGATCAGCTTGGCCACAGCGCTGGCCGGTGCCAGATCGAAGGACGGCAGGAAGCGGGCAAAAGGCGCAACGACCGGATGTGCCGCGATTG
The DNA here is from genome assembly GCF_056402815.1 of Mesorhizobium sp. P3_B5. Lineage (NCBI taxonomy): Bacteria > Pseudomonadati > Pseudomonadota > Alphaproteobacteria > Hyphomicrobiales > Phyllobacteriaceae > Mesorhizobium > Mesorhizobium sp. P3_B5. Next base: position 24,079 of record NZ_JBFUGR010000022.1, on the reverse strand, counting down.
CCCGCAACACCGGGCTGTCCTGCGCCAGACCAAGGCATTCCCCGTCGCGCCAAAACGCTGGCTCAGCGGCGAGCGCGGCGCGGACAAGGCTCGGTGGCGTGCCGTCTTCGGCGAGAGTGCGCCTGGCCGCAGCAGCCGCTCCCAACGGCGCGATCAACAATCCATCCGAAATGTCACCCGATGTGATCCACCGGCGACCGTCCCAAAGGGCAGCGTTCGCCGCAGGTGCCGCGGGTGGCAGATCGCGGGTTTCACGGTGCAGGAAGATGCCGGCCCGCCGCGCGTCTACCACCGTCCGCGACAATGTGGCGCAAAGCGGCCCGGCCCTTAAGCTGTCGAACAGCGCTTCGCTGCGGGCCAGGTCCGGCAGAAAGGAAACGCCGCCACAAGCGGCCAGCAGGATGCGCAAGGCGTAGACTGCAGCCAGGCCATCGCTGGCGGTGGCAAAGCCGGGGTCGAGACGGATGAGACCAGGGGTCGGCTGGCTGGCGAAGGCACGGATCAGCCCGGCCGCGCGATGGCCAAGCTGTTCGCGTTCGGTGGCAGCCTGCCTGGCCAAGGCGATCGCCGCCGCAAACCGCTGCCCATCGTCACCGGCGAGCGCCGCGCGGATGCGCGGCCGTTCGAAATGCCTGTCAGTGTTGGTCGGGTCTTCGATCCAGCCGACATGTTCGCGCTGGAGGAACGCGCGCAATGCCGTCCGTCGCACGCCAAGCAGCGGCCGTAAGATCCAGATGCGCCAATCGTAGAGGGTTGCCGGCGCCATACCGGCGAGGCCGCGGCCTGCCGTTTCAGCAGGCCCTCGGCCCTCCTCCCGCGCGTGCCGCATCTGCACCGTCTCGGCCTGGTCGTCGGCGGTGTGGCCAGTCAGGATCAGGCCGATATCAGCGGCTTGCGCGGCCTGTGCCAGCAACCGGTAGCGCGCCTCGCGTGCGGCGGCGGGCAGCCCGGTCGATGGCTTTGGCCCGGACCAGAGCAGAGTGCGATGTGCAATGCCGCGCCCGGCACAGAGCCCAGCCACAGCTTGCGCCTCTGCTGCCGAACCCGGCCGCAAATCGTGGTCGATCGTCACCGCCAGCAGCTTGGTTGCCGGTGCGGTACGCTCGAGATGGTTCTTGAGGAGAAGGAGAACGGCGGTCGAATCGCTGCCGCCGGACACGGCCGCAACAGCGCCGTTGGTAAAGTCGATCTGCGAAAAATCCGAAAGGTCAGGCTCGGTATCGAGCATCATGCATGTCGCCCAAATGTGGTCCCGGTTTTGGGACAACGACATGCAAGGGAAAGGCTAGCACGCCGCGAGCGCCTTCTCCTGCTTGACGCGTTCCTTGAGCGCGCCGGAAATGTCGGGATAGCGCTTGCCGATCTCGCCGAAGGTGGCGCAGGCTACATCCTTCTGCTTGAGGCCAACCAGCGACACGCCGAGCTTCAACAGCATGTCAGGCGCCTTCTTGGCTTTCGGGTAGTCCTTGCTGGCGGCAAGGAAAACCTCGGCCGCGTCGTGGTACTTCTGCTGGCCGAGCAGCGACTCGCCCAGCCAGTAATGCGCGTCCGCCGCCTTGGCGTCCTTGGGGAAGCGGGAAATATGGTCGCGAAACCCTTCCTCGGCGGTGCTGTAGTCACCCGACAGGATGAACTGGTAGGAATTGCGGTAAAGCTCTTCCGGATCGTTGGTGGAGGGCAGCGCCGCGACCACCGTGCCATCGGCCTTGGCGGTTTTGCCGGCCTTGGCGCCGGCGGCCGGGGCTTCTGTCGGGGGAACGGCAGTCTCCGCCGGTGCGGTGGCCTGCGTGTTGCCGTTGGCGTCGACCACATTGCCGTTCTTGTCGACGGTGATGGTGCCGAAGGTCTTCGGCGGCGTGCCCTGCACCGTGGTGCCGGGATCGCCGGTCGGCGATTCGATGATGACATCCTGAACGCTCTGGCCGCCTGCGGATTGATCACTGGCGGGCGCCGTGCCGGCATCGGCCGGCGCCGGCGTCGCCGGCGCCTCGGCGACGCTGTCGTCGGTGGTGGTCGTGGCGTCCGACTTTTTCTGTGCCGGAGGCTGCTGTGCGCCTTGCGAACCGCCTTCCAACTGCTGGAAGCGGAACTCGTTGTCTTCCTGCTGCTTGCGGATCTGCTCCTGCATCTGCAGCACCTGGAAGTTAAGCTCCTCGATCTTGCCGTTCATCTGCCGCAGCTGCTCCTCGAGCGCCGTGGCGGTGGTGCCGTCCGACTGCTGGGCGACCTGCTGCTGATCCGGTTTCTTATTGTCGCCGAAAATGCCGAGGGTGGGCAAATGGAAGGAAAAACCACTTTCCGCTGGTTGCCCGGTGCCGCTTGCCGGAGCGGCGACGCTTGATAGGAGCAGCAGCGCAAGGGTGCCGCTCAAGACCGTTCTGAAATGCATGTGCCTCTCGCCGTGAAAATCGTTGGTATGCGCCTTTCCGGTCGGGGTGGACCGGTCAGGCACCCTCGGCTCTTAGCAGGACGTGAGACTTCGGCCAAATTTTGTTTCGCTGGTCCAGATATGAAAAAGGCGGCCATTTGGCCGCCTTTCGCATGGATGTGTTGTATTTTTGCCGACTTCAGCGCCGCGCGTTCTTTCGAACGCGCAAAGGACGCTGAAGCACTTTGACCTGGCGCACGATCCCTTTCCGAAAATCGAAACCGATTTTCGGGATCATGCGCTAGGAACCGGCGCCGCTGAGCGTGGTGACCGCACGGCGGTTCTGCGACCAGCAGGAGATGTCGTCGCAAACCGCGACCGGGCGTTCCTTGCCGTAGGAAATCGTCTTCAGGCGCTGGGCCGAAACACCCTTTGCCACCAGGAAGTCGCGGGTGGCGGCGGCGCGGCGGGCGCCGAGCGCCAGATTGTACTCGCGCGTGCCGCGCTCGTCGGCATGGCCTTCGATGACGATGGCATACTGCTTGTACTGGTTCAGCCACTGCGCCTGACGGGCAAGCGTCGTCTGCGCGTCGGCGCGGATCGCGGTGGAGTCGGTATCGAAGAAGATGCGGTCGCCAATGTTGACGGTGAAGTCCTGTGCCGAGCCGGGCGTTGCCGCGCCGGCGCCGTTGAGGCCGAGATCGGCGGCGCTGTTCGGCGTCTTCTTCGAGGCGCAACCGGTGATGGCGAGCATCGCGACGAGCGCGATCATGACCGGGTTTCTGGTAAGTGCTGCGATACGGCCCATGCCGCCTCTCCTTCGTATTTCGAGTGATTTCATTGATCACCCAGTAACCACGTTTGGGTTAACCGGCATTCAACAAACACGGTTAAGATTTGGTTTCGGCTGCCGTCCACAGCCGAAATGACCTGATGTCACATTGGTCGCGGACCGTAGGCGGAAATGCGGCCAAAACGCGACTTTGGCGTGAAAAAAGCCCCAAAATGGGGCTTTTGAGGTACTGTTGCCAAGTTGCAACGAAGCGAGCGGAGGCTCGCCCGAAAAACCCCAATATGGTTTATTCCAGCAAGGGCGACCAGGCCGGGTCCGAAGCGAAGTTCGAGGTCGGGATCGACTGTTCGTTGCGGCCGGTGAGATCGACCGAAACCAGTTTCGGGCCTCCGGCAGAGTCGCGGAAGAACATCAGCACCCGGCCGTTGGGTGCCCAGGTCGGCCCTTCCTGCTGGAAACCGGAAGACAGGATGCGCTCGCCCGAGCCGTCGGTCTTCATGACGCCGATCTGGAATTCGCCGCCGGTCTGCTTGGTGAAGGCGATGAGGTCGCCGCGCGGCGACCATACCGGTGTCGAATAGACGCCGTCGCCGAAGGAGATGCGGTTCTGGCCCGAGCCGTCGGCGCCCATCACATAGATCTGCGCGCGACCGCCGCGGTCGGAGGTAAACACCACCTGGCTGCCGTCGGGCGAATAGGATGGCGAGGTGTCGATAGCGGTCGAATTGGTCAGCCGCGTCGTCGAACGGCTCCTCAGATCCATGGCGAAAATGTTGGAATTGCCATCATCGCGCAGCAGGCTCATGATCACCTTCTGGCCGTCGGGCGAGAAGCGCGGCGCAAAGGTCATGCCGGGAAAATTGCCGACCAGTTCGCGCTGCCCGGTCTCGATCTGCAAGAGATAGACCCGCGGCTGGCCGCTTTCATAGGACATATAGGTGATTTCCTGCCGATTCGGCGAGAAACGCGGCGTCAGCACGATCGACTTGCCATCGGAGAGATAGCGGACATTGGCGCCATCCTGGTCCATGATGGCGAGGCGCTTCTTGCGGGCGTTCTTGGCGCCCGATTCGTCGATGAAGACGACCCGCGTGTCGAAGTAGCCCTTCTCGCCGGTCAGCCGCTCATAGATGGCGTCGGCGATGATATGGGCGACGCGACGCTGATTGGCGTCGTTGGCGAAGAACTGCTCGCCCGACATCTGCTGGCCGGCAAAAGTATCCCACAGCCGATATTGGGCGCGGATGCGGCCGTCTGCCTCCTTGTTGACACTGCCGGTGACCAGCGCCTGCGCATTGATGACCTTCCAGTCGTCGAAGCGAGGGGCGGCGTCCGGATTGGCGATTTTCTCGATGAAGGCGCTCTTGTCGATCGGCGCGAAGAGGCCGGAGCGTTTCAGATCGGCGCTGACAATATCGGAAATCTGAGCGCCAAGCGCATCACCGCCCTGAAAATCAGTAATAGCGATCGGCAGCGGCTCGACATTGCCCTTGTTGACGTTGATCTCGACCAACGCCCACGCCGGCAATATGGCGCTCGCAGTCATGCCCAGCGCCATCGCTGTGATCATCAGGAGTGGCTTGAGGATGGATTTCATGTCTTCTCGCTTCTCTTAACTGATTCTGGGGACGCCAGGCCTAGAGGCCAAGCATTTCCCTCGGATCGAAAGTAACCCGGACCTGAGCCCAGATATCCTGTTTACCGGGAGGAACCTGCAGGCCGGCCATGTTGCATTTCTGAACGGCACGCACAGCGCTCTCATCGAACTGACGGTTTCCGCTCGATTTCTCGACGGTCGGCCTGCCATCGAGCTTGCCGGAGGCGTCCAGATTGAAGAGGACCACCGCGACGAAGTTCTCCGAACCCTCGAGCCCTACCGGCAGTGTCCAGCAACCGCCAAGTTGATCGGACAGTGCGCCCATTTCGCTTTGCGACAGCTTCTGGCCCTGGTCCTTGTCACCGCCGAGCGACGCCTGTTGGGTCGAGCGCTTGGCGCCACCGCCCGACGGCTTCTGCTTGTCGAGGAGGGCGGAAATCTCGTCAGCATTGAACTGCTTGTCATCCGATTTCGGCTTCGACGAGGCTTCCTTGACCGGCTTGTCGGCATCCTTGCGCTCCGGCGCCTTGGCGCTTTCGGCCTGCGCCGGCTGCGGCTTCGGCCGCGCTTCCGGCGCGGGTGCGGAATCCGGAAGCTGCGTCGCCTCGGTTGGCGGATCTTGCGCTATGGCTTCGGCCACCGCATCCGGCTTCACCTCGGGCGTCGGCTCGATCGCGGCGGTCTTGTCCTCCGGCGGCGTCGGCGTAGGCTCTTTGGCCGGTGTCGGCTTGGGGTCGGTCTGCTTGACCGGCTCGGGCTTGACCTCTTCCTTCGGCTGCGGCGCCGGCGCCACTTCCGTCGCCGGAATAGGCTTTGGCTTTTCCTGCGGCTTCGGCACGTCCTCGGTCTTCGGTTTCTCGACCGGTGTCGGTGCGGGCGGCGGAGCCGACGTGGTGTCGACCGGCTTGGGCTTGGCTTCTGGCGTCACCGGCTTGTCGGTGTCGACACTGTTCTCGCCAACCTTCTGGGCGGCCGGCACGATATCGGGACGCTGGGTCGGCAACGGCGCCGGCTTTTCGTGCATCACGGCCTTCTTGTCGCCTTGCAGGACTTGCGCCATCGCTTCCATCGGCACGATGTCGACTGCGACCGACTCAGCGGCGGTCGGAAGCGCAGCCGGCGCTGACAGCGTGAACAGACCGAAGCCGAGCACGACAGCATGCAAGATCACCGATGTGGTGAGGCCGGTCTTCATCTTCTTGTCTATTGATCCTGTTCCTGGAGCGAGACGAGGCCGATATTCTTGTAACCGGCGGCCGAGATGCGGGCCATCACCTTCATCGCCGTGCCATAGTCGGTGGCCTTGTCGCCACGGATGAAGATGCGCTCCTCATAGCCGGTTTTCGAGATTGCCTGCAGCTTGGCCACCAGCTCGTCGATCGGAATCTCGGTTTCCTGGAGGAAGATCTTGCCGGCCGCATCGATCGAAACGGTGATCGGCTGGGTGTCGGCGTTCATCGCCTTGGCCTGCGTATCCGGCAGGTCGATCGGCACGCCGACCGTCAGCAAGGGCGCCGCGACCATGAAGATGATCAGCAGCACCAGCATCACGTCGACCATCGGCGTGACGTTGATCTCGGACATCAGGCCATGATGGCGGCCACGCCGCCTGTGCCCGCGTCCGCCGCGTCCACCGCCCGCGCTTACAGACATTCCCATGATCGTTCCTCAGGCCTTCTGCGCGACTTTTTCATCGATTTGGCGCGAGAGTATGGCGGAGAACTCATCCGAGAACCCCTCCATGCGCACCGCGATCTTGCTCGCGTCCGACGACAGCTTGTTGTAGGCGATGACGGCCGGGATGGCGGCGAGCAGGCCGATGGCGGTCGCCAGCAGCGCTTCGGCAATGCCGGGCGCCACGACGGCAAGACTTGTGTTCTTCGATCCGGCGATCGCCTGGAACGACGTCATGATGCCGATGACGGTGCCGAACAGACCGATGAACGGCGCGGCCGCGCCGACCGTGGCGAGGAAGCCGAGACGCCCTTCCAGCTTCTCCATCTCGCGGGTCAGCGCCAGATCCATCGCCTTGTCGATGCGCGTCTGCAGGCCGAGCGGCGATTTGGCGCCCTTCTCGAAGCTCTTCTTCCATTCGCGCATGGCGGCGACGAAAATCGCGCCCATGCCGGCGGTCTTGCGGTCGGCGAGCGTGCGGTAAAGCTCTTCCAGCGACTGTCCCGACCAGAACACCTGCTCGAAACGGTTGAGCGCGAGCCGCATGCGGGCGTAGGCGACGAGCTTGTCGACGACAATCGCCCAGGTCCAGATCGAAGCGCCGAGCAGGCCGATCATCACCAGCTTGACCACCCAGCTGGCCTGCATGAACAGCGCCCAAATCGACAATTGCGCGCCCGGTTCGGCGAGTGCGATGTTTTCCATGATTACGTCCTTAAAGATTTTCCGGGCATGGCTGGCGGCTGGCCCCTGGGCATCCCTTGTGGTCCGTTCGCGCGAGGCTCGCGGAATAACCCCAAAATGCAGCGTTGGCGGCCTTTTCAGGGCAAATATTGGTGAAAGGAAGGCGCTTGGATTCTTCCAATCTTCACCAATCTCTTCATGAACCGTTATGGTTAAGGATGGGTTAGGAAATAAGGCGCGGCGCATTGCCGCGCCTCGCCGCCAGGCAAAGGGTCTACTTCGCCTCGCTCGATTGCCGGAAATGTCGATAGAAGCGATTTCTAAGCGCTTGGCTTGGGCAGAAATGCTGCCACCCATTCCCTGGGGAAACGTCTTGGCCTGCCGTTCTCACCGATGATCGCCGCCTCGACGCGCGCCTCGACCAGCACTTCGTCACCACGCTTCAACTGCTGGGCCATGAAGATGCGGGCGCCGGAAATCTCCTCGGTGCGGGTGTCGACGGTCAAAATGTCATCGATGCGGGCGGGTCCGCGGAAATCGATCTCCATGCGCCGCACCACCCAGACGATCTTCTCGCCATGCTTGCCCTCGGCAAGCTCTGTGTGGTGGACGCCGGTAAGCCGGAGATAGTCGGAACGGCCGCGCTCGAAGAATTCGAGATAGCGCGCGTGGTAGACGACGCCGGAGAAATCGGTGTCGGCATAGTAGACCCGCGCCATCAGCCGGTGGCCGAACGCCGTCAGCGCGCCGGAAAGACCGGCCGAGAGCGCTGCCGATTCACCATGATCGTCCATTGCGCTTTCCTTTTTGGCCCTGACAAGGCACCTGCTTGTGGTGGCGCAGCAACCCGATGGCACTGTTGACGACGATGATCAAGACCTTGACGGCGGCACTGCTTATACTGGCCGGCCTGGTCATGCCGGGCCACGCCGCGAGCTTTTCGATGAAGCGCGGCCTCAATCTCGACCAGTGGACGACCTGGCCAAGCGAGGACAAATGGAGCGACCCGGGCGCCATCCTGCCCTATCCGGAATGGCGCAAGTTTATCAGCGAGAACGACCTCAAGGCGCTGAAAGACGCTGGCTTCGATTTCCTGCGCATGCCAGTCGACCCGTCGCCCTTCCTGTCCGACCAGACGCCGGCACTGCGCGACGACCTCTATGCCAGCGTGCTGGACTCGGTACGCATGATCAACCGTGCGGGGCTGAAGGTGATCGTCGACATGCACCTGATCCCGTCCGGCGCCAGCCGCAAGGTCGGTATGGGCGAGGTGATGGACGACCCGCAAACCTTCGACGCCTATGTCGAGATGATCCGCAATATGGCCCACACGCTGGCCGCAGAGGATCCCACGAAAGTCGCCTTCGAACCGATGAACGAGCCGATCGTCGACTGCGACAGCGACGGCACCAGCCTGTGGCCGGATCGGCAGAAAAAACTGTTCGCAGCGGCGCGTGCTTCGGCCACCCGGCTGACGCTGATCCTAACCGGCGCCTGCTATTCCAACGCGGCGTCGCTGACGAAGATCGATCCGAAAACGATCCCCGACGACAACGTCATCTGGACCTTCCACTCCTACGATCCGTTCCTGCTCACCCATCAAGGCGCGACCTGGGCCGGCGATTTCATTCCCTATGTGACCGGCCTGCCCTATCCGCTGACAGCGGTGCCGCGCGCCCAGCTCGACGTGACGCTCGACACCATCCGCGCCAGGATCAAGGCCGAGGCACCTTGGTCGCGGCGGGGCGGCCTGCTCGCCTATCTCGACGAGCAGGTGGCCAGCCTGGATACGAAAGAAAAGCTGCTCGCGGCGATGGGCGCGCCGTTCACCTTGGTTGAAGCCTGGGCAAGGGCCAACGGCATCAAGCCGGAAAACATCACGCTGGGCGAGTTCGGCATGATCCGCCAGGAATATGGCAATGCCTATGTGATGCCGGCCGAGTACCGGGCTGCCTATGTCAAGGATATGGTCGCCCGCGCCGAAGCGCATGGCTTCTCGTGGTCGGTATGGAGCTACGGCGGCGCCTTCGGCATCGTCGACGCTTTCAACAGCGACAAAGCCGAACCGAACGTGATGGACGCGATCAAGTCCCTTCACTAAGCGTTTAAGGCGGAACCGAGATCGATCTGCAGGATTTCCGGGCGCATTCCAAAGCGCACCGGCATGATGCTGAAGCCGAGCCCGCCGGAAACGATGAGATGGCGGTCGTGCTCGACGACATGGCCGTAGGCAAAGCGGTTGCCGAAGCGGGACGGCACCACCGGCGAATAGCCGAACAGCCGTACTTGGCCGCCATGGGTATGGCCGGAGAGCGTCAGCGAAACCCGCCATGGCACGTTCGGAAATATGTCCGGCTCATGCGCTAGCAGGATAATCGGCGCGTGGTCGCTCACCTTCGCCAGCGTACCGTCGAGGTCGTCCAGGCCCTCGAATGCGCTGCGCCCTTTGCCCGGTCGCAAGGCGAGTTGATCCGCAAGCCCGGCGATCCAGAAGCCTTGCCCGTCCTTCTCCAGCCGCACGGCGTCGTTTTCCAGCACGGGAATGCCAACGTTCTCCAGCGCCTTGCGCGCCACTGTCGGCCCGACTCCCGCTTGCTGGGCGGCAACATCCCACCACCAGTCGTGATTGCCGAGGATCGACAGCGCGCCGAGCGGAGCCTTGAGGCCCGACAGGGCGGAGGCCCATTGGGGCGCTTCCACCTGGTCCGTCACCAGCGGCATACCCGAAATGTAGTCACCGAGCAGAACGATCAGGTCTGGCTGCAGCGCATTGGCCCGCTCGACCAGCGAAGCGATCCGCTCGGGTGTCATCCAGGGCCGGCAGGCGTGGATGTCGGCCAGCGCGACAATGCGCAGCTTCAACCCGGCAGGCCAGTGCGGCGGCGTCAATGCATAGCGCTTCACGTGCGTCAGAAGCATGGGCTCGATGCCGACCGCATAGGCGCTGAGCGAAGCGACCGACAGGAACGAACCCCCGACGATTTTCAGGAACCCGCGTCTGGTGATCATTGCTCAACTCCGGCACTTGATTGGCGCAATCCGCACCGACACCGCCAAGCTCGTTAAAACCAAGCAATGCGCCGGCAAGCCGGCGAAGGTTAGGAGATTTTGCGCAGGACCGAAGCCGGCGGCAGAAATATTGGTTACTCTTCCTGGAACAGGCTGATCTGCTGCTGCGCCAGATCCTTCGGCGCGTCGAGGCCGAGATGCCGCCAGGCATTGGCGGTCAGCACGCGGCCGCGCGGCGTGCGCTGGATAAACCCCTGCTGGATCAGATAGGGCTCGATAATGTCCTCGATGGCGTCGCGCGGCTCGGACAGGCCGGCGGCGATGGTCTCGATGCCGACCGGTCCGCCGCCGAAGTTGCGGGCAATCATCGACAGATAGCGGCGGTCGAGCGCGTCGAGGCCAAGCGCATCGACCTCCAGCCGCGTGAGCGCCTCGTCGGCGATCTGGCGGTCGACATGGCCGTCACCGGCGACGCTGGCGAAATCGCGCACGCGGCGCAGCAGCCGGCCGGCGATGCGCGGCGTGCCGCGGGCGCGCCGCGCGATCTCCAGCGCGCCATCGTCACCGAGCGGCATTTGCAGGATGCGGGCGCCGCGCCGCACGATCTGCTCCAGTTCCTCGACCGAATAGAAATTGAGCCGCACCGGAATGCCGAAACGATCTCGCAGCGGGTTGGTCAACAGCCCGAGCCGCGTGGTCGCGGCAACCAGGGTAAAACGGGCGAGATCGATCTTGACAGAGCGCGCCGCCGGCCCTTCGCCGATGATCAGATCGAGTTGGAAATCCTCCATTGCGGGATAGAGGATCTCTTCTACGGCAGGATTGAGCCGGTGGATCTCGTCGATGAACAGCACGTCGCGGTCTTCGAGATTGGTCAGCAGCGCCGCCAGATCGCCGGCCTTGGCGATGACTGGGCCGGAGGTCGAGCGGAAATTGACGCCGAGTTCGCGCGCCATGATCTGCGCCAGTGTCGTCTTGCCGAGGCCGGGTGGCCCGACGAACAGCACATGGTCGAGCGCCTCGCCGCGGCCCTTGGCCGCCTCGATGAAAACCTTGAGATTGGCCCGCACCGCCGCCTGGCCGACGAAATCGGCAAGCGTCTGCGGCCGCAAGGTCTGCTCGGCATCCTCGCCGCGTTTGTCGGGCGCAATGAGACGGGGCGAAAGGCTCATGCCGCCTTCCTCGCACAGGGCAGAGGACGGGACAAGCAACGCCTCACCGCGCCAGTTCCTTCAGCCCGAAACGGATCAGCTTCGAGGCGTCCGCATCCTCGCCGGCGGTCTTCAGCGCTGCCGCCACCGCATTGGCTGCCGTGTCGCGCGAATAGCCGAGATTGACCAGCGCCGAGACGGCATCGGTGATCGGCGCCGGTGCGACGCCTTCGCCGAGTTCCTGCTTCAGGCCGATGGTGCCGGAGGCAGAACCGGCATAGGCCGGCGCCTTGTTCTTCAATTCGGTGACGATGCGTTCCGCCACCTTCTTGCCGACGCCAGGCGCACGGCTGACCATGGCGATGTCGCGCAGCGCGATCGCATTGGCGAGATCGGCAGGCGCCAACGTCGACAGAATGGCCAGCGCCACCTTGGCGCCGACGCCTTGCACATTGCTCATCAGCAACCGAAACCACTCGCGCTCCAGCACGGACTGGAAGCCATAGAGCCGCAGCATGTCCTCGCGCACATAGGTCTCGATGAACAGCACCACCGCCTCGCCGGGCGCCGGCAACGCCGCCAGCGTGCGCGCCGAGCAGTAGGCGACATAGCCGACGCCATGCACGTCGACGAGGCAGAAATCCTCGTCGATCTCGTCCAGCGTGCCTTTGAGCTTGCCGATCATGAGCGATCCCTCATGCCAGCGCCGCCATCCTGTAGGCGACGCTCTGCCGGTGGTGCGCGTGGCAGATGGCGATGGCCAGCGCATCGGCCGCATGCTCGGTGTCGAAAATGGCTTTTGGCAGCAGCACCTTCACCATCATATGGATCTGCTTCTTGTCGCCATGGCCGACGCCGATCACCGCCTTCTTGACAGCGTTGGGCGCATACTCGGCAACCAGAAGTCCAGCTCGCGCCGGCACCAGCATGGCAATGCCGCGTGCCTGGCCGAGCTTCAGCGTCGCCACCGCGTCCTTGTTGACGAAGGTCTGTTCGACCGCCGCTTCGTGCGGCATGGCCTGCTGCAGGATGTCGGCGAGCCCGTCATGCAGTTGGCACAGCCGCGTCGCCAGCGCCGCTTTGTCGTCGGACCGCACGGTGCCGGAGGCGATGAAGCGCAAGGAGTTGCCGAGGCTCTCGACGATGCCCCAGCCGGTGCGTCTGAGCCCCGGATCGATGCCGATGATGCGAATCGCTTCCCCCATACGCCGACTTTACCTCCGGCGGACAGCGATGCCAGCGAAATGTGAACAAACCAGAAACAACGAACAGGCTGTTTGAGAATTCGCTCTGAGGAGACAGATGGCGCGGTTTTCGAAAACCGAAGCGGAACGTACATAAGTACGTGAGCATCGGAAGCGCAGAAAACCGCGTCAGATGGCCGTCAGAGTAGAATCATAAGCAGGCTGTCAGCCGCGGGCGAAAGCCGTGTTGAGCAGCGTGATCTGGTCGGAAACCGGATTGGCGCGGCGGCCCATTGGCGGCGTGTCGACCATCGTGCCGCCGTAGATTTCCTCGTCCATGCGGCGCACCAGCGCCTGCAGCCGCAACGAGCGGGTGACGAGGTCAAGGAAATCCTTGGGCAGTTCGCTCCAGCCGGCCGCTTCATCATGCGCGGAAGCGGTGTCGAGACGCACCTTGGATTTTTCGGAAGCAACCTGGTCGCGGGTCATCTCGCCGGAGTTCGCGGCCCGCTGCAAAAGCAGCCAGGAGGCGACTTGCATCAGCCGTGTGGTCAGCCGCATCGATTCGGCGGCATAGAGCGTTGCCGCTAGCCTGGAGAGCTTCTTCGCCTCGGCCCGGCCCTTGCCGTCGAGATATTCTGCCGCTTGCTCGACCAGGCCCATACCCTCCTGGTAGAGCGGCTTGAAGGATTGGGAGAAAACCCGACGTTCCGCCAGTTTAATGGTTTTCGCAACGCCCTTCGAAGGCTCGTTCATTGGAGACGCCCCTGCTACCCGCTGGCTGATTCGGCTTCATCGCCGTCCCGCCTGCACCCTAAATGACTGAAGCTTGAAAATGCGCTTCGTCACCGGTGAAGGCAAGCACATGTTTAACAAACGGTTAACGGCGCGGCCGGTGCCGGACGACCCCGGAAAAGCGAACAAAAAAAGAGCCGCGGATAAGGCGGCTCTCAGGAGTTTAACAGGGAGGCGTCAAACGAAGTGGCTCCAACCACTCGGTAAGAATCCAGATAACTGGATGAACGTAGTAAACGCCCGTAAAGCTTAATGAAGCCTTAACGGAGCGGATATTTTTCGATCGAGCGCCACCCTTCTGTGCCGGAACAGCACAGCTGCTCCGGTGCCCGGAATCGCGTCAGGACCCTCACACACTCCCTGCCATTTCGGCCACGCTTGCTGAACGCCGAAACAAACCGGCTGCCCACGCGACATCGTTGCGAAACACGCGCCGCGCTAAACGCCCGCTCCTCGAACCCAGGCAGCGCAACCCCAGCGTCGCCCGCAATCAAAAAATCAAAGGAGAGAACCATGGACTGGTACTCGATCGTCAAGTTTTTGCACATCGTTTCGGCGACCCTGTGGGTCGGTGGCGGTTTCGTCCTGTTCCTGCTCGGAGTGATGGCTGAGCGCGCCGGCAACATCGAGGACAAGTTGCAGGCGATGCGCGCCAGCGGACAGTTGGGCGGCCATTTCTTTGCACCGATGTCGATGCTGACGCTGCTCTTCGGGCTCGTCATGTGCAGCTTCTGGGTTGGCTTCACCGACCTGTGGATCCTGATCGGTCTCGCCGGCTATGCCACGACCTTCTCGATCGGCATGTTCATCTTCAAACCGACCGGCGAGCGGATGGGCGCCATGATCGCCAAGGATGGCATAACGCCCGCCGTTCTCGCCATTGGTCAGCGCATGATGAGCGCCGCGCGCTTCGACTATGCGGTGATGCTGGTGATCGTCGCCGACATGGTGCTGAAGCCGACCGCGCATGACATCGGCGTTCTCGCCGGCATGGTGCTGGTCGTCGCGGCCGGCGCTACCTTGGCATTCGGCGGAACACGGCGGCTGGTACCGTCCGCCGCCTAAGGCTCGCCATGACGGCAGCCCGCAAGGCTGCCGTTCCCTCTAGAACAGCCCGGCGATGCCATCCCACAGCAGTTTGACCGCGACGACCGCAACCGTCGCATAGGTGAAGGGATAAAAGATTTCCGGCCGCATGCGCCGCACCAGCCAGGCGCCGGCGATGGTGGCCAGCGGCGCCAGCGGCATCAGCACCGCCGATGCCGTTAGATTGGCGGTGTCGAACTGGCCGAGCGCGAAATAGGGCACCAGCTTCAGCGCATTGGTGGCGGCAAAGAAGATCGCCGACGTCCCCGACAGCACCTTCGGATCGAGCCGGATCGGCAGCGCATAGACCTGGAAGGGCGGGCCGCCGACATGGGCGACAAAGCTGGTGAAGCCGGCGACCGTGCCCCAGAAGGCGGCAGCGACGCGGTTGGGGGCAGCCGCATGATCGGCACCGTGCCGGAACTGCAGATAGAGCCAGCGCAGCACGAAAATCAGCGCGACCGCGCCGACGATCAGCCGCACCATCTCTTCGGTGACGAGGGCTGCCGTCAGCCAGCCGAGGCCGATGCCGATCACCGCGCCCGGCATCATGTCGACCAGCATCTTGCGGTCGTAAACACCCCACCATGTCCACACCGAAACGATGTCCATCAGGCACAGGATCGGCAGCAGGATGGCGGCGGCCTGCACCGGCGGCATGGTCAGCGCCATCAACGGCACGCCGACAAAGCCGACGGCGCCGCCAAAGCCGCCTTTCGACAGGCCAACGAGAATGACCGCCGGAATGGCGGCGGCATAAAACCAGGGATCGGCGAGCAGACCTGACATGGGGGGAAGGAGGCTGGAGGGAAAGACGGGAATTCTGGAATAGACCAGAAACGGTCACGCCGCGACTGCAAATATTGCGCGGCGCGCCCGCGCCCGTCACATATTCGGCATAGGCGCCAGCGGCGGCGGGCG
This sequence comes from Mesorhizobium sp. P3_B5, assembly GCF_056402815.1. Taxonomy (NCBI): domain Bacteria; kingdom Pseudomonadati; phylum Pseudomonadota; class Alphaproteobacteria; order Hyphomicrobiales; family Phyllobacteriaceae; genus Mesorhizobium; species Mesorhizobium sp. P3_B5. The sequence continues at coordinate 8,817 of NZ_JBFUGR010000022.1, read as the reverse complement.
GCGGCGGATCGGCTGCCCCTTGATGATGGCGGTGCTGGTCTCGGCCTTGTCGGCGATGCGGTCGAGAATCTGGTCGAGATCGCCGATCGAGCGCACGAACAGCCGGGCGACAAAACAGTCATCGCCGGTGACCTTGTCGCACTCGCCAAATTCCGGAATCTCCTCGATCAGCTTTTGCACGATGTGCAGCTTGCCCGGCAAAGGCCGGATGCGAACGATCGCCTGCAGGGTAAAACCGAGCGCCTGCGGATCGATCTCGATGGTGAAGGCGCGGATGACACCGCGCTCCTCGAGCCGCCGAAGCCGTTCCGAGACGCTCGGCGACGACAACCCGACTTGGGCAGCCAGTTCCTTCAACGAGGTTCGTGAATCCTTGATCAGTATCTCGAGAAGCTTTCTGTCCAGCTCGTCCAGCATTTTTCATTCCTTAGGTCGGATCGAAAATTACCTAATATAATTAGGCATGCATTTCATACGCCTATTCACAAACCATGGAAAGCGTCGATCCGGCATGAGAATATGAAGCCTCAAACAATAGAGGTTCTGATGGACAACACGGTACGCGGCACGATCGAAATGTCCGCCGCAATGGCGATCCTGGGCACCATCGGCTGGTTCGTCGTGCTCTCAGGCCAGCCGATCATGGACGTGGTGTTCTGGCGCTGCGCCTTCGGCGCGATAGCGCTGCTGGTCATCTGCGCCGCCCTTGGGTTGCTGCGCGGCGGGCTGTCACTGCGCGTCATCGGCATCGCCGCTCTCGGCGGCGCTGCCATCGTCATCAACTGGCTGTTGCTGTTCAGCGCATTTTCGCGGGCCTCGATCTCGATCGCCACGGCGGTCTACAACACCCAGCCCTTCATGCTGGTCGGCTTCGGCGCGCTGTTCTTCTCCGAACGGCTGACCATGACAAAGTTGGCCTGGCTTGGCATCGCTTTCGCCGGCATGCTGCTGATCGTGCAGGTCACGCCTCATGCAGGCGACGTCGGCACCGACTATTTCACCGGCATCGCCATGGCGCTGGGGGCGGCTTTCTTCTGGGCCGTTGCAGCCATCGTCACCAAGAAGCTCAAGGGCACGCCACCACACCTGATCGCACTCATCCAGGTTTGCGTCGGCGTTTTCATGCTCGCGCCCTTTGCCAATCTCACCCAGCTTCCCACCGATGCGTGGAGCTGGAGCATGCTGGTGACGCTCGGCGTCGTCCATACCGGCTTCATGTACATATTGATGTATGGCGCCATCCAGAAGCTGCCGACGCATCTGCAAGGCTCGCTGTCCTTCATCTACCCCGTGGTCGCGATCCTGGTCGACGTCGTTGCCTTCGGCCATCGGCTGCATCCCCTCCAGATCGTCGGCGCCACCGCCATCCTGATCGCCGCAGCCGGCATGAATCTCGGCTGGACGCTGTGGAAGTCGAGGTCGCCGACAGCGAATGCCCAGGCAAACGGATAAATCATGACGCCGCCTCACAGCCACGTGATCTTGCGGCAGACACGCTGCGGATTTGCGCCGGACCCTGACTCATGCGATGAGCGTTTCAGGCACATGCGACGGGTGGTGGCTTGGACAGCGTATCCTTTCAGAACCGGCTATTGCCTCGCGAGCGTATCTTGTGGACCGGATCTCCCACGCAAGGTTTGTTGTTCGTACCTAGTGACATCTTTCTCATTCCGTTCAGCCTGCTTTGGTGCGGGTTTGCTATTTTCTGGACAGTCTCGGCGGCAAGGCAAGGTGCGCCATTCTTCTTCTATGCCTGGGGAGCGATGTTCGTTTGCATCGGGCTCTTCATGGTCTTTGGCAGATTTGCCTTCGATGCATGGTTGCGACGCAGGATCTCCTACGCTGTCACGGACAGACGCATTCTCATTATGCGGACCGCACCGTTTTCCAATTTCAGGTCGCTCGATTTGGAGCGCCTTCCCGATGTGCAACTGACCGGTGAGAAAGCGACACGAGGGAATTTGCGCTTCGGATCGGTGGCAACCCCCTTCGGATATCCAAGGATGGGCGGCTGGTTTCCGGCCCTTGACCCCGTCCCGCAATTTCTCGGGGTCGAAAGCCCGTCGAAGGTGTTCGATCTGATAATGAAAGCCAGCAGCGATATCCGCTCCGGTCATCGATCGCCCCCTGCTGGCTAGCAGCCTGTTCAATCCCTGTACTTTGCTCTATGCCGCAATCCAACCATCTTCGCCCGGCATAGGCGAAAACCGGGATCGAAGGCCTATGAACGAAGCAACACCTCCAAACCGCTGCCGCATCGTGCTGATCGCGCCGCCAGGCGTGTCGGCGCAAAGCATTGCGGCGGCATTCGAAGGCGGCGACGTCGCCTCGCTGATCCTGCCCGAAAACGGCATGGACGAAGCCTCCTTCCAGGCCTTGGCCGAAGAGATCGTGCCGGTTGCGCAAGCTGTAGGCGTCGCGGTCATCATTGCCGGCGACACCCGCATTGCCGGCCGCGTCCAGGCCGACGGCATCCATGTCGAGGTTGGAAAGGCCGAACTTGCCGAGACGATCGGACATTTCCAGGCAAAGATGATGGTCGGCACCGGCGGCGCCAAGACCCGCGACGACGCGCTGGAACTCGGCGAGTTGAGGCCCGACTACATGTTCTTTGGCCGCTTCGGCTATGACAACAAGCCGGAGCCGCACCCCCGCAACCTGTCGCTTGGCCAATTTTGGGCGGACGTGATTCAGATCCCGTGCATCGTCATGGCCGGGTCCGATCTCGCTTCGGTGACAGCGGTGGCCGCCACCGGCGCCGAATTCGTGGCGCTGTCCAGCGCCGTCTTTGCCGAGGGCGTCGACCCGAAGACAGCTGTCGCCGGTGCCAACGTGCTTCTCGATGAAACCGCGCCGCGTTTCGAGGACTGAAATGTCCTCGCCAATGCTTCCTCTCCAGGCCCTGATTGCGGTCTTGATGATGCAGGGCGCCGCCACCGCCGCGCAGACCATTCCGCTACCGCAGCCCAAGCCAGACATCGGCGTGCACGTCGACAAACCCATCGACAAGCCGCTGCCACAGCCCGCCACCACCGCCGAACCGGCGCCGCTGCCGTCAGCCGACGCCATCAATCCCGACCGTTTTGGCGCCAAGCCGTCGGACCCGGCCTACGGCGCCTTTCAGCGCGGGCTTTACAAGACGGCCTACAACCTCGCTTTGACCCGCGCGCAAAATGGCGATCCGGCGGCCGAGACGCTGTTGGCCGAGATCCTGTCGCGCGGGCTGGGCGTGCCGCTCAACGCGGCGGAGGCCGCCAAGTGGTATGCGCTTGCGGCGGAGCAGGGCGTGCCGGAATCGCAATTCCAATATGCGCTGATGCTGCTCGACGGCCGCTACGTCAAGAAGGACGAGAAAGAAGCCTACGCGTTGATGCAGGCTGCCGCCGAGGCCGGCAATCGGCTGGCGCAGTTCAATTTCGCACAGTTGCTGGTCGAGCAGGACCCCGGTGATGCCGGCATCGCCAAGGCGGTCTCCTACTATGAGCGGGCCGCCGCCACTGGCCTTGCCGATGCGCAATATGCGATGGCGCAGATCTATGCCAATGGCGCCGGCGGCAGGCCGCGCGACGACGCCCAGGCCCGCCGCCTGCTGGCGCAGGCCGCAAGGCAGAATTACGACACCGCGCAGATCGATCTTGCCGCCTGGATGATCGAGGGACGTGGCGGCGCGCGCGACCTGAAATCCGCCTTCGGCTGGATGAAACAGGCCGCCGAGGGCGGCAATGTCGCCGCCCAGAACCGCCTCGCCAAGCTCTATATGCAAGGCATCGGCACCGATCCGGATCTCATCCTCGCCGGCGCCTGGTACATCGTTGCCCGCCGCGCCGGCCTTATCGATCCTGAGATGGACGATTTCCTGCAAGGCCTGACCGACGACCAGACCAAGCAGGCGTTGCAGAGGGCAAACCGCCTGCCCTGAGGCTACCCTCTGGGCTACCCCCGACCTACCCCTCTAGGCCGCCTCCCTTGCCTCTTCAGGCGATTTGTGGTCTTGGAGGCCGAAATTCGCAGCGGCGAACATCTCATTCCGGATCAAAAATCATCATGGCCAAGATCAATGGCAACGAAATCCGTCCCGGCTACGTCATCGAGCACGATGGCGGCCTATGGGTGGCGGTGAGGACCAACACCGTCAAGCCCGGCAAGGGCGGCGCCTACAACCAGGTCGAACTGAAGAACCTCATCAACGGCACCAAGCTCAACGAGCGCTTCCGCTCGGCCGAGACGGTCGAACAGATCCGGCTCGACCTGAAGGATTTTTCCTTCCTCTACGCGCAGGAAGACGCGCTGGTGTTCATGGACACCCAGAGCTACGAGCAGCTCGAATTGAACAAGGACTTCGTCGGCGATCGTGCTGCGTTCCTGCAGGACGGCATGATGGTCACGGTTCAGCTCTATGAAGACAGGCCGATCGGCATTTCGCTGCCCGATTATGTGACGCTGACCATCACCGAGGCCGACCCGGTGGTGAAGGGGCAGACGGCCGCATCCTCCTACAAGCCGGCGGTGCTGGAAAACGGCATCCGCGTGCTGGTGCCGCCCTTCATCGGTTCGGGCGAGCGCATCATCGTCGACACCAACGAAATCACCTACGTACGCCGCGCGGACTGATGCATGTCGCCCAAAAGTGGCCCCGGTTTTGGGTCACCGACATGCATCGAAACAAAGCTTAAAGCGCAGCAGCAGGAAGAAGCACGATGGCACGCTCCGCACTTCTAAACGTCATGGTTCAGGCCGCCATGAAGGCCGGCCGCTCGCTGTCGCGCGACTTCGGCGAAGTACAGAACCTGCAGGTGTCGATGAAGGGGCCGGGCGATTATGTCAGCCAGGCCGACCGCAAGGCCGAGGACATCCTGTTTGCCGAACTGTCCAAGGCGCGGCCGGGTTACGCCTTCCTGATGGAAGAGCGCGGCGCCATCGAAGGCGACGACGGCCAGCACCGCTGGATCGTCGATCCGCTCGACGGCACCACCAACTTCCTGCATGGCATTCCGCAGTTTGCCATCTCGATCGCGCTGGAGCGCCAGGGCCAGATCGTCGCCGGCGTCATCTACAATCCGGCAATGGACGAGCTCTACACCGCCGAACGCGGCGGCGGCGCCTTCATGAACGATCGCCGGCTGCGCGTCGCCGGCCGCACCAAGCTGGTCGACACCGTCATCGGCTGCGGCGTACCGCATCTCGGGCACGGCCAGCACGGCAATTTCCTCGTCGAGCTGCGCAATGTGATGGCCGAGGTTTCCGGCATCCGCCGCCTCGGCTCCGCCTCGCTCGATCTCGCCTATGTCGCCGCCGGCCGCATGGATGGATTCTGGGAAGTTGGCCTGTCGGCCTGGGACATGGCCGCCGCCATTCTTTTGATCCGCGAGGCCGGCGGCTTTGTCTCCGACATGGATGGCGGCCAGGACATGCTGGACGCCGGCTCGGTCGTCGCCGGCAACGAGGTCATCCACCGCGCGCTGTTGAAGACGATCAAGAAGCCGGTCACGCCGCGCTGAGGACCTTGGCGCCCAAAGGATCCCGGCGCGCTGAAGCGCCGCGGTCGCAAAACCGCAACCAAAGCTTGAAATACTGTCCGGCAAGCGCCCAGATAAGGGGGATGCAGGATCATTCATGACGGACGCGCGGCCAGAATCCCAGATTGAAATCCCTTTCGTGGGTCGCTGGCACTATTCGCGCGCCGAAATGATCGCCGACGGCATCGTCCATGCAGTGGGCATCGTGCTGGCGATATCGGCCGGTTCGGCATTGCTGGCGCTGGCAGCCTTCCATGCCGGTCCCGGCGAATATGTCGCCGCCGCCTTCTATGTGGTTTCGCTGCTGACCGTGCTGTCGGTGTCGCTGGCCTACAATCTGTGGCCGGTGTCGTCACCGGCAAAATGGATCCTGAGGCGCTTCGACCATGCCGCGATCTACCTGCTGATCGCCGCGACCTACACGCCTTTCCTCGCCCAGCTCGACACCTCGCCGCTGGCCGTTTCGATGATCGTCCTGGTGTGGACCGCGGCGGCCATCGGCATCGCCATAAAAGTGCTGCTTCCCGGTCGCTTCGACAGGCTGGCGATCGTCTTCTATCTCGCCATCGGCTGGAGCGGCATCGTCGTGGCCAAGCCACTCGTCGAGACACTGCCGACGACATCGATCGCGCTCATCGTTGCCGGCGGCGTCGTCTATTCCTGCGGCGTCATCTTCTTCGCCTGGAAAGGCCTGCGCTTCCACAATGCGCTGTGGCACGGCTTTGTCGTCACCGGCGCCGGCCTGCATCTGGCCGCCATGGTCGACTGCCTGGTCATCAACCGGTTCTAGGCTCTCCGGCAATATTGCCAGACGCCATTCAATTTGGTCACAATTCCGTTTAAAGTCGCGAATTACGTGATCGGCGGCACTGGAGCAATTCCAGGGAAAGTGTGAGCGGTTTCCCGTTCGGAATTGCGTCAAGGCAAATAGAGAGCATCGGAAACGGGGCACGGATGGCTTTTCTCAGATCCTTCGGCATGGGCAGGCGTTCTGATGTCCTGATTTACGATCCGCACAAACTGTCGAGCCCGCAGGTCTTCGTGCTGACCATGGTCATCTTCCTGGCCATCGTCGCCTTCATCGCCGCCATCCTGACCCGCCAGATCTCGACCGCCTTCGGCAGCAATCCCGGCCTCAACGGCCTGATCGTCGGCGTGCTGGCGGTCGGCATCCTGCTCGCCTTCGCCCAGGTCGGACGGCTGTTTCGCGAAGTGCGCTGGGTCAATTCCTTCCGTGCCGGCTCCGAAACCACCGAACCGGTGCTGCTGGCGCCGATGAAGGCGATGATCGGCCGCTCGTCGACCGTGGCCTTCTCGACCAGTTCGATGCGCACCATGCTTGATTCGATCGCCACCCGCCTCGACGAAACCCGCGACACCTCGCGCTACCTTGTCGGCCTGCTGGTGTTCCTCGGCCTGCTCGGCACCTTCTGGGGCCTGCTCAACACCATCGGCTCGATCCGCGAAACCATCGAGTCGCTCGATCCCGGCACAGGCGACGCCGCCGCCGTGCTCGATTCGCTGAAGCAGGGTCTTTCGGCGCCGCTGGCCGGCATGGGCACCGCCTTCTCGTCCTCGCTGTTCGGCCTCTCCGGCTCGCTGGTTCTCGGCTTCCTCGACCTGCAGGCCGGCCGCGCCCAGACCCGCTTCTACACCGAACTTGAGAACTGGTTGTCCTCGGTCACTGATCTCTCGTCCGACATCGTCGTCGCCGATCCGGCCAAGACCGAATCCTCCGATGAGATCCGCGTGCTGTCGGAAAGGCTGCGCAGCATGCAGGAGAACGGCGGCTCCAATCCACGCGTTGCCACCGCCATGGCCAATCTCGCCGACGGCATTTCGGGTCTGGTCAAGAACATGCGCTCGGAACAGCAGATCATGCGCGACTGGGTCGAAGCTCAGTCGGACGAACAGAAGGCGATGCGCAACACGCTGGAAAAGATCGCCGACGCCCTGAAGAAGCCCGGGGTCCATTAACATGGCGCTTGCCAAGCGGCGCACCGATCGCCGCATCGACTACTGGCCGGGCTTTGTCGACGCGCTGTCGACGCTGCTTCTGGCGATCATGTTCCTGCTCACCGTTTTCGTGCTGGCGCAATTCCTGCTCGGCCGCGAACTCTCCGGCAAGGATACGGCGCTCACACGCCTCAACTCGCAGATCAACGAACTGACGCAACTGCTGGCGCTGGAGCGCTCGACGACGCAGGACAAGGATGATTCGCTCGCCAATCTGCAGGCATCGCTGTCGGCGTCAGAGGCGGAAAAGAGCCGGCTCGAACAGTTGCTGGCGCAAGGTGCCGGCGCCGGCGACGCCGCCAACCAGCGTGCCATACAGCTGGGCGGCGAACTCGACAGCCAGCGTCAGATCAGCCAGCAGGCGCTGAGCCAGGTCGAGATCCTCAACCAGCAGATCGCAGCACTTCGCAAGCAGATTGGCGCGCTCGAAGACGCGCTCAACGTGTCGGAAACGCGCGATCGCGATTCCAACACCAAGATCGCCGATCTCGGCCGCCGCCTCAACGTGGCGTTGGCGCAGCGCGTGCAGGAGCTCAACCGCTACCGCTCCGACTTCTTCGGCCGCTTGCGCGAAATCCTCGCCGACCGCGAGAACATCCGCATCGTCGGCGACCGCTTCGTCTTCCAGTCGGAAGTGCTGTTTCCCACAGGCTCCGAAGAGATCAACGACGCCGGCAAGGTCGAGATGAAGAAGCTGGCCGACGCCATCATCGAATTGCAAAAAGAGATCCCGCCAGAGATCAATTGGGTGCTGCGCGTCGACGGCCACACCGACAACAAGCCGCTGTCCGGCGCTGGCCGCTACCGCGACAATTGGGAATTGTCGACGGCGCGCTCGACCTCTGTGGTGAAGTTCCTGATCGAGAATGGCGTGCCGGCCAACCGGCTGGTCGCCGCCGGCTTCGGCGAATTCCAGCCGCTCGATCCCGCCGACACCGAAGAGGCGCGCAACAAGAACCGCCGCATCGAATTGAAGCTCACCGAACGTTGATCCATCTTCACGCGATATCACGCGAATTTGTTTGCCGGCTCAACTCTAGAGCGGGATGAATCTAGGTTGGCGCATAGCCTGCCTCTGTGAAGTAATTTCTGCATTCGGTTGAAGAGACGGTGCCGAGGATTTGGCCGATGGCGTCACAGACGGTTTCGACGGTACGCTTGGCAGCCTTACGGAGCCAATGCTTTAGCTTTGCAAAGAGCTTCTCGATGGGGTTCAGGTCAGGCGAGTATTTGGGCAGCAAGAACAGCCTGGCGCCGGCCGAGCGGATGGCGCGGCGCACGGCCT
>NZ_JBFUGR010000021.1:0-47699 GCF_056402815.1 Mesorhizobium sp. P3_B5 | reverse complement strand
CGGCAATGAAGCGGGCAATGAGCAGCGCTAGCCACGCCGCGACCGACATCGGGAGCAGTGCGATCGATGCTCCGATCAAGAGGTCTTGCACGGTAAGCACGGAGATGAGGCTCCACTCAACCGGCGCAAAGAAACCGAGATTGTAGAGCGTCGCGCCGACCATCGCAGTGACCGACAGGCCGGTAGCGATCTCGGTCAGACTCCGCTGCTCGAGCGACAGATGCTGGCGAAGCGCCGCTATTTCAATCATCGCGCCTGCTCCACGCCGAATAGTCATTGGCGTTCAGCAGATGGCGTCGGGAGAGTTTGGCAAACATGGCGATGTTCCTCGAGTTGCGATTGCACGAACTCGATAGACCTGTCGCCKGAACTAGACTTGAATGAAGGGGCTAAGCCGTCATCGGACGGGATGCCGGAGGAAGTTGCTGGCGCAACGAACTTGGAGCGAGCCCATACATCCTACGGGTCGTTCGGCTCAGATGGGCAGAATCCGCGAAGTTCGTCGCATGAGCCGCATCGGTCCAGGATGTTCCCCCGAAGCCGAGTTCGAGCGCACAATTGAGCCTTGTCCAAAGAAGATAGGCTCGAAACGAGATGCCTGTTTGCTCGACGAAAAGGTGTCTGAAGCGCCCTGCGGAGAGCCCAACATGATGGGCCACCGCTTCGAGGGTGAGCTGCTCTCCCAATTTTGCGGCAATAAAGGCGGTGGCACGAATAATCCGCTGATCGACCAGGCTTGCTGGAACACCTCCGCAAAGAGCGTAAAGCGTCTCCAGCGCGATATCCTCGAGCTCTTCGTCGAGGTTACCATTGTCGAACGCAGAACGAAGAGCCTTGGCGTGTGGCGCTATGTCGGCTGGGGGGAGGCCCAAGATATGGTCGCCTCCAAAGCGGGCCAAAAGGGCACGGCCCAGCGCAGACTCGGGCTCGCAGAAGAGGTTGGCAGCCGTCTTGCCGGGTGCCTGGAACGAGTGCGCAAGGTCGGGCGGAATGAAAGCCGCGCCGTACGATACCCAGGCTGCCGTGTCACCCGTTCGGAACTGCACGCGATCGGACAGACCCACGCTGACCTGAATGGCATGGTGGGAGTGAAGCTCAACCGGGCCAACTGCCTGCCCAATCCAAAGGCTTCCGCCAGACCAGAAAATGATCCTGCCAATGCCTGAAATCTGCATGCGGCTTTTATGCCATAGATCTCGCAAAGATTGGAGACGGTTGACGTTCGGGCCCTTGTCGTCATGGCGTCAGTGACATTCAGCTAGTCGGCAATGGCTGGCCCGTGTCACCAACTAGAGGTCATAGATGTGAGTTCGCCCAGGTCAGGCGAACGGAAGGTTCGGACCGCGAAATCCCACGGCGAAGAAAACAAGGTAGGGTGTCGGGAGCGAAGCCGGTCGTTCGTCCTTTGGATGCCCATCAACACAACTGGACACCTGACCAAACCCCGGAGTTCCAATGACCCCAACCATCACAGCTTTTGAGCGCTCACCCGACCGCGGCAAGGGACTGTCACGTGACATGCGTGTTCGCTGGGCGCTCGAAGAGGTGGGCCAACCCTACCATGTTCGGCTTGTTTCGTTCAGCGGGATGAAGGAGCCCGCGCATCGTGCGCTGCACCCATTCGGCCAGATACCGACCTATGAGGAAGGCGATCTCGCTCTGTTCGAGTCCGGCGCCATCGTGTTCCATATCGCGCAGCGCCATGCGGGCCTGCTGCCGGACGATCCGAATGCCCGGGCGCGCGCGATCACCTGGATGTTTGCCGCGCTGAGCACGATCGAGCCGCCGATCCTGGAACGGACGATGCCCATGATCGTGGAGCGCGACAAGCCCTGGTACGCGGAGCGCATGCCCATGCTCGACGGCCGCGTCCGTCAGCGGCTGGACGACCTTTCCACCTGGCTCGGCGATGCCGACTGGCTCGAAGGCGCGTTCAGCGCCGGCGACCTGCTGATGGTGACGGTGCTGCTTAGATTGCGCACATCGGGCATATTGGAGGACTATCCGACCCTCTCCGCCTATATCGCCCGCGGCGAAGCGCGGCCGGCCTACAAGCGTGCCTTCGACGCTCAATTGGCGGTGTTCACCGCCGCATCGACGGGTTGAGGCAGCGTGCTGTCTATGGATATTTCGTCTGGTTTGCGATCGCGTCCTGGAGGCTTGTATCGCCCTGCAACTCCTTTGGCAGAGGCAGACTGGAACATTGCAAATGCACCTCGCGGGAAAACAGCTTTCGTTGCTTCTGCTCATGTTCCTTGATGGCTGCCACGAGCCCCAATGAGTACGGGCCAAGCACGACGCCGAAGCCCCACCCCGGATGCTCCTTTTCGCGCGCGTCGTAGTTCGAAGCCGCCATGCGCGCTTGCTGGCATTCCGGCGACAGCCATTTGGGGTCCTGCTGCGAAAGCGACGCTTCATAGTCGACTGGCGAGGTCACGCATCCAGCCAATGTCGCGGCCAACGCGACCAACACTGCAAGTCTCATCCCGAGCCTTTCCCAAAGCATTGCGGAGAGAGCACTCAGAACCGTCCACAAGCTGATGGCTGCGATGAGGCAGTCCAGGGCACGGTTATCGCTCTCAATTGGTTTTCACAACTCAGAACCAGACAATCCCGAATGACTGATCTTGACCCCAAACGGTGATTCGCGAACGCCTCTTTGAATGTCCGTTGTGGTCAAAAGTTGACGTTCAACCGGCGGACAATCTGTGCCGCCAAAGGGCCATCGGCCGGCATCTCTGGTTGCTACTGCGTCTCCAGCTTCCCATTCAGCTGCGCACGGGCATCCCCGATCGAAGCGGCATACGTCACCAGCGGGCGCTTGACGCCGTGGTTGATCAGCGTGCGCCGTATCTGCGGCGAGGCGCCTGAGATAATGAAGCGCACGCCGGCGCGCTTTGCCTTGTGGGCGGCCCCCTCAATGACATTGGCGGCCGTCGAATCGAAGAATGGCACGGCCGAGCAGTCGAGGATGAAGTTCTTGCGCTGGTCTGCGATGCGGTCGAGCACGGTGCCGACCGTGGAGGCAGCGCCGAAGAAGAAGGCGCCCGAGATGCGGTAGACCACGGTCTCGGCGTCGGTCGCCTCGCTGGAATCATAGACGCTGGCGCTGTCGGCGACATCGTCCTGCACCAGCGACTGGTCGGCTTCGACCGCGATCGACTTGGCCATACGGTCGATGAACAGGATCGAGCCCAGCGCGAAGCCGACGACAATGCCTTCGGTCAGGTCGCGGAAGACGACGATCAGGAAGGTCGCCAACAGCACCAGCGCGTCGCCGCGCGAGGCGCGCAGGAGCGTGGCAAAAGCCTGTTTTTCGAACATGTTCCAGCAGACCACCGCCAGCACCCCGGCAAGGGCGGCAAGCGGGATGTAGCTGGCCAGGGGTGCGGCCACCAGCATGAAGACGAGCAGGAACAGCGAATGCAGCATGCCCGAAACCGGTCCGTGCGCGCCGGCCCGCACATTGGTGGCAGTGCGGGCGATGGTGCCGGTAGTGCAGATGCCGCCGAACAAGGCGGAGGCGATGTTGGCAAAACCTTGCGCCACCAACTCGCAATTGGAGCGGTGCCGGCGTCCGGTCATGCCGTCGGCGACCACGGCCGACAGCAGCGATTCGATGGCGCCGAGCAGGGCAAAGGCCACCGCATCCGGCAGCACGGCGACCACCTTGTCGAGGCTGAACACCGGCAGCGCCGGAAACGGCAGGCTGCGCGGAATGCCGCCATAACGCGTGCCGATCGTTTCCGCAGGCAGTGCCAGCAGCGCCACCACCAGCGAGGCCAGGCCGACGGCAATCAGCATGCCTGGCCAGCCAGGCCGCCAGCGTTTCACGCCAACGATGGTGGCGATGGTCAGCACCGCGACGAGCGTCGCCGAGATGTTGACCGTGCTCGCAGCCTCGCCGATCGCCATCAGCTTCGGCACCAGCGGCCCGGGCTCCTTGCCCGCCAGTTTCAGCCCGAACAGTTCGACGATCTGGCCGGAAAAGATGATGATCGCGATGCCGGCGGTGAAGCCGACCGTCACCGGGTAAGGAATGAACTTGATGTAGGTGCCAAGCCGTAGATAGCCGATCCCGAGCAGGAAGACGCCGGACATCATCGTTGCCAGCAGCAGCCCGTCGACGCCTTCGCGCTGTACCGTCGCCGCCACCAGCACGATGAAGGCGCCGGCCGGGCCGCCGATCTGGAAGCGGCTGCCGCCGAGCGCCGAGATGATGAAGCCACCGACGATGGCGGTGAACAGGCCGCGCTCCGGCGTCACCCCCGAAGCGATCGCGATCGCCATCGACAGCGGCAGCGCGACGATGGCGACGGTCAGTCCGGCCATGAAGTCGGCCTTGAATTGCGGCAGGTGATAACCCTCGCGCCAGACCGTCACCAGCTTGGGCGTGAACAGTTCGGAAAATGTCGGCTTTGCCGACTTCGTGGCCGACTTCTGGGCCTGATGCTGGCTTGCCTGATGGGCCTGGTCCATGAACGTGCCTTCCGCTCCGTGAAGGCGGCGGGATCGTCGGCAGCAAATGTCGGCGGTCGCGTCGCGACTTATCTGTGCCGACCCGGTTGCGGGAGGTTACCGCGGCGCGGCCGGCTTGAGGCGCACGCCCCGGCCACCGCGCTCGCTGGCCTGGTTCTCGCCGATCAGTTCCACCCCGGCCTCGTCGAGGGCCTGGATGACCTTCATCAGCGTATCGACCACGCCCCTGACCACGCCATCGCTCGCTTCCATGCGCTGGATGGTCGGAAGCGAAACCCCGGCGCGCTCGGCGAGCGTCTTCTGATCGATGCCGGCCAGCGCCCTCGCGGCGCGCATCTGCGCGGCAGTAATCATCGGCCAAAACTCCCGTCTGAGTCTGCGGGATCAACGTATAATACAATCATGATGATGTTTCAACCATCAGTATGCATATATGAAACATGGGCTTTGCTCTTATCGGCGCGATGGTGGCGAGTATGACATCCATGCTAGCCTATCGCATTGTCGTCGTTTGCAGAAAATCGACGGCGATCCCGTTTCATCGACAAACATCGAGGGGATAAGCCGTTGAAAATCTTGAAGGCTTTGATGACATCAGCATGCTTGCTGTCGACGGTTTTCCTGCTGGCGGGCTGCGGCCACGTGATCCACAGGATGATCTGACGCAGCACTTGCGGGTACGATTTGGCTCAGACCCGGACTCGCGCGGCGTCAACTGACGTCGGGCTGTCCGCGCCATCGCTGCCACGCCCGCGCCGTCAGCCAGCACAGCATCGCCCAGGTGAAGCCGGCACACCAGCCGGCCAGCACGTCCGACGGCCAGTGGACACCGAGATAGATACGGCTGATGCCGACCAGCAGCGTCGTCAGAACCGCCAGGCCAAGCACATAGATCTTCGTCGTTCGTCCCGGCAGGAAGCGCGCCGCCAGCGCGCCGAGCGTCAGGTAGGTTACCGCCGACAGCATGGCGTGGCCGCTCGGAAAGGACAGCGACGTCTCGTCGACGAGATGCGAGACGAGCTCGGGACGCGGCCGGTCGATGCCGGCTTTCAGCAGGCTGGATAGCGCTTGGCCACCCGCCACCGCCACGAAGATCAGCAGCGCTGTCGCCGGCCGGCGGATCAGCAGCAAATAGACGATCACCGCCGTTACGATCAGCACCAGCACGCTGGAGCTGCCGAGGCTGGTGATGTCGCGCATCGCGCCCTCCAGCCAGGGCGGACCGATAGGGAGTCCCGGTTGACCCGGCTGACGGAAAGCGAGCAGGATTTCGGTGTCGAAAGCGTGCGGCGTGGTGGCGCGCGCCACCTCCATCAGCTCCTCGAACCCCCACAGCCCGCCGGCGATGACCAGCCCGGCCAGCAGCACCGGGAATTCGATCCAGTTGAGCAGAGCATTCGCGGCGGTTTTCATCGGCAATTCGCCCCGTTACATCCGCCCCTGCAGATAGGGCCCGAGCGTGATCAGCGCCACGGCGGCGATCGCCAGCACGATGCCAACCGCCTGCAGCGCGTTGACGCGCTCGCCGAAGAACACCAGCGCCACCACATTGACCGACACCAGCTGGATCACCGCCGACAGGCTGAACGACACCGACATGCCGAATTCGCGGATCAGCCGCAGCATGATCAGATTGCCGAGCGAATAGAGCGCCAGCGTCAGCACGATCTTGCCCAGGCTTGGCGCCAGCCCCCATTGCTTCGCCGCCGTCGCGGCCAGCAGAAAAATCACCGTCGAAAAGCCGAGCTGCAGCAATCCCGAAAAACTCAATTTCTGCTCCTTGACCATGGCCTTTGTCGCGGGTGTCGCAATCCTTGTTCCCGAACCGCTGGTCGCGGTCAAGCGGGAGCGATCAAGGACAGGAAATCGGGTCGGATTGGCCGGCTGTCGTTGCCCATGACAAAGCAGGGCGGAGGCAGGATCGCGGCCCGGGACGATCGGTCGGCAAGAATCCGCAATCCTCCCTTTCGCGTTGAAACCATTCAAGCCTCGGGAAAGATTGGCAATTTAAACGTGGCGCCCTAGGTCAGTATCAGGAGACCGCCATGACAAAATCCGTTTATGACCGTGGCCTGCTCAAACCTGCCGACATCGCCCGGCTGCAGCGCGTGTTCGATGAAGCCTGCAAGCGGCGCGAAGCGCATCCCGATTCGGCCGACGCGCGGGAACTCGCGCTCACCTTGCTTGCCCTGCACAATGCCGGCATGGTCGAAGAGGAGATGCTGATGGAAGCCGTCGGTTTCCGGCGGCTCGAACCGAAATCGGCCTGAGACCGGCGCGACGGATTGCGCCTATCCGGCGCGCTGAACGACGGCCACATGCATCGGACTGCGCAATTTGAAGCCGATGGACTCGTACAGGCTTATGGCAGCGGCGTTTGTGGCATAGGCGTGGAGGTAGGGAACCTCACCGCGCGCCACGATCTGATTGGCCACAAACACGGACAGCAGCCGGCCGAGGCCGCCGCCGCGAAACTCCGGGTGCGAGCACACGCCGCTGAGTTCCGTATAGCCGGGCTGCTTCATGCGCTCGCCGGCCATCGCCGCCAGCCTGCCGTCGACCTTTATGCCCCAGAAGTCACCGAGGCTGAGAGCCCTGAGCGTGAACGGGCCGGGCTTGGTCAGCGAGGCCAAAGCGAGCATCTCGGCCGCGTCGTCCTGAGTCAGCTGCTGCACCCGCTCGTCCGACACGGCCTGCAAGGGCACCTCGAGAACCATCTGGACGCCGGAGGCGGTCGAGATCGCGGCCAGTTCAGCGGGAAGCGCAATGGCGTCCGCCTGCAGCAGGATGACACTCTCGCCAGCGGCAACAAGCGCCTGAAGCGCTTGCAGGCTTTCGGCGTCGTTAGCGGCGCTGGCTGCGAAGGGAACGATCGACGAGGGATAGCGCCGGGCGAGGGCGTCACCTTGCGCGAAGGCCTGATGGCGTGTCTCCAGCGCGCTCCAGACAGGGCGATCGAGCACGTGCCTCATAGCGCTTTTCCCACACGGCGATCGAGCGGAGCCGCAGCCAAGCCATCCTCGATGGCGGCCAGCTGATCGAGAAGCGGCCCTGAAAGATCCCTGCACAAATCGGCGACGGCGTTCTCGATGCGCGGCCACACATCGCGCTTGCCAGTATCGACCAGGCGCTGCCCCTTCTTCGTCAGCGAGACGATCCTGCGCCGCTGGTCACCGTCCGACTGAATCACTTCGACCAGCTCCAGCTCAGACAGCAGTGACACGCTCCGCGTCACGCCCGGCTGCGTGATCCCGAGCGACTGCGCCAGTTCGCCGACGGGCAGCGGCCCCAGCCTGTCGAGCGCGGCCAGCAGTGGGTACTGGCTCGACTGCACCGGAACCTCCAGGCGATCGAGCAGACGCTGCGTATCCGCCTGCAATTGCTCGCCGATGCGCTTCAGCCGGCTGCCCAGGGCGAGGTAGCCAAGAGATCGAATGATGTCTTCCATTGTCAGCTCGCTCATAATAATCAATAACATGTTATATAACAAAGCAAGGAAGAGAATCAAGACCTCCCCGTTAGGAGGCCGGCGTCTCTCAGCTTCGTCATCCCAGGGCGGAGCAGCCGCGTAGCGGCGTCGCGAAGACCTGGGATCCATGCCACGACCTTGGCCCACGGGCGCAGCGGAGCAGAATTCTGCACCGCCTTGTAGCTTAGAAGTCGCGGCATGGATCCTCGGGTCTGCGCCGCGTCGCTGCGCTCCTTGCTCCGCCCGTGGATGACGAAGCTGAGAGGCTCCAGCCAATCGCCAGGGCTAAGTGCGCTGCGGTTTTCCCCCAGAAGGGAGGGTCTACGACCCCCTGGCAATCTGCCTCGCAATCTCGCGGGCCTGCAGGCCGGCGCTGTGGAAGTAGCTGGTCAGGCTCGGCCGCATGCCGATGAACCACAGGCCGGGCTGGCCGCTCGGCGTGCCGCCATTGGCTTTCGGCACGCCTTTTTGGTCGAGCACACCGAGATCGCCGACCATGGTTTCGAGCCCGGTGCGGTAGCCGGTCGCCGCGATCACCACGTCCGGCTCGATGATCGCGCCGTCACTCAGCCGGACAGCCGCGCCATCGAAGCTCGCCACCGGCGCCGCCACTGTGATACGGCCGGCCTTGAGCGCGGCGACGGCGCCGTCATCGACGGCAATGGCGATCTGCTCGGCGCCGAGCCGGCTGGCGCCGCCCTTTGGCGCCGGCGGCAGGCCGAAGCGCGAGAGATCGCCGAAGACCAGCCGCTGCGTCGCCGAGATCATCCTGTCGACGATGGGCGTCGGCAGCTGCGCCATGAAGCCGGCGAAGCGGTGCACGGCGACGCTGCCGATCCGCTTCGGCAGCAGCGACGGGCCGTGCCTCGCCGACAGCCAGACATGTTTGGTGTCGACGCCTGAGAGATGGTTGAGCACGTCGAAGCCGGAATTTCCGGCCCCGATCACCAGCACGCTTTTGCCCGAATGGTCTTCCGCCGTGCCGAAATCGGCGGCGTGGATGAGTTTGCCCCGGAAAGCTGCAGCCCCCGGCCAGTCCGGCATCCAAGGCAGGCGGTCGCGGCCGGTGGCGACGATCACATGCTCAGTGCTGCGCGGACCCGCGCTGGTGTGCACCAGCCAGCCTTGGCCATCGCCGGCGATCCGTTCGACCGCCACGCCGAATTCGATCGCAAGGCCGCGCTCGCGGGCAAAGTCCTCGAGATGGTCAACGATGACATCCTTGTGCGGGAAGGCGCCGGTGCGCGGCGGATAGGAAAGCCCCGGCAGCGCCGACAGCGCCCGGTGCGTGTTCAGATGCAGTCGCTCGTGCCGCCGCCGCCACGGTTCGGCGAGCCGCATCTCTTTCTCCAGCACGATTGCAGGCACGCCGAGCCTGCCCAGCGCGTCGGCCGCAGCCAGCCCGGCCGCACCGGCGCCGATGACGATCACCGGTCCATCGGGCACCGCTTCGCTTGTCGTTGCCGCCATTCCGCCGAGATTCCCTTCCAGGTGCGCCGTGGGGCGCAGAGTGCGTCCTATATGGCACTTGCGCGATATGATCGATAATCAGGTCGCGTCAATACGACTGATTCGAGGCCGTGGGCTGGCCTCCATACCCCAAGGCACGCGAAAGCTCGACCATGCCCTCGTTGCGCATCTATTTCGACAGACTGCTTGAAGGCGCCGCGCCCAGGGTTCCGCGCCAGGAGCTGAGCCATGTCGAGCGCCTGGCACTGGTTCGCCGGCACGGCGATTTTTCGCTCGCCTATTCCACCGCCGTACAACAAAAACTGTCCTATTTCGGCGATGCCGACGGCTACATCGCCTTCGGCACCAAGATGAAGCACCACTTCGCTCTCGGCGATCCGGTGGCGCATCCGGCCGACCGACCCGACTACATCAAGCGCTTTGTCGAAGCCGCCGGTGGCCCCTGGTTCGTGCAGATCGGCGCGGAAACCGCCCGCGTGCTCGCAGGGCTCGGCTATCAGGTCAATCGCTTCGGCATCGACTCCAGGCTCGTCCTGCCCGATCACGATTTTTCCGGAAAGCGCAACGAAACCGTCCGCTACTCCGAACGCTGGCTCTCGAAAAAGGGCTTTTCCTTTGCCGAGGACAAGCGGACCATTTTCCTCGATGAGATCGCGCGGCTTTCCGAGAATTGGCGCGGCGACCGCATCGTCAAGCGCTGGGAGATGGGCTTTCTCAACCGCCCCTTCGCCGATCATCTTGGCGTCGACATGCGCCGCTTCATCCTGCACGGTCCGCAGGGCGAGCTTGTCGCTTTGCTCGACTTCGATCCGCTATTTCGCGACGGCAAGGTCATCGGCTACACCACCGCCTTCAAGCGCAAGCATATCGATGCCTCGCCGCATGCCGAAATCGGCCTGACCAAATTCGCCGTCGACCGTTTTCGCGAAGAGGGCATCTCGGTCGTCACGCTTGGCCTGTCGCCGATGGTCGACATCGAGCCGAGCGGATTTGTCGAAAGCGATTTCTGGCGCAATGCCTTCCGGCGCGCCTATGATTCGCCCTGGGTCAACCGCCGCAGGTTCAACCTGCAGGGACAGGCCGCCTTCAAGCGCCGCTACCACGGCGTCGAGGAGCCGGTCTACATCGCCTTCCGCAAGGGGACCTATGTCGAGATGCTGGGGCTGCTGCGGCTGGTAAAGGCCATCTGAGGTCAGTTCCTCAGCCGATAACCGGTCCTGAAGATCCAGGCGACGATCGTGATGCAGACCAGCAGGAAGACGACGGTCATGCCGAGGCTGATGCCGACAGAGACGTCGGACTTGCCGTAGAAGCTCCAGCGGAACCCGCTGATCAGATAGACGACCGGGTTGAACAGCGTCACCGTGCGCCAGATGCCGGGCAGCATGTTGATCGAATAAAAACTGCCGCCAAGGAAGGTCAGCGGCGTGATGATCAACAGCGGCACCAGCTGCAATTGCTCGAAGCTTTTCGCCCAGATGCCGATGATGAAGCCGAACAGACTGAAGGTCACCGCCGTCAAGACAAGGAAGGCGAGCATCCAGAACGGATGCAGGATGGTGAGCGGCACGAACAGCGACGCCGTCGCCAGGATGATCAGCCCAAGCACGATCGACTTGGTCGCCGCACCGCCGACATAGGCGATGACGATCTCGAGGTAGGAGACAGGCGCCGACAGCAGCTCGTAGATCGAGCCGACGAATTTCGGGAAATAGATGGCGAAGGAGGCGTTGGAGATCGACTGCGTCAGCAGCGACAGCATGATCAGCCCCGGCACGATGAAGGCGCCGTAGCTGATGCCGTCGATCTCGGTGATGCGCGACCCGATGGCCGAGCCGAAGACGACGAAATAGAGCGATGTCGAAATGACCGGCGAAATGACGCTCTGCAGCAGGGTACGCCCCGTGCGCGCCATTTCCGTCCGATAGATTGCCCATACCGCACGCAGGTTCATGGCTCTTGCCTCAAGAGATTGACGAAGATCTCCTCCAGCGAGCTGTTTTGCGTGTCGAGATCGCGAAACTGGATACCTGATGCCTCGAGGTCGCGGATCAGCGAGGCGACGCCCGGCCGCTCTGCCTGGTCGTCATAAGTGTAGGTCAGTTTTCCGCCGTCGGGCGACAGCTCCAGCGCATAGCGCGACAAGGCCTCCGGGACGGTGGCGAGCGGGCGGCGCAGTTCCAGCATCAGCTGCTTGCGGCCGAGCTTGCGCATCAATTCGGCCTTGTCCTCGACCAGGATGATCTCGCCGCGATTGATGACGCCGACGCGGTCGGCCATCGCCTCGGCCTCCTCGATATAGTGCGTGGTCAGGATGATGGTGACGCCGTCCTCGCGCAGCCGCCGCACCATCTCCCACATGTCCTGGCGCAATTCGACATCGACGCCGGCCGTCGGCTCGTCGAGGAACAGCACGCGCGGCTCGTGCGACAGCGCCTTGGCGATCATCAGCCGCCGCTTCATGCCGCCCGACAGCGTGATCGCCTTGGCGTCCTTCTTGTCCCACAGCGACAGGTCGCGCAGCACCTTCTCGACGAAGGCATGGTTAGCCGGCTTGCCGAACAGGCCGCGGCTGTAATTGACCGTTGCCCACACGCTCTCGAAAGCATCGATGGTCAGTTCCTGCGGCACCAGCCCGATCAGGCTGCGCGCGGCACGATAGTCCTTGCCGATGTCATGGTTGTCGACCGTCACCGTGCCCGACGAGCGGTTGACGATGCCGCAGACGATCGAGATCAGCGTCGTCTTGCCGGCGCCGTTCGGCCCGAGCAGCGCAAAGATCTCACCGCGCTCGATATCGAGGTTGATCTCCTTCAGCGCCTTGAAGCCGGTGGCATAGGTCTTGGTGACCCCGGAAATGGAAATGATCGATGGCATGGCTGAAATACGGCTGCTTCAAAGGTGTGGGGATTATTATTGCGCTGAATGTCGGTGCGCGCGGCGGGAAGTCAATGCCGCTCCTGACAAATGGAGACAAACGTTGCGCCCATGCCGCTTGTCCGGGTGCTGACGCTTTCGGCCAAAGTGCTGCGACAACGCGCCCCGCGTGACGCCACGCCGCTTTGACCGGACCGCGCTTCGCGCCTATTCTCAAGGGATAAGCAGCAGCCGGAGCCCGCCATGGACCCGCTCATCCTGTCGCGCATCCAGTTCGGCGCGAACATCTCGTTCCACATCCTGTTTCCGACGATCACCATTGCGCTTGGCTGGGTGCTCTTGTTCTTCAAGCTGCGCTATAACGCGACAGGCGATTCCGCCTGGATGCGCGCCTATTTCACCTGGGTAAAAGTGTTCGCGCTGTCCTTTGCCATGGGTGTCGTCACCGGCGTCACCATGAGCTTCCAGTTCGGCACCAACTGGCCGGGCTACATGCAGACCGTCGGCAACATCGCCGGGCCGCTGCTCGCCTACGAGATACTCACCGCCTTCTTCCTCGAAGCGGCCTTCCTCGGCATCATGCTGTTCGGCTTCCGCCGCGTCTCCAACCGTGTCCACACGCTGGCCACCGTGCTGGTCGCCGGCGGCACCACAGTCTCCGCCTTCTGGATCATCGCACTGAACTCTTGGATGCAGACGCCGGCCGGCTTCGAGATGCGTGACGGCGTCGCACATGCCGTCGACTGGTGGGCGATCGTCTTCAACCCGTCCATGCCCTACCGCCTCGTCCATATGCTGCTCGCCTCCGGCCTGACGGTGTCCTTCCTGATCGCCGGCCTGTCAGCGCTGCGCTATCTCACTGGCGACCGTTCGGAATCGATGTGGAAGGCGCTGCGCACTGGCGTCTTCACCGCCGCCATCCTGATCCCAATCCAGATCTTCGCCGGTGACCAGCATGGGCTCAACACGCTGGAGCATCAGCCGCAGAAGATCGCCGCCATGGAGGCCAACTGGAACACCGGCCCCAACGTGCCGCTTGTGCTGTTCGCGCTTCCCGATGAGGCGACGAAAGAGAACAAATTCGAGATCGCCATCCCCGACGGCGCCAGCCTTGTGCTCAGGCACTCGACCAGCGGCGTCGTGCCGGGGCTGAACGACTATCCCGGTCTCCATCCGCCGGTCTTCCCGGTGTTCTGGGGCTTTCGCATCATGGTCGGCACCGGCATCCTGATGCTCATCGTCTCCTGGTCGRCCGCCTTCTTCCTCAAGCGCCGCCACAGCCTGCCCAAGCCGCTGGCCATGCTGATGGTGCCGATGGCGCTGTCCGGCTGGCTGGCGACGCTGGCCGGCTGGTACACCACCGAGATCGGCCGCCAGCCCTGGCTGGTCACCGGCGTCTTGAAGACCGCCGACGCCGTCGGCCCGGTCGCCGGCAGCCATGTCGCCTTCACGCTTGCCGTCTATCTCATCCTCTACGTGCTGCTGTTGATCGCCTATCTCGGCGTGCTGGTGCACCTGGCGCTGAAGGCGGCCAAGGAGGGCGACAACTCGCCACTGCCGGGTGTCAGAAGCGCAGCCTTGTCGCAGCCAGCGGCTGGTGAGTGAGGAGAAAAAAGATGACAATTGACTGGCCAACCGCGCTCCCCCTCATCTTCGCCGGGCTCATGGGCCTCGCCATCCTGATCTACGTCATCCTCGACGGTTTTGACCTCGGCATAGGCATTCTCTTTGCCGCCGCCGAGGACGCCGAGCAGGATACGATGATCGCCGCCATCGGCCCGTTCTGGGACGCCAACGAGACCTGGTTGGTGCTGGCTGTCGGCCTGCTGCTGGTCGCCTTTCCGATGGCGCATGGCACCATCCTCACCGCGCTCTACATTCCGGTCTTCGTACTTCTGGTCGGCCTCATCCTGCGCGGCGTCGCCTTCGATTTCCGCGCCAAGGTGCCGGCCGGCATGAAGCAGCGCTGGAATCGCATCTTCTTCCTCGGTTCCATCATCGCCTCGCTGGCGCAGGGCTATATGCTCGGCGTCTATGTGCTTGGCCTCGATGTCGGCCTTGGCGGCATGGCCTTTGGCGCGCTGGTGGCGTTCTGCCTCGCCGCCGCCTATTGCGCGATGGGCGCCGCCTGGCTGATCTACAAGACCGAGGGCGAGTTGCAGAAGAAGGCAGTGCTGTGGCTGCGCACGGCGCTGGTGCTGGCCGCACTCGGCATGGCCGCAGTGTCGCTGGCGACGCCCTTCGCCAGCCCGCGCATCTTCGCCAAATGGTTCGTCTGGCCAGAGATGCTCTATCTGTCGCCGCTGCCGATCTTCTCGGCCCTGCTGTTCGCCTGGCTTTGGCGCCAGACCTTTCATCTGCCCAAGCCCGACGACCGCCATGCGCTGACGCCGTTCCTGACGCTGGCCGCCATTTTTACGCTCGGCTTTGCCGGGCTGGCGTGGTCGTTCTACCCGTTCGTGGTGCCGGACAAACTGACCATCTGGCAGGCCGCCTCAGCCCCCGAAAGCCTCGCCATCATCCTCGCCGGCACGGTCGTCGTGCTGCCGGTCATCATCTTCTATTCGTTCTACGCCTACCGCGTCTTTGGCGGCAAGGCGACGGATTTGACGTATGATTGAGAGGAGCAGGGAATGGGCGTTGGCGAAGAGGGTGGCGTATCCCATCGCTTCGTCATCCTAGGGCGAAGCAAGGAGCGAAGCGACGCGGCGCAGACCCTAGGATCCATGCCGTGACAGTGGTGCCGTGCTCCAGCGGTGCAAGGAACCGAGCGACTACGACCCCGTCCCGCGAAAGAGCTCGAACCACTCGGGATTGGCCGTCTCGATCAGATCGATCTTCCATTGGCGTGGCCAGCGCTTCAGCGATTTTTCGCGCTGGATGGCGTCGGTAATGTCGAAGAATTCCTCGTACCAGACCAGCCGCTGCACGCCGTAGCGGCTGGTGAAGCCTGCGCCTTGGCCTGATTTGTGCTCCGGCATGCGGCGGCCAAGATCGTTGGTGACGCCGATGTAGATCGTGCCGCGCTTCTGGCTCGCGGTCATGTAGACGTAGCCGGTCATAGCGTGAGGATAGCTGGCGATCTGCCGCGCAGCTATCCTGGACCGCTGCATCCTACGATCACCTTCACGGCATGGATCCTAGGGTCTGCGCTGCGTCGCTACGCTCCTTGCTCCGCCCTAGGATGACGAAGGGAAGGGAGGGAGGGCGTCGCTGCTCCGTATCTTCCCAAACACCTACCAAACTCAACTCTTGCTCGCCGCCAGCACCAGCACCGGCTTGTCGCTGTACAGCGCCGGGAACAGCGCCTTCAAATTCGCCACCTTGGGCAGGTCGTTGTAGACGATGTAGGGATAGGTCGGGTTCAGCGTCAGAAAATCCTGGTGATAGTCCTCGGCCGGATAGAAGGTCTTGCCGGTCTCCAGCGTGGTGACGATCGGCTTGGCAAACACCTTGGCCTGGTCGAGCTGGGCGATGTAGCTCTGCGCGATCTTCTTTTGCGCGTCGCTTTCGGCAAAGATCGTCGAGCGGTACTGGGTGCCGCTGTCGGGGCCCTGATAGTTCAATTGCGTCGGGTTGTGCGCCACCGAAAAATACACCTGCAGCAGCTGACCGTAGGTGACCTTGGACGGCTCGTAGGTGATCTCGACGGATTCGGCGTGGCCGGTGCGGCCGCTGCCGACGGTCTCGTAGACGGCGGTGTCCTTGTCGCCGCCAGTATAGCCCGACACCGCCTTGGTCACGCCCTTGACGTGCTGGAACACGCCTTGCACGCCCCAGAAACAGCCGCCGGCGAAGATTGCCTTTTCGGTGCCGCTGGCCGCCTTCTCGTCCACCGCCGGCGGCGGGATCACCACCGCGTCCTCGGCCGAGTTGGCCGGGCTCTGCCAGAAGGCAGCACCCGCCGCCGCCAGGATGAGCGCGGCGAGCGCGCCCTTGGCGAAGCTCGGCGTTCTCGTCTTTGCAATACCGGTCATGTCTGATCTCCCAAGTTGGAGTTTGATTGTACGATATATAGGTACGTCGCCGTTTCACATTGCTGTGCGCATCTGGCGCAGCGCATCGCCGACAGAAGGGACCGTCCCTGACCTGGACAGGGAACGGCCATGGCCAGGGGCGGCCGGAAGCGAACCGAGCCTATTTGGCCGGAGCCATGGCGTCGGTCGCTCCCGTAGCGGGTTTCATCGCATCCGTTGCCGGCTTCATCGCATCGGTGGCCATCGGGTCGGCCGGCTTCATCGCATTGGTCGCCATCGGATCGACAGGCTTCATCGCATCGGTCGCCATCGGATCGACAGGCTTCATCGCATCCGTGGCCGGTTTCATGGCATCGGTCGCCGGCTTCATGGCGTCCGTTGCCGGCTTCATGGCGTCGGTGGCCATGGCTGGCTTCATGGCATCTTCAGCGCGGGCGATGCCGCCGGCAAACAGCACCGTCGAGCACAGCGCCAGGGCCAGGGCCGGCAGCGTCAGGCGAGAAAGATTGGTCATGGAAGTCTCCTTGGGTTGGTGGCGCGCGGATGCGGCCGGCAGTGCGGCGCCGCTCATGCGGCGTTGCGCAAATCTTGGAAATTAATTGGTGGCGGCGGCCAGGATCGGTCCGCCGCCCGGCGTCTGCACCAGCACCGCGGTGCTGAGCCCACCAGACGCCGCCGGCAGCGGCAGCGACGTGGCATCGCCGCTCCAGCTGCCGATTCTTTGCAGCGCATGCACGACATTGGCGTGCGGCAGCGTGCGCCCGGTGTTTTCGCCGCGCGCCACCGGCACCTCGACGACGCCGTCCTTGTAGCGAACCAGCCAGACATCCGCCTTGCCGCCGGGCACTGAGCCGGCGCCGATGCTTATTTTCTCGCTATCAAGCGACAGCGAGGGTCCCTTGGCGCCCCCGCTCGAGGAAATCAGTCGCTCGATTTCGCCGGGCGCCGCACCCACCGCATCGGCATCGCCATTGACCACCACTTGCGGCGTGAACGGACCGGAGCGGCCGAGCGCCGGCTCGTAGCTCACCTGGCGCTGGGTGAATTCCTGTTTGCCAAACGTGTCCTTCCAGCCGAGATAGTCCCAGTAGGTGACGTTGAACGACAGTGCCAGCACGTTCGGCTGGTCCTTGACCTTGATCAGGTTGGCATTGGCCGGCGGGCAGGACGAGCAGCCCTGGCTGGTGAACAATTCAACCACGGTGAGCGGCTGGGCAGCAGCCGCACCCGTAGCAGTAAGCGCCATCAGGGCAGCCAGCAGCGCGCTGCGTTTGCTTTTCGATCCGGACATGGGGAAGTCTCCTGCGGCGGGGTTCATCTCCCACTTCGCCGCCGCCGGAGGGTTCGTTACATCGTTCACTGGTTTGTGATTGCGGCGCCGACGCTTCTTCCCTTCTCCCCTTGTGGGAGAAGGTGGATCGGCGCGTAGCGCCGAGACGGATGAGGGGTGTTGGACGGATCGCCGTCGCTATCAAGCTGGAGCACCCCTCATCCGTCGCCTTCGGCGACACCTTCTCCCACAAGTGGAGAAGGGAAAGAGGAGCCATTACCGCCAAGGCTGCAAGTTCACATCGCGTACATAGGCGATGATCGTATCGCAAACGGCATTCAAGTCTTTCAGCACATCGTCGTTCCAGAAGCGCAACACGCGAAACCCTCTCGCCTTTAACTCAACTCCGCGCACCCGATCTGAATCAGACTCCGCATGCTGGCTGCCGTCGATTTCGACGATCAGGCCGGCTTCGAGG
This sequence comes from Mesorhizobium sp. P3_B5, assembly GCF_056402815.1. Lineage (NCBI taxonomy): Bacteria > Pseudomonadati > Pseudomonadota > Alphaproteobacteria > Hyphomicrobiales > Phyllobacteriaceae > Mesorhizobium > Mesorhizobium sp. P3_B5. The sequence continues at coordinate 29,679 of NZ_JBFUGR010000021.1, read as the reverse complement.
CAGGCGAAATCGGCGACGTATTTTCCGACAGGCACCTGGCGTCGGAATTTTATCTGGTCGAGCCTGCGGTCGCGCAGTTCACTCCATAGCTTGCCTTCTGCCTCCGTCATCTCGCGCCTGAGTGCACGGGCAAAGCTGCGTTTGGCGGGAGGGACGGGTTGATGCGGCATGGTGTGTTAGACTAACCAGCCGCCTCATTCCTTCCAACACCCCTCATCCGTCTCGGCGCTGCGCGCCGATCCACCTTCTCCCACAAGGGGAGAAGGCAAGAGGCGTCGGCACCCCGCACCGCTTGCCCCTCAACCCTGCCCCTGCTAAAGCGCGCGCCATGAGCACGCCCCTCGACCACATCCGCAATTTCTCCATCGTCGCCCATATCGACCATGGCAAATCCACGCTTGCCGACCGGCTGATCCAGTCCACCGGCGGGCTGGAGCTGCGCGACATGAAGGAGCAGGTGCTGGACTCGATGGACATCGAGCGCGAGCGCGGCATCACCATCAAGGCGCAGACGGTGCGGCTGAAATACCGCGCCAACAATGGCGAGGACTATATCCTCAATCTCATCGACACGCCCGGCCATGTCGACTTCGCCTATGAAGTGTCGCGTTCTCTCGCCGCCTGCGAGGGCTCGCTGCTGGTCGTCGATGCTTCGCAGGGCGTCGAGGCGCAGACGCTGGCCAATGTCTACCAGGCCATCGACAACAACCACGAGATCGTCGTGGTGCTGAACAAGGTCGACCTGCCGGCCGCCGAGCCCGAGCGCATCCGCGAGCAGGTCGAGGAGGTGATCGGCATCGACGCCTCCAACGCCGTGCTGATCTCGGCCAAGACCGGCCTCGGCATCCCCGATGTGCTCGAAGCCATCGTCAACCAATTGCCGCCGCCACGCGAAGGCGATGCCTCAGCACCCTTGAAAGCCATGCTGGTCGACAGCTGGTACGACGCCTATCTCGGCGTCATCGTGCTGGTCCGCGTCATCGACGGCGTTTTGAAGAAGGGCCAGACCATCCGCATGATGGGCACCGGCGCCAAGCACCTGGTCGAGCGCACCGGCGTCTTCACGCCCGCCCGCATCAATGTCGACGAGCTTGGCCCCGGCGAGTTCGGCTTCTTCACCGGCTCGATCAAGGAAGTGGCCGACACCCGCGTCGGCGACACCATCACCGAGGACAAGCGCCAGACGGCAAAGGCGCTGCCCGGTTTCAAGCCGGCGCAGCCGGTGGTGTTCTGCGGCCTGTTCCCGGTCGACGCCGCCGATTTCGAGGATCTGCGCGCCGCCGTCGGCAAGCTGCGCCTCAACGACGCCAGCTTCTCCTATGAAATGGAAACCAGTGCTGCCCTCGGCTTCGGCTATCGCTGCGGCTTCCTCGGCCTGCTGCATCTGGAAATCATCCAGGAGCGGCTGGAGCGCGAGTTCAACCTCGACCTCATCGCCACCGCCCCCAGCGTCGTCTACCGGCTGCTGCTCACCGACGGCTCGATGAAGGAACTGCACAACCCCGCCGACATGCCCGACGTGGTCAAGATATCGGCCATCGAGGAGCCGTGGATCCGCGCCACCATCCTGACGCCGGACGATTATCTCGGCGGCATCCTGAAGCTTTGCCAGGACCGGCGCGGCGTCCAGGCCGATCTGTCCTATGTCGGCAAGCGCGCCATGCTCACCTACGATCTGCCGCTCAACGAAGTCGTCTTCGATTTCTACGACCGGCTGAAGTCGATCTCCAAGGGCTACGCCTCCTTCGATTATCACCTGACCGACTACAAAGAAGGCGACCTGGTGAAGATGTCGATCCTGGTCAATGAGGAGCCGGTCGACGCGCTGTCGATGCTGGTCCACCGCACGGCGGCGGAAAAGCGCGGCCGCCAGATGTGCGAGAAGCTGAAGGAGCTGATCCCGAACCATCTGTTCAAGATCCCGATCCAGGCCGCCATCGGCGGCAAGGTCATCGCCCGCGAGACCATCTCGGCGCTGCGCAAGGACGTCACCGCCAAGTGCTACGGCGGCGACGTCTCGCGCAAGCGCAAGCTGCTCGACAAGCAGAAAGAGGGCAAGAAGCGGATGCGCCAGTTCGGCAAGGTGGATATCCCGCAGGAGGCGTTTATCCAGGCCTTGAAGATGGGGGATTAAGCGGTCCGGCCTTTGGCGCCATCATCATAGAAGCCATCGAGAACGCTGCCCCCGCTTTCTATCTCTAATCTGACTGCCGGAGACGAGGCCTTCACTAGTCCACTATCCGTTTTGTTTGGCCGAATCATTATTCGAATTCTTGTGATGGCATGAACCGGAACTTCTCGTTGCTCCGTTCGAAAAGATCGGAGTAATGTCCCAATTAATACCTGACAAAGCTCTGGTTATTTCATTAGCGATTTTACGCTATGAGGATCATCATGAATCTGAGGGCGATAGTAGGGGCGGAGAAGTCTCTGGTGAAAAGCGGGGAATGGAAGCAGGGAGAGATCCCCCGCGCCCAATGGCCATCCCGTAAGGCGCGAGCAAAAGCATACAAATACGGTCCCCTGTATAGATGGCGTATCATCAGTTTCTATGCTTTGGGGTGCGATTGCCGCGTCCGAATCCTCATGAATGAAAGTAAACAAATCTTCCGTGCAACGCTTGGCGTCGTGACGCTGGGCGAGACGGTAGTTATTTGCGACTACGAGTACCACGCTTCTGAACCTGGGTGGCATTGCCACGCCCGTTGCAACGACATAGACGGCCTCGACGCCGGCACGAACCGTTTTGGCTCTCTGCGCCTTCCAAAATCTGGGAACCATCACCGCCGTCTCGACTTTAAGTTTGGCAAAACGGCTATCTCGCCACCTTCTGCCTTCAATTGCGCTGTAAAATTCTTCGGAATCGACAAGATCGGGGGCGAGCTATGAAGAACGAGCTTTGCCGAGCATTTTGCAACGATATCACCGTAACCGAGGTGCCTATCGGACTCGCTGTTAGCACTGCGTTTAAGCGTGATGACGGAGACAGGGTCGCATTTTACGTCATCAAGATGGAGAACGGCGAGTATCATCTTGAAGATGATGGAGCGACGATCCCTTTGCTTGAGGGGGCCGGCGTCGACTTTGAAACGGATACCCGTCGCAGAGCACTGGATAATTTGCTCGCCAAGGTTGACGGATATTTCGATCAAGACGACGCGACAATCAGGACACGCTCTTTTCCGGCAAAGGAGCTGCCAGCGCGCGCTATCGACTTCGTAGGCGTGATGCTCAGGATGAACGATTTTCTCCTACTCACGCAGGAGAAGGTCGCGTCGACTTTTAGGGAAGACGCTGCTGAGCGCATCAAGAGCGCAATCGGTGATCGTGCGGCAATCAGAGAGAATGAAGCGGTTACTTCGCGTCTCTCTGAGGTTAGGCCGGACATGATTGTTCAGGCCCCATCACGCCCGCCGGTTGCAATATTCTTTGGAAGTTCGCCAAACAGAGTTCATGACGCAATCTTCTTACATCAAACTGCATTCTACGAAGTGAAACAGCCTTTGTCAGTTGTGGCTCTTTTGGAGCAGGACAACTCGATCCCCAACGATCTTCGCCGTCGCGCCAGTAACCGACTGGCAACAGTGCCTGTATTCAGTCAAGATGAGGATGCGGCCGTAGCACGCATTGTTCGCGAAGCTCTCGGGCAGGTGGCATGAGGGAGCCCTTTGAGAACGCCCAGCCCTGAAGTATCCTTGCTTCGGCTCGGGAAGGATCTCAAATGCGCTCCAATCTGGATACTGTCGCCGCGATCGGCCTCGCCATCGGCGGCGCTTTTGGCCTTGCCGGCACTTTTGTGGCGAGTCCGGAACTGCGCGAAACACTCTGGGCGATCGACGGCGTGGCCCTCGTGGTGGCAACCGCCCTGTTGACCATGAAGTATCAGCGGCTGGGCAATGACTGCGTGGCCGCCGGGTTCCTGACCTTCGTCGCCGGCGAGAGCCTGCTTTTGGCCGGCAATGCGGCAGGCCTCGAGGCCAGCGTTCCCTCCTATGTCGGCGGCATTTCGCTGTGGGCGGCAGCCCTGGTCCTGATCAGCGCGCCAAAGACCTTCGCTTTGTGGATGCGTCTCACCGGCCTCATTGCCGCCCTTCTGTTTGCCGTGTCGGTGGGCAAAATCCTCTGGGGCGCTCCCTTGCTGCCGACCTCCTCGCCCTTGCCCGCCGCCGGCTATCCGTTCCTGGTGCTGACCTTCATCGGCTGGATCTGGACCCTATTGAAGGCCGAACGGTGAACGCGCTCCCATGTCCGCTCCCGTCGAACTCCGCAACAGTCCCACCGGCAAGATGTCTTCCGCCTTCGGGGCGCTCCTGTTCGCGGCGATCTTCGGCTTCTACACGCTGAAGGGGCTGGTCACCGGTGCCGATGGCGGGCGGGTGCTGCTGGTGGCGTTGCTGGCGCTTGGCTTCCTCGGGTTCGGCTATTTCCTCGCACGCGGCGCCTTCGACACTTCGGTCAAGGTCGTGCTCGACGACAAGGGCTTTCGCGACCGTCGCCTCGGCGATGTGCTTGTGCCCTGGGACAAGGTGCAGAGCGTGCGCCTCACCTCCGGCAAGGGGTCGGGGATGGTCAATTTCGAACTGACCGAGGCGCCGCCCGACGAGATCAAATACGCGCTGGCCAATGCGCTCAACCTGATGCTGCCGTTCGGCCAGAACACCGTGCACATGGAAGTCTCCTCGCTCGACATGAGCGGCACCGACATCATCGCGGCGATCCAGCGACTGGCGCCGCATGTGGCGGTGAATGGCTAGGTCTTCCCTTCCCCCCTTGTGGGGGAAGGTGGCCTCGCGAAGCGAGGTCGGATGAGGGGTGTTCCAGAAGACACCAGCGTCTCATTCCTTCCAGCACCCCTCATCCGTCTCGGCGCTGCGCGCCGATCCACCTTCTCCCACAAGGGGAGAAGGAAGAGCCGCGCCGCATGTGGCGGTTGTCAGCCGCTCGTGCGAATCTCCCCACCATGATTCGCCTCGCCCTCGCCGCCCTTCTCCTCACCACCTCCGCCCACGCCGCCGACATGGCCTTCTTCGTGAAGAACCTGCGGCAGCAATCGGTGGCGGTCGAGCTGTTCAGCCATGACCGCAAGCTGTCCTGGCCGGGCGACGACCAGGTGTTCATGATCGAGCCGAATTCGCAGAAATCGGTGCCGATCTCCTGCAATCCGGGCGAAAACATCTGTTACGGCGCCTGGGTCAACGGCGACGACAGCGTCTCCGCCGGCGTCGGCCCGGACAACGACCAGCCCTGCGACAATTGCTGCTTCATCTGCGTGGAGAAGACGACGGAGACGATCGATCTGGTTGAGTAGGCGCGGCGCAGACGCTGCCGATCTCCCCCCGTGTAGGGGAGATGCCCGGCAGGGCAGAGGGGCGCGAAGGATCGCCAACCTCGCGCGCCCTGCGACCGAGCAAAAACAGTGTGAAGGCACAGTTGTATTCGATTGAGACGCTGGAGGGACAGCGCCCCCCTCTGTCCTGCCGGACATCTCCCCCACACGGGGGGAGATTGGCCGTCACCTTGGCCTTCGCTAGATCGCAAACGTTGCAAGCGCACCCATCGCCTCACTCACAAATCAGGACCGCATCATCCCGATCCTCCCTTCCGCCCCTCCGCACATCATGCAATGATTCCCCCAGCGGCCGGGGGGCCGATTCTCATCCCAGGGGGTTTCATGTCTTTCACATCCAAGCGCCGCATCGTTGTCGCACTCTCGCTTGCCGCGCTGTTTGCGCCGGCCGCACACGCCGCCGACATCACCTTCGCCGTCAAGAACAGCCACCCCAACGCCATGCGCCTTGAGCTCTACAGCCAGGACCGCGACTATGTCTGGCCAGGCGACGGCAAGGATTTCTATCTCGACGACGGCGAGACCAAGCAGATCCCGCTGTCCTGCGACGAGGGCGAGTCGATCTGCTACGGCGCCTGGGTCGATGGCGACGAGGAAACCTATTGGGGCGTCGGCCCCGGCAACAAGGAAAAATGCGACGACTGCTGCTACACCTGCAATGGCGGCGAGACCGAGGAAATCGAACTGACGCCTTGAGCTGCCGATCTCCCCCCATGTGGGGGAGATGGCCGGCAGGCCAGAGGGGGGCACTGTCCCGCCGACGTTCTCAACGTTTGGAAGCCCTGCCGTCGATAATTTTGCCTGTTTAGAAGACACCAGGGGCCACGATCCTTCGCGCCCCCCTCTGTCCTGCCGGACATCTCCCCCACGAGGGGGGAGATTGGCCGTCATCGCGGCCTTCGCCAATCTCAAAGGGCGTCGTAGGCGCCCCAGCCTCTCGGTCAGCTTGACGCCACTCGGGCGACAGCCATAGCCTGCCGGAGAAAAACAGGAGCGCGGCGATGGCAGTGGTTGAAAGCGACAAGATCGACGTCGGCTTTTCCGGCAAACGCTGCATCCATTCGCGCAATTGCGTGCTGGGCAACCCGCATGTGTTCGTGCCCAACGCGCCGGGCGAGTGGATCCACCCCGATGCGGCCAGTGTCGAAAAAGTGGTGGCCATCGCCGAAAGCTGCCCGTCGGGCGCCATCACCTATGTCCGCAAGGATGGCGGGCCGCAGGAAAAGCCGCCGGTGGTCAACACCGTGCGGCTGCGGGAAAACGGCCCGCTCGCCGTGCATGCCGAGATCGTGCTCAACGGCGAGACCTTCTACCGCGCCACGCTCTGCCGCTGCGGCGCCTCTGAAAATAAGCCATTCTGTGACAACAGCCATATCAAGGCCGGCTTCGCCGCCACCGGCGAGCCGCCGCTGAAGGACACGCCGGCGCTGGAGGCGAGGGACGGCCCGCTCACCATCACGCCGACGACCAATGGCTCGCTCAAGCTCGAAGGCAATGTCGAAATCGTCACCGGCACCGGCCACACCATCGACCGCACGCGCCGGGTTTTCCTCTGCCGCTGCGGCCATTCGGCCAACAAGCCGTTTTGTGACAACACGCATAAAAAGATCGGCTTCGTGGCATGAAAGGCCGTGCGCCAGCGTTAGTGTAGGATGAGGGTCTAGCGCTCGGGAGGAAATCCATCATGCGCACCATGCTCGTTCTTGCACTGCTTGCCTTTGCCATGCCCGCCTACGCCGCCAATCATGCGGTCCAGATCAAGGGCATGAAATTCAGCCCGTCGAAAATCTCGGCCGCCGTCGGCGACACGATCACCTTCACCAATGCCGACTCCATGACGCACACCGCCACCGCGCTCGACGGCTCCTTCGACACCGGCCATCTCGCCACCGGCAAGAGCGCCAAGGTCAAGATAGCAGCCGCCGGCGCACACCCCTTCCATTGCGCGATCCACAGCTCGATGAAGGGCACGGTCACGGCGAAATAAGGTGGTCTCTTCCGCTGAGGCCGAAGCTGCCAATCTCCCCCCTCGTGGGGGAGATGTCCGGCCGGACAGAGGGGGGCGCCTAGAGCGCCAACCTCCCCAACCACCGAGCATCGAAATGCCCCACACGCCATTGCCACCAAAACATCGCGCAAACGCCAGATCGATGCGCAAGGTCATGACCGATGCCGAACTGAAGCTCTGGAACGAGCTTCGCGCGCATCGGCTGATGGGGCTTGGCTTCCGGCGGCAATTTCCGATCGCCGGCTATATTGTCGACTTCGCGTGCCCGGAAAAGAAACTCGTCGTTGAGGTCGACGGCTCCCAGCATGCGGAAGCCGTCGCCGGCGATGAAGCAAGGACAGGGCGTCAGGAACAGGATGGCTGGACCGTTCTGCGCTTCTGGAACGACGACGTCCTCCGCGACATCGACAATGTCTGCCAGCATATTGTGATTGTGGCCGGGCTCGGAGGTGCGCCTTAGGTCGTGGCAAAGTGGGCGATCCTTCGCGCCCCCCTCTGGCCTGCCGGCCATCTCCCCCACGAGGGGGGAGATTGCGAACTCCTCCCTTGGCCCAGCGCTCGCTGCTTTATCCTTCGGGCGGTATCGGCTAAGGGCTTCGCAGCAACCCTTCTTTCCCGGACCGCCACCTTTATGACCGCCAAGCCAAAACCCCTTCCCCTGTTCCTCGGCATCGACACCGGCGGCACCTACACCGATGCGGTGCTGTGGTCGGAAGCCGAGGGGCCGCACGGCAAGGTGCTGGCCAAGGCCAAGGCGCTGACCACGCGGCATGATCTCGCCGTCGGCATCTCCGGCGCGGTCGATGCGGTCCTGCACAAGGCCGGCACCGACCCGGCCGCGATCAAACTGGTGTCGATGTCGACGACGCTCGCCACCAACGCGCTGGTCGAGGGCCAGGGTGGGCGCGTCGCGCTGGTGATGATCGGTTTTGCCGAGGGCGACCTTGCCCGCGACGGGCTGAAGGCGGCGCTCGGCACCGACCCGGTGATTTTTTGCCCAGGCGGCCATGATGTGCACGGCAATGCGGCCAAGCTCGATCTGTCCGGGCTGGAAGCGGCCTTGCCGGAACTCGGCGCCTCGGTGTCGGGCTTCGCCGTCTGCGCCTATTTTGCCACCCGCAATCCGGCGCATGAACTCGCTGCCCGCGACCTGATCCGCGAAAAGACCGGACTGCCGGTCACCGCCAGCCATGAGCTGTCGGCCAAGCTCGGCGGTCCGCGCCGGGCGCTGACGACGCTGCTCAACGCCAGGCTGATCTCGATGATCGACCGGCTGGTGGCGGCGACCGAAGGATTTTTGGACGCCCGCAAGATCGTCGCGCCCCTGATGGTGGTGCGCGGCGATGGCGCGCTGGTTTCGGCGGCGTTTGCCCGCCAGCGGCCGATCGAGACCATTCTGTCGGGTCCGGCCGCCAGCCTCGTTGGCGCCCGCCACATGACCGGGCTGGACAATGCCGTGGTCTCCGACATTGGCGGCACCACCACCGACGTTGCCGTGCTCGATGGCGGTCGCCCGCGGCTCGATCCGGAAGGCGCCACCGTCGGTGGCTTCCGCACCATGGTCGAGGCGGTGGCCATGCGCACCTTTGGCCTCGGCGGCGATTCCGAAGTGGCGCTGGAGGATGGCGCGCTCAACCCAAAAATCCTGCTCGGTCCGCGCCGCCTGGTGCCGCTGGCGCTGGCCGGCATGGTGCATGGCGCGGCGGTGACGTCGGAGCTCGAACGCCAGCTGCGCGCGCCGAATCCCGGCCGCATGGATGGCCGCCTGGCGGTGCGCACCGGCGTGCCTGACCGGCTGGCGGCAGGCCTCACCGGCGCCGAGGCAAAACTATACGAGCTGATCGGCGCCGTGCCGCTCGCCGTCGACAAATTGCTGATCTCCAACGCCCAGAACGCCACCTTGAACCGGCTGGTGTCGCGTGGGCTGGTGCATGTCGCCGGCTTTACCCCATCGGACGCCGCCCATGTACTGGGCAAGCAGGCCAACTGGGACCCGGTCACGGCCCGTCTCGGCGCTGAACTCTTCGCCCGCAAGCGCGACGGCCGCGGGCAATCCATTGCCGCCTCGCCGGAGGCCATCTCCGAACGGGTACTGACCACGCTGACGCGCCTGTCGGCCGAAGTCATCCTCGAAACCGCCTTTGCCGAGGATGGGCTGGATGGCGCGGCCACCGTCGCGCATGCGCTGGTGCAGCGCGCCGTCGACTCGCATCCTGGCATTGCTCGGCTGACCGTCGCGCTCGACCGCCCGGTCATCGGCCTCGGCGCCTCGGCGCCGCTGCACTATGCCGGCTTGGCCGAACTGGTCGGCAATGACTGCGTGGTGCCCGAAGACACCGATGTCGCCAACGCGCTCGGCGCCGTCGTCGGCCAGGTCAGGGTTTCGGCGGAGGCGCGGGTCAGCCAGCCCCAGGAAGGCCTGTTTCGCCTCGCCTCGGGCGAAACCGTGCGCGATTTCACCGACGAAGGGAAAGCGATCGCGGCGGCCGAAGCCGACGTCCGCGCCATCGTCGCCCTGCGCGCGAAAGATGCCGGCACTGACAGCGCCGAGATCGAAGTCGCCACCGAATTCCGCGTCTCCACCGTCGAAGCCCAGCGCATGTTCATCGAAGCGCATGTGGTGGCGGTCGCATCGGGCCGGCCAAGGATTGCGGTTTGAGCGCCTCTTCCTTCTCCCCGTTTCACGGGGAGAAGGTGCCCGAAGGGCGGATGAGGGGCAGCGCCAGCCAATGCGGTTTCGCGGTACCGCGCATCCAACAAACGCCGCGCCGCCCCTCATCTGGCTGCCGCCATCTTCTCCCCGTAAACGGGGCGAAGGACGCTGTCGCCACCGCCTTCGCCAACCGCCCAAAATCCCCGCCTTCACCCTAAGCTGAATTGACCCTTCATCCCTGACATGCCAAAGGCCGCAAAGCCTTTCATCTGGAGAAGCCCTGATGACCGATCGCATCGAGATCGCCGGATTGCAGATTGCCCGCGCGCTTCATGACTTTGTCGTCAACGAAGCGCTGCCCGGCACCGGCATTGCGGCCGACGCTTTCTGGAGCGGTTTCTCGTCCATCGTCCATGATCTCGCCCCGAAGAACCGGGCGCTGCTCGCCAAACGCGATGCCATCCAGGAACAGATCGACCGCTGGTACCGCGACAATGGCGCGCCAGTCGACATGGAGGCCTACAAGGCCTTCCTGAAGGAGATCGGTTATCTCGTCCCCGAAGGGCCAGCCTTCTCCGTCGCGACCGACAATGTCGACCCGGAAATCGCCGTCGTCGCCGGGCCGCAGCTGGTGGTGCCGGTGATGAATGCGCGCTATGCGCTGAATGCCGCCAATGCGCGCTGGGGTTCGCTCTATGATGCGCTCTACGGCACCGATGCCATTCCCGAGACCGGCGGCGCCGAGAAGGGCAAGAGCTTCAACCCGGCGCGCGGCGCCAAGGTTGTCGCCTGGGCCAAGAATTTCCTCGACGAGTCGGCGCCGCTCACTCTGGGCAAATGGGCCGGCGTCAACGGTTTGACCGTCTCGGGCGCCACCTTGCGGCTCGGCGCCGGCGCCGGCGGCACCACGCTGGCCGACCCCAAACAGTTTGCCGGCTATCGCGGCGACGCCGAAAACCCTGAAACCATCCTGCTGGTCAAGAACGGCCTGCACATCGAAATCCTGATCGACCGCGCCAACCAGATCGGCCGCACCGATCCGGCCGGCATCGCCGATGTCGTGCTGGAATCGGCACTGACCACCATCCAGGACTGCGAGGATTCGGTTGCCGCGGTGGATGCTGACGACAAGGTCGTGGTCTACCGCAACTGGCTCGGCCTGATGAAGGGCGATCTGGCCGAAGAGATCACCAAAGGGGCCAAGACCTTTACTCGAAAGCTCAATCCCGACCGGTCCTACACCGCGCCCAATGGCGGCCTGCTGACCTTGCCCGGCCGCTCGCTGATGCTGGTGCGCAATGTCGGTCACCTCATGACCAATCCGGCGATCACAGACCGCGACGGCAACGAGGTGCCGGAAGGCATCATGGATGCGGCGATGACGGCGCTGATCGCGCTGCACGATGTCGGCCCGAATGGCCGCCGCAAGAACTCCCGCGCCGGCTCGATGTATGTGGTGAAGCCCAAGATGCATGGCCCCGAGGAAGTCGCCTTCGCCGTCGAGATCTTCGACCGTGTCGAGGCTTTGCTCGGCATGCCGAAAAACACCATCAAGATGGGCATCATGGACGAGGAGCGGCGCACCACCGTCAACCTCAAGGAGGCAATCCGCGCGGCACAAGACCGGGTCGTCTTCATCAACACCGGTTTTCTCGACCGCACCGGCGACGAGATCCACACCTCGATGGAAGCCGGCCCGATGCTGCGCAAGGGCGACATGAAGCAGGCCGCCTGGATCTCCGCCTACGAGGCCTGGAATGTCGACACCGGGCTGGAATGCGGGCTGGCCGGCCACGCCCAGATCGGCAAGGGCATGTGGGCGATGCCCGATCTGATGGCGGCGATGCTGGAACAGAAGATCGCGCATCCCAAGGCCGGTGCCAACACCGCCTGGGTGCCGTCGCCGACGGCTGCAACGCTGCACGCCACCCACTATCACAAGGTAGATGTCTATGCGGTGCAAGCGGCGCTGAAGAGCCGGCCCAAGGCCAAGCTCGACGACATCTTGTCGGTGCCGGTGGTGGTGCGTCCGAACTGGACGCCGGACGAAATCCAGCGCGAACTCGACAACAATTCGCAAGGCATTCTGGGCTATGTCGTGCGCTGGATCGAGGAAGGCGTCGGCTGTTCGAAAGTGCCTGATATCAACGATGTCGGCCTGATGGAGGATCGCGCCACGTTGCGCATCTCCTCGCAGCACATCGCCAACTGGCTGCGCCACGCCGTCTGCTCGCGCATCCAGGTGATGGATTCCCTGCAGCGCATGGCGGCCATCGTCGACCGCCAGAATGTCGGCGATCCCCACTACCGCCCAATGGCGCCCGACTTCGACAACTCCGTCGCCTTCCAGGCCGCCTGCGACCTGGTGTTCAAGGGCAGTGTCCAGCCGAATGGCTATACGGAGCCGGTGTTGCACGCGCGGCGGCTGGAGCTGAAGGCGCAGCAGGGTGCCGCATAGACGGCCTCCCGAGGCAATCTCCGATGGCGGAATCCCCCATGGCTTCTCGCCTCATGCAGGCGAGATCGAGCGCGACATGAAGATGTCGGTATGCCTGACATGCTCCGGGGTTTCGCGAAAGGGCGGGCAAGACCTGAAGCCGAACGACTCGTACACGGCGATGGCATTTGTCATGTAGAAGGTGGTGTGGATCAGCACGGTCCGGCTGCGCCCCTTCTCGATCTCCGCCAACACAGTTCCCATCAGGGCTCGGCCGATCCCCTTTCCGCGGAACGCTTCATCGACAAAGAACCGATGAAGCTCCACCCTCTTGTCGTCGAACGGGTCGAAGGCGAGGCAGCCCGCCGGCAGGCCCTCCGATCGCGCAATGAAGGCCACGGCATCCGGCGCGTCGAACGTCGCCGCCAGCAGATGGCCGCTTGTTTCCGGATGAAAGAGCGCTCTCACATCCTCCGCCGAGACACCATGGGGCGCCGAAGCGTCGACATCCCATTGCGCAAGCTTGCGGCAGAGCCCTGCCAAGGTCTCGAAGTCTTCAGCGCTACGCGCCGGCGAAACCGAAATCATCCCCCAAGCCCTCGGTTGATTACATCGCTGCGACGACCGTCAGGCGCGAAACCCCAACGTCTTGCAATCGTACGTCCAGCGGCCGGCAGGAGTCTACGCCGCCTGCGCCACGCGCTCCGACATCATGCGATAGGAAATCGCCTCGGCCAGATGAATGCGGCCGACCGTTTCGCTGGCTTCGAGGTCGGCCAGCGTGCGCGCCACCTTCAGCACACGGTGGTAGGCCCGCGCGGAAAAGCCGAGTTTTTCGCTGGCATCCCTGAGCAGTGACAGGCCGGCTGCATCCGGCATCGCGATCTCCTCGATGACGGAAGGCGAGCAGTGTGCATTGGTGGTGGCGAGGGTAGCGCCCAGGCGCTCAAAGCGTTCGCGCTGGATGGTGCGGGCGCGGGCGACGCGCAGCGCCACGGCAGCACTCTTCTCCGCCCGGTCCGGCCGGATCAGATCGCTGGCCGAGACCGCCGGCACCTCGATGCGGAGATCGATGCGGTCGAGCAGCGGGCCGGAAATGCGCGCCTGGTAGTCGGTGCGGCAGCGCTCGCCGCGCAGGCAGCGATAGCCGGGCTCGCCGGCCATGCCGCAGCGGCACGGGTTCATCGCCGCCACCAGCTGGATGCGCGCCGGATAGGTGACGCGGTGGTTGGCGCGCGCGATCATGCAGTCGCCGGTCTCCAGCGGCTGGCGCAGCGCATCCAGCGTCTGCGGCGTGAATTCGGGAAACTCGTCGAGGAACAGCACGCCGTGATGGGCAAGCGACACTTCGCCCGGCCGCGCCCTCAAGCCGCCGCCGACCATCGCCGCCATCGAGGCCGAATGATGCGGGGCGCGGAACGGCCGCCGGTCGGTCAGCTTGCCCTCGCCGAGTTCTCCCGCCACCGAGGCGATCATCGAGACTTCGAGCAATTCCTTCGGCGCCAGTGGCGGCAGGATCGACGGCAGCCGCTGCGCCAACATCGATTTGCCTGAGCCTGGAGGGCCAACCATCAGCAGATTGTGGCCACCGGCCGCCGCCACTTCCAGCGCCCGCTTGGAGCTCTCCTGGCCCTTGATGTCGGAGAGGTCGGGCAGGTCGCGCGCCGAGGCGTGGATGCCGGCCTCCGGCCGCGACAGCACCTGCGTGCCGCGAAAATGGTTGGCAATCGCAATCAGGCTGCGCGGCGCCAATATGTCGAAATCCTTGCCGGCCCAGGCCGCCTCCGGGCCGCAGCCGAACGGGCAGATCAGGCCTTTCCCCTCGGCATTGGCGCCGATCGCCGCCGGCAGCGCGCCGGCAACAGCTGCGATGGTGCCGTCGAGCGACAATTCGCCAAGCACGACATAGCCGGCCAGCATGTCGCCCGGAATGGCGCCTAGCGCCGCCATCAGGCCGAGCGCGATCGGCAGATCGTAGTGGCTGCCTTCCTTGGGCAGATCGGCCGGCGCCAGATTGACAGTGACCTTCTTCGACGGCATCGACAGGCCGGACGCATGCAGTGCGGCCTGCACCCGCTCGCGGCTTTCGGCCACCGCCTTGTCGGCCAGGCCGACGATATGCATGTTGACCTTGCCCGGCGCGATCATCACCTGGACATCGACCGGCACGGCCTCGATGCCCTGGAAAGCGACCGTGCGAACCCGCGCCACCATCTTTGCTCTGCCCCCGGATCTGACTCGCTCTAAGCCAGTGCAATCAGGCCGTGAGCGACGTCAGACAAGACAAGCACAGATTTCTGAATTGATCAAGAACATTACAGGAACATAGGCAGTGCGCAGAACTCCATAGAACTGTCTCCGTCCAAGCCAGAATTAACCACATGGAGAAAGGCGAAGGGGTTTGTCACCGATCCGGCGCGCATACCATGTTATGTTGGAATCGGGGGACATCCGTAGCGCGTCCAGGCGCAAAGGCGAGGAAGACAAGGATGCCGACCTTAAGCAATGGCAGTGAACTCACCGTATGGAAAGAACCCGACAATCCCAATCCAAGCCCTGACGCGGTCCTTTTCAGCATTGCGGAAACCGACGGCGATGTCATCGGACCGATAGGGGCAAAGCCGGATTTCCCGTTC
Organism: Mesorhizobium sp. P3_B5; assembly: GCF_056402815.1. NCBI lineage: Bacteria > Pseudomonadati > Pseudomonadota > Alphaproteobacteria > Hyphomicrobiales > Phyllobacteriaceae > Mesorhizobium > Mesorhizobium sp. P3_B5. Next base: position 14,598 of record NZ_JBFUGR010000021.1, on the reverse strand, counting down.
GGTGGGATCGATCTGGCTTCGGTCGATGTCTTCGAAGGCTTCTTTACCATCACCAGCTTCACCCATGAGGGCAGGACCGAGACCTGGACGACGGTGGAAACGCAGGTCTTCGACAATGAAGGCAATTTCATCCGCACCGTGTCCGACCAGGCGGCCTTCCTGTCGGCCCGGATCGTCTCGGTCAACGCCGCCAGCCCAGACACCCTCACGGTGACATGGATCGGGGCGAACGACTATTTCGGCGGCGAAAACACGCAGTACGGCCTGCATCAGATCATCCTGGAAGACGGTACGCTTCAGCCCGACACCTTCGTCAATCATGCGCCCACGGCCGCCAATCTGAATGTGTCGGTTTCGCAGGGGCAATTTCTCGACGACGTCAAATTCAGCGTGGCCGATGCCGACTACGATCTCTTGAGCTTTGTCGTCCTGGACGGACCGGATCACGGCAGTTTTGAGCAGAGCACGCGTTTCGACGGCAACTACTACCCGTTTCACCAAGGCCACGTCGGCACCAGCCTGCATTATCACACAGACTTTCTGAGCGGAAATTTGTTCGACTACACGCCCGAGGCCGGCTTCGTCGGCACCGACAGCTTTACGGTCTACGCCACGGACGGCCAGGGCAACAGCAATGTGGCGACGATCACGATCACGGTCACACCACCGGCCGAATCCATCACGCTGACCGACGCCACGAACATCGTGAGCTATGGAAACTACGATCGTGCGGTGATCCTCGACGGGCTGGGTGGTGGCGACCGCATCACCGGCACCTCGTTCAACGATACACTCGACGGTGGTGCCGGCCACGACCAGCTGTTCGGCGGTGCCGGCGCCGACACGATCATCGGCGGCGCGGGGACCGACTGGCTGAAGGGCGACGCCGGCAATGACGAGATCAGCGGCGGTGCGGGCACCGACGGCATTCGCGGTGACGCGGGCGACGATTTCCTCGATGGCGGCGCCGGCTCCGACGACCTGCGGGGCGGCGCTGGCGACGACATCCTCAATGGCGGTGTCGGCCGCGACCGGCTGGCCGGCGACGCCGGCAGGGATGTCTTCGTGTTCGACGCGCTTGGACCGGCGAATTACGACAGCATCGCCGACTTCAATGCGCAAGATGATGTGTTCCGGCTGGACAGCTCCGTATTCGTCGGGCTGTCGGCCGGCCCGCTTTTCGGCGCGGTCTTCGCGATCGGCAAGACGGCCATCGATGACAGCGACCACATCATTTACGACGACGCGACAGGCGATCTGCTGTTCGACGTGGACGGGGCGGGCGGCGCGGCGGCCGTCAAGTTCGCCGCCGTAAGTCCGGGCACATGGCTTACCGCGGACGATTTCTTCGTGATCTAGACGCTGTGGGGCGGCAATGCAGCGCCCTGCGCCGGCTATTCTCCGGCAGCTTAAGCGCCGCCTAATGTATGGAAACGCGCGGCGTCCGTTTGAAGAACCAACCGTGATTTCACAAAAGGCGGCTACGCCTTTTGGTGGCCGATCTACCACAATCGCCTAGCGCCCTCGCGCCTCGAAGGCTGCGCGCCGAACTGAGGTGTCAGACGCAAGGGGTAGGCGTCATTATTGTAGCAGTCGCTGATGTATTGGCTCCGAACGTGATATGAATCCGGCCGCGGTTCCGACAATCGCAGCGTCAGGCTCCGCGTCAAGCGTAGGGAGGATGACATGGCCGAAGGTGCAATGAACGTCACGAAATTGGCATCCAAGTCTCACAACAACCCGGATGAAGTTCGCTCGCCCAACAAGACACGCGTCGAAGTGGTGCGGCTTCCCGGTTTTACGCTCGGGCGGCTCAATATGGAGCCAGGATGGAAATGGTCCGAATGTGTAAAGCCGGTCGTCAAGACGGACAGCTGTCAGGTCTCGCATGTCGGCTACGTCGTGTCCGGAACCATCACCGTCAAAATGAATGACGGCACCCAGAAAACGTTCGAGCAGGGCACGTCCTATACAATTCCGCCCGGTCACGATGCCTGGGTGGAAGGCAACGAGCGGTTCGTGTGCATCGAAGTCATGAGCGCCGAGCAGTATGCCAAACCGGCGTAGGGTACGGGCTGCTAATTTCTCCGCTTGTCCTCGACCGCGTCCCAGAACAGGCTGGCAATATCGGCGCCGCCAAAGCGCTTGACCTCGCGCACGCCGGTCGGCGAGGTCACGTTGATCTCGGTCATGTAGTCACCAATGACGTCGATGCCGACCAGGATAAAACCGCGTTCTTTAAGCGACGGCCCGATGCGGGCGCAGATCTCGCGCTCGCGCGCCGTCAGCTCGGTCTTTTCGGCGCGGCCGCCGACATGCATGTTGGATCGCGAATCATGCTCGGCCGGCACCCGGTTGATAGCGCCCACCGGCTCGCCGTCGATCAGGATGATGCGCTTGTCGCCCTTGCGCACGTCCTTGAGATAACGCTGCACGATATAGGGCTCGCGGAACATCTGGCCGAACATTTCGAGCAGCGAGGCAAGGTTGCGGTCAGCCTCGTGCAGATGGAAGATACCGGCGCCGCCATTGCCGTAGAGCGGCTTGACGATGATGTCGCCGAATTCCTTGCGGAAGGCGGCGACTTCAGCCGGGTCCTTGGTGATCAGCGTGTCCGGCATCAGGTCGGAAAACTCGGTGACGAAAATCTTTTCCGGGCTGTTGCGCACCCAGGCCGGGTCGTTGACCACCAATGTCTTGGGATGAATGCGCTCGAGAATATGCGTCGTGGTGATGTAGTTCATGTCGAAGGGCGGATCCTGGCGCAGCAGGATGACGTCCATTTCGGCGAGATCCGTGCGCGCCTTGTCGCCCAGCGTGTAGTGACTACCCTTCTCGTCGCGCACCTGCATCTCCTCGATGCGGGCGAACACCTTGCCGTCGCGCAGCGACAGCCGGTCGGGCGTGTAATGGAACAATTGGTGGCCGCGCCGCTGCGCCTCCAGCGACAGCGCGAAAGACGTATCGCCGGCGATCGAGACGGTCGAGATATGGTCCATCTGGACGGCGATTTTCAACTTCATGGCAGGTCTCCGGCAGCGCGATGGGCGACTGTCTTGCCTGTACAGCCTCGCCGTGCGTCTGCCAATCGCCACATTTTGAAGATTGGCATCAGCGCGCCGCAACCGGCCAGTTGAAGACAAGGCGAGGCTGCGCGTCATCGTTTTCTTAAGCCTTGCCGTGCAAGGGTAAGCGCCGAATTGCCCGCCGGAGATGCGTCTGCGCAGGGCCCTCGATGGAACAACGACCATGAACGCCGTCACCGCCATCCGCGCCGCCTCGGCCAGGGAACTCGAACTCACCATCCTCATGCCGTGCCTCAACGAGGCCGAGACGCTCGCCGTCTGCATCGGCAAGGCGAAGGCCTTTCTGGACAAATCAGGGATCTCCGGCGAGGTGCTGATCGCCGACAATGGCAGCAGCGACGGCTCGCAGGACATCGCCGCCGCGATCGGCGCCCGTGTCGTGCCCGTGCCCCAGAAGGGCTATGGCGCGGCCCTGCTCGGCGGCATCGCCGCCGCCAAGGGCCGCTTCATCATCATGGGCGATGCCGACGACAGCTATGATTTCGGCGCGCTGGAGGCCTTCGTGGCGCGGTTGCGCGACGGCGCCGACCTGGTCATGGGCAACCGTTTCCAGGGTGGCATCGAGCCCGGCGCCATGCCGCCGCTGCACCGCTATCTCGGCAATCCGGTGCTGAGCTTTGTCGGCCGTCTGTTCTTCCGCATCAAGACCGGCGATTTCCATTGCGGCCTGCGCGGCTTCAACGCCGAGAGCATTCGCAAGCTCGACCTGCAGACGACAGGCATGGAATTCGCCTCGGAGATGGTGGTGCGCGGCGCGCTGGCCGGCCTGCGCATCGAGGAGGTGCCGACCACGCTGAAGCCGGACGGCCGCAGCCGGCCGCCGCATCTCAGGACCTGGCGTGACGGCTGGCGGCATCTGAAGTTCCTGCTGGTCTACAATCCGCGCTGGATGTTCTTCATCCCGGGCGCGGTGCTCGGTGGCCTTGGCCTCCTGTTTGCGGCACTGCTGGTGTTCGGACCGCTGCGGGTGATCGACAATCTGTCGCTCGACCTCAACACCTTCGTCGCCGCCTGTTTCATGGTCGTCACCGGCGTCCAGCTCATCACTTTCGGCGCCATTTCGCGCTATTATGCCGAGATCACCGGCATTCTGCCGCCAAGCCACCGTTCCGGCTGGCTGGCCAGAACCATCAGCACCGACCGTCTGGCCGCCAATGCCGGTATCTGCTTTGCCGGCGGCGCACTGTTCTTCTTCTATGCCGTGGCGCGCTGGGCGCATCTCGGCTTCGGCCCGCTCAACGATTCGGAAATCCCGCGCATCGTCGTGCTCAGCCTCAGCCTGATCGTCATCTCATTCCAGGCCTTCTTCTCGGCGTTCCTGCTTGGCGTCCTGGAAATACCGGTCAAGCGGCTGAAAGCCGGCCAGTCTGGTGAATTGCCAGCCGATGGTCAGCCGGCGCGCGAAGCATGAACGAAGCGCTGCCAGCCTTTGTGCAGACGCGCCTGTTCCGGTTTGTGACCGTCGGCGTCGCGGCCGCATTGCTGCTGTTCACTCTGTCGTGGCTGCTGGTTTCGCTGGGCCTTTCGCCTTTCGTCGGCAGTCTCATCGCCTATGCGATCGCCTTCGTTGTAGCCTATGGCGCACAGCGCGGCTGGACCTTCGGCGGCCAGCACGATCACGCCCGCGCCATGCCGCGCTATCTTGCGCTGCAGGTCGGATGCGCGCAGTTTTCGGGCCTGGTGTCGCATGTCGCGGTCGCGCGTTTCGGCATGTCGCCGCTTGCCATGTCGGCGCTGACGACAGTCGCGGCCAGCACGGTGAGCTACGTTCTGTCGTCGCTCTGGGTGTTTCCGGTGCGCGATTAGAGCCTGATCCCGAAGCCGGTTTTCGGAAAGATCATGCTCAAACACGGTGATTTTTGCGACCGGCTTTACACTTTGTGAAGCGACCACCGCTAGCCTGCGCCGATCAACACAGGCCGAAAGCCCATCCCCATGACCATTGCCCGCACCGCGATGCTTTCCAAAGGGGATGCGCGCGCCTGGCGAACCGACCTCATGCTGGCGCTGCTCGCCACGCTGGTGGCATTGGCCATCAACGCCTTTGCCGGCTTCCCCGAACTGAGCAATGCCGGCGGCGATAATGACAGCCTGCTGCGCATGGTCGAGGTGCGCGACATGCTGGCCGGCCAGGGCTGGTTCGATCTGCATCAATACAGGATGGGGCTTGAAGGCGGCTTCGTCATGCACTGGTCGCGGCTGGTCGATGCGCCGATCGCCACCATCATCCTTGCCGTGTCGGCTCTGACCGGCAGCATGGCAGTCGCCGAAAACGTCGTGCAAGTGTTGTGGCCGGCGCTGCTCTTCTGTGTGGCGGTGTTTTACACCGCCCGCGCCGCCCGCAGCTTCGCCGGTAAAGGTGCCATGCTGCCTGCTATCGTCATCGGCGCCGCGGCGCTGCATTTCATCGGCGTCTTTTCGCCGGGCGCGCTCGATCATCACAATGTCCAGCTGACGCTGACCATGGCCAGCCTGAGCTTGCTGCTCGAGGCACCCGCACGGCGGTGGGCGGCACTGTTTTCGGGCCTGTGCGCGGCGCTGACGCTGGCCGTCGGCATGGAGACCGCTCCCTATGTCGCCACCATCGGCGCCTGCATGGCGATATTGTTTTTCGTCGACCTAGGCGGCGAATGGCGGATCGCCCGGGATTTCGGCATCGGCCTTGCCGGCGTCTCGGCGCTGGTGTTCGTCACCACCATTGCGCCATCGGCCTGGGGCCAGGCGCAATGCGATGCCTTCTCGACCGTGCAGTTCGTCGTCGCGGCATTCGCCGGAACCGGCCTTGCGACCATCGTTTCGGTCGAGGCGGCCAGCCGCACGCATCGTCGTCGGCTGATCTCGCTCGGCCTGCTTGCCGTAGTGTTGGCCGCTGTCGTGGCGGCACTGTTCCCGCAATGCCTGGCAGCTCCCTATGCGAACCTCGATCCGCGCCTCAAGGAATTGTGGCTCGACCACATCGACGAGGCGCAGTCGCTGTACAAACTCGTCGTCTATGATCCGGCTCGGGTGGTGGCGCGCTATGTCACGCCGCTGCTGGCGATCGCCCTGATGGCGCTTCGGCTCCGGCGCGGACCCTGGCGGCGGCAGGACAGCCTCGTCGGCACGCTGCTTGTTGTGGCGTTCATCGTTAGCGCCTGGCAGGTGCGCGGTTCGAGCTTCTCCCTCGCCTTTGCCGTCATCCCGCTGTCGGCATGGGTCGCCACATGGCGCGAACGCGCCAGAACCAGCCCCTCGCGAAGCGTTTCGCTGCGCATGGCCGCTGTCTGGCTGGCGTCGGTGAATGTTGTCTGGGTCGGCGCGGCGGCGGCGACGTCGGTAGCCTTCGAGGGCAGCACGGTGGCGGCCAAGGACGGCACCACCGATACCGCCTGCGAGAGCAAGGCATCCTTTGCACCACTTGCCAGGCAACCCGACACCACCGTGCTCGCCGTTTCCAACCTTGGCTCGCCGATCCTGGCCTATTCCGGCCATCGCGTCTTCGCCGGACCCTATCATCGCAACATCGCCGGCGACCTGCTTGCGCTCGATGCCTTCCTGGGATCGGCCGCTGACGCGAGGACAATCGTGGCGGCGCACCATGTCGGCCTGGTGGCGCTGTGCCGCGGCAGCCCGGAAAGCGAGCTTCTCGCCGCCAGGGCGCCGCAAGGTTTTCTCGCCGGGCTGATGCACGACAATGTGCCGGAATGGCTCGAGCCGGTAATGGAGACCAAGGGAGCCCCCGTCGAACTCTATCGTGTCCGGCAAGGTGCCTGAGGCATCCGTCCCTGAAAAGGGGCGGACATTTCATGCCATAGGCGGCCCTTTTCGACGAAAAAAATCGATTTCGCGATACGTTTCCTAAAGGGTTTGCTGCCAGTCTGGATATAAATTCCGAAATTCAAAACAGGGACACCGATGCAAACGACGTTTGGCACCGGGCAGGCAAGCAGGGAAAGCTCGGATCAGGCCTTCACGGATCCGTTGACCGGACTTGGCAATCACCGCCGCTTCTTCGACAAGGTCGACCGGCTGATCAGCGATCGGTCCGAGGACCCGGCGCCGTTCACCGTCGGCATTCTCGATCTTGATGGCTTCAAGCCGATCAACGACCTGTTCGGACACAAAGCCGGCGACGATATCCTGATCCAGGTGGCGATGCGGCTGCGCGCCTCGATGGACAGCTATTCCACCGTCTGTCGCATCGGCGCCGACGAATTCGCCTTCCTTTATCCGATGGTGTTCTCAGAAGACGCCGCGGCTGAAAAGTCGCGCATGCTGATCGAGATCCTTTCGGCGCCCTATGATGTCGGCGAACGCACCGCCAGGCTTTCGGCCTCGGTTGGCTGCTCGCTGTTCTATTCGGGCGACGAAACCACGGAAATTCTGGTCAACAAGGCCGAAACGGCTCTCTATCATGCCAAGCGTTCGGGCCGCGGCCGGGTTGTCGTCTACACCCGCGAGATGGAGGAAGCCGCCAAGCGCGTCACCCGCATCGAGCAGGCGCTGCGCCGCGCCGTCTCCGCCGGCGAGGTCGAGCCGCATTTTCAGCCCATCGTCGATTTGAACACCCGCCGCACCATCGGCTTCGAGACGCTGGCGCGCTGGACCGATCGCGACCTCGGCTCGGTGCCGCCGACGGTCTTCATCCCCATCGCCGAGGAGCGCGGCATCATCGGCCCGCTGTCGCAGCTGGTGCTGCGCAAGGCGACCGAAGCCGCGCGCAGCTGGCCGAAGGACCTGTTCCTGTCCTTCAACCTGTCGCCCTCGCAGCTCGTCGACCAGAACACCGGCCTGCACATATTGGCCATCCTCGACCGCAGCGGTTTCGACCCCCGCCGGCTGGAGATCGAGATCACCGAGACCGGCCTGATGAACGACCCGGCCTCGGCCGAGAAGATCGTCGAGGATCTGCGCCGCGTCGGCATCCGCGTCTCGCTCGATGATTTCGGCACCGGCCAGTCCTCGCTCGGACGGTTGCGCGAGTTCCATTTCGACAAGCTCAAGATCGACCGCGCCTTCGTCTCCTCCATCCTCGACGACCGGCCGTCGGAACACATCATCCGCGCCATCCTCGCCATGTGCGAGGGGCTCGGCATGGACGTGGTCGCCGAAGGCATCGAACAGGAAGCGCAGGCCGACCGCCTCGTCCAGTTCGGCTGCGCCGGTGGCCAGGGCTATCTGTTCGGCAGGCCGGCCGATGCCGACGCCACGCTCGGCTACCTCCGCGATTCCTATCGCGGCGCCTCGCACGCCAAGGCAGTCTGACCGGCGAGCTCGACGCCGTCAGCATTCGCACCGCACGCCCGGTGCGGCGCATTGTCGTTTTGTCTGACATATGCCCGCAAATCCGACGTTTCGCCCTTGCCCACACGACGTGTCTGGCTAGGATGCGCGCCGATCAGGCTGGGAGAGAACAGATATGATGCCATCGGCGGATTTTGCCGACCTTAGGGGAGCCTCGGTGCTGATCACCGGTGGCGGCTCCGGCATTGGCGCGGCGTTGACCGAAGGCTTCGTTCGCCAGGGCGCGAAAGTCGCCTTCATCGACATCGCCGACGGGTCAAGCACGGCACTTGCCGATCGCGTCGAAAAGGAGACCGGCTTTCGGCCGCTCTACTTCAAGACCGATTTGCGCGACGTCGAAGCGCTGCGCGCTTCAGCCGCCAGCGCTGCTGCGGCGCATGGCGATGTTACCGTGCTCGTCAACAATGCCGCGTGGGACGAACGCCATGCCGTCGAAGACGTGACGGTCGAGTTCTGGGACAACAACCAAGCCATCAATCTACGGCCGCATTTCTTCACCGCGCAAGCGGTGGCGCCTGGGATGAGGCGGGCCGGCGGCGGGTCGATCATCAACTTCACCTCGACATCCTACCTGATCAACCACCCCGACATGCCGGCCTACACCGCCGCCAAGGCCGGCATCCTCGGCCTCACCAAGGGCCTCGCCGGCAAGCTTGGCGTGGATGGCATTCGCGTCAACGCCATCGCACCCGGCTGGGTCATCACTGAGCGGCAGAAGGAGCTCTGGGTGACCGAACAGGCGCTCGCCGCCCATGTTGCCAAGCAGTGTATCAAGCAGGTCATGCTGCCGGAAGACATTGTGGGAACGGTGCTGTTCCTGGCGTCGGATGCCTCGCGCATGCTGACCGCGCAAATGCTGATCGTAGACGGAGGCTTCCTGTGAGCCAGGTTCCGGCAAGCAAGGTGCCTGCTGTCGCCGCCGTCGACTGGGGCACCACCCGCATGCGGGTCTGGCTCGTCGACGAGGCCGGAAAGGTTCTGGCCGAGCGCCGCGGCGATGACGGGCTGATCACCGCGCAACAGAAGGGCTTTTCGACAATTCTCGAAGGCCATCTGGTGGCCCTGGGTGCGCCCGAAGCGCTGCCTGTCATCATCTGCGGCATGGCCGGCTCCCGCCAAGGCTGGCTCGAAGCGCCCTATGTCACCGTGCCGTCGCCGCTCAATGCCATCCTTGCCGGCGCTGCCAAAGTTCCCGGTCAGCATCGCGACATCCGTATCGTGCCGGGGCTCGCCCAGCGCCAGATCGACGCGCCGGATGTCATGCGCGGCGAGGAAACCCAGCTTGCCGGCGCTGGTTTGCCGGCAAAGGGCCGCCAGCTCGTCTGCATGCCGGGCACGCATTCGAAATGGGTGCTGGTCGAGGACGGCACGGTCGCCGGTTTCGGCACCTGGCCGACCGGCGAACTGTTTTCGGTGCTGGCCGCGCATTCGATCCTGCGTCATTCACTGGGCGAGCAGCCGAAGCCGGTCACATCGGACAATCCGTTTTTCCAGGACTGGTGCCGCAAGGCGCTGGCCGAGGGTGGCGATGTCACCTCAAGACTGTTTTCCATCCGCGCCGCCGGCCTGCTGCAGGATCTGAAGCCCGACGATGCCGCCGCCTGTCTCTCCGGCCTGCTCATCGGCGGCGAGATCGCCTCGGCAAATCGCCGCTATGGCGCAAATACCGCGCCGGTCGTGCTGGTTGCCTCCGGCGCGCTGGGCACGCTCTATGCTGAGGCGCTCGGTCTGGCCGGACTTGCCATAAGGGCCGTCGACGCGGACGAGGCGGTGCGTGCCGGCCTGATCGAAGCCGCGCGTGAAAATGGCATGATCGGCCGAACTTGACTGATCGACAAGGCATGACCGCCAGCAACGGAGTTATCGCATGAACCGGACCGCACCTTTCCCAAAGCTCAGGCGTGGTCTGGTCGCCATCCTGCGCGGCCTCAAGCCGGAGGAGGCGGTGGCTGTTGGCCGGGCGCTGTTCGAAGCCGGCATCGAAGCCATCGAAGTGCCGCTCAATTCGCCGCAGCCGTTCGCGTCGATCGCCAGCATCGTCGCAGCGCTTCCCCAGACGGCGCTGGTCGGCGCGGGGACCGTGCTGACGCCGGACGATGTCGACGGCTTGCACGCGGCCGGCGGCAGGCTGCTGGTCAGCCCCAACATAGATGCCGAAGTCATGGGCCGTGCCATGCAGCATGGCATGGTGACGATGCCCGGCGTGTTCACGCCGACGGAGGCCTTCCAGGCGATCCGGCTCGGCGCCTCGGCGCTGAAATTCTTTCCAGCAAGCGTGCTCGGCGCGGCGGGCATTTCGGCGATGCGCGCGGTGCTCCCGGCGCAGACCCTGGTCGGCGCCGTCGGCGGCGTTTCGGAAAAAGACTTTGCCGGCTACAAGGCGGCCGGCGTCAGCGTGTTCGGTCTCGGCTCCAGCCTGTTCAAGCCAGGCTTGAGTGTTGACGATGTAGCGACGCGGGCGCACGCCGCCGTGGCCGCCTGGGATGCAGCTTTCGGAGCGGGCTCATGAACGAAACCATCGTTTCCGTTTTCTCCGACCATGTCTGCCATCTTGGCGAGGGGCCAAGCTACGACCCCGCCACCGATACGCTCTTCTGGTTCGACATCGTCAACAGTCAGCTTCTGGAAAAGCCCTTTTCCGGTGGTGCGCTGAAGGTCCATGAACTTGGCCAGATGGCCAGCGCCATCGCCATCATCGACGACCAGCGCCAGCTGATCGCCACCGAGACCGGCCTGCACGTGCGCGACGTGGCGACCGGCAAGCTGACGCTGCACACCGCCATCGAGGCCGACAATCCGCTCACCCGCTCCAATGATTCCCGCGTCCACCCTTGCGGGGCATTCTGGGTCGGCACGATGGGCAAGGGCGAGGAGAAAGGTGCGGGCTCGATCTACTGGTTCTTCAAGGGCGAAGTGCGCAAGCTGTTTGGCGACATCACCGTGTCGAACTCGATCTGCTTTACCGGGGATGGCGCCATCGCCTATTACACAGACACCTCGACCGGGCTGCTGATGCGCGTCGCCTGCAATCCGGCGACAGGCCTGCCGGCCGACGAGCCGAAAGTGTTCGTCGACCATCGCGCTTCCAAGGGGTATATCGACGGCTCGGTGCTCGACCGCGACGGCGTGCTGTGGAACGCCGTCTGGGGCGGCAAGGTCATCGAAGCCTATGGCCCCGACGGCAAGCTGCTGCGCTCGGTCGCCATGCCGGTGACGCAGCCGTCCTGCCCCGCCTTCGTCGGCGCCAAGGCCAACCGGCTGGCGGTGACCTCGGCCTGGAAGGGCAAGGACGACAAGCAACGCAAGCTAGACCCGCAGGGCGGCATGACCTTCCTGCTCGATATCGAGGTCAATGGCCGCTTCGAGCCGCGTGTGCTGATCGCCTGACGCCGGCGACCGGCGCTCCTCGTCCATGCGGATGCTGTCACGCAACCGCCCGGCACGGTCGGTTTCGCGAAAGCCGATTGTATCAACCGTGCGATGGTAGCCATATACATCGCCGGGAGAGTCCATGCCGCGCCACAAGCCGAAGCTGATCCTTGTCTACGAGCCGGAAAAAGCCTGCTTCAGCAGGCTGGTCGCCGACAGCCATGCGCCGGAGCGCGCCATGGAGATCGCCTCCTATCTGGCGCAGGCGACCGATCTGGCGCCTGAGTTCGACGCGCTTGCCGCGGCCTGCCAGAAGCGCGGCCTGTCCTTCGCGCCGGTGGCCCTCGACGATGCCGCGAAGGCACTCGCCGACGGGGACCCGAAGACCACGCTGGTCTGGACGTTGACCGACGGCATCGCCTATTTCCGCGGTGGCGCAGCACCTGCTTTGGCAAGGCTGAACGGGTTGAAAACCATCGGCGCCGACGATGCGCTGTTTGCGCTCTGCCAGGATAAGTTCCGTTCCGGCGCCGTGCTTGGCGCGCTTGGCCTGCCGGCGCCGCCGGCCGGCCTTGCCCGCGACGGTCACTGGCTGTCCGAGCCGCCGACCGCTCCCGCCGGCTGGTTCGTCAAGCCGAACCGGCTGGGCGCCAAGATCGGCATCTGGCCGGATTCGCGATGCCACAATCTCGGCCACGCGCTGGAACTTAGCCGGCGTGTGTTCGCCGCCTATCGCGACGACGTCGTCGTGCAGCCCTATGTCGCCGGCCGCAATGTACGCGCGAGTTTCCTCGGCCTGAAACCGGACACCGGTGCCGAGGGGCTCGGCATCGTTTTTGTCGATTCAGGCGCCGATTTCCAGACCATGGCGGACAGCCTGGCGCTCTATGGCGACACAGGCGAGGCGGCCAGAGCGGCGGGACACTACACTGAGCCTGTGCTGCTGCCGGTCGCCGACACTCAGCCGGCCGCCGCCGCAACAATCCGCCGCATTGCCGAGAGGCTGATCAGCGGGCTTGGCCTGCGCGATGTGTTTTCCATCGATCTCAGGGTCGAGGCAGACGATCGTGTCCATCTCATCGAATTCGAGGTCTGTCCCGGCCTGCCTTGCTTCGATTTTCGCGCCTATTGCCGCTCGCAATGGGGGATGAGCCTCGCGGACGCGATGGCCGAGACCGCCGCGAGCCGGCTGGTTGGCCAGGAAAGTCGCGTATAAAAGGCACAGCCGAAACCGTTAGGCTTTTTGGCGACCTGCAGCTCTGGCGGCGCGCCTTGACGCTCACTGCCTCGCCTCTAGTGTCGGCTGACGACCTCAAGCCGAAGGCCGCGCGATGAACACCACGCCCATCAGCCCCGAAACCCTCCACCATCATGTCAGGCGCATGGCTGGGCGCGATCCGCATGAGGGGCATCGTGTCGCGACCCCGCTCGAACTTCTGTTCGACCTGACCTTCGTGACTGCTTTCAGCCTCGCATCTTCCCAACTCGCCCATGCGCTGGCCGAAGGCCACTACGCCGCCGCTTTGCTCGGCTTTGCTTTTGCCAGCTTCGCCATCTGCTGGGCCTGGATCAATTTCTCCTGGTTCTCCTCGGCCTATGACACCGACGACTGGATTTTCCGTCTCGTCACCATGGTGCAGATGATCGGCGTGCTGGTGCTGGCGATCGGGCTGCCGCGCATGTTCGCTTCGATCGAGCATGGCGGCCATCTCGACAATTCCATCATGGTGCTCGGCTACGTCATCATGCGCGTCGCCATGATATTCCAGTGGCTGCGCGCCGCGAGACAGGATCCCGCCCGGCGTCGCGCTTGCCTGACCTATGCCACGGCCATAGCGGTGGCGCAGGTCGGCTGGGTGATGCAGATCCTGGCCGATTTCTCCGTGCTGGCGAGCTTGCTGTTCGGTGCGGCCCTGCTTGCTATCGAACTCGCCGGGCCAGTGATTGCGGAGCGTAAGGATGGCGGCACGCCCTGGCACGCTCACCACATGGCCGAGCGCTACAGCCTGTTCGCCATCATTGCGCTCGGCGAAGGCGTCGTCGGCACGCTGGCGACCTTGTCGGCCGTGGTCGAGGAGCAAGGCTGGAACCTCGATGCGGCCCTTGTCGGCATCGCCGGCATGGGGCTCACCTTCGGCATGTGGTGGGTCTATTACATGCTGCCCTCGGCGCCGGTGCTCCATGCGCACCGCAACCGCGCCTTCGTCTGGGGCTATGGCCAGATGCTGATCGTCGCGGCCATCGTCGCGACCGGCGCCGGCCTGCATGTCGCGGCCTACTTCATCGAGCACAAGGCCCAGATCGGCCCGGTGGCGACCCTGCTCTCGGCCGCAATTCCGCTAGGCATCTATCTCGCCGTGATCTATGCGCTCTACTACTATCTCGTCCAGCGCTTCGATCCCTTCCACATCTGGCTGCTGGCGGGAACGGCTGCGGTTGTAGCACTTGCGATCATCGCCGCGCTTGTCGGTGTCGACATGGCGGTTTGCCTCATCATCCTGACACTGGCGCCTGCCGTCACCGTCGTCGGCTATGAGACGCTCGGACACCGCCATCAAGCGGAGGTGCTGGCCAAAGATGAGCAATCGGCGCGGCACTAGAGCGGGATGAATTGAGGCTGAATCGGCGAGGATTCCCTTAGGCGTGCAAATCTGATTCAACCTTCTTGCTGAGACAAGGAGGTCAGCATGGATGGGCAAGCCTTACTCGATGGATCTTCGCGAACGGGTTGTTGCGTCGGTTGAGCGGGAGGGGCTGTCGCGACGGCAGGCCTCGGCACGCTATGGGGTTGGTATCAGCACCGTCATCAGGTGGGTGCAGCGGTTGCGCGACATGAGTAGCCTTGACATGAGTAGCCTTG
>NZ_JBFUGR010000020.1:0-52041 GCF_056402815.1 Mesorhizobium sp. P3_B5 | reverse complement strand
GCGGGATGGTGGTCTTGGCCTCGACCAGCCGCCGCGCGATGGTCTTGCGCATATTGTCATGTGGGACGAGATCGTAGGAGCCTTCGGCAAACAGTTTCAGCACCTGCTCGTCCGACATTGCCTTCGGTGCTGGTGCCGCAGCAGCCGGAGCGCCAGCAGGCGCTGCTTTCGCAGCCGGAGCCGCCTTGGCGCCACCACCGGCAATCGCTGCCTCGACATCGGCCTTGACGACGCGGCCATGCGGGCCGGTGCCGGTGACGGCCGCCACATCGACACCAGCGTCCTTGGCGATGCGACGGGCCAAGGGTGATGCGCGGACGGCGCCTGACGATTGGCTGATCTCATCCGATGTGGCGGAGATAACCGGGCCGGAGGGGTGAGTCTCGCTTTCTGTGGCTGGTGGGACAGCGCCCCCCTCTGTCAAAGTCGTCGACATCTCCCCCACAAGAGGGGCATTATCCCGCATGGGCTCGGTCTTCGCCGTCACGGCGGAGCCCGCATCCTCGCCTGCTGCATATATCCAGGCGACAGCCTCTCCGACGGGAATATCGATCCCTTCCTTGCCGACAATATTGCGGATCGTACCGCTGGCCGGTGCGTCGATTTCCATCGCCGCCTTGTCGGTTTCGATCTCGAACAGCACGTCGCCTTGCTTGACGGTGGCGCCCTCGGCGACGAACCAGCGTGATATCTGCCCCATCGCCATGTCCATATCGACCTTGGGAAGGATGACTTCGACAGGCATCGGCTATCGTACTCCCCTGACGAGATCGCGTGCCGCGGCGATGATGTCCACCACCTGCGGAACCGTCGCCTTTTCCAGCTCGGGATTGTAGGGGATCGGCGTCTCGGCGCCGCCCAACCGCACGATCGGCGCATCGAGGAAATCGAACGCCTCGCTCTCGGCGATCATCGCGCTGACCTCGGCGCCGACGCCCAGTGTCTTGACGGCCTCGTAGACGCAAAGCAACCGCGAGGTCTTCTTGACGCTGTCGATGATCGTCTGCTTGTCCATCGGCCGGACGGTTCTGAGATCGACCACCTCGATGTCGATGCCTTCGGCCTCCAACGCCTGTGCCGCTTCCAGCGCCTTGTGTACCATGATGGAGGTGGCGACGATGGTCAGGTCGCGGCCCTCGCGGCGGATGTCGGCCTTGCCGATCGGCACCGTGTAATAGCCTTCCGGCACCGGCCCTTTCATCTTGTAGAGCAGCTTGTGTTCGAAAATCATCACCGGATCGGGATCGGCGATGGCGGCCAGCAACATGCCCTTGGCATCATAGGGCGTCGCTGGCTGGATAACCTTCAGCCCCGGCACGTGGCCGAGCCAGGCTTCGAGGCTCTGGCTGTGCTGGGCGGCAGCTCCTGTGCCTGAGCCGGCCGGAAACCGCATCACCAGCGGCACGGAAACCTCTCCGCCCAGCATGAAGCGCATCTTGGCCGCCTGGTTGACGATCTGCTCCAGGGCAAGCGTGGCGAAGTCGGAAAACTGGAACTCGAAGATCGGCCGCAACCCGGTCATTGCTGCACCGACGGCGACACCGGCGCCGCCGAGTTCCGAGATCGGCGTATCCATGACGCGGTCGGTCCCAAAGCGCTCGACCAGATCGCCCGTGACCTGGAAGGCGCCGCCATAGACGCCGATGTCCTCGCCCATCAGGAAGACGCGCTCGTCGGCTTCCATGGCGATCGCCATCGCCTCCTGGATCGCTTGGGCGTAACTCAGTTCGCGCACCATCGCATCCATCACGCCAGCTCCGTATAGACGTAGTTCTGAAGGTCGCGGATCTCGGGAGCGGGGCTCGCCCTGGCGAATTCGATGGCCTCGGCGATTTCCTGTCGCACCGCCTCACGCACCGCTTCGATGCCGTTGTCGTCGACGATGCCGAACTCCTTCAATTCGGCTTCAAAAAGCATGATCGGATCGCGGTTCGACATCCAGTCCTCGATCTCCTCCTTGGTGCGATAGCGGTTGCGATCGCTCTTGGAGTGACCGCGATAGCGGTAGGTCTTGGACTCGATCAGCGTCGGTCCTTCGCCCGCGCGGGCCCGCTCGATCGCCGCGTGCGACGCTTCCGCGACTTCCGTAAACGTATTGCCGTTGACGATGACGCCTGGCATCGAATAAGCGGCCGCCCGGTCAGCGATGTTCTTGACGGCGGTGGAGCGCGCAGTCGATGTCGACATGCCGTAGCCGTTGTTCTCGCAGACGAAAATAACCGGCAGCTTCCAGATCGACGCCATGTTCAATGCCTCGTGGAAGGCGCCCTCATTGTTGGCGCCGTCGCCGAAGAACGATACGACGACCTTGCCGGTCTTCAGCCGCTTGGCCGACAGTGCCGCGCCAACGGCGATCGGGATGCCGCCAGCAACGATGCCGTTGGCGCCGAGATTGCCTTTGGCGACGTCGGCAATGTGCATCGAGCCGCCGCGGCCCTTGCAGTAGCCGGTGGTCTTGCCGAAGAACTCGGCGAACATCTTCTTGACCTCGGCGCCCTTGGCAATGCAATGGCCGTGGCCGCGGTGAGTGGAGGTGATCTGGTCATCCTCGGCAAGCGGCATGCAGATGCCCATGGCGCTCGCCTCCTGTCCGATCGACAAATGCATGGTGCCGTGGATCAGGCCGCGCGTATAGCAATCCTCGGCGCCCTCCTCGAAGCGCCGGATCAGGTACATCTTGCGCAGCACTTCCTTCAACTGCCCGGCATCATACTGCCGGTAGGCGAAGGGCAGATTGGTGGGCACCGCCTTTTCCATCACGGCTTTCCTGGCCATAGTCATGCTCCCTTGTCGCCGTAAACGAGCTTGTCCTGCCGCGCCCTGAGTTCGGCGATCTTCGAGCCGGGAACGGGCGCTGCGTTGGCATAGGTGATGAGATCGCCCTTGCTGATCGGTGAGGTCACGGAGCCGCCCTGAAGCAGGCCGCAAGGGACCGCCCTGGCCACCCGCGCTTCCGCCGCTGTCATGATCCAGGCGCGATAGCAATATTCTCCGATCGCATCGAGCTTGTCGCCCGGCTGCATGTCCTTCTTGGCGACGGCGCAGACTTCAGCCACTGGCGTTGCCAGCGGAACCATGTCTGCCTTGCCGTAGAGGACGACGCGCGCGCAGGTCAGCGGCACCTCGAGCGAGGTCAGGTGATACGGGCGATGAAAGGTGAAATACGGGCCTTTGCCCATCTTCAAATCTTCCATGCGCTCCGAGATGCGCGGATGCGACATGTCGGCGATGACGAAGACACCAGGAGCGACGCCCTTGCCGATCGAATAGTCGACGACACCGACCTTCGACAGCACGCCGCCATCCCTCTGCGGCACCAGCACTTTCGACAACTCGCCCAGCGTTGCGGCTGGGCCATGCATGCCGGGCTTGTCGGGCACCAGCCCGGTGGCGTTGGCAATCGCTGCCATTTCGACCATGGTCTTGGAGCCGTCGACGAATTCCACCAGCATGCGCACGTTCATGTGGCGGCGCGCCGCCTCCTCGGCATAGTCGTGTGGGACCGCATCGATGTTGAGCGGATTGTTCTTGCCCTTGCCGGCGGCGACGATCGGGTGCCCCATGGCCGAGACGAATTCGATCAGTTCCATACAAGAGGATGGTTCGTCGCCGGCGCCGAGCGAATAGGTGACGCCGAGCCGGTCAGCCTCGCTCTTCAGATAGGCGCCTATGGTGACGTCGGCCTCCACATTCATCATCACCAGATGCTTGCCATGCTCCATGGCGCGCAAGCCGAATTCGGCGCCGACGGCCGGAACGCCTGTGGCGTCGATCACCACGTCGATCAGCCCGCTGTTGATGATGAGGTCGGCGTCGGCAGTCACCGCGACCTCACCGGCCTCGATCGCCGCGGTCATGGCGGAAGCGCTGGAGACTTCGCGTGAATGGCCGGTTTCCTGATACGCGATGTCGACCGCCTTGGTCGCCGCCGGCAGGTTGAGTTCCGAGATCGCTCCGATCTCAATGCCGGTCATGTGGGCGACCCTGGTGACAATATCGGTACCCATCTCACCGGAGCCGATCAGCCCGATGCGGATCGGTTTGCCTGATTTGGCGCGCTCGGAAAGATCGCGCGCAAGGCCGGTCGGCGCGACGTTGATGGTCATTGCGATATCCTCCCATAGGCGACTTGCCTCCGGTCAGACAAATACTGAACATCTGTCTCCATATCAAGACGAATGTACAAATCTTCGTCGCAAAGATCGAATATGGCAAACGCAAGGCGATGGTCACCGCAAGCCTTGGGACAAGCACCTCGGCAAACCGTGGTTACCGCTTCAAAAACCGAAGCGACGAGCGAGCGAAAACGGATCTTGACGACCTTACGTCGAAGGCTACGAGCGACCGAGCATGGCGTCGCGGGAGGCGCCTAGGGCTTTCTTTATCGCTGCCCGCTCCTGCGCCATTGCGGGAAAAAGCCAGTTCGGCTCCAAGCCGACGAATTGGTCAAGGAACGCGATTGACATGCTCGGATCCTGCGCCGCGTTCTCCCGATAGGACCACCAGACTCGCAGATCGGAGGCGGCCTTTTCGAGATCACGTGTCACGCCGAATTCCTGTTCCTGAACGGCGGCGATGGCACAGACACAGAAATTCGTGAACAGAAAACCTTCCGGCCAGAACCGCGCGATCTCAAGCGTGGCCTGATCGTCCACCGGCCCCGCGCCAGCGTCGGAAACCATGACCGCAGGTTTGGTGCGAATCAGCTCGCGCAGGGCGAGCCCGGCAACGAAGACGATGTAGTCGGCCCGGTCAGCCGCTGCTGAATCGTCCTGTGCGTCGATTACGGCGAGCCAGTCGAAGAAGACCTGGTTCAACAGCTTTTCATCGATCCGATAGGTAAAGCCGAAATGCGCCTCCACCAGTTCCGCATTGTTTCGGAACGCCTTGGAAAACCAACGCAATTGCCTGAGCCGATGGCGGAGGTCCGGTATCGAAGACAATTTGTCCTTCGGCGTCAGGTCCATTGTCTTGTTCCATTCCTGGCGGATACATGTCTGCTCAGGTTCTGAGGCAATCGACATGTACATGTGTTTCAATGAAAAGGCAAAGGTTCAAGCAACCCCGATCCGCCCTGCCCTTTCTTGAGAGCAACTAAGGAAGATGCGGTATCAGATCGGCGAAAACACTCGCCAGTTCCCCGGGCCGGTCCTGGCCTGCCAAGGCTTTCGCGAACAGCGTATAGCGTGCGTCGACTGCGGCGCAGACGCCCGTATAGATATCGTCGTCGGCCGCAACATCGTCATGATAGCTCGCCACCGCTGTGGCCAAGGCGAGTGCCGCCGCTACGTAGATGCCGGTGTCTAGCAGCCGGCCATCGGCCGCATCCTCGATATGCCTGGGCGCCTCGACCGGACGGGCGCGAAGGATGGCCCTGGCCATGACTGCGGCCTGCAGGGCAATATCGTCGAGCGACATATCTGAGGCTGCGGCCTTGCTGGAAGGCAACGAGCGCTGGCTACTGGCGACGAGGCGATGGGCCTCGATGAAGAGTTCCTCGCTGAGTCGCGGATTCGAGATGCCTTTCGCCAACAGGATCTGCTTGGCCGCAAAATAGCAGTCGCGGGCGAACAGCCCCTGGGCGATCGCATTGTCGCCATCGAAATACCGGCCTAGCGGATAGGCGGACGCACTGCGGAAATGAGCCTTGGGATCGGACGACAGCAGCTCAATAGCAACCGATTCCAGCGCAGAAAGCGCACTGTCGGAGAAATCAGCGATCACTGTCACCAGGCCGGCTGCGCCCGCAGCAGGGTCAATCCCCTCAGACGCATGGCTGTCTTGGCCCTTTCGCGCGGAAGCACGCATCTCGCGCGCCAGAAAGCGGGCATCGCGCAGACGCTCCTTCACCTTTGTCCGCAATTCGTCCGGCAAGAATGACGCCATGATCCCGTCCCTATGACTGCTTTGTACTGTCCGTTGAATGATAGACAATTATGGCCTGCAAAGCTATGACATCGTCATCCGCGCATCCTGCATTCCGGCTGTGACAGGTGGGCCGGAACGATGGAGCCAGGGCAATCATGCGCCAAAGGAAACGGGGGACGAAAGACCCCGAGATGCTGTTTGGCGAGAATGTTCGTGGCTCGAGCCAGGCCGATCGGGTTCGCATCCGGACCGCCTGGATGTACTATGTCGAGCAGCTCACCCAGAGCGAGATCGCCGCGATCCTCAACGTCGGACGGGTGACGGTAGTCAGGCTTCTGGCGGATGCCCGCGCCCGCAATGAAATCAAGATCACGATCAATGCGAAAGTCGCCGACACGACGGAACTCGAGCGCGGCCTGGAAGAGCTGTTCGGCATCCAGAAGGCGATCGTGGCGCCGCTGTCGAGCCCGCAGGCCGATCCGGTGCCCGTGATCAGTGCTGCCGCCGGCGACTATATTTCGCAGATCGCGACATCCAACATGCGCGTCGGGGTCGGCTGGGGAAGGACGCTCTACAACACGCTGCCCTTCATAAAAGGTCAAACTCTGACTGGGTTCCGCGTCTATTCGCTGCTCGGCGGCATCATCCAGGCGCGCCGCTTCAATCCGGCCGAGTTCGCATGGCAACTCGCCGAACTCTTCCAAGGTGAGGGCTTCCTGGTGCCGGCGCCGGCCATCGTCGACAGCGCCGAGACCAAGCGCACCCTGATCGAGCGCTGCGGGCTGAACACCATCTTCGAAATGGCCGAGGATCTCGACGCCGTGCTCCTGAGCGTCGGCGGGACGACATCGACGGCCACCTCCTACCGGGTCGGCTATCTGACGGACGCACAGCACGACTCGCTGGTTTCGGCAGGCGCTATCGGCGATCTGCTGTTTCATTTCTTCGATGAGCACGGAAACCTTGTCGATCACGAGATCAACGATCGCGTGATGTCGGTTGGCATCGACCGGCTGCGCAGGGCGCCAATCCGCCTGCTGGCATCTGGCGGACCCGAAAAGGTTGGAGCGCTGATCGGCGTGATGAAGCTGGTCGAGCCGACGGTTTTCATCACCGATGAAGTAACCGCGGCAAGCATGATAGAAAAAATGCAACTGCGCGGATCGCGGCGCCAGAAGGAGAGCAACGGGCCAGCGTAGCTCAAGCTGCGAGCGTATTGGTCTTTCTCTTCGTGCGCCGTGCAAATTCCATCGTGTGGTCGAATGACCGGACCCCGGCCTGGCTGCCGAGCCCGGTGGCATTGAGCGCCGACGTCGCCTGCGCGAGGGTGACCGCGTCTTCCGGACCAAGCCCACGATACAGCCCCGCCACGAAGCCGGCGTTGAAGGCATCGCCGCAGCCGCAGGTGCAGACCACCTCGACCTCGAATGCGGGAATGTGAAACCGCGTGCCATCGGCGTGGTGATAGTAGGCCCCCTCCTCGCCAAGGGTGAGGATGCAACAGCGTACGCCACGATCGAGCATGAAGCGCGCCACGTCCCGCGTGTCGGACAGGCCCGAGAGCAGGCGCGCCTCCTCGACCGACGGGAGGAAATAATCTACATGCGGCAGCAGCCTGGCGATCATCGGCATGTCTTCGTGGCGGGCGGATGCAACGTCGAGCGTGGTCGTGCAGCCACGCTGCTTGGCACGCGCCAAGAGGTCGACCGTCGGCTCGCCATCCATGCGGTCCATAAGGCCGGCGCCGCCGATATGCACGAACGAGGCATCGAGGACCCGGTCGAACTGGTCCGGTGCAATCTCGAAGAAACCGGTCGCGCCGCGCATGTGCATGGCGGGCCGCTGACCATTGTCCTGAACGGCGACGATGCTCGACGAGGTGCCGACGCCTTCGATGCGCTGCATCAGGGTGGTGTCGACGCCGTGCCGGCTGAGTTTGCCAAGCACCCAGTCGCCCATGTCGTCGGCGCCGACACCACCGACGCCCAGCACTTTCATTCCGTATTTCGCCGCGACGATTGCTGCAGCACCCGCGGCGCCGGAAACGGCGATGGTGATCTCCTCCAGGAAGTCGAATTCGGTCGGTCCCGGAATGCGCCGCACGGGACGGCCGAGGCAATCGAAGGTGAAGAAGCCGATGGAGGCGTAGTCGTAGAGCACCATTATGTCCCGTCAGTTTGCGCGGATGCGATTGCCCGATTCCGCCTCGAAGAAATAGAGGCGGTCGACGTCGAGCTCAATGGCGATGGCCGTATCGAGCGGTTGCCGGAAGTCGCGGTCGGCCTTCACCTCGACGACCATCGCCTCCGTACGGACCGAGAGGAAGGTCTGGTCGCCGGTCGGCTCCAGTCCGTAGAGCGTCCCTTTCAGATGGGCGGCAGCGCCGGTGGAGACCTTTGCGTCTTCCGGTCGCACGCCAAGAATGACGCTTTGCGAGTCGGGCAGGTTCACACCGGTAACCTCCATCCCCGGAGCGGAAAAACGTTTGCCGCGCACCGCACCCTTGATCAGGTTCATGGGCGGCGAACCGATGAAGCCGGCCACGAAGGTGTTGCTTGGGTTCGAATAGATCTCGTCCGGTGTGCCGAGCTGTTGGATGCGGCCCTTGTCCATAATAACGATCCGGTCCGCCAGCGTCATCGCCTCGACCTGGTCGTGGGTGACGTAGACGGTAGTGATCTTCAGCTGGCGCTGGACGTGCTTCAACTGCACACGCATCGCGTTGCGAAGCTTGGCGTCGAGGTTGGACAGCGGCTCGTCCATCAGGAAAACGCGCGGTTGCCTGACGATGGCTCGCGCAAGGGCCGCGCGCTGCCTCTGCCCGCCTGAGAGCGCACCGGGCTTGCGATCGAGATAGGCCCCGAGTTCAACCATGTCGGCGGCCCGCCGCACCCGCTGGTCGTGCTCGGCTTTCGGGACGCCGCGCATTCTGAGCGGGAAGCGGATGTTCTCGTACACAGTCATGTTCGGATAGAGCGCGTAGCTCTGGAACACCATGGCCACGTCGCGGTCGCGCGGATCGAAATCATTGACCAGTTCGTCGTCGATCCAGATTTCGCCTGACGTCAGGTCGTTCAGACCGGCGATCATCCGCATCGTCGTGGTCTTTCCGCAGCCCGACGGTCCGAGGAAGACCATGAACTCCTCATCGCGTATGTCGAGATCGACATTGTCGACGCCAACCACTGCTCCCCACCCCTTGGTGACATTCTTCAGTTGAATCTGAGCCATATCTGTCTTTCCAGTTTTTCTTCGCAGGCCGGCCGAGCCTGATATCAGCCCTTGACCGCGCCCATGGTCAGCCCCCGCGACAGATGCTTCTGGATCAGCACGACCAGGAGCATGATCGGAACGAAGGCGAGGAAGGCGACCAGCGCGATCGCGTTGTAGATGATGCCGTCCGAACCGCCGGTGAAGTTGGCCAGCGCGACCGACAGCGTGTAGGCGTTCTTGGTAGAGGCAATGAGCAAGGTAAACAGGAACTCGTTGACCGCGAAGATGACGGCGATGACGGCGGCGGTGATGACGCCCGGCAGGCACATCGGCACGATGATCGACACCAGGATGCGCAGGTCCGAGGCGCCGTCGGTGCGGGCCGCGTCCTCGATCTCATGCGGTATGTCGAGCATGTAGGAGCGGATGATCCAGGTCACCAGCGACAGGTTGATCGCCGCATAGATCAGCATCAGCGCCCAGACCGTATCGAGCAGGCCCATATTGCGGAACAGGAAGAAGATCGGGATGGCGACGATGGCCGGCGCCATCATGCGCGTCGACAGGATGTAGAAACCGATGTCCTCGCGGAACCGGTAGGTATAGCGGGCCAGCGAATAGGCGGCCGGGATCGCCAGCAAGAGATCGATGATGACGCTGCCGACAACGGCGACAACCGAATTGCGCAGATAGTTGCCCATCGGCCAGTCGGTCCAGATCATGTTCCAGGCATCGAGGGAAAAGGTCGGCCAGTAGATCGGCTCGGCGGCAATGATCTCGGTGCGGGGCCGCAAACCGATGGACAGGAACCACAGAATCGGCGCCAGGCAGAACACGGCCCATGCGAACAGCACGAGGTAGCGCAGGAACAGGCTCTCCGACGATTTGCTTTTGCTGGCCATCTTCTATTCCCGTCCCGAGCGGAAGAAGCGTTTCACGAACAGCTGCGCAACCGTGACCGTTATCGCCAGCATGACCACGGAAATGGCCGAGGCGTAGCCGAAATTGAAGGTCTTGAAGCCGATGCGGTAGATGAAATAGCTGATCGTCTCGGTGGCGCCGCCGGGTGTTCCGCCAGTGATGATGAAGACCGAAGCGAACATGGTGATGATGTCGATGCCGCGCAGGATGAGCGCAACGGCGACGATCGGCATCATCAGCGGCAGCGAGATGTTCCAGAAGATCTGCCGCCATTTGGCACCGTCCAGCCTTGCTGCCTCTTCCATTTCCGCATCCTGGCCCTGCAATGCGGCGACGAAGATGATGAACAAGAACGGGGTCCACTGCCAGACATCGGCAACGATCAGAGTAAGCCGCGCAAGCCAGATGGAGCCGAGAAAATCCAGATTGCCGTCGATCAGTCCCAACCGCATCAGGAGATCGCTGACGATCCGCCCATCGTTGAAGGCGAGCTTCCAGATGAAGGCCACCGCCGACGGCATGAACAGCATCGGCATCAGAAACAGAATGCGCCACGATCGCACCCATGGATCGCGATAGGCGAAAGCGGCGATGCTGATGGCGATGACGCATTCGAGGCTTAGCGCGATTGCGCCCATCAGGAAGGTGTTCCAAAGCGCCTGCCAGAATTCATTGTCCGATAGAAGCTTGGTGTAGTTATCGAACCCGGCGAAAGACCAGTTGTTGAAGCGGACGAAGAAAAAACTCTGATACATGGCGTAGACGCCGGGATAGAGCGTGATCCCCAGCAGGAAGATCATCGCCGGCGCGACCAGAAGGTAGGGGAACGCCTTGCGGCGCAACCGGCTCCGGGGCCGGGGCCTGACGCCGGGACGGGCGGCCGAAGCCGCCCATCCTGTATTGTCGTGGACCATGGAGTCCTGCATTACGTGTAGTCTCCCTGGACCTGTCGGCAAGTCAGCATCGTTCGACCGTCAAACCGGTGGGGTCTTGCCCTTGCCGGCCCAGGTCGCGGGCGCCACCGCAGCATACTTGAACGGCTCCTTGTCTGAGAAGAAGCCATTCTTGGTCATGATCTCCTTCCAGGCCTTGGCGCCGGCGTCGAGAGCTTCCTTCGGGGTCGCCTGACCGACGATCGCCTTGTTGATCTCGTTGCCAAGCGCCTGCTCCATCTCGAACATGCCGGGGATGCGCGGCGCGCACCAGGCATAGTCGAGTGAATCAGCCCAGACCGCCGCAGGCTGCGATACCGAGCGCAGCTTTTCGTTCTTCAGCACCGATTTGTAACCCGGCGCGACACCGTTGGCGTTGGCTTCGTTCATCGCCATGATCGATGCCGAGGTCAGGAAGGCCAGCATCAGGAAGGCGCCTTCCGCGTTTTGCGATGTGGCGGTCACGCAGGAGGTCGATCCGGCGATGTTCGGCGGCGCGAAGCGAGCGCCTTCAATCTGCACGCGTGGCTCGTAGATAGTGAGCACGTCGCCGACGATGCGGCTCTGGTCCGGACGCGTCGCCTGGGTGCCGGAATCCTGCCACGAGATGTTCATGGCAAGCTGGCCGCCAAGCCAGGCAGCGCGGTTCTCGCCCCAGCCCCAGCCGGCCACGCCTTCCGCGGAAGAGGCTTTCAGCGCGAGAATGGTTTCGAGTGCCTTGATGCCGGCGTCGCTGTTGAACACCGGTTCCCAGGAATCGTTGAACAGGTCGACGCCATGCTGCGCGGCGATGTGCTCCCAGGTGTAGGTGGACCAAAAACCGCGAGCGCCCATCATGCCGACGCCGGCCACGCCCTTCTCCACCTTGTTGAGCTCGGCCGACAGACGGATCATCTCGTCATAGGTCGGCACGGTCAGCTTGGTGTCGGCGTCCTTGCCGGTGACCTTCTTCAGCAGCGACGGCCTGACATGCACCATCTGGATGTCGCAGTCGAAGGGAATGCCGTAGAGGCCCTTGTCGCCGAAATAGCCGTAGTTGAGGCGATAGGTGTCATAGAAATCGTCAAGCGGCAGCTTCCACTTCTCGGCATAGTCGTCGAGCTTGGCGAGGAAGCCCGGACCGGCGAAGTCGCCGAGCCAGGGAGAGAAGAACTGCAGCGCGTCGAAGCTGGCATTGCCCGAGATGAATTCGGCCAGCACCTTGTCGTACATGGAATCGTCGGGAATCGGAACGAGTTCGACTTTCATTCCAGAAAGCTGCTCGAAGGGCTTCAAGCCGTCCGCGGCCGACTCCATGTCGGCGGCACCGATCGCGAACTTGACCGTCTTTCCGGCGAATTCGCTGCGCACCTTTTCCCAGTCGACGGTGCGGATCCAGTCCTTGGCCGGATCCCACAGCTCGTCGCCATCGGCGAGCTTGTAGAGGTCACGGTATTCCTTCTTGACGTAGCCGCCGACATTGATCTTGGCGAGAATGTCTGCGGGGTTGGCCGCTTCCTGCGCGAAGCTGCGCCGGACGTTGAACAGCGAGACCCCGCTGACCGCGACAGCCGACGCGCCGACAGCCGCCGTCGACATCAAAAACGACCGACGCGACACATCCTTCCTAGTTCCAATAGGCATTGCAAATCCTCCCAAATGCCCGCTCAGAGATATCATGCACCGTTTGCGGGACGACGACGATGCCAGGTTCGAAAAACGGACCGATCCAGGCCCGCGCCGACTATCCAATCACGGCGCATCCTGTCCGGCCGGCAAGCAATCCGGACGGCGACGCCTGTTGAATTTCCAGAGCGGTACAACGGCTATGAGCCATGTGATCGGGCCTCCCAACTCCCCGATTTTCAGCAGGAGCAAACTTGCCCCCAACATGAACATCGTTACTTTCGCAAAGTCAAATGTTCATATCAGCGCGACCTTGTCAATACGGTCCCGGTGACTTCTGCTCATGCTGGCTACGAACGCGTCCGGTGGAAAATGGACGCGCTGATCGGAACACCGAATTCGATGCTCGGGCGTTCTCGCAGGCGGGACAAGCATGCGTGGTTCTAATGATAAAAGTCGCCATGCCGTCGCTGTTTTAGACAGCGAAGCTGGCGAAGAGCCAACCGATCATAGGAAGCGCGCGCGCCGCAGCCGGCGAGGGATCGCATCCCGCCGTCAGCGGCGTGTTGCTGCGCATCGGCGAAGGCGAAGCGCTCGGGCTGGTCGGCGAGTCGGGGTCGGGAAAAAGCTCGGTGGCGCTCGCCATCCTGCGCTATCTGCCGAAGAATGCCCGCATCGCGGCGTCAGCGCTTGGATTTCAAGGCCGGGAAATCCGCGATCTCTCGGCCGAGCAACTGCGCCAGCTCAGGGGAAACCATATCGCCGCCGTCTACCAGCATCCGGGCGCGGCGCTCAATCCAAGCACTCGTGGTGTCATGTCTAGACCGTCACAACAACCTTCGCTGCCCGCCTGCGCTCCAATCTGTGACCGGATCCTGCCCAGGACCAGTCAGGTGTTCGGTCCGGCGTGATACCGGGCCCGCAATGTCGGCCTTTAGGCAAGGGCAAAGCTCACCTCAAAGGCCGACATCAGGCGCAAAGCTGCCGTTCGTGTCGTGGAAACCTGGCGTTTCCAAATGTAGGGAACACGGTAACGCTTTAGCGGTTCGAACCCTTCGACACCCCAATATCGCCTCAGGCGACTCTGAGATCGCGAGGAAAATCGCTCGGGGTTAGTTTTGGTTGGAAAGAGGGGTTCGAGTCCACATTGTGGACCATCTCAAAATAATGCCGCAAAATCAATTACTTAAGTTGGTCTTTTGGTGGTGCTGGCAGTCGCTAGCGAACCAGTCTCCGACTGATTTTCCCTGTTACGCGCCGAAAACAGCGAATTTTCGGAGATTTTGGGCGCCCGAGCCAAAATTGACCTTAAATCCCGCAGCGGTTTCAACCTCTTGAGAGAAAATTCCCTATTCGGCCTAACAGGGAAGCGAAAGCACACTAACAGGGAAGCGACTCGGATCTCGAGGGCTGCAAATGAGCACCCGTTTGCTTGACTTTGAGCTGCGTTGCGACAGGGTAGCGTCACCCCGCC
The DNA here is from genome assembly GCF_056402815.1 of Mesorhizobium sp. P3_B5. Classification (NCBI taxonomy): domain Bacteria; kingdom Pseudomonadati; phylum Pseudomonadota; class Alphaproteobacteria; order Hyphomicrobiales; family Phyllobacteriaceae; genus Mesorhizobium; species Mesorhizobium sp. P3_B5. Next base: position 38,028 of record NZ_JBFUGR010000020.1, on the reverse strand, counting down.
AAATCTCACAAAACCCGGATGCAGCACACCTTCACCCGGCACGAATTGTATGACCTCGTTTGCCGTTCAGGCAGGCGACTGCCTCATCATCAAGCAGGAGATCGTGGGCATCTTGGGCGCTGGCCGGACCGGGTCGCAGTTCCCTGCTGGCAGATCACCGACCGGTGTGGCACCGGGGCAATGGCGCCGTGAGCGACGGGCTGCCGGTCGAATTGATCCGCGCCTAGCTAATGCAGAGGGGTTGGGCTTACGTCGGATCTGAAGGCCATAGCTGGCAGTTGCCAGTTCCTACGCTAACAACGGCTCGAGCGCATGCAGGAGCGCCGCTTCCTGGTCAGACGAAAGCTTCGAAAGTGGCCTGCGGACATTGCCGGTTCCATACCCACGCAACTGTGCCGCCCTTACGACGGACGGCGTGTAAGGTGCCCGCCAAATGAAAAGCAATGACGGCAAAATTCGTTGCCAGAGCGTGAAGGCTTGATCATAATCTCTTGCCATCACCAAGTCGTACAACTGGACAGCCTCGCTCGGCATGTAGTTTGCTGCCCCCCAGATAACGCCTCGCGCGCCGGCCATGAGAGCATAAATTGTCGTCGTATCACACCCGTTCAAAACCGCGCCTTTGGTCTGAAGGTATTCCTGGTGCACGGTGAGATCGCCAGCGCTGTCCTTGATATAATTGAAATTCCTCAACTGGCTCAGACGCTCGAACAGCCGGGGTGAAACGGAAATGCCCGTGGCCTGCGGAATGTTATAGCCGACGATATCTACGCCGACCGCGTCATCGATTGCCTTGTAGAAATCAAAGATTCCGTTTTCGTCACCCGGCCCTTCGAAGTACGGAGGTAGGATCATCAGTGCGTCGGCACCGATAGCTTCCGCATGACGCGACCTTCTGATAATCTCGTCCATATTGAGGGCCGACGTCTGGCAGATGACGTTGCAGCGGCCAGCTATGCGCTTCGCGCCGACTTCATAGAGCTGGTTGCATTCGGCTTCGGTGAGATAGGGGTGTTGCCCCGTGCCGGCACCCAAAACCAGCCCGTGAACACCTGCGGCGACATACTTCTCGATCAGTTCCTCGAAAACCGAATAGTTGATCGCACCATTCTCGTCGAACGGTGTCTGCATTGCCAGATTTATGCCCTTTAGGTCTGCCATGATCTCTCTCATTGTATCTAGACTTCAGCGCCGGCCTGTCGAAAACGGACGGCGGTTATCATGCGAACGCCCATCGCTGTGACAGGCCTGGGATACGGCTTGCTGGGACGTGCGCGCGTCTTCAGGATGTCGACCACCGGCGATGATCGCCCTGACGCCAGATCGGCTACGGCCTTACCGAAGGCTGCACCGCGCGCGACGCCAGTTCCGTTGCAGAATGCGGCGCCGTAGACCTTCTCCGCCAACTCGCCGAAGACCATTCCGCCATTTTGCGCGAGTGTAAGAAGGCCGCCCCAGCTGGCCTCGAAGCCGATCGACGAAAGCTCCGGCCACCGCCGATCGAACGCGATTTGCTGCTGCACCCGAGCCCTCATCACGTCCTGCGTAGTGGTCTTGAAGTCAGTCGCATAGGAATAGACGTTGCGAAGGAAAAGCCGGTTGTCGATTGTGCGACGAACCGTTGTGCCGAAGCTGTTGGCTGGGATAAGCCCGTAGGCTCTTTTGTCTCCCACCCGCGAAAGCTCGCGCTCCGTGAGCTGTCGTGTCATGCTCGCAAATGTGTATAGCGGTATGGCGCGGTTATCGAAGAAGCCAAATTTCGTCAGATAGCCTGACGCGCAGATGATGACCTTCGAAGCCCTGATTGTTCCTGCGGGCGTCTCGCAGATGTGCTTCGGCACGCCGAACTGCACCGCCACGATGGGGGTGTTTTCGTGAACGGTGACGTTCGCGGGCAGGCTTCGCGTTGCGTTCTTCAGATACTTCGCAGGCTGGACCAAGACGGTGCCGGGATGATGCAAGGCTTTGATGTAGTGCTTGCTGCCGGTGATCGCCTGGATTTCCGGGGTCTCGACCCAGCTGTAATTCTGGCCAAGCTTATCCAGCGCCTGCGAAAAGCGGTGGAGGTCCTCCACACCGTGAGCGGTCGCGGCGCTGTGGTATTTTCCCTGCGCGTCCCAGTCGCAATCGACCCCATGCTCCTCGACGGCGCTTCGGATGTAGGCGATGCCGTCCAGGTTAACGAACAGCTCTTCCTTGTTCCCCTTGATGTCTTCGACGAAATCGCGCTTCCGAGGATTGTGGGCTAGATCGATGACGAAACCCATGCACCGTCCGGATGCATTGTTTCCAATGCGGCCGGCGTCTACCAGGACAACCGAAGACTGCGGGTTGAGCTCGGCAAATCGGCGCGCCGCGTGCAGCCCCATCCAGCCGCCCCCAATCACGAGGCAGTCACATGCAACGTCGCCTTCTAGCGGCACCAGCGCCAACTCCGGCCCTGCCGTAGTGTACCAGCCCGACATAGTCGGTTCGGGATGGGGCGGCTGAACGACTTTGCGCTCTTTGGTCACTGTTTGGTTGAACGAATTCACTGCCAACTCGCTGAGTTCAGGCGGCCGGTGACGAAGGGCTTGGCTACGGTCCGTGGTCGCTTTGGTTTCCTGTTTGAATAGACCGGTTGGCGGGCATCTCGTAGACGGAAAATATAGCGTCTGATATAGACCTGCTTCATGTCAAAGCTTCGTAGCCTGGTACCCTCGACGCATTCGCTCTTTGTCTTCGAAGCGGCTGCCCGGACCCTGAGTTTCAAAAACGCAGCGAGCGAACTCAACGTGACGCAACCCAGCGTCTCGCACTCAATCAAGTCGTTCGAAAAGCATTGCGGGACCGCACTCTTTGCCCGTGACAATCGAGGAGTGCAGCTGACGGAGGCTGGCAGGCAGCTCTACGATGAGGTGCGCACGAGTTTCCGCCGTCTGGAACAGCGGCTTGAGACTATCTCCGACCGCGGAACGAAATACATCACTTTTGCTGCGTCGACATCCCTCGCCGCACATTGGCTTGCGCCTCAACTCTATCATTTCCAGGAAGAGCATCCAGACGTCATGATCAAGGTTGTCGCCACCGATCGGGATATCGAGCCCGATCACGAAGTGGACGTTACCGTATGGGTGCGGCCACGGGATTTTGACAGGACGAACAGTTGGATTGTATGCGACGAGATCATTTTTCCCGTCTGCTCGCCCGCATATCTTCTGGCGCACGCCGCTCCAACGAGCGTCGATGAGTTGGTTCGACACCAGCTCATTCATTCGTCCGACGCCTTTCGCAAGCGAATGGGCTGGCCGGAATGGGTCGCGCTTGCAGGCGGAGATGCCAGCGAGACGAAGCCGAACATTGTATTCAATGACTATCAGCTGACGCTGCAAGCAGCTCTTGCAGGCGAAGGAATCGCATTGGGATGGTCCCTGACCGCCCAACATCTGCTCCACAACCGCCAGCTGGTTCGGCCCATTGCGACTGAGATCAAGACCGACCGCGCCTTCTTCCTCTTGTCAAATGAAGATGCCGGCAAAAACAAGAAGTGCAAGGTTCTTGTGGATTGGTTCCTCGCTCAGTCGAAGGAATTGCGCCCTTAGACAGCTACCGGCGCCCCTGCCTCGGTTCCCGCACCCACCCCCGCCGCTTCGCCTTTCGGGCGGTCCTTACCAGGTCACCGGTACTTGCGCCGTCGACCCAGGTATAAACTGAATTTAACACCAGCGAAACCTTTTGCGAGTCCTCAGGGCGTTCGCCAGACCCTATCATCAAAGTCAATGAGCAGGGCCGCGCTCCGTACGCGGACCGAAGAAGGCTCTTTTGACGGCGACCTTTGCGCCCTCTGGGAAAACGCGATGATGGACACCGATACTCCCGCAATCCGGCGTCGCGGAGGACGCGCGTCGGTCGTAGCCGCCCGGGAAGCAGAGAAGAGGCCTCGCGTCTCGACCATCAAGTACGGCATTCGGCCTGTGGAGGCCGTCACGGGCGAGCAGCTTGAGCGCATTCACCAGGCTTCGTTGGCGATCTTGCGCGAGATCGGAATCGAATTCCGGGATGAAACAGCAATCCGGCAATGGAAGGAGGCTGGCGCCGACGTCCAAGGCCAACGTGTGCGCCTCGATGGCGAGATGCTGATGCATCTCATCTCGAAGGCGCCATCCCGCTTTGAGATGACCTCTCGCGATCCGTCACAGCGTTTCGAGATCGCGCCCGACACAATGACCTTCAGCGCCATGCAAGGCGCGCCAAACGTCCGGGATCTTCAGGGTGTGCGGCGCGCATCCACGATCGAGGACCTGCGGGACATGAACCGGCTGACCCAGATGCTGCCGGGGTTCCATATCGCCGGCGGGTTCACCTGTGAGCCGACCGACATCGCTGTTCCATGGCGCCATCTGCACATCAACCATTCGAGCCTGGTGGAAACGAACATGCCCTTCTTCGGTCTGACGACCGGGAAGCAGCGAGCCGACGACTCGATCGCCATGGGGCAGATCGTCCACGGCAAGGCCTTTATGGATCAGAACGCGGTGATGCTCGGTCACGTATCGGGAAACTCGCCGCTGGTGTGGGATTCGACCATGCTTGAAGGGCTCCGCGCTTTCGTCGAGGCGAACCAGGTCGTCCTGCTGTCGCCTTTTGTGCTCGGCGCCGCCAACACTCCCGCCGACGTCCCGGCTACCATCGCCCAGTTGAACGCTGAGGCGCTCGCAGCGCTCGCCTACACCCAGTTGGTCAGGCCCGGCGCCAAAATGATCTATGGGCAATATTCAGTTTCGGTGTCGATGCGCAGCGGCGCTCCGATGTCCGGCATGCCCGAAGTCACTTTGATCAACGCCGTTATCGGCCAACTGGCAAGGCGGTATGGCTTGCCGTGGCGGACGACTGCATCCCAGTCGTCCGCCAAGACCTTTGATGCTCAGTCCGGGTACGAGTCGGCAATCGCTTACATGTCGGGGGCGAGCGCAGGCGCGAACCTGATGATGCATGCGGGCGGCTGGGATGAGGCCGGCCTCGTATGCTGCATGGCGAAGTTTGTCGCCGATGCCGAACAGAATTTGCTGATTGAAAAATACGCGCGGGGAATTTCGTTCGAGCATTTCGACGACGCTCTCGAGGCAGTGCGGCGCATCGGCCCCGGCGGCCACTATCTCGGAGATTCCTTCACGCTCAAGCGCTTCAAGGACGCATTCTTCGCGCCGGAGATCCTCGATTACCTCAGCTATGAGCAGTGGAAGGTCAAAGGCTCCAAGGATATGGCGCAGCGCTGCCGTGAGAAAGCGACATCGATCATCGCGAGTTACGAGCAGCCGCAGATGGATCCATCCGTGCGCGAGGAACTCGATGCATTCGTGGCGCATCGCCAGGAGGAAATCTCGCCAAGCCTCGCCTAGGCATCCGCCAAGAACCCACGCGATCAATATCCGGGAAACACTAACAAGGGAGAAGAAAATGGGACTGTTCAGAAGCAATGGGAATCAAGTTCCGGCTGCCATCGAAAAGATGGCGAGCGACGTCAAAGCCGGACAAATGGACCGGCGCGAGTTTCTCGCGCTTGCAAGCACGTTCGGCGCCTCGGCTGCGATGGCCTACGGCCTGATTGGCGTGGCATTGCCGCAGCCCGCACGCGCGGCCGAGCCGAAGAAGGGCGGGACTCTGCGCGTGTCCATGCCCGTCAAGGCGCAGAAAGACCCACGTACCTATGACTGGGTTGAGCTTGCCAACATTTCTCGCTGCTGGCTCGAACCGCTGGTTCGCTACACCCATGAATTCACATTCGAACCGGTCCTGCTGGAAAGCTGGGAGGTCAATGACGATGCCACCGAATATGTCTTCCATGTCCGGAAGGGCGTGACCTGGAACAATGGCGACGCGTTCGACGCCGATGACGTAGTCCTCAACATCACCCGCTGGTGCGAGAAGGGCGTCTCCGGCAATTCGATGGCCGCGCGCGTCGGGGGACTGATCGATACCAAGACCGGCAAGGCAAGAGATGGAGCGATCGTCAAGGTCGATGACCATACCGTCAAGCTCAAGCTGAGCGACCCGGACATCGCTATCATCGCGAATTTCACCGACTACCCTGGACTGATCGTCCATCGCAGTTTCGATGCCGGCGGCGCTGATCCGGCCGCAAAGGCGATCGGAACGGGCGCCTTCGAACTGGTATCCTACGCGGTCGGCAGCAAGGCTGAAGTCAAACGCCGGGAGAATGGCAAATGGTGGGGCGGCGAAGCTCTGCTGGATGGAGTGCAATTCATCGATTATGGCACCGACTTCCAGGCAACGGTGGCTGCCTTCGACTCCGGTGAGATCGATGTGAACATGGAGACACCGGCGGACTTCATCGACATCCTGGACAAGATGGACGTGGACAAATCGGAGGTCGCCACCGCAACGACACTGGTGTGCCGCACCAACACGGCCAACAAACCCTATGACGACAAGAAGGTCCGCAATGCGCTGCAGATGGCGGTAGACAACATAACCATCCTTCAACTCGGCTATGCAGGGCGCGGAACGGTCGGCGAAAACCACCACGTCGCCCCAATCCATCCGGAATATTTTGCATTGCCTAAGAAGAGCCGGGACGTCGATGGCGCGAAGAAACTCATTGCTGAATCCGGTCATGCCGAGTTCGAGCATGAACTGATTTCGATCGATGAGGACTGGCAGAAGAATACCGGTGACGCCATTGCGGCGCAGCTTCGAGAGGCCGGCATCAAGGTTAAGCGCACGGTGCTTCCGGGTTCGACTTTCTGGAACGACTGGGCGAAGTATCCCTATTCGCTGACCGTCTGGTACATGCGGCCGCTCGGGGTTCAGGTCCTGGCGCTGGCTTATCGCACTGGCGAGGCTTGGAATGAGACTGCTTACGCAAACGCCGACTTCGATGCCAAGCTCAAAAAGGCGTTCTCGGTCAGCGACGCCGCCAAGCGGAAGGAACTGATGAAGGACATCGAAGATGTGCTTCAGGATTCTGGGGTCATCATACAGCCGTTCTGGCAAAGCCTCTTTGGTCACATGAACAAAAAAGTTCAGAACTATGCAATCCACCAGACTTTCCAGATGGATTTGCAGAAAGTCTGGCTGGCAGCCTAGCAGACTCCCGAGGCTCCAACCGGAAGCCTGGTCGGTGCCCCATCGAGCATGGGGTACCGACCTCCTTTGAACTATGCGTGAGGCGACCCGACATGGCCGACGACGAGATCATCCTTTCCGAGCTTTCCGACGACGAGTTGGTGCAGCAGATGCACGACGACCTCTATGACGGGTTGAAGGAAGAGATCGAGGAAGGCACCAACATCCTGCTCGAGCGCGGCTGGGTGCCTTACAAGGTGCTGACGGAGGCGCTGGTCGAAGGCATGCGCATCGTCGGCGAGGATTTTCGCGACGGCATCCTGTTCGTTCCCGAAGTGCTGTTGTCCGCCAATGCGATGAAGGCCGGCATGTTCATCCTGCGGCCGCTGCTCGCCGCCACCGGCGCGCCGAAGCAGGGCAAGATGGTGATCGGCACGGTCAAGGGCGACATCCACGACATCGGCAAGAACCTCGTCGGCATGATGCTGGAGGGCGCCGGCTTCGACGTCATCGATCTCGGCATCAACAATGCGGTCGAAAAATACCTCGACGCCATCGAACAGCACCAGCCCGACATCATCGGCATGTCGGCGCTTTTGACCACGACTATGCCCTACATGAAGGTCGTCATCGATACGATGAAGGAAAAGGGCATTCGCGACGATTACGTCGCTGGTCGGTGGCGCACCGCTCAACGAGGAATTCGGCAAGGCCGTCGGCGCCGACGCCTATTGCCGCGATGCGGCCGTGGCCGTCGAAACCGCCAAGGACTTCATGAAGCGCAAGCACAACGTCCGCAACTGAGGCCCTTTCTAACGATACCCGAGTCCCGCAGAACAAAGGCACAGGTATTCTTTGCCGATCCCACGAGACTTCTCCGACATGTCCTCGTTTTCAATCATCAGTCCCAAAATTGATCCTACCAGGAGCCAGGTCGCGCTAAGGCCGGATGGGAGCATCGACGACAATGATCGCGTCGAAATAGGACCGACGGACATCGCGTTTGCTGAGTGGCTGCATTGAACGCGGGCAATACGGCTCGTTAGCCTCGGATTTGCAGTCCTGAGCTGCAACCACACACGGTTGGTGGCCTAGCCCGAAATCGCTGACCTGAATTTGGTAGGCGGCTGGCCATAGGTCTCACGGAAGAGCCGCGAGAAATGCGATGCGTTCTCAAACCCGACCTCGACGGCGATCTCGATCATTGGAGCACGGGTCTGCATCAGGAGGTGCTTCGCCCGCTCCAGACGCACCCTTGTGTAAACAACAGCCGGAGAACTCTTTGTCTTCTCCATGAAGAGGCGCTCGAGTTGCCTTCGGGACAGTCCAACCAAGGCAGCCACCTTGGGAATGGAGATCGTATTCTCGATATGGTTCTCCATGATGATGAGCGCCGCCTTGAGCCGAGGATCCTGGCATTCAATGAAGGTCGGGCTGTGCGGCTGGATGTCGGACGGCGCGCGCGCCCTCTCGATCTGCAACACTTCGAGGGCGTTTCTCTCTGCCTCTCTACCGATATGACGTCTAACGATTGACGCCGCCATGTCCGCTGCGCTGCTGCCCCCGGCACATGATCCCCTGGCGCGATCAAGATTGAAAAGACGGTCCGACCTGACCTCGTGATCCGGGAAGCGTTCGCGGAAAGCGTGATAGTGGAGCCAGCTTACACAGGTTCGGTGGAACTTCATTAAGCCGGCTCGGCCAGGATGAACGTCCCCGTACAGACCCCGATCAGTGGAACTTTGGCGGCGGCGGCTCTTTTGAGGTAGCTGACCGTCTCGCTATCGACTGGAAATTCACTGTTCAGCAGCCCGCCCACGACCACAATATAGTTGAAMTCGGCCGGGTCCACGAAATCCGATGTCGGTGCGACCTGGACGCCGCAACTGGAGGTGATCAGATTACGGGTGCTCGCTAGAAGCTGCCAATCCGCGAAAATCCTACCGGATTTGTCGGCCTCATCGCTCGCCAATCTGAGCGTGTCAACGAACAGCGCGAACGCGGAAAGAGTAAAGGAACGAGCCAGTACAAAGCCAATCTTCAATCGGCCGACCCCAAGCGCTTCTGGTGCTGATTTCATGACCGGCTGCATATGTATCATTGGCTAACAGCGCCATCGCGCCATTCGAAGCGAAGGCATCTTTCTTGCTGGCAGGGTCTGCCCGACACTGGACCGGGAGGCTCCGCAGTCTCTTCCGATCAACCATAGGATGCCATCGGGGAGCCAAAACATGATTCCTCCGGAACAACTCCCAAGCCTGGCCCGTTCGGAAGCCTGATATGTCCATCTTCGACGGACACACCGTTCTTCTCGTCATAATGGCCTTCGATGTATGGTGCCGCTATCCAGACGCCCTCGTTCAGGCGCGGACTGACGGTCGCACCGATTTGAACACAGGCGGCGGCGAGGATGTCACCGCCCCACGCATCGTCGCAGGTGTGCGGCATTGATCGTGCCTCGCAAATATCACGTACCGTCGCCATTGCATGCAGGCCCCCAATGCGGGTCACCTTCATCCCGAAGCCGTCACACACTCCCTCTCCAATCGCACGGATTACAGTGGAAAGGTCCTCTGTGTTTTCGTCGAGATACACAGCGTGGTGTAGTTGATTCCGGATGGCCTTGATCTCTTCGAACGTGTTGCAAGGCTGTTCCAGCACGAACGGAACATCGAGGCATTCGCGACTGAGCCGAAGCGTGTCACGCGTCGTCAGCGATCGATTGGCATCGGCCGCGAGCCGGGCGCGTCCCCCCACGCGCTCCCAGACCTTGCGCACGACAGCGACGTCGATCTCGACCGGTCTACCGCCGATCTTCATCTGGAGGCGCGGATAGCCCTCCGCGACACGCTCGGCCGCAATACGGGCAACCTCATCGGGCTCGCCTATGCCCAACGCGTAATATGAAGGAACCCGTTCGGTCACGGCGCCGCCAAGAAGGTCGGCGACGCGCATGCCGAACTGTTTACCCACAATGTCGTATGCCGCCATATCCACGGCGGCCTTCGCGTATCGGTGTCCGTTAAGGAGGCTGTCCATCCTGCGTCTTAGGACTACTGGCTGAAGAGGGTCTGCGCCAATCAGTCCCTGGGCCATCTCATCCAGTGCAGCGCGTGCACCTTTTGCATGATGGGGCTGATAGGTTGGGCCTACGGGGCAGGTTTCGCCCCAACCGACGAGGCCATTGTCGGTCACGATCTTAACGATCGTCGTATCGAGCGCATACACCTTGACGCCGCCCATTGTGTAGGGGCCGTTCTTGACCGGCAGATCATGCGCGAAGACGTGAACTTCCTTGATTTTCATGTTCGTTCCAATGTGAAGGTGTTTTTTCGCGAAGCAGAGCGTGCGAACGTCGAGTTAAGCGATCGGCCCAAGGCGGTCAGTGATTGGGGTATTGCTATTCCTCACGCGCTCTCCACTCTTTCCAACGGAAATAGAGGTTCGCGCCGATCTCGGCGAAAGGCGACGGCACGAGCTTCGGTGGTTCTGGTTCGGCCATGAAATGCGCGGCGATTTCCGAGGACCGGTTGAACAACAAGTCGGCGGCGGCGATCCCGGTTAGCGTACTGCGCACCGTTCCCAGGCCGTTGTCGCAGCAGGCCGAGAAAAGACCCGGCTCCAGTTCGCGCATCACAGAGACGCCGTTCCAGGTCAGGCACAGGTGCCCGGCCCAACTGTATTCCATTGGAACATCGGCGATGGCAGGAAAGCGGTCGGCGAATTTTCGCCGATGGACTTTTGCCGCGCGGGCGACCGCTGACTTTGATGGCACCATCCCAGGCAGATAGCTGGCGCAGGTCCGGGTGACGATACGGTTTCCGCCCTGTGCGGTGTCGATGCGCCTCATCGTCGTACCCATCGGATCGGAAGGAGTAACGCCCCAACGAGGCTGCCCTCCCAACCTGGAGAGGACCTCAGCGTCGAGTTCGGCAGTCATTGAGGCGTAGAGGAAAACGTGCATGAGGCGCTTGCGGGCGAAGCCGAAGCTCTCAAGATGCCCGTTGTTGGCAAGAATGACCTTCGCCGCGGTGACATGGCCATTGGGCGTTGTAAGCATCCAATCTTGGTTCACTCTCGCGAGCTTCGAGACTGGCGATCTCTCGAACACGAACACGCCGTCTCGTCGAAGGCCTGTACCAAGCGACCGGATATAGCCCGCCGGCTGGATCATCACTGTTCCGGGTGTGTGAAGGCCAGACGTGTAGTGGCGGCTTCCCGTTACCTCCTGCATCGCCTTGGCGTCCAGCGTCTCGCTGACTTCGCCCAATTGAGTGAGGTGTTGGGCGTAGCTTTCGTTGAGGTTGCGTGCGGTCTCGCTGACTGCTCCGTTGATCTTGCCCGCTGGGTCGAAGTAGGCGGGGTCGATTCCGTATTCTTCGACGCGCTCCTTGGCGAAAGAAATGGCCGCGCGATTCAGCGCGATCATTTTCTTGTCCTCCTCGACACCCTTTCCGGCATAATCATCGGACTGCAAATCATGAGGCAGGTCGATCATGAAGCCTGAGTTGCGGCCAGAAGCGCCTTCCGCGAGGCCGCTGGCCTCAAGAACTGCGATACGAAGGCTCGAGTCTTGCTGGCGCAGGCGTTTGGCGGCTGAAAGACCAGCAAAGCCGCCGCCCACTATGGCGACATCGACACGCAGAGCGCCTTCAAGGGGCGCGGAACAGGGTTGGGCCGGGAGGATGGCGTTCCAGGCTGCCGGCCCCTGTTGGACCGGCAGCCTTTCAGCCTTGTGGATGGTCACGCGACAGCCTCGTCTGCGTCATCGGTGAGATCAAGCCAGATGGTCTTGATTCTGGTGTACTGGTCGTGGGCGTGGATGCCGTTGTCGCGGCCGCCGAAGCCGGAAGACTTGAAGCCTCCGAAAGGCGTTGTGATGTCTCCCTCGCCGAAGCTGTTGACTGTCACGGTACCCGCCCGGATCGCTCTTGCTCCCCTTATGGCTCGTTTCGCGTTCGCTGTGTAGATCGACGCACACAATCCGTACTCTGTGTCGTTCGCGAGCGTAATGGCTTCATCGAAGCTCTCGACAGTCAGCACCGTCAGGATCGGTCCGAAGATTTCTTCCCGCACGACCTTCGCGTCGCGGTCGCTGACGTCCAGGATCGTGGGTTCCACGAACCCACCCTTGGCCTTTCCGCCGAGAAGCACCTTCTGCCCCTTCTCGAGATAGGAGCAGACTTTTTCGAAGTGCGCCTTGGAAACCAGCGCACCCACCCGGTTCTCGGGATTCAGCGGGTCGCCCATCGGCCACTCCCGGGCATGCGCGATCACCCGCTTGAGCAGTTCGTCCTTAATGCCGCGTTGAACGATGAGCCGCGACGAGGCAGAGCAGTTTTGCCCCATGTTCCAGAACGCGCCGTTGACGATGTGGGCGGCAACGCGGTCGATATTCTCCGCGTCGTCCAGCACGACGGCCGGGTTCTTCCCGCCCATCTCAAGCGTCACTTCCTTGAGGTTCGAGTCCGCCGAATAGCGCGGAAAGCGCCTTCCAGTCTCCGTGGAGCCCGTGAACGACACCATATCCACATCCATGTGTCGCCCAAGCGGCTCCCCGACTTCGGAGCCACCTCCCGGCAGCACGTTGAAGACGCCGGAGGGGATGCCCGCCTCCATTGCCAGCTCAGCGACACGCAGCGCAGTCAAGGTCGTTTCCTTGGCCGGCTTGACGATAATCGAGTTGCCCGCGGCGAGGGCCGGTCCGATCTTCCAGGCCAGCATCAGCAGCGGGAAATTCCAGGGCAGGACCAAGCCCACGACACCGACCGGTTCGCGCACGATCATCGCGATGTGGTTGTCGGAGGCAGGCGCCACCTGATCGTAGATCTTGTCGATCAATTCCGCATGCCAGGCAAGGCAATGGATGGTTTCAGGGACATCGACGTTCTCGCAGTCGTAGATCGTCTTGCCACTGTCGAGGCTTTCCAAAACGGCCAGTTCATGGGCGTTGCGCTTCATGAGCTTGGTGAGACGGATGAGCGCATCCTTACGTGCCGACGGATGAAGGCGCGACCACCGGCCGTCCTCGAACGCGTCGCGTGCCTTTTGTACGGCAAAGTCGACGTCCTCGGGACCGCAGGAGKCAACCTTCGCCAGCACCTTGCCCGTGGCCGGGTTGGTCGTTTCGAATGTTTTCCCCGAGATTGCCGGTCTGAAGCTGCCGTCGATGAAAGCCTGTGTCGGAAACTCCAGCTTGGCGGCAATCGCTACATATTCGTCGTGTGTCAGAAGATTGCCCATGCTCATGCCTCCGCTTCAATTTCCGCAATCGTGCGCTTCAGGACCCGCACGACCTGTTCCAGTTGGCGCATATCGTCCTTGTTCAATCCCTTAAGCGGTGGCCGTGGGGGGCCGGCATGGAACCCGCCCATTTCGCAGCCGTGCTTGATGCATTGAATGAATTTCCCACCCTGCTCCAGCACGCGCATCAGAGGCATTAGGGCGGACATGATCCGACGCCCTTTGGCGAAATTGCCCTCGACCGCGCATGCGCGGTAAAGCGCGAGATGTTCCTTCGGCAGGAAGTTTGAGCCTCCGCAGACCCAGCTGCGCGCTCCCCATGCAAAGAACTCCAGGGCCTGGTCGTCCATTCCGCAGGACATCTGGATGTGCGGGTAGTCGCGGGCGAGCAGATGCACCCGGTTGATGTCGCCGGAGCTCTCCTTGATGGCGCAGAAATTTCGGCTGCGGGCGACGCGGTCGAGGAAATCCTCGCCCATATTGATCCCCATGCGGCCCGGGTAGTTGTAGAGCATGATCGGGAGGTCCGCCGCCCGGTCAATTGCCAAGGCGTTGAGGGCGTTTTCGCGCTCCGTTGGCACCGAATAGGGCGGCGATCCGACGAGTATGGCCGAAGCCCCAATCTTGGCCGCTGTCTCGGCCATGAGGATCGAGTCCTGCAGACGGATGGCGACTGTGCCTATGGTAAGAGATACGCGATCGCCGATGACTTCCTTGGCGAACGTCGCCATTTCGACGCGTTCGTCCATCGACTGCGCGTAATATTCGCCGGTCGACCCGCCGCTGATGATGCCCTGCACACCTGATGCTATCAGGTGCTCCAAAATTTTGGCGAACGCATCGCGATCGATTGAACCGTCCTCACGATGTGGCGTGATGACGGGCGTGTATATCCCTTCGAATTTCATCAAATTCTCCTCAACCAATTCTGTCGGGCACCCGTCCTAGTGGGACGAAAAAACTTGCCGGCGAGACGAAGCTTTCGATCTGAGCGCGAGATAGCTCCCAGTGCGCTATCGATAGCTCCGCACAGCCTTCCGCATCTCCCGCGTCGATAAGCTCAATGAACTGATCGTGCTGTTGAACGGCTGTCGCCCGTTGGGCGGCCAGGTCGGCATTTCGCGGGCTGAAGAACGTCATCCCGATGCGCGTATGATCAATGAGCAATCGCTTCAGGCTGGGCATCAGGAATTCGTTGTCCGCCATCTCGCCCATGATCGAGTGGAAGCGCTCATTGGTCAGGGCGCGTTGCTCGGTATCACCATCCCGGATAGCGGCGCGAAACAGAAGCTGCGTGTCCTTCAGCCGCATGATCTGTGGCGGGGTCGCATTTTGGGCGGCCAGCCGGCCGATTGCCGCATAGATCATCGGCGCCGCGATGAAAAAATTCCTTAGCGTCTTGTGGCTCATCGGGACAACCTGAGCGCCGCGATTCTCGTGAAGGACCACGTAGCCTTCTCCGGCAAGTTGGCGCAGCATTTCGCGTACCGGAGGACGGGACATGCCATACGACTCGGCGATCTCGGTCTCGTCGAGGTAGCTCCCTGGCTCCAGATTCTCCGTCAGAATCCGTCGGCGCAGATCCTCCAAGCAATTGCTTTTGTTTCGTTTAGCGTCACCGGGCATGGATGATCCTCACAAGGGGTTTCGTCCTGCGATCTAACATCACAATCTTTGTAGCGCGTCATAATACATATTGTCTATTCAGAAAATTTGTGTTGTAAGAAAAAAAACGGCACAAGGGAACAGCCAATGGGTACCCAGGGTGAAGAGCCCGTCATTCGATGCGATGGCGTCTGGAAGGTATTCGGGTCCAAGGCCAAGGAGGCGATCCGCGCTGTCAGGGCTGGAGAGCTCAACAAAGCTCAAATCCGCGACAAGCTCGACTGCGTCGTTGGGGTCAGTGACGCTACCTTCAGCGTCGGCCGCGGTGAAATATTCTGCATCATGGGGCTGTCGGGGTCAGGGAAGTCGACCTTGATCCGACACATCAACCGACTGATTGAGCCTACCGACGGTGCGATTTACATCGAGGGCCGAAACGTCAGTGCCATGAGCGCAAAGGAACTGCGTCAGATCCGCGCCGAAACCATCGGCATGGTTTTCCAAAACATGGCCTTGATGCCCCACCGCAACGTCCGGGACAACGTAGCGTTCGCCCTCGAGGTGAGAGGCGTCGCTGAAGACAAACGCCGTGAAGTGGCCCGGCAGGCCATCGAGGCGGTGGAGCTCACGGGGTGGGACCTCAAATACCCAGACGAACTGTCCGGTGGCATGCAACAGCGCGTAGGCCTGGCGCGCGCCATAGCGGCCAATCCGTCGATCCTGCTGATGGACGAACCGTTTTCCGCGCTCGATCCGCTTATCCGCCACCAGTTGCAGGGCACCTTCATGGAGCTCTCCGCCGAACTCCATAAGACCACCGTGTTCATTACGCATGATCTGGCCGAGGCGATCCGCATCGGCGACCGCATCGCCATTATGAAGGACGGCGTTCTGGTGCAGATCGGGACGCCGGAGGAGATCGTCACAAACCCCGTGGACGAATACGTCGCGCAATTCGTCGGCGGCATCTCCAAACTCGATCTTGTCACCGCCGCCAAGGTGATGCTGCCACTTGAGCAGTACCGACAGACCAACGGCTCGGCCGATACCGCAAATTGGCCAGTCGCCCGGCCCGACGACAAGCTCAACACATTGGTAAACCTGTCTATCGGAACCGCCCATCCCATCCTGGTGCGAGACGGCGACGTCGTTGCCGGTGTCGTGACCAAGGACGCTTTGCTGCGGGGCATTCAAGGCCGGGACCACGCCGGCCCGGCCAAACGGGAGATCAATTGATGGCCGACGAAAAGACCTTCAACTGGCTAAATCCGTTCGAGAGCGTCGATCTGAAAATCGCTGATCATTCCGACGGCATAAAGCAGTGGGCGATTGATAACCGCGAAGCAATCCAGCCCTTCAAAATCTTCCTTGACGGCGTGATCCAAAGCATCGAACGAGCATTTCTGGCAACTCCGCCACTCATCATGCTCGCCATCATCGTATTGATCGCCTGGCAGGCCGCCGGCCGCCGGACCGCCATCTACGTCACAGTCGCTCTGACTGTCCTCGGGTTTCTCTCGCCAGAAGCATGGTCACTGGCGATGACGACGCTGGCCATTGTGATGGGTGCGGTGATCCTCTGCGTGATCATCGGGCTTCCTCTGGGAATCCTCGCCGGCAAGAGCGATCGTTTCGAAGCAGTCCTTCGGCCCCTCCTGGACACGATGCAGACCATTCCAGCGTTCGTCTACCTGGTTCCCGTCGTCATGCTTATCGGAATTGGCAATGTCTCGGGCGTCCTGGTCACGGTCATCTTCGCGCTAGCTCCGTTGATAAGGCTCACTTCGCTCGGCATCCGCACAGTGAATCCAAGCGTCGTCGAAGCGGCCCGCGCGTTCGGTGCCTCACCGTCACAGATCATGTTCAAGGTCGAGTTGCCGATGGCCACGCCGACCATTTTCGCGGGCCTCAACCAGACCATCATGCTGTCGCTGTCGATGGTGGTCATCGCGTCGATGATCTCGGTCCGCGGCCTTGGCAACGAGGTGCTGCGCGCAATGGGACGACTCGATGCCGGAAAGGCCATCGTCGGCGGGCTTGGCATCGTGATCCTGGCGATCGTCCTCGACCGCATCACGCAAGGCCTGAATCAATCAAGGCGCGAAAGGGGCCATCGCCACTGGTGGCAGAGCGGGCCCGTCGGACTGATCGCCAACCTGTTCCAAAAGCATGCCTGACGAGAACCAATCTCACGTTTAACAAGGGAGAAAGCGCATGAAACTCTTTTCTGTGACTACAGCGATCGTCCTGTCGCTTACCGCAAGTCCGCTCTTTGCCAAGGACAAGCCAGGCGAAGGAGTTACCGTACGACCGGTGATACAGCCCGCGATCGAGGAAATGTTCCAGGCTCGGATCGTCTTCCGCGCGCTCCAGGACCTCGGCTATACCGTTGCCGAACCGCAGGAGGTCATCGCCCAGACCGCGCATCTCGCCGTTGGCACCGGGGATGCGGATTTCTTCACGGATAGCTGGAATGAGCTGCATGAAGCGTTCTTCAAGGAAGCAGGCGGGCCGGACAAGATAAGCAAAGTGGGCACCTTGGTCGAAGGCGCCCTCCAGGGCTATCTGGTCGACAAGAAGAGCTACGACGCCGGGGTCAAGAACCTGGGCGATCTCAAAGACCCCAAGATCGCTGCCATGTTCGACGAGGACGGCGACGGCAAGGCCGATCTCGCCGGCTGCGTGCCCGGCTGGGGATGCGAACGCGTGATCGAGCATCAATTGACCGAGTACAAGCTTCGGGACACGGTCACCCACAACCAGGGCGAATACAACGCGATCATCGCCGATACGATCGCACGTGCCAAGAACGGTAAGCCTGTCCTCTACTACACCTGGACGCCCTATTGGGTCTCGGGCGCATTGGTTCCAGGCAAGGACGCGGAATGGCTGAGCGTGCCTTACAGCTCTCTGCCCGATGGCGCCAAAGCGAACACTGTGTTTGATGGCAAGAATCTGGGCTTCGCGGTGGACAGCCTGCGGATTGTTGCTCGCAACGATTTCCTCAAGGCAAACCCGGCGGCGGCAAAGCTGTTTGAACTCGCGAAGATCGACATCAAAGACATCTCGGCTGAGAACAAATTGATCGCTGACGGGGAAAAGAACTCCGCCGACATCGACAAACATGTGGACACTTGGATCGCGGCGCACCGCGATGCGTATGACGGCTGGCTCAAAGCAGCCCGCGAAACAGCGAAATGATTGTCCACAGCGGGGCGCGCCCCAAGCAGCGCCCCGCAAACCTATTTTTGCCCCTCGCCCGGCAGCGCAATAGCCGCCTTGGCGGATGAAGAGCACATCGAGCGCGGGCCAGCGATTCGAAGCCTGTTGACCGGCTTGGCATGCCTTCCTGGCAGTTGAAGGCGGTTGATCGAGCGATACAGGCCCATATCGCCTGAGGATCAAGATATCGCTCTGGAGGCGATCACTTCGACGTCGCATTGTTCGAAGGCCTTTATCGAGCGAGTTTCGGCAACAGCCGGATAGCCAGGACTAACCCTAAATTGAAAGTGAGCAGGAAGGGACTGATGAGCTATTTCAGGGGAAAGACCGCCCTAGTGACAGGTGCCGCCGGCGGCATTGGGGCGGCGATCGTCAAACAGCTGCGAGCTGAAGGTGTCAGGGTCGCCGTCGCGGATCGCGACGTGGCGGGCGTGGACGCGGAGGCGCATCTGCCTGGCGACCTGCTTGATGCAAACTATGCGGACAGTTTGTCGGCGGCCGCACTTGCGGCACTGGGCAGCCTGGACATTTTGGTCAACAACGCCGGCGTGATCACGCGGGGCTCGGTAGCAAACACAACTGACGCCGACTGGGCCTTGTCGCTCGGCGTGAATGTAGAGGCTCCGTTTCGTGTGTGCCGGGGCGCCATCCCTATCATGGCCGATCGGGGTGGCGGCGCAATCGTCAACGTGTCGTCATGCTGGGGCGTTCGGCCGGGTCCCAACCACGCCGTATACTGCATGACGAAGGCTGCAATTGCCTCGTTGACCCAGTGCATGGGCATGGACCACGCCCATCAGAACATTCGGGTCAATGCCGTATGCCCCAACGAGGTCAACACGCCGATGCTTCGAACAGGCTTTATCAAACGCGGCTTCGACCCGGACTCGGCCGTTGCCGAGCTGGGAAAGACCGTTCCGATTGGCCGGATTGCCGAGCCGGACGATATTGCCGCGGTTGTCCTGTTTCTTGCCTCCGACGCCGCTCGCTACATGTGCGGCTCGCTGGTCGAGGTCAATGGTGGAAAGCCAGTCGGATGAACAGGTTCGCAGGCAAAGTCGCCCTCGTCACAGGCGGTCGCAGCGGTATTGGTCTAGCCATTGCACGCCGGTTGCGAGACGAGGGCGGGCGGGTATTCACGGCACAACGCGGCGAGGACCAGGAGTTCGAAGGGATAGCCGTTGATTTCACCGACCCGTCCGCCGCGTCCGGCGCTGTGCAGTCGGTAGCCGACCGTGCCGGACGGCTCGACGTTTTGATAAACAATGCCGGCATGATGCAAGAAGCGCTCGTGGAGGACATGAGCCTCGAGGACTGGCAGCGGACGATAGCGGTAAATCTGACAACACCATTTGCCATGATCAAGGCAGCACTTCCGCATCTGCGAGCGGTTGGCGGGACGATCGTCAATATTGGCTCGATCGAGGGGCTGGGCTCCAACCCGAAACACGCAGCCTATTGCGCTTCCAAGGCTGGAATTCACGGCCTGACCCGCGCGGTTGCGATCGACCACAGTGCCGAAGGTGTGCGATGCAATGCCGTAGCACCAGGGTGGATCGACACCGATCTGAATGTTGAGTTCATCGAAAGCATGCCCGATCCGTCAGGGTTCCGCCGGGATATCGGCAAAATTCATCCGGTGGGACGCACCGGAAAGCCCGAAGAGGTTGCAAGTCTGGTTGCCTGGTTGGCATCGGACGAATCTTCATTCGTGACAGGTCAGGTCTGGACCATCGACGGCGGTCGAATGGCGAAGCTTAGCCTACCACAATGACCAGTCAGGCGGCGGATCGCGCACCCGACCGCCGTCTTCCCGATTTTACCCCATAAGGATGACGAGCATGAACACTGAGGCAGCGAGATTGTCCCCATCGACCCGCATTCCAACGACGATGTCCGGCGTGGTGCTGACCGGACATGGCGGCTTCGAGAAGCTGCAATTCAAGACCGACCTCTCGATTCCACAGCCGGGACCGGGCGAGGTGCTCATAAAGGTGGCTGCAGCTGGCATCAACAACACCGATATCAACACCCGGATTGGCTGGTATTCCAAAGGCGTGAGAAGCGGTACGTCCGAAGGGGGTTCCTCCGGATTTGAGTCGTCGGAGGATGACGACGCGAGCTGGACAGGTATGGCGTTGTCCTTCCCTCGCATTCAAGGCGCTGATTGCTGTGGCCACATCGTGTCTGTCGGACAGGGTGTCGATGATGCGCGCATCGGCGAACGGGTGATCGTACGGAATTTGCTTCGAACCTATGTGGACTATCGGCCTTGGGAATGCTGGACATTTGGATCCGAATGCGACGGTGCATTCGCGCAATACGCGAAGGCTCCATCACGTGAGACGTTCAAGGTCGACTGTGACTGGAGCGACGTCGAATTGGCTGCGCTGCCTTGTGCCTATTCGACCGCCGAAGGCATGTTGCATCGGGCAGACGTGAGGGCCGGCGAGACCGTGCTCATTACGGGCGCGTCCGGCGGCGTCGGATCCGCTGCGGTCCAATTGGCAAAGCGGCGTGGGGCCATCGTCATCGCGGTTGCAGGCCAAAGCAAGGCCGCCACCGTACGCGAACTCGGTGCTGATAGCGTGGTGTCGCGTGGCGAGAACCTCGTCGACGCCATAGGGAGGGATTCGGTCGACGTTGTCATCGACGTCGCGGCAGGCCCACAGTTTCCGCAGCTCTTGGATGTACTGAGGCGTGGCGGACGCTATGCCGTCGCCGGCGCAATTGCTGGACCAATTGTCGAGCTTGATGTGCGCACGCTCTATCTCAAGGATCTGAGCTTCTTTGGCTGTACGTTCCAGGAGGACATAGTCTTCGAAAACCTCGTGTCCTACGTCGAAAGTGGTGAAATCAGGTCGCACATCGGCAAGACCTATCCATTGGAAGACATCGTCCAGGCGCAGGAGGATTTCTTGTCCAAGAAAATCAGCGGCAAGCTGGTCCTCGTCATACCCGAGTGAAAGCGGCGAAAATGCACGACCTCAAGATTCAGAAAATCGACGTCTTCCAAGTCGACCTCCCTTATTCTGGCGGCGTCTACCTCCTTTCGGGTGGACGAGAGTACCGCAGCTTCGACGCGACGATCGTGCGCGTGACCACGAACACCGGCATAGAGGGATGGGGCGAAAGCACCCCATTCGGTGCAACCTATATTGCGTCCCATGCTCTTGGCACGAGAGCAGGGATTGCCGAGATCGCGCCTTCATTGCTGGGCCGCGATCCTCGCCAGGTCGACCGTATCAATGACGAGATGGATTTCGCTCTGCTCGGTCACAACCACGCCAAAACGGCACTCGACGTCGCGTGCTGGGATATCTTTGGCAAATCGGTCGGGCTGCCAGTTTGCGAACTTCTAGGAGGGGGGACAGGAAAGCCCCTGCCGATGATTTCATCGATCTATGCCGGGCATCCGGAAGAGATGCGTCGGCGCACGGCCGACCACCGTGCCAGGGGATATCTTGGACACTCGGTCAAGATCGGAGCCTTGGACAGCGAGGGAGGACCGGCGCTCGATGCCGAACGCATCGCAGCATGTCTGGCCGACAAGAAACCAGGCGAGTTTTTCATTGTTGATGCCAATGGCGGCCTCCTTCCAGAAACTGCCCTGAGGATGCTGCGGTTACTCCCGCAAGGTATGGACTTCGTCCTGGAGGCTCCGTGCGCGACGATCCGTGAAACCATGTCGCTCCGTAAGCGCTGCCCCTACCCCATCGTGCTCGACGAACTCGCTCAGCTCGATGAAGATATTGCCTTCATCGTAGCCAACGATTTGGCCGATGGCATCGGCCTGAAGATCTCGAAAGCCGGTGGCCTGACACATGGCCGGCGCCATCGCGACATCTGTCGTGCCGCAGGCCTCACCATGAGTGTTCAGGAAACCGCTGGCTCTACCATCGCCTTTGCTGCAATCGTTCACCTTGGCGCAACCGTACCCACGCGACTTCTGCGCTGCGTGTTGAAAAGCGACGATATGGTTACGGCAAAAACAGCCAAGTTCAACGCTCACTTTGGCGACGGAGGGGTCATCCCGCCGGATCTCCCCGGGCTCGGAATCGAAGTGGATCAGGCTGTTCTCGGCGAGCCTATTATGACTTGGGGCGATTAGGTTGATCAGCAGCCTCGCGCGGCGCTGCCTTGCGCGTGCCTCTGCTTATCCAAGGGGCGCCCCGCCGCCTTCGCTGCGGTTCATGCAGATGAGTTTGATCATCAGGGTCTAGACTGAATTATCCCAAGCCTGGGCCGACCCATGCCGGTACCATCGTCCGGCACTGTTGCGGCGAAAAGCCATTGATGATGCGGAAGCATTTGGCAAAATGCGACGCCGACAGAAACCCGGAGGCAACAGCAATGTCGATGATGGGCATTCGCGTGCCTTCGATCAGGCGCTTGGCGTGGTCGACCCTGATCCCGAGGTAGTGACGAGCCGGTGGTTGACCTACGTGGATTGAGAACAGGCGTTCAAGCTGCCGGCGGGAAATCCCAACCCGATCTGAAACGTCGCCCATCGACAGCGGAACTTCCACATTCTCTTCCATGATGCCCATCGCCATCGCCAGCTTGTCGCTGACTCCTGCAAACGCCAGGCCTGAAGGACCAGTCTGCCGGTTCGAACCGGAGCGCTGGCCTTCCACCGTCGCATGACGGCACACTTCTTGGGCGATGAAGGCGCCCGCGTGACCTGCAATGAGATCTACCGCGAGGTCGAACGCCGCCAATTCACCACCGCACGTTGAATATTGACCATCCCTGACGAACAGGGAGTCACGGATGCGTGGCTTATGAAAAACCTCTGAGAAAGCCGCGAGCCGCGACCAATGAATAGTGCACCGGGTATCTCCAAGAAGCCCCGTCTGAGCGAGCAGCCACGTTGCCGTGCCGATCGCCGATATCGATACCCCTCGCCGCGCCATTAGCCGCAGGAACGAGTGCAACAGAGCCGTCATCTGCTTTTCGACCGGTTCGCCTGCCACGACGACGAGTTGGTTCAGCCTGCAACTGTGGGACCCGTCCGCTGTCAACTCCTCGAGTGTCACGTCCACCGGTATCGAGATCCCGTTGGCGCCCACAACCGCTTGGCCGTCGACCCCCGCAATCCGCCAGCGGAAAAGAGGAAGCCGCGAAACCGTATTGGCTATGCGGAAGGGCTCAATATAGGCGTGAAGCGCCAGATGCGAAAATCCAGGCAACACAAGCACGGCAATGTCATGCGGCTTGCCCGACACCTGAAACGCAGCGTCAAGGTGGACGGGGCTGCTGACTTCGGGGACGCGGGCCGGAGCGTTCATCAGGAGCCATAGCTCGCTACCGGGACGCCAAAGATGCCGGCCTCGGGCTTGACACCCAGGCCTGCTCCCTGTGGCACGGCGATATGACCATTTTCTATGACGACAGGGTTCGCATTGTCGTAGTGCCCATCGATGTATTCTTGCGCGATCCAGGCACCTTCAAAGCGACGTGGCTCGACCGTAGAAGCAAGATGAACGCAGGCGGCTGCGATAATGTCGCCGCCCCAAGCGTCGTCGCAGGTGTGCGGCAGCGACCGGATCGAACACATGTCGCGGGCGGTCATCATTTTGGTTAGTCCGCCCAGCCGTGTGACTTTGAAGCCAAAACCATCGGCGATGCCGGATGAGATGGCCCGCAATACTGCATTCAGGTCCTCGGTGTTCTCGTCCAGATAGATGGGATGGGTAAACCTGCCCCGGAGAGTGGCGTTCTCTTCCATGCTGTTGCAGGGCTGCTCGAACACACATGGGATGTTTTGACAAAGCCGATCCAATTGCAGCGCAGACGCAACGGACATGCCACGATTGCCGTCCACCACTATGCTTGCCTTGAGGCCCACAGCTTCCCAGACCTTATGCACGGTCGCCGCATCCTTTTCCAGGTTGCGACCGCCAATCTTGATCTGGATACGCGGGTAGCCCGCCTTGACCTTGTCGGCCGCGATGCGCGCGGTTTCGTCCGGAGAGCCCACAATCAGGGAGTAGTAGGACGGCACGCGGTCTGTGAGTGCTCCGCCGAGCAGCGTCGACACGGGCACCCCAAGACGCTGGCCGATGAGGTCCAGGAACGCTATATCAAGCGCCGCCTTGGCATAGTTGTGCCCATTCAGTCTCTCATCCATCCGCTTGGCAAGATGACGAGGCGACTGGGTCGACTCTCCAATCAGGCCAGGCGCAATCTCCGCTATCGCCGCCCGAGCGCCCAGTGCGTGATGGGGTTGATAGACTGGCCCGACGGGGCAGGTTTCGCCCCATCCGGTGATGCCGTCATCCGTCACAACCTCGACAAGGGTGCTGTCTAGTGATTGGACTTCGGTGCTCGCCATCTTGTAGGCGCCACCCTTGGTGGGAAGCTGCACCGTGTAGACATTGATTCTGTTGATGCGCATGGTGTCGCTCAATGATCTTCGTTGAGCGCATCGACAGCCGGGATCTCGCGCGAACGTCGATCGATATAAGCGCGCAGTTCTTCATCTTTGGCCTGGTCCAGCGTGGGCTCCTGGTATTCTCCCAAAAGATGTTTTGCGTGGTCGAGCGCCCTTTGCTTTATGTCCTTGGAGCCGTCGACCTTCCACTGCTCGATCGAATTGTTGTCGAACAGCTTTGGTATGAAAAACGCGCGTTCGAAGTTGGCCTGGGTATGCGGATGGCCGAGATAGTGGCCACCGGGTCCAACGTCACGGATGGCGGCCAAGGCCTCGTCGAAATCATCCCAGTGGATGCCTTGGGTCATGCGATAGCCCATGGCACAAACCTCGGCATCGACGACGAACTTGGCGATGGAACAATGCATCCCGGCTTCGTTCCAGCCCGCCGAGTGCCAGATGTAGTTCGCCCCTGACATCAACACTGCCATCATTGTCATGGCGCTTTCGTAGCCGGCTTGAGCGTCGAAAATCTTGGCGCCACCAAGCAGGTTCGATGTGCGCCAGGGGACGTTGTAGCGTCGCGCCATCTGACCGATCATGAAGTTCATCAACGAAATCTCGGGTGTTCCAGCCATGGGCGCGCCGGACTGCATGGAGACCGTCGACAGGTAGTGCCCGTAGATGGCCGGGCAGCCTTTGCGGATCACTTGCGTATAGGCGAGTGCGGACAGCGCCTCGGCATTGAGCTGCGCCACCGCAGCCGCCGTCGACGCGGGCGTGTTCGCGCCGCCCAACACGAACGGCGAGCACAGCACCGGCTGGTTGCGCCTGCAGAACGCTCGCATGGCGCCGAGCATCACCTGGTCCCACACGAGCGGAGAATTGCCGTTGCAGTTTCCGGTCGTGACCGCGTGCGTTTCCATGAAGCCTTTGCCAAAGAGAATCTCGCACATGTCGAGCACGTCCTCGGCGTTCTTGGGCGAGGTGGTCATGCCCATGAAGATCTTGTCGGAATGCTTCATCGACGAGTAGGTGATGTGCAGATGTCGGTGCGCCACGACGATATCCATCGGCTCGACGATATGGTGCGCCGATGAGTGCAGCGCCGGCATCATGTGCGCCAACTTGTGGAAGGTCCCCAGGTCCGCAATGGTCGGGCCGCGACGCACGTCGTCAAGATCGCGCATGTATGGCGCGCCGGTCATCGGCACGAAGATCGAATTCGGGCCGCCCAGCTGGACGTTTTTCGCCGGGTTGCGAGCGAAATACTCAATATCTGGGGGGATGGTTTTGATCAGATCCATCACCAACGCGCGATCCAGATAGACTCGCTCACCGCGAACGTCGGCGCCTACTCTCTTCCAGTCCTCAAGCGCGATCGGGTCGCGGAAAACCACCCCGACCTCTTCCAGGATCGCCAGCGACGCTTCGTGAACACGTTCAACCTGCTCTGCATCCATGGGCTCGATTACAGGTAGCCCGCGCTTGAGTGTCGGCAGCATCTCCACCTTGGGCGCGGTCCGAATAATCCGGCGCGCATCGCGTCCTCCCCTTCGGGAGATTTGCGCTTCAATGGTCATGCGGGCCTCCAAAAGAACATGCGAGCCGCAGCCGGGCCGCGTGCGACTATTGCTGCAACCCGCCGATTTGACCTACTGCAAAAGTCTCACGCGCGTGTTGACTTATATGCGGAGGCCCGTGGCTTGGGCTCCTCGCCCATCATTGATGCAGCCAGCGTCCTTGTTGGAAACGCAACGAAAATCACTGAAAGCCTTTCCCATGCGGGCCGGCAGAAGTCGAAGACCTTGGCCGAGTTGCGAGGTCCTCATGGTGCGCGTGAAAGTGCCTGCAGTCCCGACAGCACCAGCTTTAGCCAGATGCGATCTGGTGTATGCATGGTAGAGATCACGACGTCTCGCGCACGCCTTGACGAAGTCGCTGCGCCGCTCGGTTTTGGAATGCTTGGAGCCCAGGATGGTTCGCCGATATTATGACCTGCCCTCCCTGACAGCTCTCGCCGTCTTCGAAGCTTCCGCCAGGCACCTGTCGTTCAAGCTGGCGGCGGCAGAGCTGAATGTGACTCCGGGGGCGGTCAGCAGGCAGGTCAAGGCGGTCGAGGACGAACTTGGCGTCCAGCTGTTTGTGAGGTTGGGCTCAGGGGTGATCCTGACGAGCGCCGGCGAGGACCTTTACGGCGTTCTTGCGAGCGGCTTTTCGCGCGCAGCCGAAATTGTCCGCACAGTCAAGCGCGGCGATCGGTCAAAGAACGTCACGCTCGCCTGTTCTGACGCCTTTGCGACAATGTGGCTGATACCGCGAATGCCCGATTTCTGGACACGCTTCAGCGAGATCGCAGTCGATCATCTGATCTCTGACAATCCGCGAGATTACCGGAGGGCCGAGGTGGAGTTGCGCATCCGATACGGATTCGGCTCCTGGCCTGACGAGAACGCCGAGCTTCTTTTCAGCGAAACCATCTATCCGGTCTGCGGGGTGGAGTTTGCCAAAGTGCATCGAGACGCGACGGCAGCATCCCTGCCGGATCTTCCTTTGCTGCATGTTGACTGGGTTGATCCGAACTGGGCGGGCTGGGACGAAGTCTTGCGACGTGCGGCCGTGCCCCACGGCCCGACCCGCGGTCGCCGGTTCGGAAAATTCCTTGTAGCCATGCAGGCGGCTCAGGCCGACCAAGGGGTTGCCGTGGGCTGGCATCGCCTCGTGACATCACAGATCGAGGAAGGCAAACTGGTCAGGCTGACCGAGCTCGAACTCCCGGCGCCAGGCAGCTACTATCTCACCTGGAACGATAAGCGCACGCTTTCACCCGCTGCTGAAATCCTGCGAGGTTGGATACGAGAAATCGCAGTGCAGGAACGAGACAGCTAGAGTTCCTGCGCCGCGAAGCGCTCCTCGTGTAGATTTGACGGCGATCCTGTTGCCAACTTCCCACCGACAGGGTCTTCCATCCGCGTTGAAGGCTGCGGGTCAGCGGTTACATTTCCTGTGATTGAGCCTCAAGACGCCGAATTCCTACGAAGTCCGCGAGCAAGAGAGCAGCCCTCAAGAGCTTTTGGCGAGCCAGCTGGCAAAAAGTCGGGCTTTCGAACCTGCCCTGGGATGGATTTTCAGATAAAATGCTCTGGGCGATGGAATACTGTCGGGGACAAGTGTGACCAGCCGTCCCTGATCCATCAGACTTTTGACCAATCCATCCCACCCCAATACCGCCCCGATATCATCCTGAGCGGCTTGGAGGGCAATCATGTAGTTGTTGACTGAAAACCTGCGGCCCTTTGGGATGGTGTGTCCAAGCGCTTGAAACCAATCAGGCCAGTTCTCCCAGTCGGTTTCCTCGTTGTTCATATGAATCAAAGGTGCCTTGAGCAGATCCTCAACTCGGCCAATGCCATGCTCGGCGGCGAATTTTGGAGTTCCCAAGGCGACGATACGATCGTGAAAGAGTTTGTGGCACTCCTCGGAATTCTGCTGCGCATCCCCGTATTGAATACTTAGATCGCAGCGAATGGCTGCTCCAGGCACGTCGCTGACGATCTGCGAGACAGTGATGTTGGGATGGCTTTTCCAGAAGGCTGAAATCTTCGGTGTCAGCCACAGCGAACTGACGGCCGTCGTGGTCCGGATCGTCACGTCAGCGGTTTCGGGGCGATCGCGCATGTGAGCAACGGCGTCGGAAATCGTCTCAAGCCCGCGCTGCACCGCAATGAACAAGAACGCCCCTTTTTCGGTCAATTCGACACCGCGGCTCCTGCGCAGGAACAGGCTGCATCCCAAGTCACCCTCAAGCGCCTTGATTTGGTGGCTGATGGCCGCGGGTGTCACGTTCAATTCTTGAGCGGCCTTCTTGAAACTTGCATTTCGGGCGGCCGCCTCGAAGCAGATGAGTGCGGTCACCGAGGAGAGATCGTACGGCCTTGGCATCAAAACCCCTTCGGAACCGCTTGTTGGCTCATGGGAGCTGGCGGCGTGGAAGACATTAGCTGAACTAACTCGTGCTGAAAATTACTGCTGTTGCGCAAAAGGCGTTCAAGCCAGAAAATTTCATTCCAAATAAGCCTGCAATCTATGGAATTTCCGCATGAACGCCGCCTCCCCGACCATCCAAGAGTTGCTGACGCGCCGCGTCTCGGGCTATGCCCTTGAGCAGCCTTTCTACACATCGCCGACGATTTACCAGCTCGACCTCGAACACATCTTCTACCAGGAATGGCTCTACGCGGCCCCGGCGTGCCAGCTTGCCAAAGCTGGTAGCTATGTAACGATGCGCGTGGGTGCCTACGAGGTGATCGTCGTTCGAGGCCGCGATGGCGAAATCCGCGCCTTTCACAATTCCTGCCGTCATCGCGGGTCGCTGATCTGCAAGGCGCGCGAAGGCCAGGTCGCCAAGCTCGTTTGCCCCTATCACCAGTGGACCTATGAACTCGATGGCAAGCTGCTCTGGGCAAATAACATGGGCCCGGATTTCAATGCCTCAAAACATGGTTTGAAGCCCGTCAATCTTCTCAATTTCGACGGCCTGATTTATATTTGCCTGTCCGATACGCCGCCTGATTTCGATGCGTTCGCCCGCTTGGCCCGACCTTATCTCGAAATCCATGATCTTAACGATTCCAAGGTCGCGTTCACGTCCACGATCATCGAAAAGGCCAATTGGAAGCTGGTGTGGGAGAACAACCGCGAATGCTATCACTGCAGCAGTAATCATCCGGCGCTGTGCCGGTCCTTCCCGCTCGATCCCGAAGTCGCTGGCGTTCAGGCTGATGGGAGGGTGTCGGCCAAGCTCCAGGCGCATTTCGACCGTTGCTCGGCCGCCGGTGCGCCGGCGCAGTTCCAACTAGCCGGAGAGGGGCAATACCGCCTGGCGCGTATGCCCCTTCAGGAAAAGGCCCTGAGCTATACGATGGACGGCAAGGCGGCAGTCGCCAAGAACCTTGGCCGGGTTGCGCCGCCCGACGCCGGCTCGCTCCTCATGTTCCATTATCCCTCTACATGGAACCACTTCCTGCCGGACCACTCCCTCACCTTCCGGGTGTTGCCGATCAGCGCCACTGAAACCGAAGTCACCACCACCTGGCTTGCGCACAAGGACGCGGTCGAAGGTGTCGACTACGACCTCAAGCGCCTGACCGAGGTGTGGATCGCTACCAATGACGAAGACCGAGAGATTGTTGAAAACAACCAGCTGGGAATCTTCTCCCCCGCCTATCTCCCTGGCCCCTATTCGCCTGGGCAGGAAAGCGGCGTGACACAGTTTGTCGACTGGTATGCGGCCTGGATCGAGCGCGCTCTTGCGCCCCTTCAAGTTGCAGCGGAATGACCCGATGAGCGCATCCAAAAAACTCACCTTCTGGACCGACGCAGAAGACTTGGAATGCGTTACCAGTACTCCAGAAGCGCCGAATGTCGTGACCTTCAGCTTTCAGAGCCCGTCTGGCGCGCTGTTCAGTCACGAACCGGGACAGTTCGTCACGCTGGAACTGCCCGCTCCTGGCGGGCCGCTCTATCGCACCTATACGATCTCGTCTTCGCCTTCGCGGCCGACCGCCCTGACGATCACTGTCAAGGCACAGGACGGGTCAATCGGCACCAGGTGGATGCTCGACAATTTGCGCAAAGGCATGCGCATCAGGGCCTTTGGGCCTGCAGGGAAGTTCTCGATCGTCCATCACCCGGCCGGGAAATACCTCTTCATCTCGGCCGGTTCCGGCATCACGCCGATGGTCGCGATGACCACCTGGCTTTATGATTCTGGCCGAGAGCCCGACATCGTTTTCATCAACTGCGCGCGCCGCCCGTCAGACATCATCCTGCGCGACAGGATGGAACTCATGGCATCGCGCATCATTGGCATCGATCTGAAATGGGTCGTTGAAGAGGCCGATCCCTTCCGGTCCTGGACCGGCTATCGGGGGATGTTCAACCAGATCATGCTGGGCCTGATGGCGCAGGATTATCTCGATCGCGAGGTGTTCTGCTGCGGGCCTGAGCCCTTCATGCGGGCCGTGCGCGAGGCGCTCGCCGGTCTCGGCTACGACATGAGTCGCTACCATCAGGAAAGCTTCGCGGCAGAGCCTGAGCGGGCGGAGGACGTTCCAGACGACGTGGTGCCGAACGAAGAGAAGCAGGCTGAGATCATCTTCGCCTCGTCTGGTGTCACAGCGAAGTGCTCCGAGACTGATACCCTTCTTGCAGCAGCGCGCGCTGCGGGTCTGGTGATCCCTTCAGGATGCTCGATGGGAATCTGCGGAACCTGCAAGGTCCTCAAGACCGAAGGGCAGGTGCACATGGTGCACAATGGCGGCATCACGGATGAGGACATCGCCGATGGCTATGTCCTTGCCTGCTGCTCTCGCCCGATCGGTCGTGTGACAGTCGCCGCATAGAAGCATTCGATCGATCCTCGGTCCGGTGCATCTTCGATGCGCGGCGCTCCGCGATCAATCGAAGATGGATGGCGCTAAGGCGTCGATGAACAGTTCCATAGAGCTGCTGGAAAGTCGTTCAATGATGGGTCTGTTCCACCAGCAGCGCCCAGAAAGCGAAAAGCGGCGACTCCAGCGATCTCATCGCGTGCTTGATGCCTGGCGGATTGTAGAATGATCCACCGATGCCGGGCGAAAACCAATCCTTGTCATCCTGTTTGAACTCGCCATGCGAGAGCACGAGGTAGGTTTCTTTCGGCGGATGATCGTGGTCGGGATACCGGACATGAGGAGCCATCAAAGTGACGCCGAGCCACAGATCGTTTCTGTCCTCGATGCCACCCGGGCCAAGGATCATGGCGTTGGCGTGACCGTCGCTGAAATTGCTGCTGGCAGACTGGGCGGGATTTGATTTCGGCCGCCATTCGAGCAGCGGCTCGATCGCCTTGAAGCGTTCGATCAAGTTGCCGAGTGTGGACGGGATCGCTTCTTCTGCCAACGCCGAGCCAAGATAAGAGCAGACCGGCAAACGGCTCCCGGCCGTAGTCCTTTCCAGCCCGGGAACCTCCGATTGGGCGAAGAGTTGGATGATCGATCTGCGCGATCGCAGGTCGTGTGCGAACTGGTCGAAGGCCACGAACGCGGTGTCTACAAAATATTGCAGGGCCTCACCTCTGTTCATCTCGCAGCCCTTGTGTGAGCGGACGCTATCGTCCGTTGCTGGACGTTAGATATCTTTCGCCAGTCGCAGTGCGTCGTAGATCGCGGCGTGGGTGTTGCGAGCTGAAACGGCGTCTCCGATGCGAAAGAGTTGGAACTGGCCCTGCGGATTCCGCACCACCGACTGCGGTTGTCCGGCGATGAGCTCATCTTGCGAAATCTCGCCGTGATTGGTCGATTTCGGTTTCAGTTCGAAATAGATGTCATCGAGCGGGATGGTGCCGTGATTGACGACAACCTGGTCCACGACGCGCTGCTTGGATATTCCGCCGTAGTCGCTGCCGACGTTTGCAATGAGCTGATTGCCGTTCTTTTCAACAGACTCGAGCCGATAGGTGACCGTGAAGGTCACATCGAGCTTTTGCAGGGCCCGCATGTAAGGCACCAGGTTCATAGCCATGACCTCGGGGGAGAAGGACCGGTCCGGCGTCATGATCTCGACCTTCGCTCCCCCACCCGCGATGAATTCCGCGGCCTGGAGTGCCGCATGGTCGCCGGCGTCGTCGAAGATCAGGACATTGCTACCCGGCTTTACGTCTCCGGAGATGATGTCCCATGAAGACACCACCAACTCGTTGCCCTTGGAAAGGACGTCGGTGTGCGCCACCCCGCCCGTCGCAACGATGACGACATCCGGATTTTCCGCCTCGATGGTTTCGGCTTCCGCCCAGGCGTTGAACTTGATGGTCACTCCGTATTTTTCGCACTGGGCAATGCGCCAGTCGATGATGCTCATCATCTCCTTGCGGCGCGGGCTCAGCGCTGTCAGGCGGATCTGTCCGCCAGGGTTGCTGGCAGCCTCGAAGACCACGACCTCGTGTCCTCGCTCGCCCGCCACGCGGCCGGCCTCGAGGCCGGCCGGACCTGCGCCGACGATGACAATTTTCTTGCGGGTCTCGGCCTTGGGGACGATGTGCGGCATGGTCAGTTCGCGACCGGTCGCGGCGTTGTGAATGCAGTATGCCGCCCCGCCCTGATAGATGCGGTCAAGGCAATAGTTGGCGCCCACGCAAGGCCTGATTTCGTCTTCGCGTTTTTCGATGATCTTGCGCACGATATGGGGGTCGGTCATGTGAGCGCGCGTCATGCCGATCATGTCGACCTTGCCCGATGCAATCGCGTGGCGCGCAGTCGCCACATCCGGTATTTTCGCTGCATGGAAGGTTGGGAAGTTGGTCGCGGCACGAATCTCGCCGGCAAAATCAAGGTGCGGCGCATTCGCCATTCCCTGGATCGGAATGACGTCCGTCAGGCCCGCATCGGTGTCGATGTGGCCGCGGATCACGTTGAGGTAATCGATAAGGCCGCTTTCCTTGAGGCGTTTGGAGATCTCAATGCCCTCCGACTTGCCAGTGCCGCCGGGGAGACATTCGTCCGCCGTATAGCGCACGCCCAGGATGAAGTCCTCGCCGACCCGTGACCGGATCGCCTTCAAGACGTCCATGCAGAAGCGCATGCGATTATCGAGGGAACCACCATAAGGGCCGTCAAGGTCATTCGTGAGAGGCGACGTGAACTGTTCGAGCAGGTGGCCGTAAGCCTCAAGCTCGACACCATCCATCCCGCCCGCCTTCATCCGCTCGGCGGCGTCCGCGAAGTCCTTGATGATGCGCTCGATATCCCAGTCTTCAATTTTCTTGGGAAATGCGCGGTGTGAGGCTTCGCGATGATGGGACGGCGCCACGACGGGAAGCCAGTCGCCCTTGTCCCAGCGTGTACGCCGTCCAAGATGGGTTAGCTGGATCATGATGGCGGCGCCCTCTTCGTGCACCGCATCGGTCATCTGCCTGATCCACGGCACGATCTCGTCCTTGTAGGCGAGCAGGTTGTTGAAGACCGGGGGACTGTCCTTCGAGACGGCCGCGGACCCGGCCGTCATCGTCATCGCCACACCGCCTTTCGCCCGCTCCACCGTGTAAGCGAGATAGCGCCCCTTCGGCATCCCGTCCTCCGGATAAGCCGGCTCGTGGGAGGTCACGATGATGCGATTGCGCAGCGTCAAATGCTTGAGTTTGTAAGGTTGCAGAAGAGGATCGCTCGACATCTGACCGGCTCCGGGCTGGGAGGACAAGCGCGAACGCTAACCGGAAATGTACACATATGTCAAGTTTAGCTTCGGCAGGGTCGACAGAGTCGACACAGGTGTACATTTTGCTGGTTTTCAGTTTGACCTTTTGTTAGGCTGGCCGCTCATGGAGCAGATTTCGAACGATAGCGGATGGCGTGGATCGCCGGAGGGATGGCTTGAGGCAGCCTACGACCTGCTTCTGGAATCCGGCGTCGACACGGTGAGAATTTCGCCATTGGCCAAGAAGCTGGGCCTGTCGCGCACCAGCTTCTATTGGTTCTTCAAAGACAGAGAGGAACTGTTGGCTGGCCTCGTGACGCGTTGGCGGGACAAGAACACCGGCAACCTCGTCAAGCAGGCCGAGGCCTATGCCGAGACGGTAGCCGAGGCGATGCTGAACGTTTTCGACTGCTGGCTCGACAAGTCCTTGTTCGATGCCCAGTTCGAGTTCGCAGTCAGAAGCTGGGCGATTCAATCCCCTGACATTCTGGCGGAGGTCCAGAAAGCCGACCAGACGCGTCTCGACGCCATGAGCCAGATGTTCGTCCGCTTCGGCTACAAGGAAAGCTTGGCCGATGTTCGAGCGCGCACCGTCTACCTCGTGCAGATCGGCTACATCTCAATGCAGACCAGGGAAGATCTCACGGCCCGCATGAAGCGCATTCCCGGCTACGTGGAGATTTTTACAGGCGAGGCCCCGCAGCAGCGCGAACTGGATCGGTTCTTCGCCAGACATGACTATTTGGCGGACTGAGGAAGAGTTGCGACAATGAGCAAACCCATGAGCATCGGGATAATTGGTGGAGGTGGCTGGCTTGGACGCGCCTTCGCCGAGGCCATTGTCGATGCACAAATAGTGTCCCCTGAGCACCTCACACTCTCTTACAGAAGCGGGCAACCGGGCTTTCTGCCAGACGCTATTTGGACCCGGGACAACCAGGAACTGGTGGATCGATCTGACGTCATCATCGTCTCGGTCCGGCCCCAGGATTGGCCTGCCATCGAAATTGCTGCGTCCGGCAAGCTCGTGATGTCGGTCATGGCCGGGATCCCTCTCGATCAATTGGCTAAACGTCTCAAGACCGACCGCGTCGTCCGCACGCTTCCGAACGCGGCGGCAGAGGTGCGCAACTCCTACACGCCCTGGATCGGTTCTCGGGGCGTCACGGCGGATGATCGCAACGTCGTTCGCCGGATTCTGGAAGCCTGTGGTGCTTCAGATGAAGTCAAAACCGAAGCAGACATCGACTACATGACCGGCCTCACCGGCTCCGGCCCGGCGTTTCCGGTGCTTTTGGCGGCGGCGATGATCGACGATGCGGTCAGCCGAGGAATGAACCCGGATATTGCCCGGCGGGGCGTCAGCGCGGTGCTTGTTGGAACCGGAAAACTCCTCGAGGCCCGCGCAGACAATCCCAAAGACATCGTCCAGGCTTTCCTCGACTACCGCGGCACCACTGCGGCAGCAATCGAAGCCATGCGCGCAGCCGGGTTTGACTCGGCCGTGGCGGACGGCCTTGCCGCAGCGCTTCGGAAATCCGTGACTATGGGACAAGCCACCTGACTGCCGCATAAGCCGCGCCTCCCTCCGACCGCTGGTGAGATAAATGTCAAAACTCTTTCCGCATCTGTTCTCGCCGGTAAAGCTGGGCAGCCGCACCCTGCGAAACCGGATCGTGTTCGGGGCTCATACCGCCAACATGGCCGAAAATGGCGTGCCGACCGAACGGCACGTTGCCTACTATGCCGAACGAGCAATCGGCGGGGCCGGCATGATTGTTGTCGAACCCATGCCCGTCCATCAGGCCGCCGTGCTGACACGCGGCAATTTCCGGCCTGGCGATGATAGCGTCATTCCTCATTTCCAGCAGGTCACGCGGGCGATCAAGGACCACGGGGCGATCGCCATCCAGCAGCTCTACCACGTCGGTGCGCACGGCGATTCGGACAACTCATTTCATGCGCATTGGTCGCCCTCGGGGCTTCCAAGCTACCATGACAGCGACGGTTCCCACGCCATGTCCCAGGATGAGATCTGGGTGACCATCGACGGCTTTGTTCAGGCCGCGCGCCGCTGCCGGGAAGCCGGTTTCGACGGTGTCGAAATCTGGGCTGCCTATGTCGGACTGATCGATCAATTCTGGACGCCCTGGACAAACCAACGCGAAGACCAGTGGGGAGGCTCGCTCGAAAACCGCACGCGGATCTCTCGCGAGATTCTGACCCGCATCCGCGAAACTTGCGGCCGAGATTTTATCGTTGGGCTCTCGGTCAGCGATGAGCCGGATTACACTGTCGCGCTCAGTCGCCAGGAACTGGCGGAGATCATTCGGCTGCATGATGAGCAGGGGCTGATCGACTACGTGACCTGCGGAACCGGCAGCTACCTCGATTTCTACAAGATAATGCCGACCTTTCTCTATCCGGAGAAGCTTGGCGTCGATCTTGCGGCGACCCTCAAGGGCGAGGTCAAGACGGCCCTCGTGGTAGCTGAGAGCCATATCAGGACGCCTGAAAACGCCGAAACCGTACTCGGCGAGAAGGCTGCAGACCTGGTCTCGATAGTCCGGGGCCAGATCGCAGATCCGCATCTGGCCCGCAAGGCCGCGGCAGACCGGCCGGAAGATGTGCGCGGATGCATATCGTGCAACCAGATGTGCTGGGGCCGTCGTTCACGCGACTACTGGATCAGCTGCCTTATCAATCCCTCGGCAGGGCGCGAGTTTGAATGGGGTGGTGACCGGTTCACGGCAGCCGCCATCAAGAAACGGGTGCTTGTCATCGGCGGCGGCCCCGCCGGCCTCGAGACGGCTCGGGTTGCCGCCGAGCGGGGCCACGACGTGGTGCTGGCCGAAGCCTCCAGCAGATTGGGCGGGAACTTTCTGCTTGCCGGACTGCAACCGCGACGCGGCCAAATCCTCGACCTCCTTGGGTGGTATGAGCGCCAGCTCGGCAAACTGAACGTCGACGTACGACTGAACACCTATGTCGAAGCTTCGGAAATCGCCTCATTCCAAGCTGATACCGTCATCCTTGCCACGGGGTCCGTGTCTCCTGAAACCGGGTTTCAGAAGGCTCTGCCGGCAATGCCGAGCCTGCCCGGCATCGAAAGGGGCAATGTCTTCTCGATCGAATCCGTTATGGCCCGCGTTGCGCGGCCGGGTAAGCATGTGCTTTTGCTCGACGAGGGCGGCGGTTGGCGCGGCGGCGGCACAGCCTGGAAACTTGCCGAGGATGGCCACCAAGTCACCATTCTCACGCCCGACCCGCTGGTCGGCAAGGAACTGCAGCGCACGGCTGCCGATTTCCCGCTGCGGCGGACATTGCGTCAGCTTGGCGTCAAATGGCTGGTGGATGTCAGCGTGCTGGAGTGGCACGGGGACGGCGCGACCGTCGTCGACCACAACACCCGTGACGAGACCTTTGTGCCGGGCGATTGCCTTGTTCTCGCAACCACCAATGTGGCAGCGAATTGGCTGGCGAAAGAGTTGGAAAATACATCCCAGCCTTTCATGGAGGTCGGCGACGGCGTCGCGCCGCGCCAGGCGCCCTATGCCTTCCATGAAGGACGGAAGATTGCCTTGGGGCTATGAAGCGCGGACGTTGTGCTTGCGCTTCATGAAGTCCTTGGCAGTCTCGACCGCCACCGCCGCGTCGCGGCAATAGGCATCGGCGCCGACGGCCTTGCCGAATTCCTCGTTGAGCGGCGCGCCGCCAACCAGCACGACATAGTCGTCGCGAATGCCCTTTTCCTTCATCGTGTCGATGACGACCTTCATGTAGGGCATAGTCGTGGTCAGCAGCGCCGACATGCCGATGATGTCGGGCTGATGCTCTTCAATCGCTGCCATGTATTTCTCGACCGCATTGTTGATGCCAAGATCGATGACGTCGAAGCCGGCGCCCTCCATCATCATGCCGACGAGGTTCTTGCCGATGTCGTGGATGTCGCCCTTGACGGTGCCGATCACCATCTTGCCCTGCTTGGGCGCGCCGGTGGCGGCGAGCAGCGGGCGCAGGATGAACATGCCGGCCTTCATCGCGTTGGCCGACAGCAGCACTTCGGGAACAAACAGGATGCCGTCGCGAAAATCCTCGCCGACGATGCGCATGCCTTCGACCAGCGCCTCGGTCAGCACCTTGTAAGGCACCCAGCCGCGCTCGAGCAGGATGTTGGTGCCTTCCTCGATCTCTTCCTTCAACCCGTCATAGAGGTCGTCGTGCATCTGCTGCACCAACTCGTCGTCGGAAAGCTCGGAAAGGATGATCTCGTCGTCGGCCATTTT
>NZ_JBFUGR010000019.1:0-61306 GCF_056402815.1 Mesorhizobium sp. P3_B5 | reverse complement strand
GCGCCGGGTGATGGCATGATGCAGATAGATGCCGCCAGGCTTGAGCAGACGATGGATGGTCGAGAAATAGGTGGCATGATTGGCAAGCCCGAGGTGCTCGAACATGCCGATCGACGATATCTTTTCGAAGGTGCCGGAAAGTTCCGCATAGGACTTGATTTCGATGGTGATGCGATCCTCCAGCCCTTCGGCACGAATACGCTCGCGGGCGAGTTCGGTCTGCGCCTCCGACAGCGAAACGCCGTGGCCAACGACGCCATAATTTTTCACGGCGTAGATGAGCAT
Organism: Mesorhizobium sp. P3_B5; assembly: GCF_056402815.1. Lineage (NCBI taxonomy): Bacteria > Pseudomonadati > Pseudomonadota > Alphaproteobacteria > Hyphomicrobiales > Phyllobacteriaceae > Mesorhizobium > Mesorhizobium sp. P3_B5. The sequence goes on along the minus strand of NZ_JBFUGR010000019.1, from coordinate 61,021 downwards.
CGCCCCCCAACCGCAGCCGATGTCGAGCAACCTTTCGCCGGGCTTCAGCCGCAGCTTGCGGCAAATATAGTCGAGCTTGTCGATCTGCGCCTGATCGATGCTGTTGGCGAAATCCTTGAAGTAGCCGCAGCTGTAGACCATACGGTCGTCGAGGAAGAGCCGGTAGAAGGCGTTTGAAATGTCGTAGTGGTGCTGGATCGCCTCCTGGCTCGAACCGCTGACGAAGGGATTGCGCCCGGAAAGATCGGTCCGCGCAGTCATCTGTTTTCGCGAAAACATCACGGCTGGCAGGTCGCGCAGGATCGTCAGCTTCGGCAACGTCTTGAGCTTCGTGCGAAGCTTGCCTTGCGAAGGCAGGGCGTAGAAGTCGAACAGCGATCCGTCCTCTATGTCGACAGTCTTGGAGATCCACATCTCGATCAGCGTCGAGAACGAGGGCCGACGCACCATCTGCCAGACGATGTCCTGGTCGTTGATGACAAGCACCGGGCCGGTGGCGGGACCGATCCGTTCACCGGTCCACAGCCTGACCGCAAAGCCCGGCTTCAGCGCTTCGATAACCGTCCGAACGATCCGGGCTGCCCTCTCGGCTGCTTCCATGCCGTCCTCCTCCCAAATGCTGGGTGGCCGGCAATGATTTTGCCCGTCCGACCGGCCGGCCGCAACCCGCTCGCACGAGAAACCCGGCCCATGCGGTTTTTCAGCGGGGCGCCTTGTCTTTTGCTGCGGCGCACCCCATCATGAGGATGTGTTCAACAAATCGAAAGGAGGTGATCCGATGTCGAGTGATTTCGTTTTCCAGAACGTGGCCTCAGCGGATTGCACTTTCGGGAAGCAGTCTTCCCGTTAAGGCGCGAAATGCGCGGCGGGTGACTTCGGTCACCGCCATGGGCCGCGCCACGGACGGAAACACGGAAGGCCGCCGGCTTCGCAAGAAGCGGCGGCCTTTTCCGTTTAGTGCATGTCGCCCAAAAATGTGCAGCGGTTTTGGGACAACGACATGCATAAAAACAAAGCCCTTTAGGCCAGCATCTGCGCGCTGACCGTCTTATCGATGCCGTGATAGGGCGGGTTGAACAGATTTCCCTCCTGCTCGTAGGTCCACACCTTGAACAGCGACAGCTGGTGCTGGCCGAAACTGTGTAGCAGCGGCACGTCGGTGGCGTCGCGACCGCGCGCGATGATGACGCGGCCGATCCTCGGCCTGTTGTGGCGGGGGTCGAACGTGTACCATTTGCCATCGAGGAACACTTCCATCCAGGCCGAGAAATCCATCGGAGCCGGGTCGAGCGGCACGCCGATATCACCGAGATAGCCGTTCACGTAGCGGGCCGGGATGTTCATGCAGCGGCAGAGCGTGATCGCCAGATGCGCAAAATCGCGGCAGACGCCGACGCGCTCCTCATGCGCCTGCGCCGCCGTGCGGGTCGAGCGCGCATAACCGTAGCCGAAGGACAGCCGGCTATGGACATAATCGACGATCGCCTGCACCCGCGCCCAGCCGGGCGGAAGCTGGCCGAAGAGCTGCCAGGCGAGATCGCCGAGATGATCGGTCTCGCAGTAGCGGCTGCCGAGGAGATAGAACAGCACCTCGTCGGGCAACTCCGCCACCGGCACTTCTTTGGCCAGCGTGTTGACCGCGTCAGTCTCGCCGCTGTCCTCGACGACGGCATCGTAGAGGATGCGAAAATTGCCGGCAGGCGCGGTGAACCGACGGCAGGCGTTGCCATGAAGGTCGTGATAAACCTTGGTCGGCACCGATGGCGAGGTCAGCACCCGCGTCTGCCGCTTGATGTCGGCCTGCCTGTCCTTGTGGATCTCGAGCAGCGAAACGACCGGCGTGGCGGCAATACAGTCGATGGCGATTTCATAGCCGAGCCGGATCAGCATCGCAGTCCCCCTTTTGGTCATCGTGGAAAACAGTTTTGCTCAAACGCAAAAGGGCGGGCCATGGTTCCCTTGGGCTGGTCGAAAAGACGCCCCGCGTGCCTTTCCATCCGGCCGCCGCGCCGTTACGATTGGCGTCTCTTCTCCCCTCCCGAAACGTTCCCAGGATTTCAGATGTTTGCAGGCAGAAAATTCGCGGCCTTCCTGTTCGATATGGACGGCACGGTGATCAATTCGATTGCCGCGGCGGAAAGGGTCTGGGCCGAGTGGGCGCACCGGCAAGGTCTCGACGTTGCCGCCTTCCTGCCGACGATCCATGGCGTGCGGGCGATCGAGACAATCGGCCGGCTGGCGCTTCCGGGCGTCGACGCCGCCCACGAGGCGTATGTGCTGTTGCAGGCTGAGGCGGCCGATCTGGATGGCATTCTTCCGATCGCCGGCGCGGCGGCGTTCCTGGCGTCGCTGCCGCCCGAACGCTGGGCGATCGTCACCTCGGCGCCGCGCTCCTTAGCGCTGCTGCGCATGGAGGCGGCCGGCATCCCGGTGCCCGCTTTGATGGTCGCAGGCGAGGACGTTTCCCACGGCAAGCCGGCGCCCGACTGTTTCCTGCTGGCGGCGAAACAGCTCGGCGTCGATATTGGCGACTGCCTGGTCTTCGAGGACGCTCCGGCGGGTATCGCGGCAGCGGAGGCCGCGGGCGCGTCGGTGATGGTGATCAGCGCCACCCACCAGCACCCACTGCCGACGCAGCATGCCGCGATAGACGGTTACGAGGGGGTCGATACCACCATCGACGAAAACGGCTGGATCGCGCTCGAGCCACAACGCAACGCCGCTTAGGATATGTCGCGATTCAGGTCAGGCCGAGTCGAGAACAATCGATGCCGAGAACCGGAACGGAGCGGACTTTTGGGTCCGTGAGTACCGGAAGCGCAGGAATCGGTTGTTCGCAGGCCGGCATCACCTGAACCCCGGCATATCCTCAGAAGTCGCTGGTCAGGCCTTTCACCTCCCAATCGCCATAGCGGCCGGGCTCCTTGCCACCGCGGCCGCCGATTTCCTTCGGCAGCGCGGCCTCCTTCTCGCGATAGGCTTCGCGGCGCGCCCTGGCTTCGGCCAGCGCGCGGCTGGCCGCCGGCGACACTGGCTTTTGCGGCGTGTCGTCAACGGGAACGGCGTCGGTTTTGCTGGTTTCGTCGATCATGCGATATGTCCGGCGGATTGAAACGAGCGCAGGCGTTTCCCATCATATAGCGATGAACCGACGCGGATCGACCCCTTTTTACCACCGACCCACACGGAGCAGACGATGAACACCTTGCGCACCGCCATGCTTCTCGCCGCGATGACGGCGCTGTTCATGGGCGTCGGCTTTCTGATCGGCGGCACCGGCGGCATGATGATCGCGCTGCTGTTCGCCGCCGGCATGAATCTGTTCAGCTATTGGAACGCCGACAAGATGGTGCTGTCGATGAACCGCGCCGTCGAGGTCGACGAGAAAAACGCGCCTGAATATTACGCCATCGTGCGCGACCTCGCCGATCGGGCCGGCTTGCCGATGCCCAAAACCTATCTGATCGACAACCCCCAGCCCAACGCCTTCGCCACCGGCCGCAACCCGCAAAATGCCGCGGTCGCCGCCTCTACCGGCCTGTTGCAGGCACTGACTCATGAAGAGGTTGCCGCGGTCATGGCGCACGAACTGGCGCATGTGGCGCACCGCGACACATTGACTATGACCATCGTCGCCACGCTTGCCGGCGCCATTTCGATGCTCGGCAATTTCGCCTTCTTCTTCGGCGGCAACCGCGACAACAACAACCCGTTCGGCTTTGTCGGCGTGCTGGTGGCGATGATCGTGGCGCCGTTCGCCGCCATGATCGTGCAGATGGCGGTCAGCCGCACCCGCGAATACGAGGCCGACCGGCGCGGCGCCGAGATCGTCGGAAACCCGCTATGGCTGGCTTCTGCCCTTGACAAAATCGCCCGCGGCGCCGAACGCATCCGTAACCCGGACGCGGAACGCAATCCGGCGACCGCCCACCTCTTCATCATCAATCCCCTTTCCGGCGAGCGCATGGACAGTCTGTTTTCCACCCACCCGAACACCGACAACCGCATCGCTGCCCTGCAGGCGATGGCGCGCGAAATGGCCGGCGCGCCGCAGGCAGCGCCACGCCAGGCACCGACGCCCCGCCAGGCGGACGAGCAGCAATCGGCGGGACCGTGGGGCAAGCCAGCCGAGCCGGAGCCGCCGGCTGAGCCCGCGCAGCCGAAATCCAACCCGTGGGGCCGCAATCCGACCGGACCCAAGGGTCCGTGGTCGTGAGCGGGGCCAGGCCCCGGCCCGCAATTTCAGCCGATCGTGAAACAGGCGACGCCGATGGACCGGTGGCCGGCCTCGCCGCCCGTAAGGCGGCCGCCCGGCTGCTCGCCGCCGTCATCGACGCCCGGACGCCGCTGGACGGACTGACCGACCACGAGAACGGCCACCCGCAATACAAGGCGCTCGACCTGCGCGACCGTGGCCTGGTGCGCGCCATATTGGTCACCGCGCTGCGCTACCGCATGACCATTTCAGGGCTGCTGGCGCGGCGTCTGGAAAAGTCGCTGCCGCCCAACGCCACGGCACTGTCGCACATACTGCATGTGGCGGCGGCGCAGATCCTGTTCCTCGACATTCCCGACAGCGCCGCCGTCGACCTTGCCGTGACCCACGCCAAGTCCGACCCACGCACGCAGCGTTTCTCCGGCCTCGTCAACGGTGTGCTGCGCACGCTGGCGCGAGCGAAGGAAGCCGAGCTGACGGCCGCGCTGGCCGCCACCGACGAAGCACCAAAGTGGTTTTCCGACCGGCTGATATCAGCCTATGGCGTCGACAAGACCAGGCAAATTCTCGCTGCTCACCGCGTCGAGGCGCCGGTTGACTTCTCGGTCAAATCCGATGCGGCTCTCTGGGCGGAGAAGCTCGGCGGCATCGTGCTGCCGACCGGCACCGTGCGGGTGGAAAAGCTCAGCGCGTCGGTCACCGAACTGCCCGGCTTCGCGGACGGCGCCTGGTGGGTTCAGGATGCGGCAGCCAGCTTTCCGGCCAGGCTGTTCGGCGATGTGCAGGGACTCCGAATTGCCGATCTCTGCGCCGCGCCCGGCGGCAAGACCGCGCAGCTGATTCTTGCCGGAGCCAAGGTCACGGCCGTCGACACCTCGAAGAACCGGCTGGTGCGGCTTACGCAAAACCTCGAACGCCTCGGCCTGTCGGCTGAGATCATCCAGGCCGACCTCACCAAATACGAGCCGGAGGAACTGTTCGACGCAGTCCTGCTCGACGCCCCCTGCTCCTCCACCGGTACGGTGCGGCGACACCCCGACGTGCCCTGGACCAAGACGGCGGCCGATGTCGAGAAACTCGCCGACCTGCAGCGAAAATTGCTGGCGCGCGCCGTCACCTTGGTCAAACCGGGCGGACGCATCGTCTTTTCCAATTGCTCGCTCGACCCGCATGAGGGGGAAGACCTCTATCGCAGCTTCCTCGCCCAGACGGCCGGGATCGTCGACGATCCGCTAAAACCGGGTGAGATCGCCGGCATGGATACCTTCCTGACGCCAGAGGGCACGCTGCGCACCACGCCCGCCGATCTCGACCTTGGTTCGCCTGGAGTTTCCGGTCTCGACGGCTTCTTCGCCGCCCGCATGCGACGGGTAGCCTAAGGTGCAACGCGTCGCCTAGGATGTGTCGAGATTCAGGTCAGGCCGCGCCGAGAGCGGCGGTTTTCGAGAACCTGAGCGGAGCGTACTTGAAGTACGTGAGCACTGAAGCGGAGGAAACCGGCACTCGCAGGCCGGCCTCACCTGAATATCGATACATCCTAAAGCATGTCGTCCAGGGACCAGTGGTTCCCCCACCGCGCATCGATTTCGTCATCGACGTTTTGAAAGCGGATATCGGTGGAAAGCCGGATGCGCCCGTCCAGGCTCTGGTTGGTCGTCGAGGCATGGATCATGTAGGGCGAGTGAAGAACGACATCGCCGGCCTCGAAATCCGCGATCAGCCAGCGCGCATCGAACCGCTCCGCCATTTCGGGCAGATCTTTCGACACCCAGCCGCCCTCGGCCATGTTGCGGTTGTAGGCGCTGATGCGCTCCTGGGCGTCCATGCCGGCATTGTCCCTGTTGAACCGGGCTTCCATGTCAGCGCCGATCGCATGCGACCCCTCGAGGTAAACCAGGCCGCCCATATCGACTGAAATGTCGCCCAGCGGAATCCAGGCCGTGACGATCCGGCTGGTGCCACCGCGCAGATAGACAAGATCGTAATGCGCCGGCGTCGCGACGGACGTTCCAGGCTGGGTGAAGCGCATGATCTTCCGTTTGTGCAGGTAGGACAGCCCACCCAAGAATTTGTCCATGAAGCGGGACAGAGGCGGCTGTGCGCAGAAGCCTTCATAGGCGGCCGAGCGAACCAGCGACATGAGCCGGCGGTCGGTGAGCTGGCGGTCAAAGGTGCCGGCTGCCGCTATGCCGTGCGACGGATCGAGCCCGGGTTTGAGCAGCCCGGTATCCGCCATATGTGAAAACACAAAGCCGCGAAAATCGACCACGTCGCGGCGCGGCAGCAGACCCTTCAGCCAGACATAACCCTGCGCCGCAAACAGCTTGCGGATCGTCTCGACCCCGACCGAGGGGTCGGTCGGGGTGAGATATCCCAAGCGGTTTTTCGCTGTCGACAACAACTTGCCGTTGGCGATCAGATCGACAGGAAGAACAGCGGCTTCGCGTTGTGCCCCGGCGACAAGGCTTGACATCTCGATCACCTATGGCGTGTCGTTTCGACGAAATGGTGCCATAGAACTTAACACTCTGCCCATGGACAGAAAGTAAAGCTGGACTTTTCGCTCATGCCAGAACGGGACTTCGCGCTGTACAGATCGCCGCCGGCCGCTGCCGGTGGCCTGTCGGCAACGGGCGTTGGCCGGCATCGTGTCACCCAGGCAAATCGCAGGCTGCCGGATTTCGCCGTCGTGCTCGTCGAGCAGGGGCAAGGCTGGCTTGAAACCAGGGCTGGCGGCACGCAGGCGATCGCGGCGCCGGCCTTGTTCTGGCTATTTCCCGGCAAGATACATTCCTATGGACCGGACGCGTCGGGATGGACCGAACGCTGGGCGCTCTTCGAGGGCGCCATGACGCGCGATTTCACGCGGCTGCGGCTCATCGCCGAAGAAGAACCCGTCATTGCCTTGCACGACCTTGGCGACATGCAGCGCCTGTTCGACAGGCTGCACGCCGAACTGTCGCTGGATACCGTGCTCAGCCAGGCGGAGGCCGCTGCCACCATGCACGCAATCGTTGTGCAGGCCGCCCGGCAGGCGACCCAATGGAACAACCGCAAACGAGATCCCGATTTTCGGCGCGCCCCCGATTTTCAGCATGTCGTGGACGAACTGCGCAGTTGCGCGCAGGGTCCGCTCGACCTCAACGCGTTCGCCGCGAAATTCGGCATCTCGCCGGCGACGCTGCGCCGCAAGTTTGCGCTGGCCACCGGCATGTCGCCCAAGGCATTTCAGCTGCGCATACGGCTCGACCTGGCCAAGCAATTGCTGGTCGCTTCCGATTCCCGGGTGGAATCTGTCGCGGCTGCGGTCGGTATCCACGATGCGTTTTATTTTTCCCGGCTCTTTCGCGATCGCGAGAAGTGTTCGCCCAGCGCGTTCCGTAGCCGCCACAGGCGGACGTGAGCGCGATCAGGGACTTGACCTCCGAAATGTGCTGACTTTTTTAGGGCTGGTCCGACGGCAACAGCGTGAACTCCTTCACGCCAGTGGAATTCGCCTTCGCATAAGTTCTTGAATCATATAAACTTGTGTCGGGGTATGTGACGATCAGGAGGGGTTTTGGCACTCGCTGCCGGCAGCACGACGCGTCTTTGGACGCTTGTCGCGAAGGAGTTCTGGCGCAAGGCGCGCCGGCGCCTGCGTGCCGGGCCTGTCTATCGCTGGCGTTATTCCGGCCGCACGCCGGAGCGCGTCCTCATCGCGCCGCCGGATCTGCGCCTCGCCGACCCGCAAATTGCGCTCGAGATTTATTATGGCCGCTATCCGCTGTCGGGACATCTGGTGGAGACCGGCGGCAAGTCGCCGTTCCAGATCGGGGTCTCCAATCGCGGCTGGCTGAAGACGCTGCACGGCTTTCGCTGGCTGCGCCACATGCGTGCCGCCGGCACCGAGCTCGCCGCTGCCAACGCTCGGGCGCTGGTTTCCGACTGGATCGCCATCCATGGCAGCAATATTTCCGGCGTCGCCTGGGAGCCAGGCACCACGGCCAAGCGCGTCATTGCCTGGTTGCAGCATTCCTCGGTTGTGCTGCAGGGCGCCGAGTTCCCGTTCTACCGCTCCTTCCTGAAATCGCTTGCCGTCCAGATCCGCTATCTCAGGTCGATGGCGCGCGAAATGCCGGACGGCAAGGACAGGCTGCGCGCCCGCATTGCACTGGCCTTTGCCGCTCTGTCGCTGCCGGCGCCGGCATCGGCGCTGCGCGGCGCCACCCGCAATCTCGCCGAGGAGCTAGACCGCCAGATCCTTGCCGATGGCGGCCATATCTCACGCAATCCGATGACGGTTCTCGAACTGCTCGCCGACCTTCTGCCGCTGCGCCAGACCTATGCCAACCAGGCGGAGACACCGCCGGCCGCGCTGATGGGCGCCATCGACCGCATGCTGCCGGCACTGCGCTTCTTTCGCCATCAGGATGGCAGCCTCGCCCGCTTCAACGGCATGGGCGCCACCATCCATGACCGTATCGCCACCATTCTGCGTCACGACGACACCGCCGGCGCGCCACTGCTGCACGCGCCGCATTCGGGTTATGAGCGGCTGTCCATGGGCGGCGTGACGGTGATCGCCGATACCGGCCTGCCGCCGCCGGTCGACGTGTCGAACGCAGCGCATGCCGGCTGCCTCGCCTTCGAACTATCCTCGGGCCGCCAGCACTATGTCGTGAATGCCGGCATCGACACTTATGGCGCCGCTGAATTCCGGCCGCTGGCGCGTGCCACCGCGGCGCATTCGACCGCCACCATCAACGACACCTCGTCGGGGCGCTTCAGCCATTCGCTGCGCGTCAATGACCTGCTCGGCACACCCTTGATCGGCGGCCCGCAGCATGTGCCGTGCAAACGCATCGACCAGAAGGGTATGCAGGGCTTCATCGCCCGCCACGACGGCTATGTGGCACGCTTCGGCTTCCTGCATGAACGCGAACTGAAACTGTCGTCGGACGGCAATGTGCTTGCCGGTAGGGACCGCATCCAGCGGCCCGGCAATGCTGCGATCCGCAACAACGGCCGCGATTTCGTCACCCTGCGCTTCCACATCCATCCCGACATCAACGTGCTGCAGGACGAGCATGACCGGCTGGTGCTGGCCGCCGACGGCGCCGACACCTGGGTGTTCACCTGCGCCGAAGTGGTGCCGGAGGTCGATGAGTCGATCTACTTCGCCGGTCTTGGCGGCCCACGCCGCAGCCGCCAGATCGTGCTTGCCTTCAAGGCCTCGGAGATATCAGAGGTTCACTGGCAGCTGACGCGCACGACCATCGCCGGTTACCCGGAAAACAACTGACCGCTGCTCTGCAGGCAATCAATCGGTCAGCTCAGGCCTGTTGCGGAACACCGAAGGCGTCGTAGGTGCTCAGCGAAGGTGGACCGGCAAAGGCGAAGCGGATCTTGTCCACCATCGCCGCCGCCTGGCCGCTTCGGTCATAGCGCTCGGCGTCCTCCACAGTGCTCCACACGGTGATCGCCATGAATGTGTCGCGTGCCTGATGCTGCTGCAGCAGCACGGCGCTGATGTTGCCGTCTGCGGCGCGGATGGCGGGGATCGCCTCGGTTTCGTAGATCGCCCGCAACTGCTCTGTCGTGTCCGGCAATGCCTTGAACTGGCCAATACGCACAAATGCCATGATTTTGCTCCTCCGGGATGGTCAAGCCTATATCCGAGACCAGCAAATACGAAACCTTGGAATGGCGTGCGGCGCTTGATTTCCTGATCTCATGTGCTACGGCCCGCGGACGCTTCAAATCAAGCCTCGAAAGGCCGCCAGCCCATGGCCGTCGCCGCCAAGAACATTCCCGCGCCCGATCTCGTTCCCGTCCGCCGCGCGCTACTTTCCGTTTTCGACAAGACCGGCCTGATCGACTTCGCCAGGGGATTGGCCGCGGCCGGCGTCGAACTGGTCTCGACCGGCGGCACGGCCAAGGCGATCGCCGAAGCCGGCCTGGCGGTGCGCGACGTCTCCGAGCTCACCGGCTTTCCCGAAATCATGGATGGCCGCGTCAAGACGCTGCACCCGTCAGTGCATGGCGCGCTGCTTGGCGTGCGCGACGATCCCGAGCACGCCAAAGCGATGCGCGACCACAAGATCGAGCCGATCGATCTGCTGGTTTCCAACCTCTATCCGTTCGAGGAGGTGCGCCGCTCCGGCGCCGACTATGCCTCGATCGTCGAGAACATCGACATTGGCGGTCCGGCGATGATCCGCGCCTCGGCCAAGAACCACGCCTATGTCGCCATCGTCATCGACCCCGGCGACTATGCCTCGGTGCTCAATGCACTGGAGATGAATATCGGTTCCCTCTCGCTGGATTTCCGCAAGAAGCTGGCGGCCAAGGCCTTTGCCCGCACCGCCACCTATGACGCGGCGATCTCCGGCTGGTTCGCCGAAGCGCTGGAGATCGAGCATCCGACCTGGCGCGCTTTCGGCGGCAGGCTGGACAGCGTCATGCGCTACGGCGAGAACCCGCACCAGAGCGCCGGCTTCTACATCAACGGTGACAAGCGGCCGGGTGTCGCCACAGTGCGCCAGCTGCAGGGCAAGCAGCTTTCCTACAACAACATCAACGACACCGACGCCGCCTTCGAACTGGTCGGCGAGTTCGATCCGGCGCGCTCCGCAGCCGTCGCCATCATCAAGCACGCCAACCCGTGCGGCGTCGCCGAAGGCGCGTCGCTGACGGCGGCCTATGCCAAGGCGCTGGCCTGCGACCCGGTCTCGGCCTTTGGCGGCATCGTCGCCATGAACCGCATCCTCGATGCCGAAGCGGCGGAGGAAATCGTCAAGACCTTCACCGAAGTGATCATCGCGCCGGACGCCTCCGAAGAAGCAATCCGCATCGTCGCCGCCCGGAAGAATCTGCGGCTGCTGGTCACCGGCGGACTGCCCGATCCGCGCACCGCCGGCATCACCGTGAAATCCGTCGCTGGCGGACTGCTCGTCCAGGGCCGCGACAATGCGGTGGTCGACGACCTTGAGCTAAAAGTGATGACCAGGCGCGCGCCGACGCCGGCAGAGATGGCCGATCTCAAATTTGCTTTCCGCATCGCCAAGCACGTCAAGTCGAACGCCATCGTCTACGCCAAAGATGGCGCCACCGTCGGCATCGGCGCCGGCCAGATGAGCCGCGTCGATTCCTCGCGCATCGCCGCCCGCAAGGCGCTCGACGCCGCCGAGGCCGCTGGTCTGGCCGAGCCACTGACCCAGGGCTCGGTGGTCGCCTCCGATGCTTTCTTCCCCTTCGCCGATGGACTTCTATCGGCCATTGAGGCCGGCGCCACCGCCGTCATCCAGCCGGGCGGCTCAATGCGCGACGACGACGTCATCGCCGCCGCCGACGCACACGGCATAGCGATGGTGTTTACGGGTGTGAGGCATTTCAGGCATTAGCGCTTTTTACCTCCCCCTCGTGGGGGTGAGAAGCGGTTCGCGCAGCGAACGAGAAGCCAATTGCTTGGCTTTTCGAGCTTCGAACGCCCTGAGCCTGCGAAGGGCTTGGGGCTGAACGCTGAATGACCAATCGCCTGGCCGGGTCCCCGCTGCTGCGCAGCGTCCCGGCGTTCGCCAGCCTTTCATCGTGCCACTGGCACGATGAATTCGCTTACGCGAACCGGCCACTCACCCCCACAAGGGGGAGGGTAAAACTACTCCACCGGCTGATCCGCCGGATATGGCGTCTTGATCAATATCGCAATGCCGATGCCGAGGAACAGGATGATCACCGCCATGCCGAGCCGCGCTGAGTCGGTGGCCCAGCTGATCGTTGCCAACAGGAACGGCGCCAGGAAACTGGTCGCCCGTCCGGACAGGGCATAGATGCCGAAATAGCGGCCTGATTCGGCAGCGGTCACGCTGCGCGCCATGTACGAGCGCGACGACGCCTGTACCGGTCCGAAAGCCAGCCCGATCAAAAGCCCGTAGAGGATGTAGGCCTTCTCCGCCGCTGTGCCGAACAGACCGCCCGAATCGGTGGTCGAGAGCTGTATGAGGCCAAGCAGCGTGAAACCTGGTCCGGTCGAGACGATGCCGGCAGTGGCCACCGTCAGCATCACAAGCGCGATCATCACAACCACTTTGGAGCCGAAGGCCGTGTCGACGCGGGCGGCAATCCAGCAGCCGAAAATGGCGACGACATTGAGGATGATGCCGAAAATGCCGATCTCGGTGATCGACCAGCCGAACATCGCCGCGGCAAACACGCCGCCCTGCGTCAGCAGCGCGTTGACGCCGTCCTGATAGATCATGCGGGCGACAAGGAAGCGAAAGATGCCGCCGCGCTTGCGCGCTTCGGCCAGTGTCGACTTCAGTTCAGACAGGCCCTGGCGTACGGCCGGCCGGATGGGGATGCCTTTGACGGCATCCGGGGTGAAAAAGAACATCGGCAGGATGAACAGGAAATACCAGCCGGCCGACAGTGGTCCGGTGGCGCGTGCATCTTCGCCGAGCTTCGGGTCGAGCCCGAAAATAGGATTGAGGCCTAAGATCGTCTTGCCGGTTTCCGCCGAGCCGGCCATGCAGGCAATGACAAAGATCAGCGCGACCATGCCGCCGAGATAGCCGAGGCCCCAGGCGATGTTGGAGATGCGGCCGATCTCGCTCTTCGGCACCAGGCGCGGCATCATCGAATCGTTGAACACGGTTGAGAACTCCGCCGCGACGGAGGCCAGCGAGAACAACGCCACGATCAGGAATGCATTCGAGCCAGGCGCCGCCAACCACAACAGGCAAAGACTGGTGATCTTGATCGACGCGAAAAATGCGATCCACGGCTTGCGCGGCCCGGTCTGGTCGGCGATCGAGCCAAGAATGGGCGACAAAACGGCAATGACCAGCCCGGCGGCAGCGATACCCCAGGCCCAGATTGCCTGACCCATCACCGGATCGCTGACCATGCGCGAAGCAAAATAGGGGCCGAAAATGAAGGTGGTGACGACGGTGAAGAACGGCTGTGCCGCCCAGTCGAAGAACATCCATCCCCAAATGCCGCGTCCCGACGCCCGCTGCACTGTCTCTACCGCCGCCATCCTGATTCCCCCGGCACCGCCCGTGTCGGGCGCCATGTCTGCATGTTTTTGACGACCATGCAAACCGACGAAGTTTGCTGCTGCCCCTCACCTGCCTGCCGGCATCCTCTCCCCGTATAGGGACGGGGAGAGGGTCGCCCTCATTGATGATTTCGCCAATCGCCGGCGTTGCAATGAGGGCGCCAAGGCTGGGTCTGCCCTTTCTCCCCGTCCCTATACGGGGAGAAGTGCCCGGCAGGGCAATGAGGGGCGGCGCCAGCCTTGCGAAGATGATCACATCCCCGTCAGATCGCTCATCAGCCCCGAGGCCACCGATAGCCGCGACACGGTAATGTCGCCGCCTTCGGTCAGCGCCTGCAGCCGCTCGCGGATGCGCGCCACCCTTTCGCCGCCGGCCTCCAGCCATGCCGCCACCGGATCCGTCGCCTTGGCGTGGCCGGTGAGTGCCGCCACCGCGATGCCGCGGCGAGCGGCGCCGATCGTGTCGGTGGCGCGGGAGAGCGCCAACTGGTCGTAATAGTCCGACGGCGTGATCGAGCGCGCCGCATCTTCGACGCGCGGAATGCGGAAGGCATCGCTGACCGCAAAGAAAGCCTTCGCCGCGGCAACGATATCGGCATTCGCCATCCGCGCCGTCAGCGCGATGTCGGGGATCAGTTCCGCCATATCGGCCAGCGCCAATTGCTCGGCCAGTTTTTCCGGCGCACCGCCCTTGAACAGGCCATGCCGCTTTTCTTCGATCCGCTCGCGCGAGAAGGCCGGAAGCAGCGAGCCGAGTTTCGGTTCCAGCGCCTTGCGCGCCTCCTGCAGTTCGGCGATGCGCTGGCCGAGCGGCGCGGTGCCGGCATCGTTCTTCAGATACCAGCCGCTGGTCATGAAGATAAGCCGGCTAACCGACTGGTAGAGGTCGAGCTGCACCTGGCCGTCGATCTGGTTGTCGAGCGCATCGATCTCGCGATAGAGCGCCGGCAGCGCGAAGCCGTCGCGCACCACGGCGAAGGTGCGCACCACGTCGGCGGCACTGCGGCCGGTGGCTTCCTGCAGCCGGTTGACGAAGGACGGGCCGCCGCGGTTGACCAGATCATTGGCGACGACACGCGCGATGATTTCACGGCGCAGCCGATGGCTGCGGATTTCATCGCCATACTTCTTGGCCATGCGATCGGGGAAATAGCCCATCAGGTCGCGGTCGAAATGCGGATCGTCCGGCACGTCACTGGCGACGATGTCGGAAAACAGCACGATCTTGGCATAGGCGAGCAGCACGCCGAGTTCAGCCCGGGTCAGCGGCTCGCCGCGCGCCTCGCGCTCGGCCAGGGCTGCCGGCGACGGCAGCGTCTCGACGGCACGGTCGAGCAGGCCACGTGCCTCCAGTGCCGCCATGAAGCGGCTCTGATGGGCAATGTCGGCAAGGCCCCGCCTGCGTGCGATGGAAAGCGCCAGCGTCTGTTCGTAGTTGTTGGACAGCACCAGGCCGCCGACCTCGCCGGTCATCTCAGCCAGCAATTTGTTGCGCGACGGCCGGGTCAGCGATCCTTTGCGCATGGCGGAAGCCAGCGCGATCTTGATGTTGACCTCGACGTCGGAGCAATTGACGCCGCCCGAATTGTCGATGGCGTCGGAATTGCAACGGCCGCCATTCAGCCCGAACTCGATGCGGGCGCGCTGCGTCACGCCGAGATTGGCGCCCTCGCCGATCGCCTTGGCACGCACGTCGAGCGCGGTGATACGGATCGCGTCATTGGCACGGTCGCCGACATCGCCGTTGGTTTCGGTCGATGCCCTCAGATACGTGCCGATACCGCCGAACCACAGAAGGTCGACCGGCGCCTTGAGAATGGCCTTCATGATCTCGACCGGTGTCGCGGTCGTCTTGTCAAGCCCGATGGCTGCTGCTGCCGCCGCCGGCAGCGTGATCGACTTCTGGCTGCGCGAGACGATGACGCCGCCCTCGGACAGCTTGGTCTTGTCGTAGTCCTGCCAGCTTGAGCGCGGCAGGGCGAACATGCGCTCGCGTTCGGCCATCGACGCCGCCATATCCGGGTCGGGATCGATGAAGATGTCGCGATGGTCGAAGGCGGCGATCAGCCGTGTCTGCGGCGATAGCAGCATGCCGTTGCCGAACACGTCGCCCGACATGTCGCCGACGCCGACGACGGTGAACGGCGTGGTCTGGATGTCGCGATTGATCTCGCGGAAATGCCGCTTCACCGCTTCCCAGGCGCCCTTGGCGGTGATGCCCATCTTCTTGTGGTCGTAGCCGGCCGACCCGCCGCTGGCAAAGGCATCGTCTAGCCAGAAGCCATGCTTCTCCGAGATCGCATTGGCGGTGTCGGAGAAGGTCGCCGTGCCCTTGTCGGCGGCGACGACGAAATAGGGATCGTCAGGGTCGCGGCGCACCACGCCGGCCGGCGGGATGATGCCGTCGAGGCCGATATTGTCGGTGATCGACAACAGGCTGGAGACGTAGTTCTTGTAGGCCGACGTGCCGGCTTCGAAGATCGCGTCGCGGCTGCCACCGACCGGCAGACGCTTGGGAAAGAAACCGCCCTTGGCGCCGACCGGCACGATGACGGCGTTCTTGACCTGCTGCGCCTTGACCAGGCCGAGCACCTCGGTGCGGTAATCCTGGGCACGGTCCGACCAGCGCAGGCCACCGCGCGCAACCGGGCCGAAGCGCAGATGCACGCCCTCGACCTCGGACCCGTAGACGAAGATCTCGCGCCAGGGCCGTGGCGCCGGCAAACCGTCGACTGCATGCGAATCGAGCTTGATCGCCAGCGACTGGCCCTTTTCTTTCGTTTCGGCAACGAAATGATTGGTTCGCAGCGACGCTTCGATCAGATTGAGGTAGCGGCGGATGATGGTGTCGTCGTCGATGTTGGGGACGTCCTCCAGCGCGTCCTTGATCTTGGCCTTGAGATGCTTGGCCGCCACCACGCCTTCCCCTTCGGCGGTCGGCCCCAGACGGGCAACGAACAGCGCATGTAGGCCGCGCGCGATCTCCGGGTAGCGGTTGAGCGCGGCGGCGATGAAGTCCTGGCTCTGCGGGATGCCGGCTTGCTGCAGATAGCGGCCATAGGCGCGCAGGATGGTGACCTCGCCCGACCACAGGCCGGCGGTCTGGGCAAGGCCGTTATAGCCGTCATTGTCGACATCGCCGCGCCAGACCGACAGGAACGCATCCTCGAACAGCGCGCCGCCGTCAGTGAGATCGATCGGCTTGCCGTAGCTGTTCTCCAGCTCCATGTCGTGCACGAAGACCATGCCGGAGGCTTCGTCACCGACCTCGAACGTGCGTTCGCTGATAACCCGGAAGCCGATGTTTTCCAGCACCGGCACCCGCCGCGACAGCGCTACCGGGCTGGCATGATGAAAGATCTTCAGCGCCGCCTGATGCGGCTTCTGGTCGGCATGCCGGTAATAGTCGATGGCGATCGGATTGGACGCATCGATTTTGGCGATGCGTCCGGCGTCCGCCAGCGCCACTGCCGGCGGGAAACTGTCGCGGTAGCTTTCCGAAAAGCGCGAGGCGATGGCCGTAAGCGCCGCATCGGCGCCGGTTTCGGCCGCGGTTTCGCGCAGCGCGTCTTCCCAGGTCCGCACGATGCCGCGGATCGCCGCTTCGATCGTCGCCTGTTCGATCTTCGGCGTCTTGCCGCCGGACCGGCCGATGATGAAATGCACGCGCGCCAGCCCGCCTTCCGGGAAGGCCGGGTAATAGGCCGACAACCGGCCTTCGAACACCGTCTTCAGATAGGCGCCGATCTTTTCGCGCACGACGCTGTCGTAACGGTCGCGCGGCACGAAGACGAGGATCGAGACGAAGCGGTCGAACTGGTCGGCGCGTACCAGCGCCCTGACGCGCGGCCGCTCGACCAGCCCCAGGATGGCTTCGGCGTGCTTGCGCAGGATCGGCACCGGGACCTGGAACAGCTCATCGCGCGGATAGCTCTCCAGCACATTGATCAGCGCCTTGCCGGAGTGATCGCCCGGATTGAAGCCGGACTTGGCGATGATGGTTTCGGCTTTCGACCTGAGATAGGGGATCTTCATCACCGAGCGCGTGTAGGCGGTCGAGGTGAACAGGCCGACCATGCGCAGTTCGCCCGACAGCACGCCCTTGGCGGTGTAGGTCTTGACGCCGATGTAGTCGAGATAGATGCGGCGGTGCACCGCCGACTTGGCATTGGCCTTGGTGACGATCAGCGGTTCGGGCCCATGCAGAAAGGCGCGGATTTCCGGTGTCGTCGTCACCGCTTCGGTGCCGCGTCTGAGCACCAGCACGTCGGGATCAGACAGGATGCCGAGGCCGGGCTTGTCGGCGCGCTCCAGAGTGCCGCTCTTCTCGCCGCCGGTGTATTTGAACTCGCGCATGCCGAGGAAGGTGAAATTGTCATCGCGCAGCCATTCGAGGAAGGCGATCGCCTCGGTGACGCTGGCCTTGTCGAGGGGCATCGGCGCGTAGCGGAATTCGTGGATAGCCTGGTCGAGGCGGGCCAGCATCGGCTTCCAGTCGGTGACCGCAGCGCGCACCTGGGTGAGTATCTTCTTCAACCGCTCGGCCAAAGCCTCGGCCTGGTCGGCTGAAAGGCGGCCGATATGGACGTGGATGACGCTCAGCCGGTCTTGGCTGTCGTCGCCCTTGGCGTAGCCGCCATCGCCCAGGATTTCATCGACGCCGCCCTTGCCGTGCCTGACGGTGATGACCGGGTGGGTGACCAGCAGCGGTTCGCCGGCGCTTTCGGTGATCTCGCCAAGGACGGAATCGAACAGGAACGGCATGTTGTCGTTGACGACAGTGATGACCGTCGTCGGCCGGCCCTCGCGCACGACACCGGAATCGACATCTATGGCAACGACGCAACCGCCCTTTTTGTGCCTGGCAACGGCACGGCCGGCGAGATCGGCAGCGCGTACCAGATCGGCGACGTCATAGGCGGCGATGTCTTCAGCCGGCGCCCGAGCAAGCAAGTAGTCGGCAAGCCTGCCGGGCTTTTCGCCCGCCTTTGCCGCACCTCCCTTTATCGGTTTGCTCTTTTTTGGGCTGTCTGCGGATTTCAGGCTGGCCATGACGCTAATTCCCTCCCGTCACATGCTTTTGCGACTATGGTAGCAGATGACCGGTATTTGGCGACAAAGGTTTGACGGCTTGCGAAGAAATATCGGCATTCCGCGACAGATCCGCGCCCAAAGAGGAGAAATGCCCCATGTCCGGCAGGATTTCCGCGCTTGACCTTGCACAAACGGAGCTGAGCGACGCAACAAAAGCCTATTTTGCGAAATGCGAGGAAAAGCTCGGTCTCGTCCCCAATGTGCTCAGGGCCTACGCCTTCGACGAGAAGAAGCTGCGCGCCTTCACCGACATGTACAACGACCTGATGCTGGGCAGCTCCGGCCTGTCGAAGCTGGAGCGCGAGATGATCGCGGTCGTCGTCTCCTCCATCAATCACTGCTACTACTGCCTGACCGCGCATGGCGCGGCAGTGCGCCAGCTGTCCGGCGATCCGTCGCTGGGCGAGATGATGGTGATGAATTGTCGCGCCGCCAACCTGTCCGCCAGACAGACGGCGATGCTCGAATTTGCGGTGAAGCTGACTGAAGAGCCGGCAAAGATCGTCGAGGCCGACCGGGCAGCTTTGCGCCAGGCCGGCTTTTCCGACCGCGACATCTGGGACATCGCCTCGACCGCCGCCTTCTTCAACATGTCGAACCGGGTGGCAGCGGCCATCGACATGCGGCCGAACGATGAATATCACGCCATGGCCCGATAGCGGATCGCCTCTGTCACAGCCGCGCCGTATATTAGCTGTCTCGCATCCCCGTTGCTTGTTTGCCGGTTTGGTCCGATGATCGGCACGCGGCGTGACCGCATGCCGGTTCGATGCCGCTGATCAGGGAGGAGAACATGGCGAAGTTTCTCTACATCTATCACGGCTCGGGCAAGATGCCGGCGACCGAGGCCGATCTAAAGGCGTTAACCGATACCTGGACAGGCTGGTTCGGAAAACTTGGCTCTGCCGTGGTCGACCGCGGCAATCCGGTCGGCATGTCGAAGACCGTCATGCCCGGCGGCAAGGTCGAGAACAATGGCGGCAGCAACCCGACCGGCGGCTATTCGATCATCGAAGCGAAAGACATCGACGCCGCCGCCAGCAAGGCCAAAGATTGTCCGATCCTGATGGAGCCGAACTGCAACGTCGAGATCGCGCCGATCCTCAATATGATGGGTTGACGCGCCGGTTCAGGACCGCGCCGCTATCGCCGCAGCAGCGCCGGCCATAGTGCCGGCGCTGATGCGGTTGGCAATCTTCATCGCCCGCTTGCTCTTCAACAGTTTGCGCGCCTGCGATGCGGCGAGCACCCAGGCGAGATCGATGGCGACCAGGACCACGGCCATGGTCGCCGTCAGCTCGACCCAACCGATGAGGCTGACCGAAGCGAGGTCGATGATCGTCGGCAGCAGCGCCAGATAGAACATCATGATCTTGGGGTTGCCGAGCGTAACCGCCATGCCGGCAAAGAACAGCTTTGCCGGCGAATCTTCGCGTGGCATCTCGCCTTCGCGCGCCTCGACCGGTGCCGTCCACATCTTCCAGGCGAGGTAAGCGAGATAGGCGACGCCGACCCATTTCACCACGACGAAAGCGAAATGGAAGGTCTGCGCCACCACCGCCAGCCCGAACACCGCCAGCGACAGCCAGATGCCCTCGCCGATCCACATGGCGAGCAGGAAAGGGAACACATCGCGAAAGCCCTTGGCGATCACCCGCGCTACGAGCGCAGCAATCGACGGGCCGGGCGAACCGGCGGCGACGAAAAGAGCGGCGGCGAAGATCAGGAGCGAGGTGAGGTGCATGGTGTGAGTCTCTGCGTCAGGGCTCGATCAACCACAAATACTCGACAGCTGCGGCTCTGGCAAAGGCAACTCGATACGGACCATTTGCACTGACCTACCAAGGCTTGGGTTCCTCGCCCCCGCAAAGCGGGGGAGAGAGGTGGCCGCGAAGCGGTCGGAGAGGGGGCCTGCGGCGCCGGTGAGTTTGCTCCGCATTCTTGTGAACGTCGAGCCTTCCCCCTCTCCGTCTCGGCTTCGCCGAGCCACCTCTCCCCCACTTCCGTGGGGGCGAGGAACCCAAGGCGGCAGAGTCCCTTGCCGGCCCGGCTTCACGCCGCTAGAAATGCCGCCGCGAAACAATTTTGAGCTTCACTTTGCCCCAGTAGCCGCCGGTCTCGCCAACTCCCCTGATCATACTTTGCAGGGCGCCGCATCAGCGGTGTCTGCTTTATTTTCATGTGTTCCTCAGGCGGCGGTTCGAGACCGGTTTGGCACTGCTGAACCGCTGTCGCGTGGCTCCGCCCGTGACGCCTGACTTCCGATCATAGCTAGCTCTCGCCACGCCTTGCCCGCATGGGCATCTCGACATTGCCGGTCTGAAGAACTTCCACACTGGAAGGCTTTTCGGCTTGTCTCAACATCTCGCTATCCGCTGGACAATCGCGCCCAAAACAGCACCTCAACCTCTCATCAACTGCAATCGCTGCGGCACTGTGAAGGCCTATCGCTGCAGCTGGAAATTTCGCGTCAATGCCAACGGCAAACGCATCGACGTGTGGCTGATCTACCGCTGCGTCGATTGCGACAATTCCTGGAATTTCGGCATTCTCGAACGTTGCAACCCCCGCGACATCGAGCCGGCACTGCTGCAGGCGCTGGAAAGCAACGATCCGGTGCTGGTGCGTCGCCATGCCTTCGACATTGTGGCGTTGCGAAACCGGGTTGGCCGTGTTGTGGAGTTTGCCGAAATCGCCGTGCAAAAGCAGATGCTCGGCGATGTCAGCGAAAACACAATCGCTCTCGAACTCCATCTCGGGTTGGAAATGCCGATCTCGCTGCGGCTCGACCGCCTGCTCGCCGGCGAACTCGGCCTCTCGCGTTCGAGGCTTCAGGCACTGGAGGAGACGCGGCGGCTGGTCGTAAATCCGGATGGGACCAAAGCCATGCGCAAGCCTGCCCGCGAGGGAACTATGATCCGCATCGATCTCGCTGGCGAAGTCGACCGCGAAGCCATCATCTCGGCTGCGGGTGGATGAAACGAAAAGGGAGGGAGCACATGTGCTCCCTCCCGGCAATCCTTCACGAAGAAGAAAAACTTACGCCGCGCCGGCCACTTTCGCCGACTTCTCGAAGCGCTTGCGCTCGTTCGGGTCGAGATAGAGCTTGCGCAGGCGGATGGTCTTCGGCGTCACCTCGACCAGCTCGTCGTCCTGGATCCAGGCCAAAGCCTTCTCCAGCGTCATGCGGATCGGCGGCGTCAGCTTCACCGCCTCGTCCTTGCCGGCGGCGCGGATGTTGGTCAGCTTCTTGCCCTTGAGCACGTTCACTTCGAGGTCGTTGTCGCGGCTATGGATGCCGATGATCATGCCTTGATAGACCTTGACGCCCGGATCGATGACCATCGGACCGCGGTCTTCCAGGTTCCACATGGCATAGGCCACCGCTTCGCCCTGCTCGTTGGAGATCAGCACGCCATTGGTGCGGCCGGGCAATTCGCCCTTGTAGGGCTCGTAGGCATGGAACAGCCGGTTCATGACGGCGGTGCCGCGCGTGTCGGTCAACAGTTCCGACTGGTAGCCGATCAGGCCGCGCGTCGGCGCATGGAAGACGATGCGCTGCCGGTTGCCGCCCGACGGGCGCAGCTCGACCATCTCGGCCTTGCGCTCCGACATTTTCTGCACGACGACGCCGGCATGCTCTTCGTCGACGTCGATGACGACTTCCTCGACCGGTTCCAGCATTTCGCCGTTCTCGCCAGTCTGCATCACGACACGCGGCCGCGACACGGCGATTTCAAAGCCTTCGCGGCGCATCGTCTCGATCAGCACGGCCAGCTGCAATTCGCCGCGGCCTGAGACGAAAAACGAATCCTTGTCAGGCGATTCCTCGATCTTCAGCGCGACATTGCCTTCGGCTTCGCGCAACAGGCGGTCGCGGATGACACGGCTGGTCACCTTGTCGCCCTCGGTGCCGGCGAGCGGCGAGTCGTTGACCAGGAAGGACATGGTCACGGTCGGCGGATCGATCGGCTGCGCATGCAGCGGCTCGGTCACCGCCGGGTCGCAGAACGTGTCGGCGACGGTGCCCTTCGACAGGCCGGCAATGGCGACGATGTCACCCGCCTGCGCTTCTTCGATCGGCTGGCGCTCGAGGCCGCGGAAGGCCAGGATCTTGGAGATGCGGCCGGTTTCGACCAGCGTGCCGTCATGGTGCAGCACCTTGACCGGCTGGTTGGACTTCAGCGTGCCGGATTCGATGCGGCCGGTGATGATGCGGCCAAGGAAGGGGTTGGCTTCCAGGATGGTGCCGATCATGCGGAACGGACCGGGATGCACGGTCGGCGCCGGAACATGCTTGATGACGAGGTCGAACAACGGTGCCAGGCCCTGGTCCTTGGGGCCTTCAGGGTTTTCCGAGACCCAGCCATCGCGGCCTGAACCGTAGAGAATCGGGAAATCGAGCTGGTCGTCGGTGGCGTCGAGCGCGGCAAACAGGTCGAACACTTCATTGACGACCTCGACATGGCGGGCGTCCGGACGGTCGATCTTGTTGATGACCACGATCGGCTTCAGGCCGACCTTGAGCGCCTTGCCGACGACGAACTTGGTCTGCGGCATCGGGCCTTCGGCGGCGTCGACCAGCACGATGGCCGAATCGACCATCGACAGGATGCGCTCGACCTCGCCACCGAAATCGGCGTGGCCGGGGGTGTCGACGATGTTGATGCGGGTATCCTTCCAGTCGACCGAGGTCGCCTTGGCCAGGATGGTGATGCCGCGTTCCTTTTCGAGGTCGTTGGAATCCATGGCGCGCTCGGCGACGCGCTGATTGTCGCGGAAGGAGCCGGATTGCCGGAGCAATTGATCAACCAGGGTGGTTTTTCCATGGTCGACGTGCGCGATGATCGCGATATTACGAATTTTCATTTTGTGGTCTCGGGAGCGTTGCAGGCAGCAGGCCAAAAGGCGCTGCCTCTTTCGGTTGGGCGGCTCATACAGGGTTTTTCGCAATTGCGAAAGAGGCGGCTCGTCACCAAATACTCATCAAATCTTAAACATCCGCGTGTGAAATGATTTCATTAACCAAGGCGGGAACCTTTCGCGGCCCGGGCAGTTCGACCTCTATGACCGATCCAGTCATCAAATTCCGGCAGATCCTGGCATGGGCCGCCCTCGCGGTCGTCCTTGCCGCAGGCGCCGCACAGTCGGCCGCGACGCTGAAACAGGCGCAGCCGCCGCTGGCGTCCGATACGCCGACGGCAGAGCAACTTTTTGCCGACGCCCCCGATGGCGTCGACCCGATGGTGACCGGGCCGGTCACCGCTGCCTTCAAGCAGCGGCAGGAGGCTGCCAACTGCGACAGCGCGGTCTGGCCCAACATTCCGACGGTTTGCTACCCGAACTAGCGGTTTGGCCGCTCACGCCGACCGAACTGGATCGAGCGTCACCTTGTAGAGCTCATTGTCGTCGCGATCCATCAGCCGCACCGTCAATTGCTCGCTGGCGCCGTTGATGTCGACCAGGCCGAAGAACTGCAGGCCGGCTGACGGCGGCAGGTTCTGGCCCTGCTCGGCGGTCGGCGCCTTGATGAATTTCAGCTCCGGACCAAACGTCATGTCGAAACCGTTCGGACCGAACGTGCCGGCATGGATCGGACCCGAGACGAATTCCCAGAACGGATTGAAATCCTGGAACTGCGCCTTGTCGGGGTTGTAGTAGTGCGCCGCCGTGTAGTGTACGTCGGCGGTCAGCCAGACGGTGTTGCTGATGCCGGCATTCTTGATGTAGCGCAGCAGATCGGCAATCTCGAGCTCGCGGCCCTTTGGCAGGCCGTTGTCGCCATTGCTGACCGCCTCGGCCCCAACCTTCTTGGCGCCATCGTTCCAGACGACGAGGCCGAGCGGCATGTCGGCGGCGATGATCTTCCAGGTCGCGTTGGAGTTTGCCAGTTCGCGCTTCAGCCATTTCGTCTGCTGTTCGCCCAGCATGCGCGATTCCGGCGTCATCGTATCCTGCGTGTCCGGGCCGTTGGGGCCGCGATAGGACCGCATGTCGAGGAAGAACACGTCGAGCAGCGGCCCATAGGCGATCTTGCGGTAGACGCGGCCGGGCTCGGACGGCTCGTAGCGGATCGTCGTCATCTCGTGGAAGGCGCGCGCCGCGCGCGCGGCCAGCACATGGATGGATTTTTCCGAGTAGCGGTCGTCGGCGGTCAGGTCCTTCGAATCCGACCAGTTGTTGACCACCTCATGGTCGTCCCACTGGTAGAAGGTCGGGCAGATGGCGCTCAAGCCCAGCACGTTCTTGTCCATCATGTTGTATTTCCACTGGTCGCGGTATTCGTCCAGCGTCTGCGCAACCTTGCGCTTGCCGTCGATGAGCACGACGTTCTTCCACTTGCCGCCGCCGGGCAGGTCGACCTCGTCCTTCATGACGCCGTCGGCATAGATGGTGTCGCCGGAATGCAGGAAGAAGTCGGGCGTGTGCTTGCCGATCGTGGCGTAGGTCTTCATGCCGGTCTCGTCGATGCCCCAGCCCTGTCCCGCGGTATCGCCCGACCAGGCGAACTTGATGTCGCGCTTGGAAGCCGGCGCCGTGCGGAAGCGCCCGACGATCGGCTCGGACACGACATTGATGTCGGCGAGATCGGCAGCGACCATGCGGTAAAAGATGTCCTGGTCGGAGGCGAGGTCGGTGAGCAGCCGCTTCACCGTGTAATCGCTGGCCGGCGAGGTATCGAGCGGCGCCAGGCGGGTGGCGTTGGCGAAATTCTCGGTCGACGACACTTCGAACATGACCCGCGATGGGCGATCGGTGCGCGTCCACACCATGCCGGAGGTGGCGTCGACATCGCCCGACTGGATGCCATGGGTGAAGGCCGGCCGCTGGCTGGCGCGCGAATAGTAGGGCAAAGCGAGGCCCGATGCGCCGAGCAGACCGGCCGCACTCGCTGATGTGACGAAAGCGCGGCGGGTCAACGAGATCTTGTTCATGGCTGTCTCCTGATGGCTTGAACGTCCGCCACCAGCGTCCAGCCTCAATGTTTCAGCCGCATCTCGGAAAGATGAAGTTTTGATAACAACCAACAGACAGCAACGCCCGCGAAGGCGTTTCGAGATTCAGGTCAGGCCGAGCCGAAAATGGTTGATCCCGAGAACCGGAGCGGAGCGTACTTTTCGTACGTGAGCACCGGAAGCGCAGGGATCAGCCATTTGCAGGCCGGCCTCACCTGAATATCGATACGCCTTAGGCCGCTTGCGGTTCCGGGTCGAAAGCCGGCCGGCTCGTGTTGATCAGCAGCGACAGACACGCCGCCACAATCGCGGTCATGCCGGCGATCAGGAAGGCCAGTTCGTAATTGCCCTGCAGCTCACGCATGGTGCCGCCGAAGAAGGCCGCGGAGGCCGCCCCGATCTGGTGGCCGGCGACGATCCAGCCGAACACGATCGGCCCGCTGCGGTCGCCGAACGCCTCATTGGCGAGCCTCAGCGTCGGCGGCACGGTGGCGATCCAGTCAAGACCGTAGAGCACGGCAAAGATGATCAGGCTGGTTGCCGAGAAGCCGGAATAGGGCAGATAGATCAGCGACAGGCCACGAATGCCATAGTAGACGCCGAGCAGCTTGCGTGGATCGAAACGGTCGGTGAGCCAACCCGACAGCGTCGTGCCGATCAGGTCGAAAATGCCCATCATCGACAACAGGCCGGCGGCCTGCACCTCGCCGATGCCCATATCGCCGCAGAACGCGATCAGATGCGTGCCGACCAGCCCGTTGGTGGTGAAGCCGCAGACGAAGAAGGTGGCAAACAGGTACCAGAAGACGCGGGTGCTCGCAGCACGGCGCAGCGTGTTGAGCGTATGGGCGAGGAAATTGCCTTGCGATGCCGGTGGAACCGGCGGCACGTCGTCGAGCTCGGCGCCGTAGCGCACCATGCCGATCGAGGCCGGCCGCTCCGGCACCAGCAGCCAGACCAGCGGCAGCAGGCAGGCAGTGGCGACGGAAATCGCGATGGCGACCGGCTTCCAGCCGCCCGACTGGGCAAGTGCGGCCAGCAGCGGCAGGAACACCAGCAGGCCGGTGGCGCTGGAGGCCGACATCAGCCCCATCACCAAGCCGCGATTGGTCTTGAACCAGCGGTTGACGATGGTGGCGCCAAGCACCGTGGCGACCGCGCCGGAACCGATGCCGGAAAATACGCCCCAGGTGATGAGCAGATGCCATGGCTTGGTCATCAGCAGGCTGAGCGCCGTCGATGCCGACATCACCATGAGCGAGGCAAGCAGCGTGCGGCGCAAGCCGATCCGCTCCATCAGTGCCGCGGCGAACGGCCCGGTCATACCGTAGAGGAAGATGCCGACTGCAGCGGCCAGCGAAACCACATCGCGACGCCAGCCAAAACTCTCTTCCAGCGGCAGCATCATGACGGCAGGCGCCGAACGAAGCCCCGCCGCGATCAGCAGGCAGAGGAAGATGACGCCGACCACGACGAAAGCGTAGCGCTGGCCAAAGGGACGGGATTGAGCTATCATGTTACTGACCGGTACGTTGCAGTTAAGACAAAGGTATACGTACCGATCGGTAACACGTCAATCGAGTCATGCCATGCCAACGGACAAAAATATTGAACTGACCATCAGCGACGATCATGCATCGTCTCCGCCGAAGGCTGCCAAGAAGATCCTCGACGTGGCGTACGACCTGTTTTACCGGCGCGGCATCAGGGCGA
Organism: Mesorhizobium sp. P3_B5; assembly: GCF_056402815.1. Classification (NCBI taxonomy): domain Bacteria; kingdom Pseudomonadati; phylum Pseudomonadota; class Alphaproteobacteria; order Hyphomicrobiales; family Phyllobacteriaceae; genus Mesorhizobium; species Mesorhizobium sp. P3_B5. The sequence goes on along the minus strand of NZ_JBFUGR010000019.1, from coordinate 34,002 downwards.
TCGGCGTCGACGAAATCGTCAAGCGCGCCGGCGTCACCAAGCCCAGCCTTTACCGCAGCTTTCCGTCCAAGGATGAGCTGGCCGCTTCTTATCTCAGGCAATACGACCTCGAATTCTGGGGCCGCTTCGACGAGGCGGTGGACGCCCATCCCGGCGACCCGCGCGCGCAGATCAAGGCTTTCCTGACCCGTGTCGGCAAGCGCACGCAAAGACCCGACTATCGTGGCTGCGGCATGACCAACGCGGCGGTGGAGTATCCCGAGCACGGCCACCCGGCACGCGTGGTGAGCGAGGCCAACAAGCAGGAATTGCGCCGCCGCTTGCGCGCCATGGCGACCGCGATGGGCGCCGACGATGCCGACACGCTCGGCGACGGGCTGCTGCTTCTGATCGAAGGCGCCTATATCAGCGGCCAGCTGTTCGGGCTCGGCGGCCCGGCGCAATCGGTGGCGCGAAATGCCGACCTGCTGATTGAGGCAAGCTTGAAGAAATAGCGTTTGACGATACGCTGTGGCGAAAAGGGGTTGTCCGCCATGCGTGCTCTTCTGATTCCATTTGCCCTCGCCGGCCTCTGCCAGGCGGCACATGCCGATGGCATTTCCAGCGCCTACACTGATCTCGACTGGAAGAAGGACTGCGTCACCTATGCGCAGGCCGAGGAAGGCGACGGCGACTGGGCCGAGCTCGCCTGTGCGGGCTATCGCGGCTATCCCGTGCTGGTCGCCTATGACGATGCCCGTGAATCGCTTTTTTATGGTTTCCCGCCCGGCGGCGACATGACGACGGTCTGGGAGAGTTTTTCCGGCTTCAACTCATCCCAAGGTCGAGTGGCGCATCGAGACCAAGGGCGATGTTGCCGTGCCCTTCGCCACCATCCACCGTCGCTCGATCAGCAATCCCGAGGACGAGAACAAGCCGACCGAAGTGCTGCTCGTCGCCAAGGTCGCCCAGATCGACGCGCGCGACGGCTGTACGGTCGGCCTGGTGCTGGCCACCGGCAATCCCGCCGCCAACGACCAGGCGCGCAAGCTGGCCGACGAAAAGGCAAAGACCTTCGCCTGCGGCAAGGACAAGCACACCGTCATCGGCAACGTGCCGGCCTTTGGTAGGGTGGATAATTAGGAACGCTGAAGATTAGCGGAGGCACCCAGAACTTCGTCATCCTCGGGCTTGACCCGAGGATCCATGGCGCGACCTCAACGTCACCGCAACGGTGCAGAATTCTGTTCCGCCGTGCCCTTCGGCAAGTGTCACGGCATGGATACCAGGGTCTCCGCGACGACGCTTCGCGGCTGCTGCGCCCTAGTATGACGAAGCTAAGGGGCTTCGCCATACCCACCTAGGCAGTGCAAGGCGAAGGGTCAGCAGAGGCCAGCGTCGCCTACTTAGCCGCCTTGGCCCGCGCGATCGCGTCGACGATCATCTTCTTGGCATATTTGGAATCGTGCCAGCCTTCGATCTTGACCCATTTGCCGGGCTCGAGATCCTTGTAGTGCTCGAAGAAGTGCTGCACCTGCTGGCGGGTGATGTCAGGCAGCTGCGTGTATTCGGTGACGTTTTCGTAGCGCAGCGTCAGCTTGGGCGAAGGCACCGCGATGACCTTCTCGTCCTGGCCGGCATTGTCTTCCATCACCAGCACGCCGATCGGCCGCACATTGATGACGCAGCCCGGCACCAGCGCGCGCGTGTTGCAGACCAGAACGTCGATCGGGTCGCCGTCGCCCGACAGCGTGTGCGGCACGAAGCCGTAATTACCGGGATAGCGCATCGAGGTGTGCAGGAAGCGGTCGACGAACAGCGTGCCGGCTTCCTTGTCCATCTCGTACTTGATCGGCTCGCCGCCGATCGGCACTTCGATAATGACGTTGATGTCTTCCGGCGGATTCTTTCCGATGGCGATGGCTTCAATGCGCATGGCTTTGTCCCTCTTTTGATGGGAGATCGATAGCGGGCGCTGCCGCGCGGCGCAATGCGGCGAATGGTGCTGGGCACGATCGCAAGTCGGAAGTGGCAGGAAAGCCGGGGATTATTCCCAGACGAAGGCGACCTTCTTAAGCGCCTTCTGCTCGAAGATCTCGACCCCTTCGGCGACATCACGGCCGCCGGCGCCGGCATAGAAGTCGAGCGCGTTCTGGTTGTCTTCCAGCGCCCACACCACCATGCCTTTCAGCCCGTGGTCGGCGAGCCGCGCGCGGGCCGCCTTGAAAAGCCGGCTGCCGAGCCCGATGCCCTGATACTCAGGGCGCATATAAAGCTCGTAAATCTCGCCCTGCTGCCTGAGTTCGCGGGCGCGGTTCTTGCCGATCGTGGCGTAGCCGGCAATCTTGCCGCCAATTTCGACGACCAGCACGGTGGCGGCGCGGCGAATGGCGTTCGCCCACCAGTCGGCGCCACGGCGGTTGATCATCGATGTCAGCGTACGGTGCGGAATGATGCCGGAATAGGCGCCGTTCCAGGCCTGCTGGTGTACGTCGGCGATGGCGCCAGCGTCGCGCGGCTCGGCTTTCCTGATATCGATGCTCAGCGTATTCATGATTTGTTAACCATAAACCCGCATCGGCCATTTGCAAGAGTCCGCTAAGCCGGCTCGCGCGCTTTCGCACAGGCGATCGAGATCCAGGAAGAGCCTGTCCGAAAACGCGCTCTGCCGAGGCGGATGGGATGGTGTTCGAGAACCGAAGCGCAGCGGACTTTTTGGTCCGTGAGCATCGGAAGCGCAGAAAATCGCGTCAGGCGTCCGGCAGAGGTGCGCTTACGGGCAGGCTCTCAGATTTCGACCAGGTGATCGTCGAGCTCATTGGCGTCGGCAGCCGAAACCGGGAAATGCTCGGCCAGCACGACACCGACCGATTCGATCGCCTTGACGAAGCCGTCGGCTAGGCGATCGTCGCCGGCATGCGCGGTCAGGTCACGGATGACACCGTCCCAGACATCCTGGCCAACCATGGCATTGATGCCGCTGTCGGCAACCACTTCAGCATAGCGCTCGGCGATCGAGACGAACACCAGCACGCCGGTGCGCGCCGTGGTACGGTGGACATTGCGCGCCAGGAACTGCTTGACCGCATTGGTATGCGCCGCCTGGTATCGCAGCCGCCTCGGCACCAGATGAATGCGCAAGCCGGGCAGCGCCCACAGCAACGCAAGCACCGAGGCCAATGCAAGAAGCTCGGCGATGACGAAATGCGGCACACGGATCGACAGCCACCAGGCTTCCAGCCCGTAGCCGACTGCAAGGCTGACGATGAGCATGCCAAGCGTCGCCATGAAGGCGGCCGGGAAGAAATAGCCGTCGCTGGCATGCGCCACGACGCAGTAGATCTCGCCGTCGGTTTTTGATTCGGCGACTCTGATCGCGGTGGCGATGCGCTCATGATCTTGCGGGCTGATCGGTCGTGTTGCCATGATCTGTCTCACCAGCTCCCTGAAGAACCACCGCCGCCGGACGAGCCGCCGCCGCCTGAAAACCCGCCGCCGCTGCTCGAGCCTGACGACCAGCTGCTGCCCGAACTTCCTGATGACCAGCCACTGCCCGACGACCAGCCGCTGCCTGACGACGAACCCGATGTCCATCGGCTGCCCGAGGACGACCCGCTCCGCCCCTGGCCGTAACGAAACGTCATGCCCAGCCATTTGTACACGCCCGGCGACAGCTTGGTGCCGAAAATTGGCGGCAGGAACGCCATCGCTAACCCGCCGAAGAACATCGTCGCCCACAGGATCAGGAACACCGCGAAGATGGGATCGAGCGGCGTGCTGTCGTCGGCCGGGTTGCGCTTGCCGCGCGCCTCCAGCTCCTCCGGATTGCCTTCCAGCACCATGACCATGTCGTCGACGGCCTTGCTGATGCCGGCGGAAAAATCGCCGGCACGGAAGGCCGGCACCATATCGTTTTCGATGATCAGCTTGGTGTGCAGGTCGGTCAGCGTGCCTTCCAGCCCGTAGCCGACCTCGATGCGCATCTTGCGGTCGTTCTTGGCCACCAACAAAAGCACGCCATTGTTTTCGCCGCCCTGGCCGAGCTTCCAGAAACGGAACAGCCGGTTGGCATAGGGCTCGATCTCTTCGCCATCGAGGCTGGATATGGTCGCCACGACGATCTGGTCGGAACCCTTTTTCTCGAAATCGGCGAGCTTCTGCGTCAGCGCCGCCTCGGTCGTGGCATCGATGATGTTGGCATTGTCGACGACACGACCGGTGAGAGCAGGCAGGTCGGCGGCAAAGGCCGAAAACAGCATTGCGACCATCGCCAACAAGGCGATGCCGATGATCGCTGCGAAGCGGTCGGATACTGGCCGATTGAAGGGTCCAGCTGTCATGCCCTACCAGCTCCCCGAGGAGCCGCCGCCACCGGACGAACCCCCACCCCCCGAAAAACCACCACCGCTTGAGCCCGACGACCATCCGCCGCCGCCCGAAGACCAGCCGCCGCTGGACGATCGCTTGTGTGGCTCGAAAGTCATGCCCAGCCAGCGATAGCGGCCAGGCCCCAGCTTCTGGCCAAAAATCGGCGGCAGAATGGAGGCCGCCATGCTGCCGAAGAAGATGATCGCCCAGATGCTGATGAAGACGGCGAAGAACAGATCGTCGGTGTTGATGGGCGGCTGCTGGTTGCGCTCGCCGCGTGCCTCCAGCTCCTCCGGATTGCCTTCCAGCACCATCACCATGTCGTCGACGGCTTTGCTGATACCGCCCGAGAAATCGCCGGCGCGGAAGGCCGGCACCATGTCGTTCTCGATGATCAGCTTGGTGTGCAGGTCGGTCAGCGTACCTTCCAGCCCATAACCGACCTCGATGCGCATCTTGCGGTCGTTCGGCGCGACCAGCAGCAGGACACCGTTGTTCTCCTTTGCCTGGCCGAGTTTCCAGAAGCGAAACAGCCGGTTGGCGTAGGGTTCGATCTCCTCGCCGTCGAGACTGGGGATGGTCGCCACGACGATTTGGTCGGAGCCTTTGGTCTCGAAGTCGGCAAGCTTCTGGGTCAGCGCCGCCTTGGTGCCGGCATCGATGATGCCGGCATTGTCGACGACGCGGCCGGTTAGGGCGGGCAGATCCGCCGCGAGAGCCGCGAAGCCAATGAGCAAGACCGCCATGGCCAACAAGGCGGCGCCTGTCAGGGTGACGAAATGGCGGTGCCGCGAGGGGCTGATGATGTATGCGGTCATGTCGTCACCTGCTGCCTTCCAGCACCATGACCATATCGTCAACGGCTTTGGAAATGCCGCCGGAGAAATCGCCGGCGCGGAAGGCCGGCACCATGTCGTTTTCGATGATGCGTTTGCAGTGCGGATTGGTGAGCGTGCCTTCCAGCCCATAGCCGACCTCGATGCGCATCTTGCGATCGTTCAGCGCCACCAGCAACAGCACGCCGTTGTTCTCCTTCGCCCGGCCGAGTTTCCACAAACGGAACAGCCGGGTGGCATAGGGTTCGATCTCCTCGCCATCGAGGCTGGGGATCGTGGCGACGACGATCTGGTCGGAGCTCTTTGTCTCAAAGTCGGCGAGCTTGCGGGTGAGTGCTGCCTCGGTCACGGCATCGATGATGCCGGCATTGTCGACGACGCGACCGGTGAGGGCGGGGAGATCGGCGGCGAAGGCGGTGAGGGGAAGGAAAAGGATAAGAAGTGCAAACGCGATAACGCGAATGCGGTGCCGCCCCTCATCGGCCTGCAAAATCACGACAGATGGTCCCTGGCTATCACCCGCCCTGCTTCGTCCCGAAATCGACCTTCGGCGGCTGCATCTTGTCTTCATCGACGGTGAAGTTGGCGAACGGCTCGTTGCTGCGGAACCAGAAGGTTGCCCACAGCACCGAGGGGAAGGTCTTCAGCGTCAGATTGTAATCCTTGACCGCCAGGATGTAGTCGCGCCTTGCCACCGCGATGCGATTCTCGGTGCCTTCGAGTTGCGCCTGCAGCGCCAGGAAATTCTGGTTGGCCTTCAGGTCGGGATAGGCCTCGGACACCGCGATCAGCCGCGACAGCGCGCTCGTCAACCCCGCCTGGGCATCCTGGAACTTCTTGAGGGCTTCGGGATCCTTCAGTGTTTCCGGCGTCACCGTTATCTGCGTCGCCTTGGCGCGCGCTTCGACCACCGCGTCGAGCGTGTCCTTCTCATGCGCGGCATAGCCCTTGACCGTCTCGACCAGGTTGGGGATCAGGTCGGAGCGGCGCTGGTACTGGTTCAGCACCTCGCTCCACGCTGCCTTGGCGTTCTCCTCCGCCGTCGGGATGGTGTTGTAACCGCAGCCGGCAAGCAGCGGCAGCACGACGGCCATCATCAGGAAAGCGGGCAAGGTCCGGAAGGAAAGGCGTTGGGCAAGCATGGTGTGGTCCCTCGGTAGAAGTTGCATGCGAAGCATTAGCACAATCTGCCGCCAAGAAAATGACCCCCAAGCGGGCTGTCCCTGGCTCGTCTCATCCGCTCGCGAGCCCCTGTGATTGACCGCGCGAACACGCTAAGCTCGTGGTCAAACAGGACAGCATCATGGCGGAGCGCCACGACAATGACAGCGAATCGCGCCGCATTATCGAGCGCGTGGCGCGCGAGACCGACCCGGGCGGCACCTCGTTCATCGCACGGACCGCGAAGGGCGCACGCGATCACGTCACCGCGGCGGACGCCGATCGGTCGGACCCGATCGAGGTCTGGGGCACCCGCATTGGCAGGGTGCTCGGGCTCCTCATCGCCATCGGCCTGTTGATCTGGCTCGTGTTCTACATCACCCAGGGCAGCTAGGAATTCCATGAACACCGAAAAACCCGACGCGCCGCGCGCGGTCATCGTCATTTCCAGCCATGTCGCTCGCGGTTCGGTCGGCAACCGCGCCGCCGTCTTTGCACTAGAGACGCTCGGCTTTCCGGTATGGGCGGTGCCGACCGTCATCCTGCCCTGGCATCCCGGCCATGGCAGGGCGACGCGCATCGTGCCGCCGCTGGACCAATTCAAAGCGCTGATGGCCGACCTCGAGCGCGCGCCGTGGCTGGGCGAGGTCGGCGCCGTGCTGTCGGGCTATCTCGGCGAGGCCGGCCAGGCCGACGCCGTCGCCTCGCTGGTGTCAGCGGTCAAGGCCAGGACGCCGGACGCCATCTACATCTGCGATCCGGTGATGGGCGATTCGGGCGGGCTGTACGTGCCTGAACCGACGGCCGCCGCCTTGCGCGACCGGCTGATGCCGATCGCCGACATCGCCACGCCCAACCGCTACGAGCTGGAATGGATGGCCGGCGCGCCGCTGCCTGACCTGAAATCGGCGATGGCGGCCGCCCTGCATGCCGGGCCGTCGACCATGCTCGTCACTTCGGCGCCGGCGATGATGGCCGGCGGCACCGGCAATCTGCTGATCAACGGCAGCCACGCGCTGCTGGCCGAACATCGCCTCATCGACAAGCCGCCGAACGGGCTCGGCGACCTGACGGCGGCCGTCTATCTCGCCCGCATCCTGTCCGGGCAACCGGCGGTCAAGGCGCTGCAATCGACCACGGCGGCGGTCTACGAGATTCTGGCGCGCACGGCCAAACGCGGCGGCGACGAACTGCAGCTCGAAACCGATGCCCAGAGCCTTTCGCACCCGATGGCGATGGTACAGCTTCGCCACCTCCTGCATCCGGGGCGAGACAAGAGGGCGTGACTTTTATCGGCGTCGACGGCTGCAAGGCCGGCTGGATCGCCGTCCGCCGCGATCCGGATGCATCACCGTCGGTCGCCGTTTTTCCGAGCTTTGCTGCGATGCTCGACGCACTACCCGCCGATGCGACGGTGGCCGTCGACATGCCGATCGGCCTGCCTGATTTCTCACAAAAAGGCGGGCGCGGACCGGAGGCGCTGGTGCGGCCCTTGCTCGGCGACAGGCAATCCAGCGTCTTTTCGATTCCGTCCCGCGCGGCGCTCTATGCCGACACCAGTGACTTCACCACCATCGAGGCCTGGTATGCGGCGCACCGCCGGGCCAGCGAGGTGGCCAAGGCCACATCCGATCCACCGCGGGGCGCTTCGATCCAGGCCTTTGGTATCTTTGCCAAGATCCGCGAAATCGACTCGCTGCTGATCGCGCGCCCCGAATTGCGCCGCCGTGTCTTCGAATCGCATCCGGAAGTCGCCTTCTGCCGGCTGAACGGCGAACAGGCAATGTCCTTGCCGAAGAAGATCAAAGGCGCCGTCAATCCGGCCGGTATGGAAGAGCGCAAGGCGTTGCTCTGCCGGCATGGCTATGAAAAAGCCTTTCTTGACCAGGCGCCGCCGCGCGGTGCCGCCGCCGACGATTTTCTCGACGCGGCCGTGATGATGCTGATCGCCGGGCGCATCGCCAAGGGCGAAGCAAAGCCGTTCCCGGACCCGCCGCTCGCCGACCGTTTCGGCATTCCGGTCGCCATCTGGGCATGAGCAGCATGCGTCCAATGCGAGCCGAGCCTTGCGTCCTGCATGGCACTTGCGACCCGGCCCTTCGCAATTCGGCATTGCTCGCGGCACCGTTTTGCCGTTAGAGCCATTCTAAACTGAAAACGAGCTGCCGCCTCCAACCCGGAAAGGCTCCCGCCCCGCCCATGCCCCATCTTCCCGATCACCTTCTCGCCGGCTATCGCAATTTCATGAGCGGCCGCTATCTCACCGAGAGCGGACGCTACCGCGCGCTGGCCCGCGAAGGCCAGGCCCCGGAAACCATGATCGTTGCCTGCTGCGACTCCCGCGCGGCGCCCGAAGCGATCTTCGACGCCGGGCCGGGTGAACTGTTCGTGCTGCGCAATGTCGGCAATCTGGTGCCGCCCTATGCGCCCGACGGCCAGTTCCACTCGACCTCGGCCGCACTCGAATTCGCCGTGCAGAGCCTCAAGGTCAAGAACATCGTCGTCATGGGCCATGGCCGCTGCGGCGGCATCCGCGCCGCGCTCGACACCACCTCGGCCCCTTTGTCGCCCGGCGACTTCATCGGCAAATGGATGAGCCTGATCGCTCCGGCGGCCGAAACCGTGTCCTCCAGCACCTTGATGACCGCGACCGAGCGCCAGACCGCGCTGGAGCGCATTTCGATCCGCTATTCGATCGCCAATCTCCGGACCTTTCCTTGCGTCTCCATCCTCGAGGGTAAGGGGCGTCTGTCCCTGCACGGCGCCTGGTTCGACATCTCGACCGGTGAGCTTTGGGTGATGAACAAGGAGACCGGTGACTTCGAGCGGCCGGAACTCTCATAGGAGGCGGCCCATGACGCGGAATTGCCGGTCGATCGCGTTCGCCATTGCCGCGCTGCTGTTTTCGATCGTCTGCGCCCGCGCCGATGAAGGCGCGATCATCGACCGCTGGTATTCGGCGCTGCTGGTCGCCGACCGCACCGAATTGTCGGACCTGCTTGCCGATGACGTCCAGATCAAGCTCGACGACCTCGGTGTCGTCCAGAACAAACAGGAATTCATCGCTTCCATCGACGACTGGCAAACCGCCGTCACCGGAGCGGCGATCCGGCACCGGATCGAGAAAACCGAGGCCGGCGTCACCTCGGTGATCGCCTGCTATGATTTCCCCAGCAATGACATGCTAATGCAGGAGACCTTCGCCATATCAGGCAACCGCATCACCGCCAGCTCGCAAGCCGCGCTCGCCGAAAGCTGCGAAGGCTACTGACGAAAACCTGACTGGTTGCGGTGTTGCGCGCAGCGAACCAGCGCCCTACATCGGTGATATCCCGCCTCGCCCCCTTACTGCCAATCAGCGAAAGATACCCATGCCGTCCACAAAAGCAGTCGACCTCGCCGCTCATCCACTGACCGCATGGCAAGGGCCGCTCGGCCTGCCCGATTTCTCCCGCATCGGCGACGATGATTTTGCGCCCGTCTTCGACGCCGCGCTGAAGGCGCATGAGGCCGAGATCGAAGCGATATCGGCCAACGCCGAGACGCCGACCATCGACAACACGCTGGCCGCGCTGGAGCTTGGCGGCGAGGCGCTCGACCGTGTCTCGTCGATCTTCTGGTGCCGGGCCGGCGCCCACACCAATGAAGCGATCCAGGCGCTGGAGCGAGACATCTCGCCAAAGATGTCCAGGCATTTCTCGGCGATCTCGATGAACGAAAGGCTGTTTGCCCGCATCAACGATCTCTACCAGCGGCGCGATTCCCTGAAGCTCGATGCCGAAACACTGCGGGTGCTGGAAAAGACCTGGAAAGGCTTTGTCCGTTCCGGCGCCAAGCTCGACGCCGACGGCAAGAAGCGGCTGGCGACTATCAGCGAAGAGCTGTCCTCGCTCGGCACGACCTTCGGCCAGAACGTGCTCGCCGACGAGCGCGACTGGGCGCTTTTCCTAGACGAGGCCGATCTTGCCGGCCTGCCGGATTTTGTGAAGAGCTCGATGGCCGAGGCTGCCGAGATGCGCGGCCAGAAGGGCCGTTACGCCGTCACTTTGTCGCGCTCGATCTATGAGCCGTTCTCGACCTTCTCCGAACGCCGCGACCTGCGCGAGATCGCCTTCCGCGCTTTCACCATGCGCGGCCAGAATGGCGGCGTCACCGACAACACCGCTGTGGTGCGCGACATGCTGAGGCTGCGCGCCGAGAAGGCAAAGCTGCTCGGTTACGCGTCCTTCGCTGCCCTGAAGCTCGACGACACGATGGCCAAGACGCCTAAGGCGGTACACGCGCTGCTCGATCCGGTCTGGGAAAAGGCGTTGGAAAAGGCTGCCGCCGACCAGACCGAACTGCAGAGGCTGGCGCTTGCTGCCGGCAGCAACGAACAATTCGCCGCCTGGGACTGGCGCTTCTATCAGGAGAAACTGCGCGCCGAGAAATTCGCCTTCGACGAGGCGGAGCTGAAACCCTATTTGCAGCTCGAGCGCATCATCGACGCCTGCTTCGATGTGGCGACCAAATTGTTCGGCATCACCTTTGAGGAGAAGAAAGGCATTGCCGCCTGGCATCCAGACGCGCGCGTGTTCGTGGTGAAAAATGCCGATGGCAGCGAGCGCGGCCTGTTCCTCGCCGACTATTTCGCCCGACCCTCAAAACGCTCGGGCGCCTGGATGAGCGCGCTGCAATCCGGCTATCATCTCGGCCACGGTTCGAAGCCGGTGATCTACAACATCATGAATTTCGCCAAGCCGCCGCTGGGCGAGCCGGCGCTGTTGTCAGTCGACGAAGCCAAGACCCTGTTCCATGAATTCGGCCACGCGCTGCACGGCATGCTGACCGACGTCACCTGGCCGTCGGTCGCCGGCACCTCGGTCAGCCGCGACTTCGTCGAACTGCCCTCGCAGCTCTACGAGCATTGGCTGACCGTGCCGGCGGTGCTGGAAAAGCACGCGCTGCACGTCAACACCGGCAAGCCGATGCCAAAAGCGCTACTCGACAAGATGCTGGCCGCGCGCACTTTCGGCGCCGGCTTCGCCACCGTCGAATTCACCGCCTCGGCGCTGATCGACATGGCCTATCACGCGCGGCCTAACGGCCCGGAAGAGCCGCTTCGTTTCGAAGCCGAAACGCTCGACAAGCTCGATATGCCCGACACCATCGCCATGCGCCATCGAACCCCGCATTTCGGCCACGTCTTTTCCGGTGACGGCTATTCGGCCGGCTACTATTCCTACATGTGGTCGGAAGTGCTCGATGCCGACGCCTTCGCCGCGTTCGAGGAGACCGGGGACCCCTTCAACCCGGCGCTGGCCGAGCGGCTGCGCAAGAACATCTACGCCGCCGGTGGTTCGAAGGATCCGGAAGAGCTCTACACGGCGTTCCGCGGCAAGATGCCGTCGCCGGAAGCGATGATGGTGAAGCGCGGGCTGGTGTAGCGCCGCGTAATCTCCCCGCTCGAGGGGGAGATGGCCGCGAAGCGGCCAGAGGGCGTCGGTCCGACCGGGCGCGACCTGCCGCGGCAGAAGAAGGGTTGGCACTCCACGCGAGGCGACCCCCTCTGTCGCCTTCGGCGACATCTCTCCCTCAAGGGGGGAGATTTGCTGCGTCACACCTTCCAAGGATCCGCTACCCGCGGCCAGATCGGCCGCGTCAGCTTCGTATAATTGGTCACCGCAGGATCGCTCGGATACGAACTCGGCGCCGAGACATAGATGATCTCGGAAGCGATCGGCGCGAAGCCGGCGTAGAAGTGATTGGTCGACTTCACCAGCAGGATGTCCTTGGCCAGCGGATCGACGCCGATGTTGGAAAAAATGTCCGGCTCGAAGGTCTGCGTGCGGTTGGTGTTGAGGATGATGTCGACCTCGGTGCCTTCGATGCGCACCAGCGCCGTCGGCCCGAGCGTCACGCGGCTCGGCCCAAAGCTCTGCCAGCCCTCTGCAACGGTCATCACCACCCGCACGCGGGCGTCGATCGGTTCGCCCGCCAGCGGTCCGGCCTTGCCGCCAAAGCGCAAATCGATGACGGCGCCCTCGCCGGCGGCCTGACAGAAGGTCACGGCGATCGGATCCCAGATCGTCGCCACGCCGATATTGTTCAGGCCACGTTCCAGCATGGCGCGCAGCACGACGGTGCCGTCGCCAGCCACGCCGCCGCCTGGATTGTCCCAGATGTCGGCGATGACCACCGGCCTGGCCGGATTTTGCAGACGCACGGCCAGCGCGCGCTCGATGCCGTCACTGGTGTTCAGCATGGTCATCGCCGTCTCTTTGCGCATGGCGTAAAGCTCGCGCCCCAGTCTTTCCGCCAGCGCGTCGCCCTTGGCCTTGTCATTGTCGGTGACGACCAGGATGCGCGTGCCGACTTCCGCGACGTCGGCGGCCATGAAGCCATGGATGACCGAGACCGACAGCACGCCATCCTTGCCGTGCAAGGCTTTGATGCGGTCGACGAAGGAGCGCATTGGCTCGCGGCTGGTCGGCAGCACCTGGATCATGCGGCAGTCGAAGGTCGAGATGACGGGCTTGATCTCACCGCGCGCAGCGGCCAGGCCAAGCTCGACGACATGCTCGCCGCGTTCGTAGAAATCGGTGTGCGGGAATTCGAGGAAATAGGCGAGGATATTTGAGGCGGCGACGCGCTTCGGCGTCAAATGGCTGTGCGGGTCGAGTTCGGCCGCGATCACCACATCCGGGCCGACCATGGTGCGGACGCGTTCGAGCAAATCGCCTTCGCAATCGTCATAGCCTTGCGCCACCATGGCGCCATGCAGGCCGAGGATGACCGCATCGACCGGCAATGCCGCCTGCAACTGGCCAAGGATTTCGTCGCGCAGCGCCTCAAAAGTCTGCCGCTGCACCAGGCCGCCCGGCTCGGCCCAGGTGGCGGTGCCCTCGATGACGGTGAGCCCTCCTTGTGCCGCGCGCTTGCGCAAGGCGACGATCGGCGAGGAGCACAAGGTCGGCGTTTCCGGATGCTTGCCAGGCCCGGCATAGAAGGCCATGTCGAACGAGGCCCGGTCGGTCGGCACCGGCGAAAATGTGTTGGTTTCCGTCGCCAGCGACGCGGTGAAGATGCGCATGAAAGCTCCGTAGTGAAGAACGGTTATTTGACGGCCCCAAGCGCCAGTCCCCTGACGAGATAGCGCTGCAGCCAGATGAACAAGATCGCCACCGGCAAGGTCGCCAGCAGCGTCGCGGCCATGACATGGTGCCACTCGATCGTGTAGCGGCCGGCAACGAGCGAAAACACCTGGATCGGCAGCGTGTAGCTCTCCTGGCTGCGCAGCATGGTGAGCGCGACGACGAACTCGTTCCAGGCATTGATGAAGGTGAAGATGGCGGTGACCGCGATCGCCGGCAGGCAGAGCGGCAGGAACACTTTGCGCAAGGTCAGCCAGCGGCCGGCGCCTTCCATCCAGGCGGCTTCCTCGAGATCGCGCGGGATGGTGTCGAAATAGCTCTGCAGCATCCACACGGTGAAGGCGACGTTGAAGGCCATGTAGATGACGCCGAGCGCGGTGGTGCTCTCGATCAACCCCCAGGCGGCCATCAGCCGGAACAGGCCGAGCACCAGCACGATCGGCGAGATCATCTGCGAGACCAGCAGGAACTGGCGGAAGGCGCCATAGCCGGCAAAGCGAAAGCGCGACATGGCATAGGCAGCCGGCACCGAGATCAGGATGGCGCCGACAGTGGCGATGACCGAGACATAGAGCGAATTGGCGAGCGCCTGGCCAAAGCCCGTGGCTACCCACATGTCGGAAAAGTTCGACCAGTGGAATTCGCTCGGCCACCAGGTCGGCGACAGCACTTCCTGCCTCGGCTTGACGGCGGTCAGGAACATCACGGCGAAGGGAAAGATCGTCACCACGATCAGCGGCGCCAGCAGCAACCAGGCAATGATCGAACGCTTCAGCTTGCCGTTCTTCATGTGCGCTGCTCCCGCATCGCCAGCCTGACATAGATCATGGTGAAGACCAGCAATATGGCGAACATCAGCAACGACACCGCCGAGGCCTCTCCGAGCTTGCCGATGCGAAAAGCCAGTTTGTAGAGGTGGGTGACCAGGATGTCGGTCGAGTTGGCCGGGCCGCCTTGCGTCATCACCCAGATGATCGGGAAGGAATTGAAGACGTAGATGGTGTTGAGCACGATGGCGATGTTGATGAACGGCTTCAGCAGCGGAAAGGTGATCTCGCGAAACTGCTGCCATGGCGTCGCCCCTTCAAGGGCCGCCGCCTCGTAGAGATCGTCCGATATCGACGACAGGCCGCCGAGAAAGATCGTCGTTGTGAACGGCACCGTCACCAATATGCCGATCAGCACCTGCATCGGAAAAGCCGTCTCGGCGCGCGCCAGCCATTGGATATTCTCACGGATCAGGCCGAGCCCGATAAGCGCCGAGTTCAGCATACCGCTCTCGCCGTTCAGCGCCCAGCGCCAGACCACCGCCGTCATCGTCAGCGACACCGCCCAGGGCAGCATGATGATGACGCGGGCCAGCCCCCGGCCATAGAAATCGGTGTTGAGGATCATCGCCACCGGGATGGACACCAGCTGCGCGCCGCCGACGACCAGAACGGTCCACAGGCCGGTGCGCCAAAGTGCTGCCAGAAAATCGGGATCGGCGAGGAAGGCGGAGTAGTTGGCAAAGTTGTTGAAATCGCGCAGCTGGCCGAAGCGGCTGACATCGTGGGTCGAGATCTGGATCAGGTCCCAGACCGGCCAGAAGATGACGATCGCCGCCAGCAACAGGCTGGGCAAGGTCAGGAGATAGGGCAAGAAGCGATTTTGCATCGGCCGGCTTGTACCGTGTTGGATGTGATGCTGGCGTGCCAGCTCGGATCAATCTTGCATATCGGTCTAGAGCAGCGCTTCAGGATTTGGATTTCCTGTGGAGGGCCTTTCCTCTCCCCCGTCGATCGGGGGAGAGGTGTCGAGCGAAGCTCGACCCGACCCTTGGAGGCGATGCTTGCGCTAAGTTCCTATGCCGTTCACAGCGGTTGCCGGGTGTTTCCCCCACTCCGTCTCGGCTTCGCCGAGCCACCTCTCCCCCCGCCGGAGGGAGAGGAAAGGAGGTGGCGCGCCCCGATTGAGGGCGGAGCGCGCCGGGCGTCGGGAGAAAACGCCCTATTTCTTCAGCACGGCGTTGGCCTTATCAGCCGCTTCCTTCAAGCCTGCCTCGGGATCGCCGCCAAGATAGATCTTCTGCATGGCATCCGACGTGATCTGCGCGATCTCTTCCCAACCCGGGATGACCGGTGCGAAGCGGGCATCGGGCAGCAGCGCGGTGAACGCCGCCAGATCGGCATTGTTGACGTAGTAGTCCATCTTGGCCTCTTCCTTGTTCACCGGCAGGAAGCCTTCGCCTTGCGTGAACTTGGCGCGCTGCTCCTTGGTGAACAGGAAGTCGAGCAGTTTCCAGGCCTCGTCCTTGTTCTTCGAATTCTTGAACATGATGATGGAATCGGTGACGCCATAGGTGCCGCGCGCGCCGCTCGGCCCGGCGGGAATGGCGGCCACGCCGTATTTCAGGTTCGGCGCCTCGTCCTTGATCTGGTTGGACAGGAAGGGCGCCGTGATCATCATGCCGACCTTGCCCTGCTTGAACAGGTTCTGCACGTCCTCACGGTTGTTGGAGGTGACGCCGGGCTCGGTCAGGCCTTCATCGATCATCGACTTGTAGAGCTTGGCCGCTTCGAGTGCGCCGGGCGTGCTCAACCCGGACGTGCCGTCCTTGTTGAGGATCTCGGTGCCCTGCGACCACATCGCATAGTAGTAATAGACGTCGGTCTCGATCTCCTTGCCCTGCAGGCCGAAGCCGAACGTGCCGGAGCCGAGCGCCTTGATCTTGCGGGCGTCTTCCTGCAGCTCGGTCCAGGTCGCCGGCGGCTGGGCGATACCGGCTTTCTCGAACAGTTCCTTGTTGTAGTACATGGCCCGCGCCGACGCCGCGATCGGCAAGCCATAGGTCTTGCCCTGCATGATCGAGGGCGACAGAAAGGTGTCGATGAAGCGGTCCTTGAAGTCCGGCTTGATGTAGCCGTCGAGCGGCTCGGCAACATCCTGCTGGACGAAATCGATCAGCCAGCGCGTGCCGATGATCGACAGATCCGCATTGGTGCCGGCGGTGATGTCGGTGGTCAGCTTCTGCAGCAGCACATCCCACGGCACCACTTCGAACTTGACCGTGATGCCCGGGTTGGCCGCCTCGAATTCCTTCTTGACGCTTTCGAAATAGGGGCCCGTTTTGGCGCTATATTCGGCGACGGTGACGCGCACTTCGCCGGCATCTGCCTGCGCCGCCAGCGCCAGCATGCTCATTCCGGCCAGTAGGCCGGCAGTCCAGTTTGCAAGCTTCATCTCATCTCTCTCCCATTTGATTTGCGCATAGCGCTCTGCGCCATTCGGCGGCACAAGCTTTATGTGACTTTCCTACATTATCCATCATTTGTCGGTTCGCAAGCGGATTATTCTGTTGCTTAATTACATTTCTTAAAATAGCGTTTTGCCGATTGGCCCATGCATGTCGCCCAAAAAATACGCTACGATTTTGGGACAGCGACATGCTTTCACAAAGACCTGGGAGGGCAGCGCACGGTGGTTTCGAGAGCCGAATTCGAAGGCAAGACGGTCGTGGTGACTGGCGCGGGCGGTGGCCTCGGCTCGGCGATCGTGACGCTGATGGCCGAGCGCGGCGCGCGGATCGTCGGCTGCGACCAGTCGAGCGAGGCGTTGGCCAGCCCGCACATTGCCTCGCGCCACGTCTTCAACCTTCTCGACCAGGCTACGATAGCGGCGGCGATAGCGGCGATCCTGGACAAGGATGGCGTCCCCGACATCCTGATCAACAATGCCGGTTGGACGCGCGCCGAGACGCTGCCGGCGCTGACCGCAGCCAAGATTGAGCATGAGCTGGACCTGAACCTGACCGGGGTGATGACTTTCGCCGATCCGTTGGTCAAGGCGATGGCCAAGAACGGCGCGGGCAGCGTCGTCTTCATCTCCTCGGTCAACGCCATCGCCCATTTCGGCAACCCCGCCTATGCCGCGGCCAAGGCCGGCATCAACGCCTATGCAAAATCGATTGCTGTGGAACTCGGCCGCAGCGGCCTGCGCGCCAATGTCGTCTGCCCCGGTTCGATCCGCACCGCAGCCTGGGACCACCGCCTGGCCAAGGACCCCGAGATCCTCGGCAAGCTGCAACGGCTCTACCCGCTTGGCCGCATCGTCAACGCTTCCGAGGTCGCCGAAGCGGTGGCCTTCCTTGCATCCGAGCGCGCATCGGGCATAACAGGCGTGGTGATGCCGGTGGATGCCGGACTGACCGCCGGCTGCCTGCCATTCATCGACGACATATTGGGGGCGTGAGCATGACCGATGTCCAGTTTCGTGGCCTGTCGAAATCCTTCGGGCAGCACAAGATCCTTGAAGACATCAACCTCGACATCGACAGCGGCGAGTTCGTCGTGCTGGTCGGCCCCTCGGGCTGCGGCAAGTCGACCTTGCTGCGCATGCTGGCCGGGCTGGAAACGATCACCGCCGGCGATCTGCTAATCGGCGGCGTGCGCGCCAATGAGTTGCCGCCACAGCAGCGCAACATCGCCATGGTCTTCCAGTCCTATGCGCTGTTTCCGCATCTGAAGGCGGCGGACAATATCGGCTTCGGTCCAAAAATCCGCGGCGAGACCCGCACGGCTATCGACGAAAAGGTCAAGAAGGCGTCCGGCGTCCTCAACCTCTTTTCCTATCTCGACCGCTATCCCAGGGAGCTGTCCGGCGGCCAGCGCCAGCGCGTCGCCATGGGCCGCGCCATCGTGCGTGAACCCTCGGTGTTCCTGTTTGACGAGCCGCTATCCAACCTCGACGCGCAATTGCGCGTGCAGATGCGCACCGAGATCAAGGCGCTGCACCAGCGGCTGAAATCGACCATCGTCTATGTCACCCATGACCAGATCGAAGCCATGACCATGGCCGACCGCATCGTGGTGATGGACCGCGGCCGCATTCAGCAGGTCGGCGCGCCGCTGGAGCTCTATGACAGGCCGGCCAACAAATTTGTCGCCTCTTTCATCGGCTCGCCCTCGATGAGCTTTGTTTCCGGAGCGCTCAAGGCGACGGCCACCAAGAACTGGTTCGAGACATCGGGCGGCGGGCGCCTGGCGCTTGCCGGCAAGGCGGTGTCGGATGGCGCTACGGTAGAGGCCGGTATCCGCCCCGAACATTTCGTCATCGGCGGCGAAAGCGACGCGATGGCGATCAATGTCGACGTCGTCGAGCCGACCGGCGCCGAAACCCATGTCTATGGCTCGATCGGCAGCGACACCGTGCGGGCCGTGTTCCGTGACCGATTGCAGATCAGGCCGGGCGACAAATTGCCGGTCTCGGTCGATCCCGGCAATATCCACCTGTTCGACACCGCGACGGGCCTGCCCCTGTGAAAACGCGCGAATGAAAACACCGGCCGACATCATCACGCGCCTGCAATTGATGGCGCAGGACGGCACCAAGTCGGACCGCCGGCTGGCCAGCCTCGTGCTCTCCGATCTCGATTTCGCCTCCAAGGCGGCGATCTCGGAAATCGCCGCCCGCGTCGGCGTCAGCGAGCCGACGGTCACCCGCTTCTGCCGCAATCTCGGCTGCGAAGGCCTGCGCGATTTCAAATTCTACCTGGCCCAGGCCATCGCCATTGGCGGCCAGTATCTGTCGCCGGAACCGCTGAACCGCGATGTCCGCGAACAGCGCATCGCTTCGGCCATCACCGAAGCAGCGATAGCAGCCATCCAGCGCGCCAGCGAAAACCTCGACATGAAGGTGCTGGTCGGCGTTGCCGCGCGCATCGCCACCTCTGGCAACATCCTGTGCATCGGCTCCGGCGGCATTTCCTCGATGATGGCGACCGAGATGCAGAACCGGCTGTTCCGGCTTGGTCTGTCGGCGCTGGCGCAGGTCGACGGGCAATTGCAGCGCATGTATGCCGCGGTGGCGACGCCCGAGACCACGCTGGTCGCCTTTTCAGTGTCGGGTTATGCGCGCTCGGTCATCGAAGCCGTGCAGGTCGCCCAGCAATATGGCGCCACCACCGTCGCCATCACCGCACCCGACTCCGCCCTCGCCAAGGTCGCCGAAACGGTGATCCATCTGCAGGCGCTCGAGGACGGCAACATCTACAAGCCGACCTCGTCACGCTACGCGCTTTTGGCGATCGTCGACATGATCGCCACCTCGGTCGCCGAAACGCGCGGGCCAAAAGTCCTGGAGAGCCTGCGCCGCATTAAGCAGAGCGTGAACACGCTGAAAGTCGACGATCCCCGCCTGCCGCTGGGGGATTGAGCCTCCGGCCGAGGCGTCAGGATTGGTCACCGAGTGCCTCGATACTCTTCGCCAACGCCACTGGCTCGCCAAGCACACGCAATGTCTTCAGGCGGGAAGTCCCGCCGGCGACGACCGAGACCGCCGATGCCGGCACACCCAGCGCCTTGGCGATCAGCTTCTTGAGTGCATGATTGGCGGCGCCGTTTTCCGGCACGGCGCGGACGCGGGCTTTCAGATGGCTCCGCCCGTCAGAAGCCGTCTCGACACCTTCCAGCCGGTCCATCGCCGCCTTCGGCGTCAGCCGGACGAACAGGTCGATGCCACTATGGCCAGTTCTGAAAAAGCCGGTCGGTTCCACGGATCAGTAGAACAGCGACCTTACCGTGCTGTTCAGGAACCGTTCCAGAAAGAAGATGATCAGCAGAACGATGATCGGCGAGATGTCGACGCCGCCGAGGTCCGGAAGCAAACGGCGGATGGGACGAAACACCGGCTCGGTCAGCCGGTACAGTACGCTGCCTATGTTGTTGACGACCTGGTTGCGCGAATTGACGACGTTGAAGGCGTACAGCCATGAGAAGATCGCCGCGGCGATGATCACCCACCAGTAAAGTTCGAGCGCGTAGATCAGCGTATCGATAAGCGCGTCCATTCAAAGCTCCATTGATTGCGCGACATGTAGCCATTGCATGCCAAACCGGCAAGAGCGGGCTTGCGCCGCGTGCCAAAGCGGCTGGGCTTGCCCCCGGTCATTTCGGCAAAACGCCGCCTTGACAGAAAACCGCCGCGCCCGATAAATGCGCCATCCGCTGGACGGGGCTGTAGCTCAGCTGGGAGAGCGCGTCGTTCGCAATGACGAGGTCAGGAGTTCGATCCTCCTCAGCTCCACCAGCGGAATTTAGAAGGCATATCTCCCAGTGAAATCAATAGGATAGCCGAAGCGGCCTCTTTTGTTTGGCCCACGCGTTTGGCCCACGTTTCGCGACATCTCCTTTACCATCGTCGCCGGTTTATGCCCTTCGCCTTTGTTCCAATCAATCCCGAACGACCGAGCACCACCCATTTGTGGACATTCGGGAAATAGCTTATGTTCGTCCCTATCACCACCAAACGGGCTACCTGACGCATGACGATCGGTGCATCGGTCTTCCTAATAATTTGGGATGTTTTTTGCATTGCGTATGTAGCGAGTGCCTGTTTACGTGGCAGAGTTTGGTCGACGCATCTCAAATCTTCGTCGCCAATTACTCGCTCAGAATATCCAAGAACCTTCTGGGGATATGTGGGCGGTTTCGGCCTGCAAGCGCTGCTTCTATCATTGCTTTTGATCGCAGGGTTTCTTCGCCTTTGACCGCTTTCCACCCATCTCGGCCGTTTGCGGCAACCAGCTAATTGCGTTTTTACCCCCAGACGGTCGCGAGGAAACCTCAGCGCCGCCCAGCGCGGCCTCTACGGGGTGGGCTCAACGAACCTGACAGGCAACGCTGCGGCGATCTCCTCAGCCATCCCCGGCAAGAGCCTTTCGAGAGCCTGACGGGTCCGACAATAGGACCGAGGTCGCCACGAGGGCTGCCCGCCGCGCATCCCTGACTTGTACTGAATGATCCATTGGATTTGGTTGCGACACTCGATGATCCGGGTCGCCTTGGCCTCGCTGAAGTCCCACCTCAGGACCACGCGGGAATGGTCGTTTGCTTCCTCCCTCACGGCCACCCGTTTCCGCCCCCCTCACACCACCCTTACATAACTCGTCATCCCCGATTTCTGGTGCTCGATGATGTGGCAGTGCAGCAGCCAGTCGCCTTGATTGTCGGCGACGAAGCCGAGCTGAACCTTCTCATTGGGCTGGATGAGATAGGTGTCGGAAATGACCGGCTGAACCGGACGCGTCGAGGACGACAGCACCTTGAAGCTCATGCCGTGCAGATGCATCGGGTGCGATTGCGGCGTCAGGTTTTCCATGTCGATGACATAGCTTTTGCCGAGCTTCAGTTCAGCCAACGGCGCGGTCGGGTCCGGCGTGTCGCCCGGCCACGGCACTTTGTTGATGGCCCAGAAACTGTAGCCAAGTGAACCGCAAATGCCGTCGCTCGGGACGTTTTCAGCCGTGGCGCTGAGCGCCAGCGAAATATACTCTGCGCTGCCGAGATCGACCTCCTCCACCGGATTGGCCTCCAGCGGCGCGAGATCGCGAAGGTCCCGTTTGAGCGATGCTCCGACCGCGCGCAAGGTCGCCAGCACCTTGGGCTTGGTGCCCCTGACGTCCCGCAAGCTGACGATTGCCCCCTCGTCGTCGGGCATGCGGATGGCCAGTTCCATGCGCTGGCCGGGTCCCAGCAGCAAGGCATCGGGCGCAAAGCGCTGCGGCACCGGATTGCCGTCGAGCGCAATCACCGTCGCCTCGGCGCCTTCGACGATAAAGGCATAGATGCGCGTCACGTCGGTGATGGCGACCCTCAGCCGCACCAGCCCTCCCGCCGGCGCGTCATAGGACGGCTGGTCGAGCCAGTTGGCGGTGCGCACCGTGCCATAGGTGCCGGTTCTCGCCGCGTCGCGCGGCCGGAACGGATCGATGAACTGGCCGTCGTCGCCAAGGCGCCAGTCGCGCAGATTGATCACCTCCTCGGCATCGAATTTCGGATCGCCGGGGTTCTCCACCACGATGACGCCGGTCAGGCCGTGGCCCATCTGGATCAACGTGTTGCAATGCGGGTGATACCAGAAGGTGCCGGCGTCGGGCGGCGTGAAGGCGTAGTCGAAATGGTCGCCGGTGTAGACATAGGGCTGTACCAGAAAGGGAACGCCATCCATCTTGTTGGGAACGCGAATGCCGTGCCAGTGGATCGTCGTCGGATCGTCGATACCGTTGACCAGCCGTGCCGCGAAGGGCTCGCCCTTTTTCATCCGGAGCACCGGCGGCATGCCTGATACACCATAGGTCAGCACATCCCTGGTTGGGCCGATATCCATCAGCATCGCCTGGGTCCTCGCTGTCTTCAGCACCACCGACTCCGGCGCTGCCCAGCTGCCGAATTTGCCCATGGCGGAAAGCCCGACCCCACTGACGCCGGCAATTGCGGCGGTCTTTAGAAGTTTGCGACGTGTGAACACCGTCATGCTGCACTCCAACCGAAAGACGACTGCCCTGAGAGGACTACCATGGCTTAAATCATGGGCGAGGAAGCCGTCAGCTCTTCGTGATGCCCAGAAACTCAACGCCGCGTCTTGGCCCGGGCAGGCGGCGAGCACAAGAGCGGACAGCGCTCACTTTCTTTCTGTCTCGAGCCCGGTCACCAGCACATCGACAAAATTCAGCAACTCGCTTTCGAGATCGGTGGGCGCCAGGCCGATGAAGCGGTCCTCGAGCGAAATGGCGACGATGCCGTGCACTGCCGAGAACAGCGTGCGCGCGCGGGCCAGCAATTCCGGTGGTTCCGCCGCTGGACGTAGCGCAGCCAGCGGCTCGACCAGATGCTGGATGAGCACGGCGTGTTCGGCCAGATGCCATTCGGGCACCGGCACGCCGGGCGCCATGCGATGCTCGAACAGGGCCGCCCACAGCATGCGGTTGTCGCGCGCAAAACTGAGATATGCCCTGGCCAACACCCTCAGCTTTGCCCTTGGCTCAACCACGCCGGTCACCTCTTGCTGCAGGGCCGCGCCCAGTCGCGCCAGGGTTATGGAATTGACGTGCAGGATGAGCTCGTCCAGATCGGCGAAGGCGGTGTATAGCGCGCCGAGCGCGCAGCCGGCGTCGGCCGTGATGTCGCGCGCCCGCAGCCCGCCGAGGCCTGACGATTGAATATGCGCTTGCGCCGCCGTGATCAGCCTGCCCTTGAGATCCTCGCGCCTGGCGTCCCGTTTTGCCGTCATTAACCTTCTCTATCTGAAACTTTTGAACAGTGTTCATTTTTCTCTTGAACGCCGTTCACGATGTGTTACGTTGCATTCGTGAACATTGTTCATAGAGGAGAAACCGAAAATGTTGAAACAGTTTTTTGCGCTGATGCGCGGCCACAGCCACGAAGCCGCGGAAGCGCTGGTCGATCGCAATGCGCTGGTGATCTTGCGCCAGCAGATCCGCGATTGCGCCGACGCCATCGCCGCCGCCCGTCGGGCAGTCGCCATTGCCATCGCCCAGAACGAGCAGGAGATCGTGCAATTCAAGAAGCTGGTTGCCCGCATCGAGGACCTGGAGAAGCGCACGATCGCCGCGATCGAGCAGGGCCAGAACGAACTGGCCCGCGAGGCGGCCGAAACGATCGCCTTGCTGGAGGCCGAACGCGATGCCTCCAGCGAGGCGCAGAAAAGCTTCGGCACCGAGATCGAGCGCCTGAAGCGGATTGTTCGCGCCTCCGAAATGCGGCTGCGCGAATTGCAGCGCGGCCAGCGCATCGTTGCCGCGGTCGACACCACCCAGCGCCTTCGTGAAACCGCGCCCGGCTCCAGTCTGTCGGCGCTGAAGGATGCCGAAGAGACGCTTCTGCGCCTGCGTACGCGGCAAAAGCAGATTGATGCCACGGCTGCCGCCATGGCCGAGATGGAGCAGTCGGGCGATCCGGCCGCGGTGAGCGAAAAACTGGCCGCCGCGGGCTGCGGCGCGCCGCTGAGAAGCAGCGCCGACGCCGTGCTCGAACGCCTGGCCAGCAGGATTGCCAAGCCGGCTTGATTGTATCCGGCCTGAAACAGACCGACGCCGACCCAACCTAACCCCGAAACGAAAGGATCATACCGATGACCCCCAACACCTACGTATCAAAGGATTCAAGCGCCTGGAAAACCTTCACCATGGCCAGTTTCGCCGTTGCCGCCTCGATGATGGCAGGTGGCATCTACTTCATGGAGGCAAGCTTTGCCGCCAAGGGGTTTTACGCAATGGCCGCCATCATGCTCGTGCATACCTCCATCACCATCACCAAGACGCTGCGTGACGCGGAAGAATCAAACCGCTTCATCAACCGGCTGGAAGACGCCAAGACCGAGAAGCTGCTGATGGATGTCAGCCGCAGTAACGAAGTGTAACCGGGTTCCCGCTAGAACAAGACCCAAACCACGCAAGACCGCTGATCGATCCCTAAGGGTTGCACCGGTCTTGCCCAATGGAAGTCGCCGCTATGGAAATCGCCCCGATCAATCGTCCGACAGCTCATCTGATGACATCCAGGCGCTTTGCGCCGCTCTTCTGGACGCAGTTCCTGTCCGCCTTCAATGACAATTTCCTCAAGAACACGCTGGTGTTCCTTATTCTGTTCACGCTGGCGGCGGACCAGGCGGCGTCTCTGGTCACCCTGGCCGGGGCCGTCTTCATGGCCCCCTTCCTGCTCCTGTCGGCGCTCGGCGGCGAGATCGCCGATCGCTTCGACAAGGCCCTCATAGCCAAGCGTCTGAAATTCGCCGAGATCGCCGCCGCGGGAGTCTCCGTCGTCGGCATCGCGCTGTCGTCTATTCCCGTGCTGATGGTAGCGCTGCTGATGTTCGGCATCATCTCGGCGCTGTTCGGGCCGATCAAATACGGCATCCTGCCCGATCACCTCGAGCGCAAGGAACTGCCCAAGGCCAACGCCTGGATCGAGTCCGCCACGTTTGCCGCGATCCTCGGCGGCACCATTGCCGGTGGCGTCGTTTCCGCCGATGGCATCGGCGTCACGGTCTTCGGACCGATCATGATGGCGCTCGCCGTCGGCTGCTGGCTCGTCAGCCGCTATATTCCGTCCACCGGCTCGGCGGCGCCCGACCTCGTCATCGACAGGAACATCTTCCGCTCGACCTGGCGTCAGGTCTCAGAATTGCGCACCGACATGCGCATCTGGCGCGCCGGCCTGATGACCTCGTGGTTCTGGCTGATCGGCGCCATTGTGCTGTCCATCCTGCCGACGCTGATCAAGGATTCGCTCGGCGGCAACGAGATGGCGGTCACCGTCTATCTCGCCGTTTTCGCCGTCTCGATCGCCATTGGCTCGGCCATTGCCGCCTGGATGTCGCAGGGCCGCATCGTGCTCTTGCCCGCACCGGTCGGCACGGCGCTGCTGGCGCTGTTTGGCCTGCATCTGGCCTGGACCATCTGGAGCATGACGCCTTCGCCCCAGGCAGAAACCCTCAGCGCATTCTTCGCCGGCCCGAACACGATCCGGGTCGCCATCGACCTCGCCGGCATGGCCATTGCAGCCGCCTTCCTGGTGGTGCCGACCTTCGCCGCCGTGCAGGCCTGGTCGCCTGAAGCGCGCCGCGCTCGCGTCGTCGCCGCGGTCAGCATCGTCAATGCCGGTTTTATGACCGTAGGCGGCATCATTGTCGCCGTGATCCAGACGAAAGTCTCCACCGGCGGCATCCTGTTCGGCCTCGCCGCGGCCAACGCGATTGCCGCCTGGCTGATGCTGAAA
Source organism: Mesorhizobium sp. P3_B5 (assembly GCF_056402815.1). Taxonomy (NCBI): domain Bacteria; kingdom Pseudomonadati; phylum Pseudomonadota; class Alphaproteobacteria; order Hyphomicrobiales; family Phyllobacteriaceae; genus Mesorhizobium; species Mesorhizobium sp. P3_B5. The sequence goes on along the minus strand of NZ_JBFUGR010000019.1, from coordinate 7,971 downwards.
TTCCTGCCGACCAACCCCTTCCGCGACTTCGTCTCCATCCTGTTCCGCGCCTTCCTCCGCCTGGAGGTCGAGGGCATGGACAACCTCAAGGCAGCCGGTAAGGCGCCGATCCTGGCGCTCAACCATGTCAGCTTCCTCGATGGTCCGCTGGCGCTGACTCTGACCGATGAGGAGCCGGTCTTCGCGATCGACTACACCATCGCCCAGGCCTGGTGGATGAAGCCGTTCATGAAACTTGCCCGCGCTTTGCCGCTCAACCCGGCCAAGCCGATGTCGACGCGCACGCTGATCAAGATCGTGCAGGGCGGCGATCCACTGGTCATTTTCCCGGAGGGACGCATCACCGTCACCGGCGGCCTGATGAAGGTCTATGACGGCGCCGCCATGGTCGCCGACAAGACCGGCTCGATGGTTGTGCCGGTGCGCATCGACGGGCTGGAGAAGAGCTATTTTTCGCGGCTGTCGGCGCAGCATGTGCGCCACCGCCTGTTTCCGAAGGTCAAGGTGACCATTCTGGAACCGGTCAAGCTCGAGGTTGCGCCGGAGCTGAAAGGCCGCAAGCGCCGCGCCGCGGCGGGCTCCGCCCTCTACCAGGTCATGTCGGATCTCGTCTTCCGCACCCAGGACATCGACAAGACCGTGCTGGAAAAGATCATCCAGACCGCGAACGAGCGCGGCATGAAGCAGCTCGCCGTGCAGGATCCCGTCACCGGTTCGCTGAGCTACGGCAAGCTGCTGACGGCTGCCGCCGTGCTTGGCGAGAAATTCGAGCACCTCTATGCCGGCCAACAGACGCTCGGCATCATGCTGCCCAACGCCAACGGCTCCTGCGCGACGCTGCTCGGCGTCATGTCTTCCGGCAAGGTCCCGGCGATGATCAACTTCACCGCCGGCGCCGCCAACATCCTCTCCGCCTGCAAGGCCGCCGAGGTCCGGACTGTGCTTACGTCCCGCGCGTTCATCGAACAGGCAAAACTTGGTGCGGTGGTCGAGGAGCTTGGCCGCTCGGTCGACATCGTCTGGCTCGATGATTTGCGCGCCACCATCGGCCTCAAGGACAAGCTGCTCGGCCTGCTGCGCAAGAGCACGCCGCGCGTTGCCCGCAAGCCCGACGACGCGGCTGTGATCCTGTTCACCTCGGGTTCGGAAGGTACGCCGAAGGGTGTGGTGCTGACCCATCGCAACATCCTGGCCAACGCCGCCCAGGCGGCGTCGCGCATCGACTTCCATTCGGGCGACAAGGTGTTCAACGTGCTGCCGATCTTCCACTCCTTCGGCATGACGGCGGGCACCGTGCTGCCGCTGATCTCGGGCGTGCCGGTCTATTTCTACCCCTCGCCGCTGCACTATCGCCTCGTGCCGGAACTGATCTACGGCTCGAACGCGACGATCATCTTCGGCACCGACACGTTCCTCTCAGGCTATGCGCGCACCGCGCACCCCTACGACTTCCGCTCGATACGCTATTGCTTTGCCGGCGCAGAACCGGTCAAGGCAGCGACGCGCATGACCTATATGGAGAAGTTCGGCGTGCGCATCCTCGAGGGCTATGGTGTCACTGAAACAGCGCCGGTGATCTCGATCAACACGCCGATGTACAACCGCTCCGGCACCGTCGGCAAAATCATGCCCGGCATGGAATATCGCCTCGACCCGGTCCCCGGCGTCGACGATGGCGGCCGGCTGTTCGTGCGCGGCCCCAATGTCATGGCCGGCTATCTCAGGGCCGAGAAGCCGGGCGTGATCGAGGCGCTGGAAGACGGCTGGCATGATACCGGCGACGTCGTGTCCATCGACGAAGGCGGCTTCATCACCATTCGCGGCCGCGCCAAGCGCTTCGCCAAGATCGGCGGCGAGATGATCTCGCTGGCTGCCGTGGAGGCGCTGGCAGGCGAATTGTGGAAGGGCTTGCTATCGGCCGTTGCCACGGTGCCGGATGCGCGTAAGGGCGAAAAGCTGATCCTCATCACCGAGGCATCAGGCGCCACGAGGGCCGAGTTCCTGGCTTTTGCCAAGGCCAACGGCGCCATGGACCTGATGGTGCCGGCCGAAGTGCGCGTCGTTGCGAAAGTGCCCGTGCTCGGCTCCGGCAAGCTCGATTTCGCCGGCGTGACCAAGATGGTGCGCGCAGAAGAAGACATGAAGACCAAGGCGGCTTGATCTAGGCGTAATGAACGGGCTGGCGCAGAACGCCGGCCCGTCTTCTCGTCAAATCATCGCCTCGCGTTGCGCGATCAGCATCGCCATGCGCTGGACGGCGCGCAGTTCCATTTCCACGCCCGGCGATGACGCCAGCGCCGGCATGTTGAGCGCGACCACGGTCAACGGATTGAGCGTCGCCAGCAGCACATGGGTTGCCTCATACTTCTCGAACAGCCAGGCCAGCTGCTCACGGATATCCTGGTCGACAAGCGATTGCGGCTGCACATCGGCGATGGAGCGCACAGGGGCCAATTCCAGAGCCCGGGTCAAAACGTTCAGATCGAAATCGCCAAGCTCGGCTGCCGGCAGGATCAAGGCGCCGTCGACAAGGCTATGGTTCTGCAGACCGCGCAGGAAGCGCGCCGAATCCGTCAAATCGCCCTCGGCCATGTGCCGCAGCAGCGAGTCGCGGCGTTTTTCGGCGGCCAGGCTGACGCTGTCATTGTAGATGACGGCGAGCAGCGTTGCGGACAGCACGATCACCACCCCCTGCATGCTTCCCCGCCAGCCGATGTGATCGATGCCGCCGAGCGCCAGTCCGGCAAAGATAGAACTCAGCGCGATGACGGCGAAAGCCGCGATCGTATCGCGATGGCCAGGGCTCGGCCGTCCCAAGCCGATCGTCAGCCAGCACAGGAAAAGGATGGCGATGCCGCCAAGCCGCACCGGCACTTCGAACAGACCGGGTCGATAGTCGGTGATCATGAACGGAATGATCAGCAGCAGCGAAAGCGCCATGCGCTCGACCGTGCGGTTTTCGGCAGCCGACAGGCTGGCGCGATCGCGCATCACCGCCAGCCAGCCAATGGCAAAAAAGCCGCCGAACTGGAAAAACAGAAGTGCCGCCATCCGCCACGGCTCGGCGAAGCGTTCCGGGATCATCGCCAGCAGCAGGAAGGCTACCGCACCGCCGGCAGCGAGCAACTTGAGGGCAAAGGGCGCGTGCCGGCGCAACAGACCCTCGGTCAGCAGCAGGGCTGCCAGCGGCAACAGGCCTGCGGCCACGATGGTGACGAGCCGGAAGATGCCAAAGCCGGTGATCCAGTCGAGGATCCGGCAGGCCAGCAGCACGGCCAACACCCGCAGGCCGAACAGAAAACGCCGTGACAGCGGATCGCCGGTGTCCCGCCCACCGACGACCCCTATGACGATCAGCAGTCCGGCCAGGGCAGCCAGCGAGGTGATGGTGTCGGCGACAAATGTGTTGTCAAAAGTCATGCGTCGTTTTCCGTCAGCGTACGGATGAACCGGCGCCCCATGAAAGCCGCTAGCGTATCCATGGTCTCAACACATCCCATTGCCGGCCAGAGTCGGCCCAGTGGACCACGGGCAGGATGAGCCGCTGCAGCGTGGCGGCCGTACCCGCAACCGCCAGGGCTGCAAGCGAGCCGCGCGGAACGGCATCGGCGAGATAAATTCGCGCGGCCTGAAAATTCATCTGCCCGATCTGCAGCACATCGTCGCCGCGCTGATAGTCGAGCTGGTTCCGGCAGAAGTCGTTGTAGGTCTCGACCCGGTGCTTGGCCGTGTCCTCGAACGACTTTTTCAGCTCGTCCGATCCACCGGTATAGGCATTGGTGATGACAAAGCGCTCTTCGTCGAAACCGGCGTCGGCACCGACACCGAAGACATGACGGTGGCGGGCCATGATCTGCCGCGCCAAAAGGACATGGGTCAGCGAGCGCCGCGCGCCGGAATGGGGATCGGGAAACACATTGGCAAAGGCCTCCGCCACCATGCCGACCACGGCAGGGACCTGCGTCACGTTGGAGATCCAGACCGGTCGGAACTGGTTGCGCAGGAACATCAGGAAACAGGTCAATCCGTAAAGAATCCAGCTCAGGCCGCGATTGCGCTCCTCCGGATCGACCATCACCAGTCCCAGATGCAAGACCTCATAGGGCTTGCCGGCCAGCAAGATGTCCATCGGCGCCAGGGCGTTGAAGGCGATCGGCCGGCCGTCGCCGCGCCTGTAGACGATGGTGATGATGGCGTGTTCCAACCGGCTGCGGTCGCCGGAAAAAACACCGTAGGTCAGGCTGCCGTCCTTCAGCGTTTTCGCGGCGACCAGTCGCAAATCCTGCGTCAGTTGCCCCAGCTCGGCCGGTTGCATCCAGCGTCCGGGCCGCTCGACGACACGCGTGTCGTAGTCGTCGGACGCGCGCATGCGCACATCCATGAACCGACCCGGCAGCATCTGCAGAACCGCACCCAGCAAGATGTATCATCCCCGTGGACCGAACGCGCATGATGACGGCATCCACCTAAGGCGCGGTAAACCCCCGGAATGGCAAGAGTTGGTCGGTCTCGCCAAGGGGATGGACGGCGGCGACATCGCTCGCCACGATGGCCCTATCAGGAACGAGGTAAGCGGCAGATGATCAAGGCGACCCCTTTCGATTTTCCCTATGACGGCAAGCTGGTGCCCGAAAACACCGCGCTCATCGTCATCGACCTGCAGGAAGATTTCCTGTCGACGACGGGCTACTTCGCCAAACAGGGGTACGACCCCACACCGTTGCGGGCGATCTTGCCTGTGGTGAGCCGGCTGATCGCGGCGGCCCGTGCCGCCGGCCTCAGGATCATCCACACCAGGCAAGGCTATCGGGGCGATATGGCAGACATGACGCCCTACGAAAAATGGCGCCGCAAGCGGGCTGGCCTCGAAGGTACCGAAATCCTGCTGCGCTCTGGCCCGGGCTTCCAGATTGTCTCAGAGATCGACGTTGCGGCGGAAGACATCATCGTCGACAAGACCTGCAACGGCGCCTTCACCTACACCGACCTGGAGCTGGTCCTGCACGCGCAAGGCATCACGCATCTGCTGTTCTCGGGATGCACGACCGATGTCTGCGTCCACACTACCTTGCGCGAGGCCTGCGACCGCAATTTCCAGTGCCTGACCATCGCGGACGCCTGCGCCAGCGGCGACCGCAAGGCGCACGAGGCGGCGCTGCACATGGTTACGGTGGAAGACGGTGTCTTCGGTGCGCTGACCGATTCAAGCACCGTGATCGCCGCCTTGTCGCAACTAAGCGGCAAGGCGGGCCGGAAGGACTGAGGACGGTCGCCTCAGCCTGCCGTATGCGCATCCGGCGTTGCACGATGTGCGAACGCCCCGGGCTGGCCAACTTCCGCCTCGCGACGCGCCAGCGAATTGCGCAACAGCGCGATCGTTTCGCGCCCCGCCGCCGCGATCTCGCGCGGCCTGTCGACGCCGACGATCATGAACTCGTGGATGCCGAGGGCCGCGTAGGGCAGCAGCGACAGCGCGATCTGTGCCGGTGGCCCGAAGACGTCGACCGCCTTGTGGCCGGTGGCGTTGCCTTCCGAACGAATTCGCACGGGCAGCGCAAAACGCACCTTGCCGGCGCGGCCGTGTTCGGCGGCAGCACTGCGCACGCGCTCCATCAGCTGGCGGATCTCGTCGAGCGAGCCTGGCGTCAGTTCGAAGACATCGGCATGCCGGCCGGCGACCTTGAGCGCCGTTCCGGACTGGCCGCCCATGCGGATGGTGACGTCGGCGCCATGCGGCCCCTTGCGCGGCACGTAGCCGCCCTTGACGCTGTAGAAGGCGCCTTCATGGTCGAACGGCCGGTCGTTTGACCACAGCCGCTTCAGCAGCACCAGATACTCGTCGATGCGCTGCCAGACTACCGTATGGCCGGCCGGACGTGTCTCGGCATCGTCGTCGCTTAATGGCTCGCTCAGCATCCGCAGCGACAGCCGCCCGCCGCTTTTGGCGTCCAGCGCCGCCAACTGCCGCGCCGCCACCGTCGGCTCGACCACGCCGGCCCAATGCGTGAGCACCACTTCCAGCGAAGAGGTACGGTCCAGTGCCTGGGCGGCAATGTCCATATTGGTGAGCAGTCCGGCCTGGTCGTCGACGACGATCTTCTGGAAGCCGGCATCCTCGATCAGCGACAGTTTGGTCGCGGTCTCCAGAAAATCGTAGAAAAAGGGCACGGCCGAACCGGCGGGCTGCGTTCTACCGGGAACATGCGTGAACTCGATCGGCATCGCCATCTCCTCCATCACGTTGCAATCAGCAGGCGCGCCAAAGCGCACCGCGATTAGGGGTTCATTCAACTCCGGTTGCCTGAAAGCGGTAGGCCGCTACCCCCAGCGACTCAGGGAATAAGACCCAGCACCACTGCCCCGGTGAACACAAACGCGAGGGCAAAGACGAGATAGGCAAAGGCGCCGGCATAGGCCGGACGAAAAGTCTGGGCATTGGCCAACCTCGGGCCGCTGCGATCAGTCTGGGCGTTCTGGATATAGGACATACCGACCTCCGTCTCGGCGGTTAATCTATAAAATCAGTAGACTTTGTCGATTGCTATTTTTTGGCAATTGTTGGAACGATTTTCTCCAATCGGACGAGAAATTGGGCGTCGTTTGCTGAGCGGTGCTTCCGGGCGATCGACCGGCTCCGAGCGGCGTCATGCCCGGTCCGCATGAATGGCCCTATGTCCTCGTCCCTCTGCACCACCTTGATGCATTGGCCGGCAGGGACATGAGGGATAGCATCGCTGCCCAGATGCAAAATCACGAGATCGGACAAGCGGAGCTGAAAATGAGCGGAAGACTGGCCGGCAAGGTCGCCATCGTTTCGGGCGGCGCGACGGGAATGGGCGGCGCGGCCTCGGAACTGTTCGCCGCCGAAGGTGCCAAGGTGGCGATCGTCGACCGCAACGGCGAAGCGGCCGCCGCCACCGCCGCTGCGATCCGCGCGCGCGGCCATATCGCCGAGCATTTCGTCGCCGACGTCTCCGACGAAGCCCAGGTACAGGCGGCGGTAAAAGGCGCGGCTGAGAAATTCGGCCCGGTCACCGTCCTGTTCAACCATGCCGGCACCATCGTCATCAAGCCGTTTCTGGAGACGACGGTTCAGGAATGGGACTGGCTGCATGCCGTCAATGTGCGCTCGATGTTCCTGATGACGCGCACCGTGCTGCCCGGCATGATATCGGCCGGCGGCGGTTCGATCGTCTGCACCTCGTCGATCTCGGCGGTGGCGGCGACGCCGATGGAGGTGCTGTACGACACCACCAAGGGCGCCTGCCACATGTTCGCCCGGGCCATCGCGGTGGAATTCCGCGACCGCAACATCCGCTGCAACGCGGTCTGCCCCGGCTTCATCCGCACGCCGCACGGCCTGCGCGAGGTCGCCGATCTCGGCAAACTCGGCGTCGACGTCTCCGACGCGGCGATGGCCGCCCAGCAAGGCCGCATCGGCGAGCCGGAAGAGGTGGCCAAAGCCGCCTTGTTCCTGGCCAGCGACGAGTCCAGCTTCGTCAACGGCGCGCATCTGTTCGTGGATAATGGCTTTACCGCGATGTGAAGCTTTCCAGGCTTGGCGCCCTTCCTCTCCCCCGTCGATCGGGGGAGAGGTGTCAAGCGAAGCTTGACGGAGTGGGGGTCGACCCCGGCGCGGTGCGGGAAGATTCTTGCGCCCTTTCAATATCCGTTGGCGACGGTTGCCCGGTGGTTCCCCCACTCCGTCGCTGCTTCGCCCGAGCCACCTTGTATCTGCACGAGAGAGATTTCGTGGGATTGAAGCGGTTGAGCCAAGGTCCGGGCGGCCGCCCGGACCTTGGCTTGGTGAAGTCGCCCGTACCACCTGAGGTTACAGCCGCGGGAGAGCTTGGGATCTTCGCCTTCGTCACGCACGACCGAACAGTCGCTTGGTTCCAACCGTACGCACAAGGCAGGTTACCGTGAACAAGATCATTTGTGGAGTTGATGTTTCTAAGGATTGGCTGGACG
>NZ_JBFUGR010000018.1:0-69088 GCF_056402815.1 Mesorhizobium sp. P3_B5 | reverse complement strand
CCGTGCGCCGCGCCATCCGCTCGGCCGGCGCCAGGCTGTTCTTGCTGCCCAAATACTCGCCTGACCTGAACCCCATCGAGAAGCTCTTTGCAAAGCTAAAGCATTGGCTCCGTAAGGCTGCCAAGCGTACCGTCGAAACCGTCTGTGACGCCATCGGCCAAATCCTCGGCACCGTCTCTTCAACCGAATGCAGAAATTACTTCACAGAGGCAGGCTATGCGCCAACCTAGATTCATCCCGCTCTAGCGCAGCGCTTTCTGCCCGCCCGCCACGGTGATGACGCCGACGATGATCAGCCCGGTCAGCAACAGTCGAACGCCGGCGCTGACGCCGAATGTGTTGAGCATGGTGAGAAGCAGCACCAAGAATAGTGCCGCCCCCCAGACGCCCGGCACATTGGCCTTGCCGCCCGCCACCGAGGTGCCGCCGATGACGACGACGGCGATCGAGGCCAAGAGATACTCGTTGCCGATATCGACATTGGCGCCGCGGAAATAGCCGGCCAGCAGCGCCCCGTCGATGCCGCCGAGCGCGCCCGACAGCGTGTAGGTGAGGAAGCGGATGCGGCCGACATTGACGCCGGCCAACCATGCGGCACGGATGTTCTGGCCGATCGCCAGCACCGAGCGGCCGTAGATCATGCGTTGCAACGCGATGGCAGCACCTATGGTGAACAGCACGGTGAGGATCGCCAGCACCGGAATGCCAAGGACCTGCCAGTTGGCGAAATCGGCGAAGCCTGGCGGCGGCTTGATCTGCAGCCCGCGCCCATAGCTGATGTCGATCGACTGGATGATGAAGCTCGCCGACAAAGTGGCGATGATCGGCGGAATGCGCAGCGCCCAGATCAGCAGATAATTGGCGGCGCCGATCGCCATTCCGCAGGCGAGCGCCGCCAGCAGCCCGACCGCGATCATCGAATCATTGCCGTCCATCACTTTCATCGCGACCGCGCTGGCCAGACCGATATTGGCCGGCAGCGACAGGTCGACATTGCCCGGTCCGAGCGTGATGACAAACATCTGGCCGACGCCGACGATGACGGTGAAGACGGCAAGCGACAGGGCCGCCGTGATCATGCCGCCGCCGCCATAGCCGCCGGTGAAGGCGATGGTTGCCAGCCACACCAGCAGTGCGCCGAGAAACGACCAGATCCAGGGTTTGGCCAGCATTGTCCGCAACGAGGCCATCTCACCTCTCCTTGCGGCTGATCAGCACCCGGGCCGCCAGCACGATGATGAGGATGGCGCCGTTGGCGGCCACCTGCCAATCGGGCGGAATGTGCATGAAGGTGAGCAGCGGCGAGGCGGCGAGCGCCAGCGTCAGCGCACCGAGCACCGCGCCGATCGGCGACACCCTGCCGCCGACGAATTCGCCGCCGCCGAGGATGACGCCGGCGATCGACAGCAGCGTGTAGCCATTGCCGATATTGGCATCGGCCGAGGTTGTGATGCCGATCAGCGCCATGCCCGAGAGCACGCCGAACAGGCCGGTCAGTGCAAACAGCACGATCTTGGTTCGCAGGAGCGACCAGCCGGCGCGCCCAAGTGCAGCAGGATTGCCGCCGGATCCGCGCAGGATGACGCCATAGGACGTGCGCATCAGGCCGAAATGGACGACCGCTGCGATCAGCAGCGCGGCGATGATCGGAAACGGAATGAACGGCGGCTTGAACGCCATCAGCGACAGCAGCCAGTCCGGCGCCTTGCCGCCGGGCTTTGGCAGGATGAGGATGGCAAGGCCCTGCCAGACGAAGCTCATGCCCAGCGTCACCACGATCGACGGCAGATTGCGCAGATGGATCAGCGCGCCGAGCAGGGCGTAGACGCCGATCGAGCCGAGCAGGATGACGATGCCGGTGAGCGGCGCATCCTTCAGCCATGTCGCGGTGACGCAGCCGACGAAACCGACAAAGGTGCCGATCGACAGATCGAGCTCATTGCCTGCGATGACGAACATCTGCGCGATCGTCGCCAGCGCAATCGGGATCGCCAGGTTGAGCATCAGGCTGAAGCCGAAATAGCTGATGGCGCGCGGGTTGAGCCAAGCGATGGCCAGCAGCACCAGCACCAGAGACAGCGCCGGCAGCAGGCCGCGCAGCAGCCGCGCGCGCGCCAGTGCGCTGCGTTCGGCAGAACCTTTTGGGGCGGTCTCGACGGTTGCTGTCGTCATCTCAGGCCGCGTCGCCGAACGAGGACTGGATGATCTTTTCCTCCGTCAATTCGTCGCGCCGAAGGTTGGCGACGATGCGGCCGTTCTTGAAGACATAGATGTGGTCGCAATTGTCGAGCTCTTCGGTTTCGGTGGTGTACCAGAGGAAGGTGCGGCCGAGACGCGCCTCTTCGCGCACGAGGTCATAGACTTCGAGCTTGGTGCCGATGTCGACGCCGCGCATCGGATCATCCATCAGCACGATCTTGGCGTCGGAGCCGAGCGCCCGCGCGAACAGGGCTTTCTGCTGGTTGCCGCCGGACAGCGAAAAAATGTTGTTGTTCATATCCGGCGTGCGGATGCCGATCTTCTTTTGCCAGAACGCCGCGAGCTCGGCCTCGCGTTGCGGCGAGATCAGCAAGCCGTTGCGCAAGCGCGCCAGCGAGCGGATGCCGATGTTCTCCGAGATCGACCATTGCGGGAAAATCCCATCCGACTGGCGGTCGCCGGCCACCAGCGCCACCGGCGCGGTCACCTCGATGCCCGTCCTGGCGCGCTGGGCAGCGGCAAAGATCGCCAGCAACAGATCCGTCTGTCCGTGGCCGGCAAGTCCGGCCAGCCCGATGATCTCGCCTGCATGCGCGACGAGTTCCTTGCCGTCCTCCTGCCGTGCCGGACGGGCCCGGACCCGCAGCGGCCCGGCCGCCGGTTTGGCCGCCACCTCGGCCGCGATCTTCTCACGCACTTCCGCGCCACCCATCGCCGTCACCAGTTTTTCGCGGTCGAAAGCCTTGGCCGCATCGGCGGCGACGACCTTGCCGTCGCGCATCACCACAATGCGGTCGGCATTGTTCAGCACCTCGCCCAGCACATGCGAGATCAGGATGCAGCTGCCGCCACCAGCCACGAAGCGGCGCACGAAGGCCAGCAACTGACCGGCGGTGTGCGCGTCGAGCGAGGATGTCGGCTCGTCGAGGATGACCAGTTCGAGCGGATCCTGCGTCACCGTGAAGGCGCGCGCCACTTCGACCATCTGGCGCCGGCCGATCGAAAGGTCGCCGGCAATGTCGGCCGCCGAAATGCTGTGGCCCGGAAAGATCTCGTCGAGCTTGGCGGCGATGAGATCAGCCGCCTTGCGCCGCCAGCCAAAACCGCGCAGCGACGGGTGATTGATGCGGGTGTTCTCGGCGACGCTGAGGTTGGGGCACAGCGACAATTCCTGGAACACGCAGCGTATGCCGAGCTTTTGCGCGCGCGGCACCGAATAGTGGTCCTCGATGCCGCCGCGCACGGCGATCTGGCCGCTGTCGGGCACCATTGTGCCCGACACCATATGCATCAGCGTCGATTTGCCCGCGCCATTGTGGCCGACCAGGCCGACGCACTCGCCTGATACAACGTGGAAGTCGACGCCGTTGAGCGCCCGAACGGCGCCGAAATGTTTTTCGGCCCCGTTCAGTCTGACTATATCCAATTTGGCGGCGCCGAGATGTTTTTCGGCGCCGTCCAGTCTGACGATGTCTGCGTTGACCTCAGGCATACTCAACGATATCCGGTCGGCGATGCCAGCGGCAACAGGTCAGCCATCACTTGATGTTGGCTTTGATGGCCGCGATGGCATCTTCCTGCGTGTATTCGTGGCTGGCGACGCCGCCCTTGACGATTTTTGGCAGCTCGGCCTCGAAATCGTCCTGGGTGAAGGCGAGATACGGCACCAAGAGATCGTGCGGGATGTCGGTGCGGCCGTCGAGCACCTGCTGTGCCACCCAGAAGGCGAGTGACGATACGCCGGGCGCGATCGACGCCGACCATGTCTGGTAGCCGTCCTTGTCCTTCTGCTCTTTCCACCACTGCAGTTCGTCCTGGCGATTGCCCATGATGATGGTCGGGCGCGGCTTGCCGGCGGCGGCGAAGGCCTGTGCGGCGCCATAGCCGTCACCGCCCTGGTCGACGATGCCGACGACATCCGGCAGCGACGGCAGGATGGTCGCGACAGCCTTCTGCGCCGTGGTCTGGTCCCAGTCGCCGGTTACCGAACCGACGATCTTGAACTCGGGATGGGCAGCGACGCCTTCGAGGATGCCGGCATGGATGGCATCATCGATCGAGGTGCCGGCAAGGCCACGGATTTCCAGGAGATTGCCGCCCTTGGGCTGGAACTTGGCCATCTGCTCGACTTCCTGCTTGCCCATGTCCTTGAAGTCGACGACGACGCGGTAGGCGCAAGGTTCGGTGACGGTGCCGTCGAACGAGACGACGGTGATGCCGGCATCGCAAGCCTGCTTGATGGCGCCGTTGAGCGCATCCGGCGATGCCGCGTTGATGACGATGGCGTCATAGCCCTGCAGGATCAGGTTCTGCACCTGGGCCGCCTGGGTCGGCACTTCCTTGTCGGCGGTGGTGAAGATGTCGGCCGCGCCGACCACCTTGTCGGCGACCGCCTTCTTGGTGACGATGCCATAGCTGTCGAGCATCGCCTGCCGCCACGAATTGCCGGCATAATTGTTGGAGAAGGCGATCTTCTTGCCACTGGTGTCTGCAAGCGCCGTACCTGAGGCCAGCATGGCCGCCAGGGTACTCAAGACCAGTAGTTTCTTCATGTCATAGTCCTCCCATGTGATGTTGACTGCTGCACTTGCCACCGGCTTTCAGGCCGGCGGACCTCCCGTTCCGATTTGAGCACGGATGATCCCGGACTCAAAACAGTCTCAACCCCGGCACACGAACCCTTAGCCGGTAAAGCGACGTCGACGCGGCGATGTAGAGGCTCTTCAGATCCTCGTCGCCGAAGGTGAAATTCGCACACTCTTCCGGCGTCGCGATGACACCCAGAATGTCGCCCGAGGCATCGAAGACATGGATACCGCCGGGACCGGTGCAGTAGAGATTGCCGCGGCTGTCGATCTTCATGCCGTCTGGCGCTCCCGGCTCCGCACCTTCGGTCGCGGCCCATACGGCGCCGCCGTTCAGATCGCCATTCGCTTCGACCCCGAACACCCTGATATGGCCGCGCTCGGTGTCGTTGATGAACAGCCGCGACTCGTCGAGCGAGAAGCACAGCCCGTTCGGCTGGGCGAAATCCTCGGCAACCAGCGTCAGCCGGGCGCCGTCGCCGTCGATCCGGTAGACGCCCTGGAAGGGCAGTTCCTGGGGCCTTGGCACGCCGTAAAACTCCATCCGGCCAAAACCCGGATCGGTGAAGTAGATCGACCCGCTGGTGGCGACGACGATGTCGTTGGGGCTGTTGAGTTGCTTGTCGCCGTGATGCGTGGCCAGCACCGTCGTGCCGCCGTTCGGTTCGGCGCGGGTGACGCGGCTTGTCGCATGCTCGCAGGTGACCAGCCGGCCCTGGCGATCGAGCGTGTTGCCATTGGCCTTGTGGCTCGGCTCCCGGAACAGTTCGACCTCACCCGAGGGGCTCCGCCGATACATGCGGCTTTCCGGAATATCGCTGAACACCAGCCATTTCTCGTAGGGGTGCCACACCGGCCCTTCGATGAAGCCGAAGCCGCTCGCCAGCCTTTCCATGGCCGCGTTGCCGACAACGTCGCCGAAACCGGAATGGCGGGCACCCACCGACGCAGCCATCATTGGCTCTTCGGTTCGCCCAGGAGCATCCATATGCTGGCGAATGGCATAAGCGTTTCCCGTATATCTTCTTGTTGTTGGGGTGAGGTTAGTCGTCGCTCCGCAGGAGCGATACCGGCCTACCCGCAGCAACGACTGTGTGTTTGCACAGTCACAGCCAGATCCGATGATTTTCTACGGGATCAATGGCCCTGCGGCGGTGCCGCGTTGGCCAGCCAGGCGTCGAGGCGGTCCTGTTCGCGGCGCAACGCATCGACATTGATCAGCCCCCTCGCCATGGCGAGATAGATCGCCCGCGTGCGCGAGTTGAAGACCGAGGCATCGCTGGCACCGTCCTCGACCGGCACGATGCCAAGCTTTTCGTAGACATGCTTGATGCGGCTCTGCGCGCCGCGGATCGACAGCCCCCGACGCGACGCAATGGCCCGGTCGGTGAGGCCGAGCGCGATATCGATCAGGCTTTCATACTCGCCATCGGTGATGCCTTCAAAGCGATCCTGGACGCGGTGCTGGATGCCGCGGATCTCGCGGTCGATGATGCAGTGGCCTTCGCGGAAAACGCCGCGCAAGGCCGAGCGCATGCCCTCTTCCGTCGCCGATTTCAGCACATAGCCATAGACCGAACCGGGCGGCACGATGCGCGCCACCCCTCGGACATAGGCTTCGTCGGCGAAATTCGACCAGAACAGGATATGGGTGCCGGCGGAACGGCTCCAGATCGAGCGGGCAACCTCGATCCCCGTCGCCTTGGGCAGTTGCAGGTCGAGCACGACATGCGCCGGCTGGCGCTCGGCCGCCAGATTGATGGCGTCCTCGCCGTCGCCGGCCTCGATCACCTCGACGTCGCCGGGCCATAATTGCTCGACGGTTTGCCGCGCGAATGTGCGGTGCAGCCCGTCATTCTCGGCGATCATGACCAGCATCATAGTGCCTCCGACACAACGCGGTGTTCAGCCGCTACAGCAGGCGGCATGGCCGCCTTGCCTTGCAAGGGCTGGCGGTCGATCTCGATGACCACCCGAGTCCCACTCGCCTTGCGGCTGGCCGGGCCGATGCGCAGGCGCGCGCCGATGAGGGCCGCCCTTGTATGCATATGGCCGATGCCGCCATGCGCGGCCGGATCGACCGTGCCGCAGCCCTGGCCGTCATCGGTGACGACGACACGCAATACCTTCTCGGTCGCATCCAGCAGCACGTCGATGCGGTGCGGCGCGGCGTGACGAACCGCGTTGTTGATGGCTTCCTGGACGATCCGGTAGAGCGCCGTGCGCATCGTCTCCGAGAGGCTGTCGGCGCTGCCGTCGCTGGTATCAGCAATGCGCACGGCAATCGGCGGCTTGGCCCTGGCGACGCTGCGGTTGAGATGCGCTTCGACGGCATCGCGCAGGCCGAACAGTTCGAGCACGCTCGGCCGCATATCGTCGACGATGTGGCGCAATTCGGTAAGGCAGCCGACGATCTCCTGCTCGAGGTCGGCAAGCTGCGCCGCCCGCGCCACGCCCTGGCTGCGAAACGCCGAGACCTGGCGCGCAATGCGGGCAAGGTCTCCAAGCGTCTGGTCATGCAGGTCCATGGCCATGCGGCGGCGTTCCCGCTCCATGCCTTCCGTCAATTGCGAAGCGCCGACCCTGAGCAGCTCCACCCGGTTGTGCGCTTCGCTTTCAGCGAGCATGGCGCGGCGCGCCTCCTCGGTCTGGATCAGCGCAAAAATATAGGGCGCGATCAGATCGGCGCATTGCTGGGCCACCGCGACATCGGCAAGCGTGTAGCAGCCGACCTCATGCCGGCTGATATTGAGGGCGCCAATGATGCCGCCCCGCGCCTTGAGCGGCACGACGATGCGGCTGCGCAGCCTGGCGGCGAAGATCGGCCCGTCGATCGCCTTGTCGAAATGGAAGCGCTGGTCGCACAGCGCGTCGTCGGAGAGCAGATAGGGCACCTCGCCCCACAGGATCGAGCGTATCGGGCTGACCTCGGTCGGCAACGGATGCTGGGCGAGCTCGCTCCAACTGGTGTGGAAGCCGGCCTCGTAGCAGGCATGCTTGCGCCCATCCTGCGACAGCACCGCCAGATCGACGTGATCGTGCGGAATGAGCGTGCCGATCTCGATGGCGGTTGCGCGAAATGCCGAGCCCGGGTCGATATGGCCGGCCAGCGCCTGCGAAATGGCCAGCAGCCGATCGATCAGCATGGGAGATACATCCGACATCGTTTTGAGACCCTCCCATGACACCTGAACAAACTACGCTATGCGAGCCGCGACGCTTCTCGCGCCGCCAATCCTCGAATTTCGTCAGGCCTCCCCTGCAACGGGAATAGTGGGCACCTGTGACCGGCGCTGTCAACGACGCCTCCGTCGCGGCGGCCGATCAACTTGCGGTGCATCAATTGAAAAGGGTTCGCGTACTGGTCTAGGGAGTAAGCAGGAGACCAAAGCAAAAATGGCAGTGACGCCAACAGTTGCGCCGGGCGCACCCGGAATCCCAGCGCGCTGGACGTCGAGCGCCAAGAGCTGCGTTGGCGCCGCCCTTTCACCGGCCAGCCGCGTCTGGTTCACACTCAGCCACGGCATTCTCAACGAAGTCTACTATCCGCGCCTCGACAGCGCCTGCACGCGCGACATGGGGCTGCTGGTGACCGGCGCTGGCGGCTATTTCTCCGAGGAAAAGCGCGACGCCGAACACCAGGTCGAACCGTTCGAGGACGGCGTGCCGGCCTACCGGCTGGTGAACACCGCGGCCGACGGCGCCTGGCGGATCGAAAAGCGCATCGTTACGGATCCGAAACGCCCCGTTTTGCTGCAGGAGATCACCTTCACGCCGCTCAAGGGCGCGGGCCACCGCGTCTACGCACTTCTGGCGCCGCATCTCGTCAATGCCGGCATGGGCAACACTGCCTGGATCGACGACCATCATGGAAAAACGATGCTGTTTGCATCGGGTCGCGGCGTCTGCCTGGCGCTCGCCTCGTCGCTGCCCTGGGGAGACTGCTCGGCCGGCTATGTCGGTGTCTCCGACGGCTGGCAGCAACTCAACCACAGCGGCCGTCTCGATCCGGCTTGGCAAAGAGCCGAGGACGGCAATGTCGCGCTGACCGGCGAGATCGGCTTTTCCCCCGCAAATCCGAAAGCCTTGCTGGCGCTTGGCTTCGGCGCCACCCCGCAAGAGGCGGCGGACCATGCCGCAGCCAGCCTTGGCCAAGGGTTTGAGCCTGCCGCCATGGCCTATGTCGAGACGTGGCGCAAATGGCAGGCCGGCCTGCTGCCGCTCGACCGCCATGACCAAACCGGCCTCAACACCTATCGCGTCAGCACGGCGGTTCTGGCAACGCACCGGTCTCTCGCCAAGCCCGGCGCGGCCGTCGCCAGCCTGTCCATCCCGTGGGGCTTCAGCAAGGGTGACGACGATCTCGGCGGCTATCATCTGGTCTGGCCGCGCGATCTGGTGGAAACCGCGGGCGGTTTCCTGGCAGCCGGCGACGCCGAGGCGGCGTTGCAGACCCTCGCCTATCTCCGCTCCATCCAGCAGCCGGACGGCCATTGGCCGCAGAACGTCTGGCTCGACGGCTCACCCTATTGGCCAGGCATCCAGATGGACGAATGCGCCTTCCCGCTGCTGCTCGCCGACGCGCTGCGCCGCGCCGGCCACTTGCCACCGGCCGCGCTGACTTCCTTCATGCCGATGATCAAGAAGGCAGCCTCCTACGTCGTGCGCAACGGTCCGGTCACCGGCGAGGACCGCTGGGAAGAGGATGCCGGCTACAGCCCGTTCACGCTGGCAGTCGAGATCGCCGCACTGCTCGCCGCTGCCGATATGTTCGATGCCTGCGGCAAAACAGAGCCGGCTAACTATCTGCGTGAAACCGCCGACAGCTGGAACGACCAGATCGAGCGCTGGACCTATGTCAGCGGCACGGATTTGTGCGCCGAGCAAAGCGTCGATGGCTATTATGTCCGCATCGCGCCGCCCGACGATGCCGGCGCGCCATCGCCGAAGGACGGGTTTGTCCCGATCAAGAACCGCCCACCCGGCGACACCGACAGGCCGGCCGAAGCCATCATCAGCCCGGACGCGCTGGCGCTTGTTCGTTTCGGCCTGCGGGCAGCCGACGATCCCCGCATCGTCGACACGGTCAGGGTTATCGACGCGCAATTGCGCTGTGAGCTCCCGCAAGGGCCGCTCTGGTACCGCTACACCGGTGACGGCTATGGCGAACACGCCGACGGCGCGCCTTTCGACGGCACCGGCACAGGCCGGCCATGGCCGCTGTTGGTCGGCGAACGCGCCCATTACGAGCTGGCAGCGGGGCGCAGGGGCAGGGCGGCGAGCCTGCTCGAGACATTCGAGGCCTCCGCCGGGGTCGGCGGCCTGCTGCCGGAGCAAGTCTGGGATGGTCTCGACTTGGCCGATCGCGA
Organism: Mesorhizobium sp. P3_B5; assembly: GCF_056402815.1. NCBI lineage: Bacteria > Pseudomonadati > Pseudomonadota > Alphaproteobacteria > Hyphomicrobiales > Phyllobacteriaceae > Mesorhizobium > Mesorhizobium sp. P3_B5. Next base: position 58,935 of record NZ_JBFUGR010000018.1, on the reverse strand, counting down.
ATTGCGCCACGGCGGACCTTCGGGCAGCGCCATGCCGCTGGTCTGGGCGCATTCCGAGCACATCAAGCTGCTGCGCTCGCTCAGCGACGGCGCGGTGTTCGACATGCCGCCGCAAGGCGTCAAGCGCTACATCAGGGACAAGACCGTGTCGCCGCTGCGGACATGGCGCTTCAACAACAAGATCCGCACCATCCCCGCCGGCAAGCTATTGCGCGTGGAGCTTCCGGCGCGCGGCGTGGTCCACTGGACAAGCGACAAATGGCTGACTGTGCAAGACAGCAAGACCGCGGAGAATACCTTTGGCATCCATCTGGTGGATCTGCCTGTTGGCGGTATTCCGCCGCGCGACACCATCGTCTTCACTTTTTTCTGGCCCGATACCGGCCGTTGGGAGAATGTCGACTTTTCCGTCGGCATAGACGCGCCGGACAGCCCGTAAAGCTTCGATTCCTCAAGAAACCAGGACGAGACCATGCAGATCGGAATGATGGGACTGGGCAGGATGGGCGCCAACATGGTGCGCCGCCTGATGCGCGATGGCCATGAATGCGTCGTCTATGACATCAACGCGGCAAGCGTCGCCGCACTGGTCAAGGATGGCGCCATCGGTGCTGCCTCGATGGAGGAATTCGTCGGCAAGCTGTCCAAGCCGCGCAGCGCCTGGCTGATGCTGCCGGCGGCGATCACCGGCAAGATCGCCGACCAGGTGGCAGCGCTGATGGAACCAGGCGACATCATCATCGACGGTGGCAATTCCTACTATCACGATGCCGTCGACCAGGCGGCTGAGCTGGCGGCCAAGGGCCTCAACTATGTCGATGTCGGCACCAGCGGCGGCGTCTGGGGCCTGGAACGCGGCTACTGCCTGATGATCGGCGGTCCCGACGAGGCGGTGCGCCATCTCGATCCGATCTTTGCCACGCTGGCGCCGGGCCTCGATGCCGGTGCGCCGGCCCCCGACAAGGCTGCCGGAACGGCTCCGTTCGGTTACCTCCATTGCGGACCGAGCGGCGCCGGCCATTTCGTCAAGATGGTCCACAACGGCATCGAATATGGTGTCATGGCCGCCTATGCCGAAGGCATGAACATCCTGAAGTCGGCCAATGCCGGCAAGCGGCAACGCACCGCCGACGCCGAAACCAGCCCGCTGGAAAATCCGAAATATTATCAGTTCGACATCGACCTCCCTCAGGTGGCCGAGGTCTGGCGGCACGGCAGCGTGATCGGTTCCTGGTTGCTCGACCTGACCGCCGGCGCTTTGAAAAGCGACCCGGCGCTTGCACAATTCGGCGGCCGGGTCTCGGACTCCGGCGAAGGCCGCTGGACGCTGAAGGCGGCGATCGACACCGGCGTGCCGGCGCCGGTGCTGTCTTCCGCCTTGTTCGACCGCTTCTCCTCGCAAGGCGAATCCGAATTCTCCGACAAGCTTCTGTCCGCCATGCGCTACGCCTTTGGCGGCCATGTCGAAAAGCCGAAGGCCGGCTCGTGACGGTGGCAACGGAGGCACGCTCATGAGCCAGGAACGCTCCGACACGCTGGTGCTTTTCGGCGCCACCGGCGATCTCGCCCACAAGAAGATCTTTCCGGCGCTTTACCAGATGGTCGCCAAGGGAACGCTGACCGAGCCGGTGATCGGCGTCGCCTTCGACCCCTGGGACCTCGGCCAGTTGCAGGCGCGCGCCCGCGACGGCATCGTCGACGCGCTTGGCAGCATCGATGACGCGGTCTTCGCCAAGCTGGCCGCTCAGCTGCGCTATGTCAGCGGCGATTATCGCGACGGCGCCACGTTCGAGAAGCTGAAAAGCGCGCTCGGCACGGCGCAGCGGCCGCTGCACTACATGGCGGTGCCGCCGACCATGTTCGAGACCGTCGTCCAGGGGCTGGAGCAGTCGGGCACCGCGCATGGCGCGCGGCTGATGGTGGAAAAGCCGTTCGGCCACGATCTGCAATCGGCGCGCTGGCTGAACCGGGTGCTGCATCTGGTCTTCGACGAACAATCGATCTTCCGCATCGACCACTATCTCGGCAAGGAAGCGATCCAGAACCTGCTCTATTTCCGCTTCGCCAATTCCTTCCTCGAGCCGATCTGGAACCGCAATTTCGTCGAAAGCGTCCAGATCACCATGGCCGAGGATTTCGGCGTCGAGGGTCGTGGCCGCTTCTATGACGATGTCGGCGCTATCCGGGACGTCATCGAAAACCATCTGCTCAACATCCTGCTGTTGCTCGCCATGGAACCGCCGGTCGGCCGCTCCGCCGACGACCTGATCGACGAGAAGGTGCAGGTGCTCAGGGCCATCCGCACGCTGACCAAAGACGATGTCGTGCGCGGCCAGTTCAACGGCTATCTGGCCGAGCCCGGCGTGGCGCCGAATTCGCCGGTCGAGACTTTTGCGGCTGTCCGCTTCTTCGTCGACACCTGGCGCTGGCAGGACGTGCCGTTCTTCATCCGCGCCGGCAAGAACATGCCGGTGCATGTCACCGAAGTGGTGGTGCGGCTGAAGCGACCGCCGCTCGATGTCTTCGACCCGATCAAGCCCACCGACCAGAACTATGTCCGCTTCCGCATCGATCCGCAGGTGGTGATCGCCATCGGCGCCCAGCGCAAGGCGCCCGGCGACGACATGATCGGCGAGCAGGTGGAACTGACGGCGCTCGACGACTCGAAGAGCGACATGCCGCCCTATGAGCGGCTGATCGGCGACGCCATGAACGGCAACGGCCAATTGTTCACCCGCCAGGATGCCAGCGAACTCGCCTGGCGCATCGTCGGCCCGGTGCTCGGCGACACCACACCACCGCATATCTATGAGCCCAGGACATGGGGACCGGCCGATGTGATGGCCGGGTTCGGGCCGCCCAATGGTTGGATCGATCCGGTAAAGTAATCCAGAGCATGATCCCGAAAAGTGGGACCCGGTTTTCGGAAAAGATCATGCTTAAACAAAAAGATAGAGCCCCATTCCGATTCCATCGGGATGGAACAGGCTCTAGGAGGTGAAGCAATGGCCAAAGCGGTGAAACAACCGGCAGCAGGCACGGAGCCGGTCGTGCTGGCGATCGATATTGGCGGCTCGCACGTCAAGATCCTGACCAGCGCCGGCGGCGAGGAACGCCGGGCCGATTCCGGACCGGGACTGACGCCGCAGCAGATGATCGCGACGGTGAAGACATTGGCCGAGGGCCTGCCCTACGACGTCATCTCGATGGGTTACCCCGGCCCGGTGACCCACAACCGGCCGATGATCGACCCGGCCAATCTCGGCAAGGGCTGGGCCGGCTATGATTTCGCCGCCGCCTTCGGCAAACCCGTAAAAGTGGTCAATGACGCGCTGATGCAGGCGATCGGCAGCTATGAAGGCGGACGCATGCTGTTCCTCGGCCTGGGCACCGGCCTCGGCGCCGCGATGATCGTCGACAACGTCGCCCAGCCGATGGAGCTGGCGCACCTTCCCTACAAAAAGGGGAAAAGCTTCGAGGACTATGTCGGCGAACGCGGCCTTGAAAAGCGCGGCAAGAAGAAGTGGCACAAATACGTCTTCGACGTCGTCGATCGGCTTCGCGCCGCCATGCAGCCGGACTACGTGGTCATTGGCGGCGGCAATGTCGACAAACTCGACGAATTGCCTGAGGACAGCAGGCGCGGCGACAACACGCGCGCCTTCGAAGGCGGCTTTCGCCTGTGGCGCGACAAGGCGCTTATCGTCTGATATTAGTCCAGTTTAGTATAGTCGTTCAAAATAACGTGTGATTTAGCGCGAAATCATTGCGTTGTGCAGATTTGCCGACTAGGAATTCCGCCACCCCCGCCGATGGAGAAAATAGATTGTCCGACGATAGCAACAACACCAGCAAAGACGACCTGCTAGAACTGACGGCTCACATCGTGTCCGCCTATGTCGAGAAGAACCGCTTGCCAGCTTCCGGCCTGAGCGACCTTATCGCCAGCGTCAGCGCCTCGATCAGCGGGCTCGGACAACCGGTGACCCCGGTCGCCGCGCCGCTCGTCCCCGCGGTCAATCCGAAGAAGTCGGTGACCCCGGACTACATCATCTGCCTCGAAGACGGCAAACGGTTCAAATCCCTGAAGCGTCATCTCGGCGTGCATTTCGGACTGACGCCGGAGGCCTATCGCACCAAATGGAGCCTGCCGTCCGACTATCCGATGGTCGCCCCCAATTATGCGGCTTCGCGCTCGGCGCTGGCCAAGTCGATCGGTCTTGGCCGCAAGGCCGCCGAACCAGCGCCCGTCAAGCGTCAGGCCAGGAAGGCTAAGGCCTAGGCTGAAAGCAGAATCCTCGCTAAGCAGGCTGGTGGTTCTGCCGGCGGTCCCTCGACGGCAGATGTCGGGGGAGTGCCGCCATGAACTACGCCAGGATGGTGATCGAGAAAGAGGCGCCGGAGGAGTACGGCTACGACCGTATCCGCTACAACCTCTCCGAAAGCTCGATCGGCGACCAAAAACTTTCCGACATCGGCCTGTCGCTGCCCGATCTGACGCTGTTCTATGGCGAGCATCGCGGCGACAAGGAATTGCGCGCCCTGATCGCGGCGCAGGACGAAGGCATCTCGCCTGACGATGTGCTGGTCACCGCCGGTGCGGCGGGCGCGCTGTTCATCATCTCGACCTCGCTTCTGTCCGAGCGCGACCACCTTGTCGTCATCAGGCCCAACTACGCCACCAACATCGAGACGCCCAAAGCGATCGGCTGCGCCATCTCCTATGTCGATCTGAATTTCGACGAGGGTTTTGCCATCGATGTCGGCAGCGTCACAGCGGCCATGCGGCCGAATACAAAGCTGATCAGCGTCACCTGTCCGCACAACCCGACCGGCACGATGATGCGCCAGGCCGATCTCGACGCGCTGGTGGCGCTGGCCGAGGCTAGCGGCTGCCATCTGCTGGTCGACGAAACCTATCGCGACCTTTCCTATGGAACGCGCCTGCCGACCGCCGCCTCGCTGGGCCCGCGCGCGATCAGCGTCTCGTCGCTGTCGAAAGCTTTTGGCATTCCCGGCATCCGCATCGGCTGGCTGGTCACCCGCGACGTAGCACTTCAGGAAAAGTTCCTCGCCGCCAAGGAGCAGATCGGCATCTGCGGCAGCGTCATCGACGAAGGCATTGCGCGCGGCATGCTCGAACGCCGCGACATTTTCCTGGCGGCGCTGCTGCCTGAAATGGCCAGGCGACGCGACATCGTCCAGGCCTGGATCGACCGCGAACCGCTGGTCGACTGGGTGCGGCCGGAAGGCGGCGTCGTCGGCTTCCCCAGGCTCAAGGTCGATCCCGGTTTCGACCTCGACCGCTTCTATGTGAACCTGCTGGAGAACCAGGGCACCTATGTCGGACCCGGCCACTGGTTCGACATGCCGAAAAGTTTCTTCCGCGTCGGCTTCGGCTGGCCGAAGGAAGCCGAATTGCAAGGCGGCCTCGAGGCTATCTCCGCTGCGCTGCGTTCCTGAGCCCCGCGTTCAGATTTCCTGCAGGCCCCGCTTCACCTCTGCGCCAAGTGGATTCCCGCCAGCATGCAGCGGACCGATCCGCCCGCGAGTTCTATGGTCGGAATGTCGAGGCTGATGGGCGCAATGCAGTTTTCGATGGCGGCGACCTGATCGGGACGAAGCGACCGCATCGCCCGCGATGAGATCGCCAACACGCGGCCGTCGCGCCCCTGCAGTTCAAGCGCGTTGCCGGCGAACGCCTCGATCTGCTCGGCTGTCAGGTCGACGACAATGCGCCCGCCCGCTTCCAGCCGTTCGCGCACTTCGGCTCGCCGGCGGTCCGACATGATGCTGGCGAGGCCGATGAGGCAGAGTTCGGTGCCGAGGCACATCATGACGTTGGTGTGGTAGATCGGCCGCCCGGATCGGTCGAAGGCGTCGAACAGCATCGGTTCGAAGTTGAAATGCGTACAGAAGCGCTCCAGCGCCACCTCGTTGGTGCGGTTCGACCGGGCGGCATAGGCGACGCGCTCGATATGGTCGAGCACCATGGCGCCGATGCCTTCGAGAAAAATACCATCCTGCTCCAGTCCGGAATAGTCGATGATGTCCTGGACGCGGTAATGCCGCTTGAGGAACTCGATGATGTCCCATCGCCGTTCCGCCTGCCGGCTGGGCGAAAACATCGGATAGACCGCGATATGGCCGCCGGAATGGGTCGAGAACCAGTTGTTGGGGAAGACCGAATCCGGACGCCCGTCGGTCTCGTCCTCAAAGAGATGGACGGTGACGCCGGCCGCCTCGAGGCGCGCCGCCATGCGCGTCGATTCCTGATAGGCCTCGGCGCTGATCAGGGCGTCCGTCCGCGTTCCGTCACGGTTCTGGAACGCGTTGTCGGCCGCGGTCGCCTCGTTGGGGGTGAAGTGATGCGGGCGGATCATGACGACCCCGCGCGGCGCCTGTGCGGAAACGGAACGCATGGTCATTGCGCCGCGCAAGCCGAGACCGCGTCGCCGGCGGCCGACGCCGACAGCAGGCCAAACAGATTACGCGGATCGGCTGGCTGCGCCAGAAGGTCGATGTCGACGAAGAAATCCGTGCCTTGCACCCTGTCCATGAGGAAGCGGAGCGCGGAAAAATCCTCGATGGCGAAACCGACCGAATCGAAGATCGTCACCTGCCGGTCGCTCCATCGGCCGGACGCGTGGCCGGCGATGACCCGCCACAGTTCATTGACCGGGTAGTCCGACGGCATCTGCTGGATTTCGCCCTCAATGCGGGTCTGCTCGGGAAATTCGACAAAGACGTCGGCGCGCAGCAGGATATCGCGCTGCAGTTCGGTCTTGCCGGGGCAGTCGCCGCCGACGGCGTTGATATGAACACCGGCGCCGATCATGTTGTCCGAGAGGATCGTCGCGTACAGCTTGTCGGCTGTGATCGTGGTGATGATGTCGGCGCCAAGCACCGCCTCTTCGGTGGAGGATGCGCAGAAGATTTCGAAGCCGCGGCCGGCGATGTTGGCGCGGAACTTTTCCGTCGCGGCCGGGTCGATGTCGAAGATACGCAGGTCTCGTATGCCCAGAAGCGCCTTGAACGCCAGCGCCTGGAATTCCGACTGCGCGCCAAGTCCGATGATGGCCATCGTCCTGGCGTCGCGGCGCGCCAGATATCTGGCCGCCAGCGCCGAAGTGGCGGCCGTGCGCAAGGCGGTGGTGATGGTCATTTCGGACAGGAACCGCGGATAGCCCGTCGCCACATCCGACATCATGCCGAAGGCGGTCACAGTCTGCAGGCCGTGCTGCGTGTTCCCAGGATGGCCGTTGACGTATTTGAACCCGTAGAGATCGCCATCGCTGACAGGCATCAGCTCGATCACGCCGGCAGCGGAGTGGCTGGCCAGGCGCGCGGATTTCTCAAAACTGTCCCAGCGGCGGAAATCGGCCTCGATGTAATCGGCCAAGCCGATGATGAAGGCTTCCACCCCGATCGAATCGACCAGCCGTATCAGGTTTGCCGTGCCGACATATTGCACCATCGATGCGCTCCGCTTGGAAGAGGAATTTCTGACGAGACGAGAGCATAGGGCTGGCAAAATTTACAAGAAACCTGCAGAGTGCTCGAAATTGATGCTGGAACTGGGCAATATGTTCACCATAACCTTGCAACATTGACATGCACATCTTCGATGAAATCGATCGCCGGCTGATTTCGGTCCTCAGGGAGGACGGCCGCGCGCCCATTTCAAAGCTCGCCGACATGCTCGATGTTTCGCGCGGAACCGTGCAGGCACGGCTGGATCGGCTACTGTCGTCGGGCGCCGTGCTCGGCTTTACCGTCCGCGTGCGCCAGGACGTCGACGATCAGGCCATCCGCGCCATCATGATGGTCGAGGTCACCGGCAAATCCACCACCACCATCATCAAGCGGCTGCGCGGTATACCGGAGCTGTATTCGCTTCATACGACCAACGGCACCTGGGACCTGATCGCCGAGATTCATGCGACGAGCCTTTCGGACTTCGACCGTGTGCTGCGTGAAGTCAGGGCAATCGATGGCATCCTCAACAGCGAAACCAGCCTGATGCTGAGCAGCGTATAAGCCTCGCCAACACCGGCCGCGGGCAGAAAATCCCTTGATCCAGCGCCGATTTTAGCGCACACCCCGCCGCGAACTGAGCTAACGTTCCCTTGGCCGGACCAGCGCCCATCGTGGAAGTGCCCCGCCGGCCAATGCCATCCCAACGGGGCCGATCTCCATGACACCTGACCAGACACCGCCCGACCAGCGCTATGCCGCCTTCCGGCATCGCGCCTTCCTCAGCTACTGGGCAGCGCGCTTCCTCACCACCTTCGCCACCATGATCGTTTCCGTCGCGGTCGGCTGGCAAATCTATGATTTGACGCGCGATCCCTTCGATCTCGGCATTGTCGGCATCGTCCAGTTCCTGCCGTCGCTGCTGCTGGTGCTGGTCACCGGTGCCGTCGCCGACCGCTTCGGTCGCCGCCTGATCATGGCGCTGGCGACGGTGATCGAGGCAGGCTGCGCGCTGGTTCTTCTGCTCCTGACGCTGCGCGGCCTCGTCAGCCCGCTGCCGGTCTTCGCCGTGCTCGCCCTTTTCGGCGTGGCGCGCGCTTTTTACGGACCGGCCTCGTCGTCGCTGTTCGCCAATCTGGTGCCGCCGGAGGATTTCGCCAACGCAATTGCCTGGAACTCGTCGGCCTGGCAGACCGCGACCATTGTCGGCCCGGTCGCCGGCGGCCTTCTCTATGGCGTCTCGGCCGAAGCCGCATACGCCGTCGCCGCCGCGCTGATGCTGGTGGCCGGCCTGCTGATCTTCACCATTCCCAAGCCCACCCAGCAGAGCGCCACCGACAAGCCGACGATGGAGACGCTGTTTGGCGGCTTCCGCTACATCTGGAGCGAGAAGATCGTGCTCGGCGCCATCTCGCTCGACCTGTTCGCCGTACTTCTGTCAGGCGCCTCGGCACTGCTGCCGGTCTATGCGCGCGACATCCTTCAACTCGGCCCCTGGGGCCTCGGCTTGCTGCGCTCGGCGCCCAGCATCGGCGCCATCTGCGTCGCCATCTGGCTGGCCGGCCACCCGCTCCGCAACCATGCGGGTATGATCATGCTGGCCGCCGCCGCGTCGTTCGGCGCCTTCACCGTGCTGTTCGGCCTGTCGACCATTACCTGGCTGTCGATCGCAGCACTCGTCTTGCTCGGCGCCACCGACATGTTCAGCGTCTATATCAGGGAGACGCTGATCCAGCTGTGGACGCCGGACGAACTGCGCGGCCGCGTCAACGCCGTCAACCAGGTCTTCGTCGGCGCTTCCAACGAGGTCGGCGAGTTCCGCGCCGGCACCATGGCGGCGCTGATCGGCACGGTCCCGGCGGTGGTGGTCGGCGGTGTCGGCGCCATCGCGGTTGTCGGCCTGTGGGCCTGGCTGTTTCCGCAGCTGCGGCGGGTGCGGCATTTGAACGGGCGGAATTGATTGGGCGCTGGATCCAGGCCACTGGATCCAATTCTGGGGCTAATCAGCTTGCGCCGGCAACGGCTGAGATGGGGCCGACAGCCTACGATCCGGTTCTAACCGATGTCTGCAGTAAGCTGTCGTTGCGAAACCAACCCACAATCGGTCGTCGCACTTGTCAAAGTCGCCGACCTCATCGTTGGCGGATAGCTCAGTGTCAGATCTTCACAAACCGATAGGCGAAGCGATCGGTCTCGCCCTTGATCGAGGGATCGAACACCTTGATCGAGTGCGCATCATCCTTGTTCGCGAGTATGGTGCTTTCCGCGTCCAGCACGAAGCCGGCCGCCTCCACCTCCTCGCGGACGGATGCAGGCTCAATCCGATGCAGCGACTGGGCGTCGCTTGTGCCCGTCCCTGCGGCGGCGGCGTGGTCGACAATAACGTAGAACCCACCGGGCTTCAGCCGCTCGTGGACAACTCGATTGAACTGGGCCGCCGTCGCGCCCCTGGCCTGGATCAGCGCGGTGTGGAGATCGTGGTAGAACAGGTGCAGCCACACGATATCGGCAGGTTGCGTGGCTTCCGGCAGCGCGACGAGGTCAGCTGAGACGGCTTCGACGTTCTCTCGGCCAGGCTCCTCCGCAAGCGTCCGCATGCGGCCGACCGGATCGCTCTTGAAGTGGGCGACTTCGGCCGGCACGAAGCTGTAGACCCGCCCCTCCGGTCCGACGGAGTCGGAGAACAGACGCGTCCAATCGCCCTCGCCTGGGTAGACGTCAATGACAGTGGAGCCCGCATCTACACGTGCGAACCGGATCAACTCGGATAGCTTGGATTGGTCGTACATCGGAATCTCCTTTACGGTTGGGCATTTCGCTTGGATCGGATCGCGCCCGATCCGATCCAGGCGGTTGGCACGTCGTGTGGTTCAGTCGAACTTGACCAAGTCCTTGAAGATCAGATGCCCCCAGCTATTTCCGCGCGCCTGGACCAGCAATCCGCCTTCCGAAAGCCGGCCAAGGTTGATCGGCGCGAAACCGAGCTTTTCCGCAAGCACGCCAATCTCCGCTGCGGCGTTTTCATCGTCGCTCGCCAGGAACACGACCCTCCTGCCACCATGAACGGCCGGATCCTGATCAAGGACGGCAGCGACCAGATGGTTGAAGCCCTTGACTAGTTTTGCGCCAGTGAATGCCTGTGCAACGAAACTGGAAGAAGGCTGTCCCCCCAGTTTTTCAGGAGGCACGCCATAGGCATTGGTCATATCGACGATGACCTTCCCCTGCCAGGTGGCGAGCGCCTTCGCGACCTCCGGGTGCGACTCGAAACGGACAGCCAAGAAGATGATGTCCGCCTTGACCGCGTCCGCCAGCTTCTTGGGGATGATCGTGCGCCCGATCGCGGCCGCATCGGCTGCAAAGCTTTCCGGGTCGTGCGTGGTTGCAACGGACACGTCGATGCCCTTGCGGGCAAACGCCTTGGCCAGTGCTCGGCCGATATTGCCGAAGCCGATGATTGCGTAGCTCATGATGCTTCTCCGATCTTGTGTTAACGCCGGGTCAGACCTGCGCCCAACCACCATCGACGGCGAGATCCATACCGGTGATGTAGGAGCTTTCATCGGAGGCGAGGAACGTGACAGCAGCCGCGATTTCCTCCGGTTTGCCCCTGCGACCCATTGGGATCTGTGAAGCAAACTGCGCGACCGCTTGCTCGGCTTGCTCAGCGGTAAGGCCGGTCGTTGTCGCCAAGGCGGGAGTCTCGATCGCGCCAGGGCTCATCGTATTGACGCGGATATTGCGGTCCTTCAGCTCCTGGGTCCAAGACCGCGAGAAGCTGCGAACAGCCGCCTTGCTTGCCGCGTAGGTGCTGAACGCTGGCAGCCCCATCACATTCGAGACCGAAGAGTTCAGAATGATCGATCCGCCGTCTTTCAAGATGGGAAGGGCCTTCTGAACCGTAAAGAACAACCCCTTCACGTTCACATCGAAGGTCTGGTCAAAATGGGCCTCGGTAGCTGCCGCGAGCGGAGCGATTGTCCCGGCGCCCGCGTTTGCGAAGAGAATGTCTATCTGACCATGTTTCTCCTTCACGACGGCATAGAGCCGGTCCAGGTCCTCCAGGCGCGACACGTCGCCGACGACTGTTGTCACGTTTCTCCCGATAAGGGCCGCGGCCTCCTGTAAGACTTTCTCGCGTCGCCCAATGATCACGACCTGCGCACCTTCTTCCACGAAACGCTTGGCTGTGGCCAAGCCAATCCCGCTGCTTCCGCCGGTGATGACTGCGACTTTACCTTCGAGTGCTTTCATAATCTTTTGTCTTTCGCTGATTGGCTGTACGGTGAGGTTTCATCGAGAACCTCAAAATGGGTCCGCCGAAGTCAGGCGGTGAGTGCGGAATCGCGCACATCGGTGGTGCGAAAACGATCCAGCTGGACGATTGAACGCCGCGATATCGCGCGCACTACTACAGATCAGTGTGTTAGATATGGGGTTGGAAGGCGCACCACGTGGTGCTGGATTGCACCATGATCGACTGGGATGACGTTCGCTATTTTCTTGCCGTCGCGCGCGGCGGCTCGGTGCGGGCCGCCGCCAAGCGCCTTGGCGTGAACCACGCGACCGTGCTGCGACGCATCGCCCAGCTCGAGGAAAACTTGGGGGCGCAGATGTTCGAAAAGCTGCCTTCGGGGTACCGCCTGACGGCTGCGGGGGAAGAGGTCCTCGATCTCGCGCACCAGATGGAAGCGTCGTCGCATTTGCTGGAGACGCGCGTCTTCGGTCGCGACCAGAGCGCGCGCGGGCTTTTGCGGGTGACGCTTCCACCGTTCCTCGCCACACACTTGCTCATGCCGGATCTCGCCGACTTTGCGCGTTTGCATCCGGACATCGAGATGGAAATCTTGACGTCCGGCGAGGTGGCAAATCTGACCAACCGAGAGGCCGACGTCGCGATCCGTATTGTCGCCGACCGCAAGACCCTGCCTCTCAATCTGCACGGCCTGAAGGGACCGCAGTTGTTCAGCGGCGTCTATATGTCTCGCGATCGACTAGCCGCGTTGAGTGCGGGCAAGCCTGATCCCATCCGGTGGATCGTCATAGACGATCATGGAATTCCGGACTGGGCGCGCGAGGTAAACGTTCACACCACGGGAGCTCCGTTCAGGACTCCTGACGCCGAGACGCAGATCATCGCGGCGCAGCAAGGGATCGGGATGACGAAACTCCCGTGCTTCGTCGGAGATACCGACCCCCTGCTGGTGAGGGTGCCGGGCACCAACCTGCCCATGCACGGGACACTCTGGCTTCTCACGCAGGGGGAGGCACGCAAGACGAAGCGCGTGCGGCTCTTCACGGAGTTCGTATCCCGCAGGCTCGCCGCGTACACTCCGCTTCTCGCGGGTCTGTCAGTATCGCGCGAGGCGACGGTGCAGCCGTCGCCGGCCGGATGACCGAATGGCGGCGCAAAGCGGTCGTCCACGCCTCGGCGAACGTAAGTAGTCTTTGGCTCAAGCTAGACCGTTCAGAGTAATCGGATTTTACCCTATCCCACAGCCGGCCGTCCAAAAATCGTCTGTAGGAATTCGCTGAGCCAGCGCTTGAGGTGCATATCCCAGATCAGCCGGCCGCCGAGATGGTCGCGGCCGGGCTGCGCGCCGGGCAATTCGAAACGGTGCGCGCCGCGCACCACCCAGCGCTGCATCATCATTTGGGTCAACTCGCCATGAAACTGGATGCCCCAGGCATTGTCGCCATAGCGGAAGGCCTGGTTGGGATAGGTCTCGGCCGTCGCCAGCAGCGTCGCATCCCTGGGCAGCGAAAAGCCCTCGCGGTGGAACTGGTAGACCATCTCGGGCCAGTGCAGCAGCCTTTTGCCGGCTTCTGTCGCTTTCAGCGGATACCAGCCGATTTCGACCAGCCCCTCGCCGTGACCCTCGACCTTGCCGCCGAGATGGTTGGCCAGCATTTGCGCGCCAAGGCAGATGCCGAGGAACGGCCGGTTCTCCCTCAACGGGATCTCCAGCCAGTTGGTCTCGCGGCGGACGAACTCATCCTCGTCATTGGCGCTCATCGGTCCACCGAACACCACGCTGCCGGCATGGCCGTCCAGCGTTTCCGGCAAGGCGTCGCCCAGCGGCGGCCGGCGGATGTCGAGATCGAAACCTTCTTCGAGCAGCATGTGACCGACGCGACCGGGGCTCGAAGTCTCCTGATGCAGCACGATCAGGATCTTTGGCTTCGAACTCGGTCTGGGCGGCATGGGAAGGCGGGATCCTATTCGTCGCTCGACGTTCCGGTGGCGCCGGGCGCTTCAGCCGCCGCCTTGCGGCGTGCCTCGACACGGTCGCGGCGTTCGACGCCGATCAGCTCGGCGACGCGCCAGACGGTGTTGTCCTCGAGCTCGTGCAGCTCGCCATCGGCGTAGACGATCTCCCACATCAGGCCGATGAAAGCCTTGCGCGCCTCGGCATCGAGATGGCGCTTCAGCACGCTGGTGAAGGCATAGAGGTCGATCGCCTCATTGTCGGCGCGCTCGCCTGCGGCGGCCAGCGCATCGAGTTCGGCGCCGCTGATCGAATAGCTTTCCGCCAGCACTTCCTTGAACCGCTCCCATTCGACGTCCTGACGCACGCCGTCGGCGTTCATCACATGATAGAGAAGGGCAGATGCCGCAACGCGCGGATCGTCCGCGTTGGCGCGGGCGCCGGCACCGCTCGGCAGGTCCTTCAGAAATGAGAGAACGCGTTCGAACATCAATTTATTCCCAACCGGCCAACGGGCCTATTCACATCAAAACAGTCGAAACCGGCGCGGTGACTTCTCCGCTTCCTCATCGGGATCGACGCCGGGGTCGTCGGGCAGCCGGGCAAGTTCCTCCGCCGGCTCAACGGCTTCGGCATCGGCCGGCACCGCGGCAAAGGCGGCGGCGGTGACCGGCGTGACCAGCTCCTCGCCGCTTTCCGCTACCGCTCCGGTCGCTCCTGTCGTCTTGCCGGCGAAAACAGCCGGGTGAGCGATCACGTCGGCAGGCTTTTCCTTGACCGATACGACTGGCGCCGCAATTGCCGGCACTTCGGCCTCCGGCGTTTCCTCATGGCTGTCGATGAGCTGGCCGAGTCGCTCCATCGGCGCGCGCCATTCGAACGCGTCGAGCTTGCCGGTGACCGGCGACACCGGCGCCCAGCGCTCGGAGATGACGCCATCGGCAACCCAGGCCGGATCGCGCGGCGCCCGCACTGCCTTCGACAGCAATTGCCGCACCTTGCCCTGGTCGCCGCTCTCGGCCTCTTCAATGTCGGCCAAAAGCAGATAGGCGCCTTCGCGGCGGTCCATGCGGATCGCGGCCTCGGCCTCGCGCCGCGCGGTGGCAAAATCCTGCGCATCAAGTGCCGCGCGCGCCACCGTCATTGACGATTCGGCGTGGTTCTTCTTCATCTCCTGCAGCTTCTTTGCCCGGTTCAGGCGATCGAGCACGGCGTCGCCCGGCCTTGCGTGGGTGTAGAGTTCGGCGATCTCCGGATGCGGCTCGGCCTTCCAGGCCGCCTCGAGGATCTTCGAGCCCTTGCGCACATCGTTTTGCCGAAACAGCGCGGTTGCAGCAACGACCGCGGCCGGGGCGAAATCCGGGCGCAGCCGGTTGGCCTCGACCGCTGCGGTTCTTGCGGCGTTGGGATCGCTGTCGAGCAGCGCCTGCGCCTTGGCGGTGAGCAGCACGGCGCGTCGCCGGTTGGCCGCGTCGCGCTCGATCTGCCGCGTCGACTTCTGTGCGTCGACCAGTTTCAGCGCACCGTCCCAGTCGCCGCGCCCGGTCAGGTCTTCCAGCGTCGATTCGGCGGCCCAGGCCAGTTGCGGCGCCATCACCGCGGCACGGCCGGCATAGTGCCGCGCCGCATTGCGGTCGCCGAGCCGTTCGGCTTCGAGATAGAGCCCACGCAGGCCGAGCAGCCGCATTTCGGGGTCGTCGAGCATGGTCTCGAACTTTTCGCGGGCGCCCTCATGGTCGCCTTCGAGCAGCGAGGCCTGCGCTTCGAGCAGATGGATCAGCGGCTCCTGGTCGGAGCGGATCAGCTTTGCCGCTTCCTTGGTCTTCTTGCGCGCCAGCGCGCCGTCACCGGCGCCGGCGGCGATCATGCCGGTCGACAGCGCCTGGTAGCCGCGGTCACGGCGGCGCACGCGGAAATAGCGCGAGATCGTATAGGGGCTGTTCCACAACGACTTGATCAGCCACCACAGAATCATCACCGCGGCGACGATGGTGACGATCGCCACCGCCGCCACCATCAGGCTGACCTGATACTGATAGCCGTTGAAGGTGACGAGCATCTCGCCCGGCCGGTCGGCCAGCCAGGCAAAACCGAGGCCGAGGGCGAAAACGACGGCGAGAAAGATCAGAATTCGGATCATCTTAACTCCCTCACGCCTTCATCGCGCCAGCGATCAGCGCGTCGACCTGGGTCTCGACCTCGATGCGCGCCTTCAGTTTGCCGGCAAAATCGGCGCCAGCGGTCTTCACCGCTTCGGGCAGCGTCGCGTATTCGCTGAGCGCCTTGGCGTAATCGCCCTGGTTGACCGCAACCTCCATGCGCGCGACGGTTTCCGGCGCGCCGGCGCCTTCGACGGCGCCAATCGGCCTGACCTTGACCAGCGATTCGGCGCTCGACAACAGGTTCTGCAGGAAGCCGGCATTCTCGTCGACAGGAGTGGCAGCGGCGACCATGGCAGTGGCCGCGGCATCGGCTTCCGCTGCGATGTCGGTGCGGGTCGGAACGCCCTTTTCGGCGTAGGCCCGCAACGTTGCGATTTGCGGCGCATCCGGTGAAATCGCGGCAAAGGTTTCGAGTTCGGCCGCGAATGGCGCGCCCCGATCGAGCGCCGCCTTCAGCGCCGAAGCGGCAATGGCGAGCGCGATCTTCGGCTGCGACGCCTGGGCTTCGACCTTGCCGGACAGCTGTGACACCGACTGTTCCAGCGCGGTCAACCGGCCTTCCTGCGCCTTTGCCGCCTCGCCGGCGGATTTCACCAGCGCGTCGAGCCCGGCGAGCTTTTCGTTGAGCGGGCCGAGATCGACCGGCGCCGCATTGCCGGCCTGGCCGAGCGCGGCCACCGCCGTCTCGATCTGCTTGACCTTGTCGCCCAGTGCGGCAAGCCCGGCATTGTCGCCGGCGCCGCCTTGCTCGACCGCCGATTTCAGCGCCGCGACATCGGTCTTGACCTGATCCAGCGCCGCCGACAGCCCATCCACCTTGGCCGATGCATCGGGATTGCCGCCTGCTTCCTTCAGTCCTGATATCTCGGTCTTCAGCGAAGCGATTTCGCCATTGACGCCGTCGAGCGACACGCCGCCTGCACCGGAGCCCGGCCCGCCGAGCAGGCCGGCAAATTGCAGCCCACCGGCGCCGACCAGCGCGATGACGCCGCCGATGATGCCGGCAGCGATGCCGTTGATCCCGCTGCGCTTCGGCTGAACTGCCATCGGTTGGTCCCTTGTTTCGGCTTTTCGTGCTGCATCTTTGGTGGCGCCCGCCTTGGGCGATGCGTCCTCGAAACTGTAGTCGGAGGTCCTGGGGCGGCTCGGCGGTGCGTCCGAGCCGGGATAGGTGGATTCCGGTTCCGTGGAGCCTTTGGCCTCGGTCGGCGCTTCCGTTTCGGCCTGCGGAGAGGCCGCTGCCGCGTCGGCGTGCTCCCACGGCTCGAGATCGACCTGGTCGGCATGCACCGGCTCTTCAGGCACCTCGGGCTGCGAAACCGCTTCCTCCGCCCTCACGTCTTCGGCGTGCGCCTTGACGGCATCCTCGTCGACGATGCGCGACACGGCGCCGGGTTCGAGCTCGATGGTCACCGGCTCGCGCCGGCTTTTCGAATGTCGCATCTTCGGCGTCTTGACCATGCTTGGGCTCCGCAAAATTCGCTTCGGGATGGTTCAAATGGGTCTAGCACATCACCAAGCGGTGAAAAGGGGCGGCGTGATGACACGGGGTCAGCGCCATATCCGCAAAAGCTCAAGCAACGCGTCTTCGTGAGGTTCCGTCGCAATCCGGATTTTTTCACCAGCGAATTCGTCCAGGGCTGCGGCAATACGCGCCGACAGGACGAAAACAAGCGTCTTTTCAAAGAGATCGCGCAGAGCTGACCGCCTCGTCAGGGTTTGCAGCGCTGCCGCCGCCTTGGCCGAATAGAGCAGCGCCGCCTCGACCGGCTGGCCGGACAGGCGTTCGACAATTGCACCGTCGGAATAGTCCAGCGTCACGGTGTCATAGGTCTCAACGGCGCGAACCAGCACTCCTTCTGCCTGCAGCCGCGCCTCGAACGCCGGAAACCGCACCCGCCCGCTGAGATAAACGATCGTCCTACCCGAAAAATCACCGGCAATCGCATCAGCCAGTGCCTCGGCGTCGCCAGCACCTTCGCTGACGGCCAAAAATCCCGCCGCACGCGCGGCTTCCGCGGTCCTTTTGCCGACGGCATGGCAAGGCAAGGCGGCGAGCGCGGCGATGATTTCTTTCGGCGCATGGCGCACCGCATTGGCGCTGGTGATCGCAACGGCCGTGGCGTCCCTGGCGACCGCGCCGGCCTCAACCGGCAACGCCATCGTATCGGTCAATGGCAACAAAATCGGCTGAAAACCCATGTCCTGCAGCCGCCGCGCCGTGCGTGACGCCCCCGGTTCCGGCCTGGTCACCAGGACGCGGACCATGTCAGGCCCAGCCGTCAAAAAATGTTTCGCCGGCCTTGGCCCGTATTGTCCGGGCCGCGTCCTCGCCGATGCGAGCGGCCTCGTGTGCCGGGCCTTGCGCGTCGACTTCATGGGAGACTGTGCCGTCCGGCGAGATGATCAGCCCGGCAAAGAAGATGGTTTCGCCAGATATCGTCGCATACCCGGCGATCGGCGTGCGGCATGACCCGTCAAGCGCCGCCAGAAAAGCGCGTTCGCAGGCCAGTGCCTGGCCGGTCGGCGCATCATGGATGGCCACAAGCATCTTTTCCACGTCACGATCGCCGATGCGGCTTTCGATGCAGATCGCGCCCTGCCCCGGCGCCGGCGGAAAGCTGTCGAGCGGCATCAGATCGGTGACGACATGTTCGAGCCCGAGCCGCTTCAGCCCGGCATAGGCGAGGATGGTGCCTTCGGCGACGCCCTCGTCGAGCTTGCGCAGCCGCGTCTGCACATTGCCGCGAAACATCACCACATCGAGATCCGGCCGCATGCGCCGGATCAGCGCATGGCGCCGGAGCGACGATGAGCCGATTTTGGCGCCCTGCGGCAGGTCGGCGATTGTTTTCGCCGCCTTGCCGATAAAGGCGTCGCGTGCATCCTCGCGCGGCAGGAAGGCGCTGAGTTCCAGCCCGTCGGGCAGTTTCGTCGGCATGTCCTTCGACGAATGCACGGCGATGTCGATCCTGCCGGCGAGCAGCGCCTCCTCGATCTCCTTGGTGAACAGCCCTTTGCCGCCAGCTTCCGACAGCGGCCGATCCTGGATGCGGTCGCCGCTGGTCGAGATGACGACCACTTCGAACGCCTGGCTCGGCATGCCATGCGCCGCCGTCAGCCGCGCCTGCGTTTCATGCGCCTGTGCCAGCGCCAGCGGGCTGCCGCGTGTTCCGATTCTCAAGATTGTTTGCATGGCGCGCGGTCCGTGATAACCCCCGGCAAGCGAGGCCTTTCCGGGCTTTCTCCTAACGGGGAAAGGCGGGCTGCACAATCTCGAGGGTAGCGACGAATTGATCCGCGTTCTGGGCATTGAGACGAGTTGCGACGAGACCGCCGCCAGCGTGGTGACGCTCGACGGCGCTTCTGCGCCGGTGATTGCCTCCAACATCGTGCTCAGCCAGATCGAGGAACATGCCGCGTTTGGCGGCGTCGTGCCCGAGATTGCCGCGCGCGCCCATGTCGAGGCGCTGGACGGCATCGTCGAGGCGGCCCTTGCCGATTCGGGCGTCGCACTCGCCGACATCGATGCCATCGCCGCCACCGCCGGTCCCGGCCTTGTCGGCGGGCTAATCGTCGGCCTGATGACGGCCAAGGCCATCGCCGCCGCCGCCAACAAGCCGCTGATCGCCATCAACCACCTCGAAGGCCATGCGCTGACGGCAAGGCTGACCGACGGCCTCGATTTTCCCTACCTGCTGCTGCTGGTTTCCGGCGGCCACACCCAGATCGTCGCGGTGCGTGGTGTCGGTGACTACCGGCGCTGGGCGACGACCATCGATGATGCGCTCGGCGAAGCTTTTGACAAGACCGCCAAGATGCTCGGCCTGCCCTATCCCGGTGGGCCGAATGTCGAGAAGGCGGCAGCCAACGGCAATGCCTCGCGCTTCGCCTTTCCGCGGCCGATGAAGGGCTCCGCACAGCCCGATTTCTCCTTCTCCGGCCTCAAGACCGCCGTGCGCCAGGCGGCAACGGCGATTGCCCCGCTGAGCGATCAGGATGTCGCCGACATCTGCGCCTCTTTCCAGACAGCGGTGGCCGATGCGCTGGGTGACCGCGTTTCGGGGGCGCTGAACCGGTTCCGTCAGGAATTTCCCGGCAAGGCGGACCCAGCGCTGGTCGTTGCCGGCGGCGTCGCCGCCAACCGGACGATCAAGGCGACGCTGGAAACGCTGTGCGATCAGGCGGGCTTCGCTTTCATCGCGCCGCCACTAAAGCTTTGCACCGACAATGCGGCGATGATCGCCTGGGCTGGCATCGAGCGGCTGCGGGCGGGCCTGGCGGAAGAGAACGGCTTCGATTTCGTGCCGCGCTCGCGCTGGCCACTGGACAGCATTTCTGCGCCGATGGTCGGCTCCGGCCGGCGCGGGGCCAAAGCATGACGGGCCGGGGCAAGACCGGCTGGCGGGTCGCCGTGCTTGGCGGCGGCGCCTGGGGCACCGCGCTGGCGCTGGCCATGCTGCGCGCCGGCCATTCGGTCCGGCTGTTCGCGCGAGACCCGGAAACCGTCGCGGCTATTCGTGGCGGCGCGAACCCGCGCTATCTCCCCGGCATTGCCATCGAGCCCGGCATCGAGGCGACGAGCGATATCGGCAAGGCACTAGATGGCGCCGATTGCGTGCTGGCGGTGGCGCCGGCGCAGTCGCTGCGCGCCATGCTGTCGGCCGCGAAGAGCCACATGCCGAAATCCATCCCGCTGGTGCTCTGCGCCAAGGGCATCGAGCGCGACACCGGCGCGCTGCTGTCGGCGATCGTCGAAGAGATCCTGCCCGACAATCCGGTTGCCGCTTTGTCTGGCCCCAGCTTCGCCACCGACGTCGCTCGTGGCCTACCGACGGCGGTGGTGGTCGCCGCCCGTGGCGACGAACTGGCAGCGGAGCTTGCAGCCCGCTTTTCGGCTGAAAATCTGCGCTGCTATTCGAGCGACGACCTGATCGGCGTCGAGATCGGCGGCGCGCTGAAAAACGTCTTTGCCATTGCCGCCGGCGCCGTCACCGGCGCCGGGCTCGGCGCCAGCGCCCAAGCCGCCATGGTGACGCGCGGCTTCGTCGAATTGCGCCGCATCGGCGCCGCCTTCGGCGCCAGGCCGGAGACGCTGATGGGACTTTCCGGGCTCGGCGATCTTTTGCTTACCTGCTCATCCGCCCAGTCGCGCAATTTCGCCTATGGGCTGGCGCTCGGCCAAGGCAAGGCGCTTGCCGGCCTGCCGCTGGCCGAGGGCGTGCCGACTGCGGCGATCGCCGCCCGCATCGCCACCGAACGCCAGATCGACGCGCCGATCATCGCCGCTGTATCAGCCATACTGGACGGCACCATCACCATCCGCCAGGCTGTCTCGGCATTGATGACAAGGCCGCTGAAGACCGAAACCGACCTCTGATCTCGAACAAACCGGAGTTTTGAAAATGCTGTTTGCGTTGGTATGCAAGGACAAGCCTGGAAGCCTGCAGGTGCGCATCGACACAAGACCTACCCATGTCGCCTTTCTCGAGGGTCTGAACGCCGACAAGAAGCTGGCTTTTGCCGGCCCGTTCCTCGATGCCGACGGCAAGCCGAACGGCAGCCTCGTTGTGGTCGAAGCGCCGGACCTTGCCGGCGCACAAGCGCTGTCGGCTGCCGACCCCTATGCCAAGGCCGGCCTGTTCGAAAGCGTCGAAATCCGTCAGTGGAACTGGACCTTCAACAAGCCGGCGGCTAGTTAATCGCTGGCGGGCGAACCGCAAGGAGGAGCAAGAGAATGAACTACTGGCTGTTCAAATCCGAACCTTCTGTGTTCTCCTTCGAGGCGCTGAAGGCGAAGGGCAAGGCCGGCACGCAATGGGATGGTGTGCGCAACTATGCGGCGCGCAACAACATGAAGGCGATGCAGATCGGCGATCTCGGCTTCTTCTACCATTCCAACGAAGGGCTGAACGTCGTCGGCATCGCCGAGGTCTGTGCGCTCGCCCATCCCGATACCAGCACTGACGACCCGCGCTGGGAATGCGTCGACATCCGCGCCTTCAAGGACGTGCCAAACCCGCCGACGCTGGAGCAGGTCAAGGCCAATCCCAAGCTGGCCGAGATGGCACTGGTGCGGCTCGGCCGGCTTTCCGTGCAGCCGGTGACGCCGGCCGAATGGAAAGAGGTCTGCCGCATGGGCGGCCTGACGCCCGTGCCGTGACGGCGCTCACCCCCAACAGCGCGAAAAAATTCATCCTCGACAACACGGCGCTGATGGCGCCGCCGCATGTGCCGGAGATTCTTCTGCGGCTGGCCGACGAGGCGCATGATCTTTGGCAGCGGACGGAGGACGAGCTGGTCGAAATCGGCCTGCCGCCGCCCTTCTGGGCCTTCGCCTGGGCCGGCGGCCAGGGCCTTGCCCGCTATGTCCTCGACAAACCCGATACGGTGCGCGGAAAGCGCGTGCTCGACTTCGCCTCCGGCTCCGGCCTTGTCGCCATTGCCGCCGCCAAGGCGGGTGCTGCCGAGGTGATTGCCGCCGACATCGACCCGTTCTGCGAGACGGCGATCCGCCTCAATGCCGAGGCCAATGACGTTGGCATCACATTCCTCGGCACGGACTGTATCGGCACCGATGCCGGCTGGGATGTGATTCTCGCCGGCGACGTCTTCTACGACAAATCCTTCGCCGACATGCTGATGCCATGGTTTGCAACGCTGAAGACGCGCGGCGCCGACATCCTCGTTGGCGATCCAGGCCGCTCCTATCTGCCGAAGACTGGACTGATGCCGCTTGCCGTCTATGAAGTGGCGGTGACGCGGGCGCTGGAGGATGCCCTGGTCAAGCGCACGACCGTCTGGCGCTTCGCTTGACGCCACCGCCGAACAGGCGTTCCATCGCACACTGATTTGAAAAATATGCATATCGTTATCCCAAATCGCTCACACGTTTGGGCGACATGCTTGAGGGGAGGACTTTATGGATTTTTCGGTGGTGAACTGGTTGGCCGTGGTTGTCGCAGCCGTGGCGGCGTGGCTGTTTGGCGCCATCTGGTACACAGTACTCAGCAAGCCTTGGATGAGGGCGGCCAGGATCGATCCGTCAACGTCAAAGAAATCAATACTGCCCTTCATCATCTCCTTTGTCACCGAACTGATCATGGCGCTGGTCTTTGCCCTGGTCGTCGGCGCGATAACCGGCGGCGAGCCGACACTTGTCGCAGGCCTCGTCTTCGGCTTCGTCCTTTGGCTCGGCTTCGTCGCCACGACGCTGACGGCCAACCATCGCTATGAAAATTTCGGCTGGGATCTGACCCTCATCGACGGTGGCCACTGGCTTGGCGTGCTGCTGATCATCGGCGCGGTGATCGGCTGGTTCGGCGCGCCGGTGGTTGCGGGCTGAACCCTCAGGGCTTTCTGCGCCCGGATTCGAGGACGACCTATAACTCGTCCCAGCTTCGACGTGTCGGGTCCGGCTGCGGGTTGTGGACTTCGTTTAGCATCCAGTCCTTGAACGCGACGATCCTGGCATCGTTCGCCGATCCCTGGGGGTAGACCAGATGATAGGCGAAGTCGGGCGAAACCTTGATGCCCAGTTCGAACGGCTGCACCAGCCGTCCCTCGGAGAGGTCGTTGGCGACCATGGCGAAATCGGCAAGCGCCACGGCATTGCCGTCGAGCGCTGCCTGCGTTGCATCGGTTGAGGACCCGAAGACGAGGGTGCGGCTGTCGTCGAAATCGTCGACGCCAGCGGCCGCCATCCACATGCGCCAGTTCGGCCATGTCACCCCCTGGCGCGACCACTGGATATGGGCGAGCGTGTGGTGGAACAGGTCGCGCGGCTCCTTCAGCGGCGGCCCGGCGCGCAGCAAGGCCGGGCTGCAGACGGGGATGATGACGTTGTCGAACAGCCGGTCCGCGCAAAGCCCCGGATATTTTCCGGTGCCGAAGCGGATGCCGATATCGACGTCGTCGCGATCGAAATCACGCACTTCGTAGGTGATGTCGAACCTGAGTTCGATGCCCGGCTGATGCCGGCGAAAATCGTCGATGCGCCGCATCAGCCATTTTGTCGCGAACTGGGCATCGAGGGTTATTTTCAGCAGCGCCGTGCCGCGTGTCATCTTTTGCGCCCGCGAGACGGCCCGGCCCAAAAGGTCGAGCGCATCGATCGCCGCTTCGAACAGCACCGTGCCCGCCTCGGTCAGCCGGATGGTGCGGCTGGTGCGCGTGAACAGCACGATGCCGAGCTGATCCTCGATTTCCTTGATCTGATGGCTGACCGCGGCCGGCGTCAGGCCGAGCTCGTCGGCAGCGCGGGTGAAATTGAGGTGCCGTGCCGCGGCTTCCAGCGTCCTCAGAGCACGCGTTCCGGGCAACAGGCGGGCCATGCCATCCTCAAATAAAACTTGACGATGGGAAAAGAACTACTCGTTTCCTCCTTAGATTTCAATCCGGCATGATGCATCCATCGAAGTACCATCAAACCGGATTTGATATCCGGAGGAAGCGGAGCACACCATGTCCATCATCGTTTTGAATTCGCCAGCCGCCCGTCCAGCCTGGTTACGCGCCGTGACCGACTGGCTTCGCCACGCCAGAGTCGCGCTCAACCTGCCACGCGAGAACGTCGAGGATCTGTCGGATCGCCAGTTGCGTGACATCGGCGCCAAGCGGAAGGACGTTACGCGGGCGATGGACCGGGAACTCGGCCGGTTGGGCCTTCTCGACATCGGCTGGCAGAGAAACAAGGGAATAGGCAGTGGGCAGTAAGGGAATAGGGGGGAACCGACGCGCATCCTACTCCCTACTCCCTACTCCCTACTCCCTACTCCCTACTCCCTACCTCACCACCCTCACCACCGTCCGATCCGACAACAACGGCAGCAGCCGCGCCATAGTCCGTGCCGTCACCGCGACGCAGCCTTGTGTTGGTGTGAAGCCGGGGCGTGCCAGGTGAAAGAAGATCGCGCTGCCGCGCCCGCGGCGGCGCGGCGCCATGTTCCAGTCGAGCACCAGGCAGGCGTCGTAGAGACGGTCGTCGCGCCGCATCCGCTCATGGCTGGCGCCATAGGGGATTTTGACCGGCCGGTTGTAGTTGCGGTCGTCAGGCACCTCGCACCAGCCGAGATCGGGACCGATCGGCGCCATCGCCAGCCGGGTTTTGCGGCCGGCGGCAAAATGATCCCCGCGGAAATATCCTGACAAGATCCGCATCGCGCCGAGCGGCGTCGCGCCGTCGCCTTCGCGCTTGTCGGCCGAGATGCCGCCGCGCCCCAATGCACAGGCAAACACCAGGCTGCCGGCCTGCAGAAACCCTTGTGCAGGGTGGCCCGGCCGTGCCCGCACCACCAGCACACGCAGCCCTTTTGGCAAAAATGCGCCGGCTGCATTGCGCGGCCGTTTTTTCTTGTATGATCGTGTCACGGAACAAATCACTGTGATCGGCTGTTGTGCCGGTCAGCTTGAGCATAAACGGGGGGCGGTCAACTGAATATTCTTTTCAAAACAACGGATTGATCCATGACATCACGCACCATTCTGATCGTCGACGACGATGACGACCTTCGCGGAACCCTCGTCGAACAATTGGCCCTCTACGAGGAATTCGACGTTCTGCAGGAATCCACCGCCGCCAAGGGTGTCGCCTCGGCACGTGGCGGCCTCATCGACCTGCTCATCATGGATGTCGGATTGCCCGACATGGACGGTCGCGAGGCGGTGAAAATACTGCGCAAGGGTGGCTACAAGGCGCCGATCATCATGCTGACCGGCCACGACACCGATTCCG
This sequence comes from Mesorhizobium sp. P3_B5, assembly GCF_056402815.1. Lineage (NCBI taxonomy): Bacteria > Pseudomonadati > Pseudomonadota > Alphaproteobacteria > Hyphomicrobiales > Phyllobacteriaceae > Mesorhizobium > Mesorhizobium sp. P3_B5. Next base: position 33,355 of record NZ_JBFUGR010000018.1, on the reverse strand, counting down.
ACACGATTCTCGGTCTCGAAGCCGGCGCCAATGACTATGTGACCAAGCCGTTCCGCTTCGCCGTGCTGCTGGCCCGCATCCGTGCGCAATTGCGCCAGCACGAGCAGAGCGAGGACGCCACATTCTCGGTCGGGCCCTACACGTTCAAGCCCAGCCAGAAGCTGCTGATCGACCAGCGCGGCGCGAAAGTGCGGCTGACCGAGAAAGAGGCCTCGATCATCAAATATCTCTACCGCGCCGACCAGAAGGTGGTGACGCGCGACGTGCTTTTGGAGGAAGTGTGGGGCTACAATTCCGGCGTCACCACGCACACGCTGGAAACCCATGTCTACAGGCTGCGCCAGAAGATCGAGCGCGATCCTTCCAATGCCGAAATTCTTGTGACAGAAAGCGGCGGCTACAAGCTGGTTCCTTAAACATTTCATGATCCGATCAGCAATTCCAGGAAAAGTGTGGGCGGTTTTCCGTCCGGAATTGCGTAAAAACTAAAGGGATAAAACGGCCAGGGCGGGGCTGTTTTCGGGGACGATCCAGTTGGAGGTGTCTGGATCGACCCCGCGCATCGGCCAAAAATCGATTCGATTTTTGGAAAGCACGATGCGCAAATTGAAAGTTGCTAGAGCGTCCTTTGCGCGTCCAAGAAGGACGCGCGGCGCTCTAAGGGAGGGATTGGACTGACCGCTCGGGGACACAGCTAGAGATGGCGCTGGATGACGACATCCGCATCCTGTCCGCCGTGAAGCTCTTCGAGGGTTTCACGCAGGAACAGCTGCGTCTGCTCGCCTTCGGCGCCGAATCCACCCTGCTCAAGGCTGACCATAAGCTTTACCGCGAGGACGACGAGGCCGATTCGGCCTATATTGTGGTCAGCGGGCGCATCGTGCTCTATCGCGAGCAGAATGGCGACCGCATCCCGATCGGCAAGGCCGGTCCCGGCACCATCCTAAGCGAACTGGCATTGATCGCCGACACCAACCGGCTGACCAGCGCGTCGGCCGAAATCGATTCGGAAGTGATCCGGCTCAGCCGCAAGATGTTCCGCCGCATCCTCGAGGAGTATCCCGAGGTGGCGGTGAAATTGCACCAGCGCATCCTGGAGGATTTTCAGGCCATGATCGCCCGCATCGAGAAGCTGGCGCCGCGCTTTTCGAGCTGACGGATACCTACTCGAGGTCGAATCTTGCAATCACCGGCACATGGTCCGACGGCCGGTCCCAGCCGCGCGCCAGCCGCAGGATGTCGTAGCCGGCAAAGCTCGGCACCAGATTTGGCGATGACCAGACATGGTCGAGCCGCCGGCCGCGGTTCGACGCTTCCCAGTCCTGCGCGCGATAACTCCACCAGGTGTAGAGCTTCTGGTCGTGCGGCACGTTGAGCCGCATCAGGTCGACCCAGTCGCCGGCCAGCCGCATGGCTTCGAAATTCTCGGTCTCGACCGGCGTATGGCTGACGACGTTGAGCAGCTGCTTGTGCGACCAGACGTCGTGTTCGAGCGGCGCGATATTGAGGTCGCCGACCAGGATCGAGCCCGACACCTCGCTATGGTCGGCGCGGATGGCGTTCATCTCCGCGACGAAATCCAGCTTGTGCTTGAACTTGCGGTTGATGACGGGATCGGGCTCGTCGCCACCGGCCGGAACATAGAAATTGTGAACGAGGATCGTCTTGCCGCCGGCCTGGACAGTGACCGACAGATGCCGGCTGTCCTCGATTTCGCAGAAGCGCCGCTTTTCGACCACCTCGATCGGCCGCCGCGCCACCGTCGCCACGCCGTGGTAGCCCTTCTGGCCGTGGAAGGCGATGTGCTCGTAGCCGAGCTTGCGGAAAGCCTTCTCCGGAAACAGCTCGTCGGGAACCTTGGTTTCCTGCAGGCAGAGCATATCCGGCGCCTGCTCGACCAGCAGCCGCTCGACAATCGGCATGCGCAGGCGAACGGAGTTGATGTTCCAGGTGGCGATGGAAAAGGGCATGCGGCGATCCGGACAAAGGTCGCCGATCTAGTGCCAGCCAAGCGCCATAAACACAAGCCAGCCTTTTGCGGGCTGCTTCCCCGGCGGCCGCCCTGATTCAGGTCAGGCCGAGCCGAAAATGGTGGTCTCCGAGAACCGGAGCGGAGCGTACTTGAAGTACGTGAGCACCGGAAGCGGAGGAGACCGCCATTTGCAGGCCGGCCTCACCTGAATCTAGCGCGTCTTGGTGTTCAGCTCGCGGTTCGCCGTATAGTCGATGGCAAAGGTGTCGGGGGCGAAGCTGACGCCTTCCTTGACGTTGAAGATCATCACGGTCGTGTCCTTGCCCTGCGCGTCTGTGATGGTCCACTGGCGCAGCTCATAGGATTTCGGGTCGAACATCATGGTGATCTTCGAATTGCCGAACACCGATTTGTCGGCAAGCTGGATGGTGGTCAGGTCGCTCTCTTCCTTGACGCTTTTGACGCGGTTACCGGAGAGGTCGATCTTGGTGTCGAGCAACAGCTTCAGCGGCGTCTTCGACAACGGATAGAGGTCGGAAGTTTTCATCTTCTTGTTGAGGATGACCACCGACTTGCCGTCGGAAATCACCTTGAAATTCGACGATCCGTCATAATTGAAGCGGATCTTGCCCGGCCGTTCCAGAAAGAACTTGCCGCCGGTCTGCTCGCCCTTGGGTCCGAACTGGACGAACTCGCCGCTCATCGATTTGACCGAGGAAAAATGGTCGGCGATCTTCTGCGCCGCTGGCGGCACCGCCGCTTGCGCCGACGCCAGCAGCTGGAACCCGGGAACGACGTTGACGGCTGCAGCGCCGGCAAGGACCAGGCCGAGGCCGAGCACCTGGCGGCGGGTTGGATTGAATGATGCGTTTGTCATGCCGGTCACTCTCGTCTGGTTCGGTTGTGTCGCAGTCCTTGGCCCCCCAGTTGGGCTTAAGTTTGGCGGCCGGACAGCGCTCAGTCGCTTCAACGCGCCAAAAGGTTCAAAGTTGCCGCCCGTCGGGTCCAATCAGAACTTGGCGTCCTCCGTCGGCACCAGGATCTCGCGTTTGCCGGCATGGTTGGCCGGGCCGACGATGCCTTCCTTCTCCATCTTCTCGATGATCGAGGCGGCGCGGTTGTAGCCGATGCCGAGCCGACGCTGGATATAGCTGGTCGAGGCCTTGCCGTCGCGCAGCACCACCGAGACCGCCTGATCGTAGGGATCGTCGGAATCCTCGAAATTGCTGTTGCCGCCGCCGGAGCCGCCCTTGCCCGACGGTTCGTCATCGTCGTCCTCGCCGTCGTCCTCGGTGATGGCGTCGAGATATTCCGGCACGCCCTGCAGTTTCAGATGCGCGACGATCTTTTCCACCTCTTCATCGGCGACGAACGGGCCGTGCACGCGCTGGATGCGGCCGCCGCCGGCCATGTAGAGCATGTCGCCCATGCCGAGCAGCTGCTCGGCGCCTTGCTCGCCGAGGATGGTGCGGCTGTCGATCTTCGACGTCACCTGGAACGAGATGCGGGTCGGGAAGTTGGCCTTGATCGTGCCGGTGATGACGTCGACCGACGGTCGCTGCGTTGCCATGATGACATGGATGCCGGCGGCGCGCGCCATCTGCGCCAGCCGCTGCACCGCACCTTCGATATCCTTGCCGGCGACCATCATCAGGTCGGCCATCTCGTCGATGATGACGACGATGTAAGGCATCGGCTCGAGGTCGAGATTCTCCGTCTCGTAGATCGCCTCGCCGGTCTGGCGGTCGAAGCCGGTCTGCACGGTGCGCGAGATCTTTTCACCCTTCTTCTCGGCCAGCTGAACCCGCGCGTTGAAGCCGTCGATGTTGCGCACGCCGACCTTCGACATCTTGCGGTAGCGGTCCTCCATCTCGCGCACGGTCCATTTCAGCGCCACCACCGCTTTCTTCGGATCGGTGACCACGGGCGTGAGCAGATGCGGGATGCCATCATAGACCGAGAGTTCCAGCATCTTCGGGTCGATCATGATCAGCCGGCAGTCCTGCGGCGTCAGCCGGTAGAGCAGCGACAGAATCATGGTGTTGATGGCGACCGACTTGCCGGAGCCGGTGGTGCCGGCGACAAGCACATGCGGCATCTTGGCGATGTCGACTATGACGGCCTCGCCATTGATGGTCTTGCCGAGCGCCAGCGCCAGCTTGGCCTTGGTGGTTTCGAAATCGCGGCTGGCCAGGATTTCCCGGAGATAGACCGTCTCGCGCTTGGCGTTCGGCAGTTCGATGCCGATGGCGTTGCGGCCGGGCACCACGGCGACGCGGCAAGCGATCGCGCTCATCGAGCGGGCGATGTCGTCGGACAGGCCGATGACCCGCGACGATTTGATGCCGGGCGCCGGCTCGAGTTCGTACAGCGTGACCACCGGGCCTGGACGCACGGCGATGATCTCGCCCTTGACGCCGAAATCCTCCAGCACGCCTTCGAGCAGGCGCGCATTCTGCTCCAGCGCATCCTTCGACAGGCTGGCATCACGCACGACATTCTTCGGCTCGGACAGGAAATGCAGCGACGGCATTTCGAATTTTTCGGAGCCGATCAGCGAGGTCTGCGCTTCGCGCTGGACGCGGGCGCCGGGCGCCGGGCGCCGCGCCGGTGCGGCGACACGAGTGGCGGCATCGGAGCGGTAATTCTGCACCTGCGCGCGGCGCTGGACGACAGGCTCGTCGTCGTCGAGATCCATGTCTTCGTCATCGTTGTCGAAGACGTCGTCATCGTCGGGGTCGACCGAAACGCTGCGATCGTTGACCATGGCGGCGAAGAATTCCGGCTCGACACGGGCGCGGCCGTCGGCGCTCATCCGCGCTTCGGCGAACTCGGCCGATTCGACCCGTTCGGCGGCACGCCGCCAGCCGCCGGCGCGTGGCTCCATCTCCGGTTCGTATTCGTCCCGCTCCTCTCGCCGACGCGCGGCGCGGCGGCGCAGATAGGCGCGCAGCGACAGCCACCAATGGGTGATGGCGCCAAGCGCCAATATGCCCTCGTCGCCCTCGTCGTCGTCATTGTCGAAGAGCAGGTCGTCCTCGCGCGGATCGGCAGCGGCAGGTTCCTCCTGGACGGCAAAACCATTCTTGCGCGCGAGCAACGCCGACCCATAGGCAAACAGCCACAGCGTCGGTGCGATGAGCAGCACCGCAAGCACGCTGGCGATGATGCCGGACGGGTAGCCGCCAATGACCAGCCCGGGGATCTTGAGCACCATGTCGCCGAACACGCCGCCGAGGCCGGTCGGCAGCGGCCAGGTCTTGGGCGGCACCACGCAACCGGCGATCGCCGCGGCAGTCAGCGCAAATCCGAACCATGCGAGGCCGCGCTTCGGCAGCCTGTCGACGCCGCGCGCGGTAAACAAAAGGAAGCCCCAGATCACCGCCGGCACCAGCGCAGCAACAGCGGCGAGGCCGAAGAACTGCATGGCGAGGTCGGAGAAGACAGCGCCGGCATAGCCCATGGCGTTGGTGACGATGTTGTCGGTGGCGTGCGAGAAACTCGGATCGGCGACGTTCCAGGTGGCAAGGCTGGCGACGCCGAAGGCGACGGTCACGAACAGGCAAGCGCCGACCAGCCGGCCGACCTGGCGCCGCGCGAATGCCTGGATGCCGTGCCCCGTATCGGTCAGCGCGAGCGGTGCTGAAGCCCCTGAACGCATGCTCTTCCCCGTCTGTCATGGACTGGCCGGGCGCAAGACGCACTCCGGCAGATTCGAATGTCAGACTATCGGCGGGAAGGTTAAGGCCGCATTAACTATACGGAGCCTGCAGCGTTAAAACACGGGATGGAGCGGTTGGCCAGACAGTGCGGGCACAGATGAAAACCCGCGCGATCGGGAGCCGCAAGGCCTTCGCGAAAGGGCAAAAAGTGAGAGGCGGTGAAACCTGACTATCCGTTCGCGGACACCACAGACGCCACCACGGCAGAGAGTTTGCCGCGCTTGTCCAGCCTTGGTTTCTCATAGATCTTCCTCATGCGTGGTTCCCTGTCCTGGCACGAGTCGCAATACGGCGACGCTCAAAGGGATACCACGCCCGTCCAGCACCGTCATCTCCCGCTCGGAGGATGATTTGGCCTGCCCGATGCGTGGAAAAAATGGCGGGCGCATTGGCCCACCGCCGTTCATTGCAAGCGACAAGACGACCAGGCTCGATTAAGCCTGATCCCTGGCAACCTCAGTTGGCGCCACCGAGCGCCTGCACATTGGCGCAGAATTCGGCGTGCGGCTTGCTCATCGCCGCGTCATTGCATTCCTTCTTCATCGCTTCCTGCTTTTCCATTGGCATCGCCATGAAAGCAGCCTTGAACTCTTCCATCGGCTTCATGGTTTTCATGCCGGAATCCGTGAAGAACGGCGCCATGTTGTCCGGCTCGTCGAGTGCACCGGCAAATGCCACGCCGCTGACCATCGAAAGAGCAAGCGCTCCGAGGCAGATGTTCTTGATGTTCATGAGATGGTTCCTTCCCTGCTGTTTGTGCGACCGTCCGAACGACGTTCGCCTCCACAGTTCGGAACCGGCAGGGTTGATGTTTCCTGGAAAATCTCCATCACGCGAACGTGATTGCGAGAATATCGGCGTTGCCAGAACGATTGTACCAAAAAAAGAGGCCCGGACCCGGTCCGGGCCTCAATGCGTGAGCACCTTTCGGGAGCGTCACGACGGGATTCCATTCTTTAGAGCAATTCCGGGTGTGCAGCGCTTTCCCTAGGGAATTGCGTAGAGAGATAAGGGGACCGGCGGGAGGAGGGTTCCGCCGGTCCCGTTGGCAAAGCTGGCCTTACGGCACCACTTCGCCATGCTGGCTGATGTCGAGACCCTCGACCTCTTCCTGTGTCGTCGGACGCAGGCCAACCAGGGCCTTGACGACATAGAGGATCACGAAGGTGGCGACCGCCGTCCACACGATGGTGACGGCGACGCCGTAGATCTGCTTGCCGAGCGAAGCACCCGACGACAGGCTGTTGATCGCCGGATCGGCCAGCACGCCGGTGAGCAGGGCACCGATGACACCGCCGACGCCGTGCACGCCGAAGGCATCGAGCGAGTCGTCATAGCCGAACATGTGCTTCACCTTGACTGCCGATATGTAGCAGAGCACGCCGGCGACGATGCCGACGATGAAGGCGCCGGTCGGGTTGACGAAGCCGGAAGCCGGCGTCACCGCGACCAGGCCGGCAACGGCGCCGGAGATGATGCCGAGCACGCTGGGCTTCTTGGCGATGATCCATTCCGCGAACATCCAGGCGAGAGCCGCGGCTGCGGTGGCAACCTGGGTGTTGAGCATGGCAGCACCGGCGAGGCCGTCGGCCGCCAGTTCCGAACCGGCGTTGAAGCCGAACCAGCCGACCCACAGCAGCGAAGCGCCGATCACCGAGTAGACGAGGTTGTGCGGCGCCATGTTGGTGGTGCCGTAGCCTTCGCGCTTGCCGAGAACCAGCGCGCAGACCAGACCCGCGACACCGGCGTTGATGTGAACGACCGTGCCGCCGGCAAAGTCGAGCACGCCAGCCGTGCCGAGGAAGCCGCCACCCCAGACCCAGTGTGCGATCGGCACGTAGACGACGAGCAGCCACAGCGCCATGAAGATCAGCAGCGCCGAGAACTTAAAGCGTTCGGCGAAGGCGCCGGCAATCAGCGCAGGCGTGATGATGGCGAAGGTCATCTGGAACATCGAGAAGACGAATTCAGGAATGTTCGCGACGCCCGGCAGCCACAGCGAGGACGTGGTGATGCCGTGATGGAAGAACTTCGAGGTACCGCCGAGATAGCTGTTGATGCCGCCGCCGTCGGAGAAGGCCAGCGAATAGCCGAACATGAACCACAGCACCGTCACCAGACAGGTGATGGCAAAGCTCTGCATGATGGTGGCGAGCACGTTCTTCTTGCGCACCATGCCGCCATAGAACAGCGCCAGGCCGGGGATGGTCATCATCAGCACCAGCGCCGTCGAGGTCAGCATCCAGGCGGTGTTGCCGGTGTCGAGCGCGGGTGCCGGCGGCGCAGCCGCAGCTGCATCGGCGGCGGCAGGAGCCGCGGTCTGCGCGAAGGCGGCGACCGTGCCCATTGCAGCGAGAGCGAGCGAGCCAAGCGCGGCCACACGTCCCGTTGTTTTCAAGGTGGAAGGTATGTTCATTGAACTCTCCATTGGAATACGTGTTCGCCGCTCAAAGCGCGTCGGTGTCTGTTTCGCCGGTGCGAATGCGCACCGCCTGGTCGATGCCGAAAACGAAGATCTTGCCGTCGCCGATCTGACCGGTCTTGGCCGCCGCGGTGATGGCTTCGACGGCCTTGTCGACCAGGTCGCCGCTGACCGCGACTTCGATCTTGATTTTTGGCAGGAAGCTGACCGCGTATTCCGCCCCGCGATAGATTTCCGTATGTCCCTTCTGACGCCCGTAGCCTTTGACTTCGGTGACGGTCAGGCCCTGGATGCCGACTGCGGTGAGCGCTTCGCGCACCTCGTCGAGCTTGAACGGCTTGATGATTGCCATCACGATTTTCATAAGGTTTCACCCTTTGCTGTTGCGGGTCCCCCGCGTTTACGACTTCGCCGATCCCAATGAGAGCCGGAGAGTGCCCGCTAGGATTCAAGCTCCGTGCCAATTGCCGAAGCAGGGTGTTAACCCTCTGTAAACAAACGGATTGGGAGAGGTTTGGCGGCTAAATGTGCACAGCCGGGGTAACGCTTGTGATTAAAAAATGGGCAATTTTTCAAAAATGCCTATTCTGCGGGCGGCCGCTTCAACCTGATGAGGCCTTCCTGGGCAACCGAGGCAATCAATGTGCCGTCGCGGGCAAACAGCGAGCCGCGTGTGAAGCCGCGCGAGCCTTGCGTCGACGGGCTGTCTTGCGTGTAGAGGATCCAGTCGTCGAGCGGATGGCTGCGATGGAACCACATGGCGTGATCGAGACTTGCCGCCTGGATGTCGCGATCGAAAATGGCGCGGCCATGCGCGAAGGTCGAGGTGTCGAGCAGCGTCATATCGGAGAGATAAGCGAGCACCGCCGCCTGTATGCCTCTGTCGGCCGGCACCGGACCGGTGGTGCGGATCCAGATGTTCTGCTTCGGCTCCAGTTTTTCGCGGCTTGTGTAATGCTTCAGCATCACCGGCTTCATCTCGATCGGCCGGTCGCGCTCCCAGTAGCGCTTGATGCCCTCGGGCACCGCCTCGCCGAACTTGCCCAGCAATTCCCGCTGCGACAACAGGCTATCGGGCGCCGGCACGTCTTGCGGCATCGGCACCTGATGCTCGAGACCGATCTCGTCCTGCTGGAAAGAGGCTTCCAGCGAAAAGATTGCCTGGCCGTGCTGGATCGCGACGACGCGGCGGGTGGTGAAAGAGCCGCCGTCGCGGATGCGGTCGACCTCGTAGATGATCGGCACCTTGGTGTCGCCCGGCCGCATGAAATAGCCATGCAGCGAATGCACGTGGCGCTCCGGTTCGACCGTCCGCTGCGCGGCGACCAGCGCCTGGGCGATGGTCTGGCCGCCGAAGATGCGCTGCCAGTCGAGTTTGGGGCTGCGACCACGGTACAGGTTGTGTTCCAGCTGCTCGAGGTCGAGAATGCTGAGAAGCTCGTCCATGGCCGCTGTCATGTTTTTCGCGCCCCTAGTGTCGTGATTTCGAAGTTCGCTTGATTTTGATATTGCGCTCGGAGCGAACTTCGAAATCAAAACGACACTAGAAATCGTCAGTTTGCTAGTGTCCTTACGATTCTGAAATTCGTACTGCCCTCGATATCCAACTCGGACGAATTTCAGAATCGGGACACTGGCTGCGGAAGTGTTAAGGCGGTTTCCGACAGGAATGGCGGGCAGTCAAGGCCGGAATGGCCGCCGGCAACAGCCAAGGCCACGAAAGGAATTTATCATGGCGGACCGCAAGGCGGATGCAAAAGCCCGAGGCTCACTCGACGTTCTGGTCGCCGGCGCCGGCTATGTCGGCCTTGCCGCCGCCGTATCGCTGAAACAAGCACGGCCGAGCCTCACTGTCGCCGTGGTCGATGCAGCACCCGCAGGCGTCTGGCAGAAGGACGGCCGCGCCTCGGCCATCGCCGCTGCCGCTTGCCGCATGCTCGACCAGCTCGGCGTCTGGCAGGAAATCGTCGGCCAATCGCAAGCCATAACAGAAATGATCGTCACCGATTCGCGCACCTCCGATCCGGTGCGTCCGGTGTTTCTGACCTTTGACGGCGAGGTCGCGCCGGGCGAGCCGTTTGCGCACATGGTCGCCAACGCGGATTTAAACGGTGCCTTGCGCCGGCGCGCGCAGAAACTCGGCATCGACATCATCGAAGGCGTCGCCGTCGGCGCCTTCGACAGCAACGGCGCCGGCATCACCGTGCATCTGGCCGACGGCGCGACGCTGAAGGCGCGATTGCTGGTCGCCGCCGACGGCGTCAACTCGAAATTGCGCGACATGGCCGGCATCAAGACGGTGAAATGGGAGTATGGCCAGTCAGGCATCGTCTGCACCGTGGCGCATGAGCGCCCGCACAATGGCCGCGCCGAAGAGCATTTTCTGCCAGCCGGCCCTTTCGCCACCCTGCCGCTCAAGCCGGGCAAGGACGGCAGCAATCGCTCGTCGCTGGTCTGGGTCGAGCGGTCCGAGGATGCTCAAAAACTGGTCGATGGCGACGACCTCGTCTTCGAGCACGAACTCGAACTGCGCTTCGGCCTGAGGCTCGGCGAAATCCGTGTCGCCGACAAACCGCGCGCCTGGCCACTCGGCCTGACCATTGCCCGCGCCTTCGTCGCGCCGCGCATTGCGCTTGCCGGCGACGCCGCCCACGGCATCCATCCGATCGCCGGCCAGGGCCTCAATCTCGGCTTCAAGGATGTGGCCGCATTGGCCGAAGTGGTTGTCGAGGCCGACCGGCTGGGGCAGGACATCGGCGCGCTCGACGTGCTCGAACGCTACCAGCAATGGCGGCGTTTCGACACTGTGCAGATGGGCATCACCACCGATGTGCTGAACCGGCTGTTCTCCAACGACATCGGCCCGCTGCGCGCCGTCCGCGACATCGGCCTTGGTCTCGTCGAGCGCATGCCCAGGCTGAAGGAGTTTTTCATTCGCCAGGCGTCCGGCCTGTCGGGTGATACGCCGCGGCTGTTGAAGGGCGAGGCGATCTGAGCGTTGCCCAACGTCGTCATCCTTGGGCGTAGCGACGCGAAGCGGAGCAAGACCCAAGGATCCATTGCGTGACCTTGGTCGAAGAATGCAGCGGACCAGAATTCTGCATCGTAGCAACGCTTTGAAGTCGCGGCATGGATCCCGGGGTCTGCGCCGCGTCGCTTCGCTCCTTGCTACGCCCCAGGATGACGAAGCGATGGGTGTTTCCGCTAATCGCCAAGGCGATCTGCCAAGGTAGCGGGCTCAGATCCCCGCCAGCGAACTTAATTCACCTCGAAACCCAGCTTTTGCCGCAGCCGCAATATCCGCTGGTCGGCAATCTCCAGGCGTTTCTCGCCGCCCTGGGCCGCGCGGTTCACCATCTGCAGCAGATCGTTTCGCTCGGCCACATCGAGACGTTCGCGCAGGAACGGCGCCAGCTTGTCGATGACGATCGTCGTGTCGTCGATCTGCGCCGCCGCCCATTTGGCATAGATCACCGCCTCGTCGGTCTTCTTCTTGTCGGCGATCTCCGAGATCACCGACCGGATGACGGCTTCGCGCTGCGGCAGGATCGGCCCGTTCTCGGAAACCATGGCGGTGATCAGCGTCGCCGCGGCCACGACGGGATCGTCGATCGCCGTCAGCGGCGACAGCGCCGCCTGCTTGCGCAGCTTCTTGCGGCGGATATTGCCCTGGACCCGACCGACGACATCGGCGACTTCTCGCGCCGCCTCGTTCATGGCCTTCATCCGGTACCACCAGAACGCTGCCGCCCCAAGGACGCCAAGGATAGCAATCAAGAACGGCATGCCAACATCCCCCAAAATCGCGCCGACGATAGGAGAAGTATTGCGCTGCTTCAACACGCAAAGATTGCTTGCGGCGAAGAACCAGAGGCATTCCACCGGCCTGGAACCCCTGGTTTCAAAGTCGCCGACTTCGGGTTCACGACCCCGGCACGTCGTAGATCGCCCTGACTTCGATGGTGCCGATTTCGGCCAGCGGAATTCCGCCTGCGATCTCCAGCGCCTCGTCGAGATCTTTTGCTTCGATCATGACGAAGCCCAGCAACTGCTCCTTGGTCTCGGCGAAAGGGCCGTCGGTAATCAATCTCTTGCCCTGGCGCCGACGCACTGTTTTCGACGTTTTTACCGACTGCAGCGCCTGCGCGATGATCAGCTGGCCGCGCTTTTCCAATGACCTGTCATAGGCCAGCGACTCGGCATCGAGCTTGGCCGACCCCTCGGCGGTCAGGGCGTGAAGGTCTTTCTCCTCACCATAGACCAGGCAAACATATTGCATTTTTTATCTCCCTTGCTGCGAAACATAAGATGAGGCGATCAAAGTGTCAGCCGGGTGCTTGCCCGCTGCATGATCGATAAAGCAGAAGGCAACGCCGATGATGGCGACCGCCGCAAGCAGCCGGCCGAAGCCGGACGGCTGCTGATACAGCCAGTCGGTTTTTTCGTCGCCGGCGGCTCGGCCGGTGTCTATCCAATGCGCGGAAAACAGATTGTTCATGGGAACCTCCATCCGCCACGAAATCCGTGGCCGCCCGCAGGACGGTCGGGGCACGGCGAAGTCGACATTTTTGCACGCACATTTTTTTCAAAATAATTTGCGAAGTGCCACGAAGAGTGGGCGATGGCCGCAAGACCGCGGTGGTCTTCCCTCGTGCCCGCGCTATAGTTGGAAGGAACGCCGGCACCGGGCCGGCGCAATCGGATCAATCAAGGAGGACTTCATGGACCGCACCGCAAACGCCATCTGGAAAGGCGATCTGAAGGGGGGCAAAGGCACGCTCGACAGCCAGAGCGGAACCCTGAAGGGCACGCCCTATTCCTTCAAGGCGCGCTTCGAGGACGAAAGCGGCAAATCCGGCACCAACCCGGAAGAGCTGATCGCGGCAGCACATGCCGGCTGCTTTGCCATGCAGTTCTCGCATTTCCTGGCCGAAAACGGCACGCCCGCCACCGAGCTCAACGCCAAGGCGGTGGTGACGCTGGTGCCCGGCACCGGCATCACCGGCAGCGCCCTCACCGTGGTCGGCAAGGTGCCGGGCATCGAGGCGGCGAAATTCCAGGAGTTGGCAGAAAAGGCCAAGGCCGGTTGCCCCGTGTCGCAAGCGCTCGGCGCCATAAAGGTGTCGCTCGACGCGAAATTGGGCTGATTGGGTGATCTTTGCCCTGGGGTAGCGATCCTTCACGCTCCCCTCTGCCCTACCGGGCATCTCCCCCACAAGTGGGGAGATTGGACGTCGCCTCGGCTTTCGCCAATCGCCGGCGATGAAAGAGAGCGGGACGGCGGAGCTGCCGATCTCCCCCCTCGTGGGGGAGATGGCCGGCAGGCCAGAGGGGGGCGCTGTCCCTCCGACATCTCCGCTAATTGCTAAGCCCCCAACGCGTCGAGCCGGGCGCGAAGTGCTGCGACTTCCTGCTCCAGCGATTCAATCCTCGCTTCCAGGTCGGAGACAGGCATGATCAGCGTATTGCGCTGCGCGGACAGGGCAGCAACGTCCACCGGGCCACCGAGAAGCTGCACGAAGCGGTCCTCGCGCTGGCCTGGTCCACGCGGGATTTCCTGGACGAGCGGCGGCCGGCGGCCGATCAGCATGTCGAGTTCACCGCGCAGGTCTTCGATCGACGGAAACTTGGCCATCCGCTCGCCCCGCGCCAAGAGTTCATGTGCCGTCTGCGGCCCGCGCAACAACAGCAGCCCCAGCAAGGCGGTCTGCGGCGTGGTCAGCGAGAATCGTTGCGCCATCTGATGTTCGTAGCGCTCCACGCGGGAACCGAACATCTGCCGCACCAGCCCCTTCTGCTCAAGCAGCTTCAGGGCCCGGTGCACCTCCACCTGCTCCAGCGCCATAACCGGCTCGCGCGCCGTCTTCTGGTTGGCGGCGGCGTGCGCGGCATTGAGCGTCAGCGGATAGATATCCGGCGTCAGTTCCTTCTTCTCGATCAGGCAGCCGAGTATCCGGGCTTCGACGGGGGAGAGGATGGGAAGATCGTCGCTCATTGGGTTGCAGTCCTTTCTGACGCTGGCGGGACAGCGCCCCCCTCTGTCCTGCCGGACATCTCCCCCACATGGGGGGGAGATCGGTAGCTTCGCCGACAGCACGTCATCCTTCAACCTTGGAAATTGGTGAAAGACGCAGTGACGGCCAATCTCCCCACCCGTGGGGGAGATGTCCGGCAGGACAGAGGGGGCGCGAAGGATCGCAGCAGACCGCGATCTCGCTGAAGCTACACCCGCCGTTCCACCATCATCTTCTTGATTTCCGCAATCGCCTTGGCCGGGTTCAGTCCCTTGGGGCAAGTCTGGGCGCAGTTCATGATGGTGTGGCAGCGATAGAGCCGGAACGGGTCTTCGAGATTGTCGAGCCGCTCGCCCTTTGCCTCGTCGCGGCTGTCGATCAGCCAGCGATAGGCCTGCAACAGCGTTGCCGGGCCGAGATAGCGGTCGCCATTCCACCAGTAGCTCGGGCACGAGGTCGAACAGCAGGCGCACAAGATGCACTCGTAGAGCCCGTCGAGCTTCTCGCGGTCCTCATGGCTCTGCAGCCATTCCTTGGCCGGCTCCGGCGACACCGTCTTCAGCCACGGCTCGATCGAGGCGTGCTGGGCGTAGAAATTGGTCAGGTCGGGCACCAGGTCCTTGACCACCTGCATATGCGGCAGCGGATAGACCTTGACGGCGCCGGAAATGTCGTCGCAGCCCTTGGTGCAGGCCAGCGTGTTGGAACCGTCGATGTTCATGGCGCAGGACCCGCAAATGCCCTCGCGGCAGGAGCGGCGCAAGGCCAGCGTCGGGTCGATCTTGTTCTTGATCCAGAGCAGCGCGTCGAGCACCATCGGCCCGCAATCGTCCATGTCGACGAAATAGGTGTCGATGCTCGGGTTCTCGTCATCGTCCGGCGACCAGCGGTAGATGCGATATTCCCGCAAATTGGTCGCGCCTTCCGGCTTCGGCCAGGTTTTTCCCGCCTTGATCTGCGAGTTCTTGGGGAGCGTCAGTTCGACCATTACCTCAGGCCCTTTCGGATGACGAGCTTCAGCCCGGACCAGATCTCGTTCACGGCGGCAACTTTCACGTCGACAAGGTCGAGTTTCAGGGCTTCGGTGCGGATGACGCCTTCGGTGACATCGGTCGGCACCTTCGAGGCCTTTTTCGGCCACGACACCCAGACCATGCCGTCGCGCTTGATCGCCGCCTGGACACCGGCGAGACGATCCTCGATCTCGGCACGTTGCCGGGTGAAGGCGTGGACGGCATCGTATTTCAGAGCAGCGCCGGAAATCTCCGACCAATCGGCCAGCCGGTCGACTTGAGCGAAGTCAACGGCCTCGGCGAGATCGCTGAGGTCATCGGGCAGCGCAATGAAGGCGGCGATCATCTCGTCCTTCAGGCCGAGCTTGGCCGGAAGGGGCGTGCCGGAATATCCTGAGGCCGCCAGCGCCATCGTCAGTACACCCTGGCCTTGGGCGCGATCTTGGCGAGGCTGATGCCGCCGTCCTTTTCCGCCAGCAGCGGCTCGGTGTGCACCGGCCGGTAAGAGAGCGTCACCTTGCCGTCTTCGCTCAGCCGCGCCAGCGTGTGCTTGCGCCAGTTGGCGTCGTCGCGGGCTGAGAAATCTTCGCGCGCGTGCGCGCCACGGCTCTCCTTGCGCGCCTCGGCGCCATAGACCGTGGTGATGGCGTTGGCCATCAGGTTTTCCAGCTCCAGCGTCTCGACCAGGTCCGAGTTCCAGATCATCGAGCGGTCGAACACTTTGACGTCCTTGAGCTCGGTCCAGATCTGCGAAATGCGCTTGCAGCCGTTTTCGAGCGATTCCTGGGTGCGGAACACCGCCGCGTCGTCCTGCATCGCCTTCTGCATCTTTTCGCGCAAGCTTGCCGTCGGCGTCGAACCGTTGGCGTGGCGCAGCCGGTCGAAGCGATCCATGATCTTTTCGACCGAGGCTTCGTTGGGCGCCGGGATCGCCGACGTCCGGTCGATGACCTGGCCGGCGCGGATCGCCGCCGCGCGGCCGAACACGACGAGATCGATCAGCGAGTTCGAGCCGAGGCGATTGGCGCCGTGCACGGAAGCACAGCCGGCCTCGCCGACCGCCATCAGCCCCGGCGACACCCGGTCGGGGCTCTTCGCCGTCGGGTTGAGCACTTCGCCCCAATAATTGGTCGGCACGCCGCCCATATTGTAGTGCACCGTCGGCAGCACCGGGATCGGCTCCTTGGTCAGGTCGACTCCGGCAAAGATTTTGGCCGATTCCGAAATGCCAGGCAGCCGTTCATGCAGCACGGACGGATCGAGATGGTCGAGATGCAGGAAAATATGATCCTTCTTCTTGCCGACGCCGCGGCCCTCGCGGATCTCCAGCGTCATGCAGCGCGAGACGACGTCGCGCGAGGCAAGGTCCTTGGCCGACGGCGCGTAGCGCTCCATGAAGCGCTCGCCCTCGGAATTGACGAGATAGCCGCCCTCGCCGCGCGCGCCTTCGGTGATCAGACAGCCGGCGCCATAGATACCGGTTGGGTGGAACTGCACGAACTCCATATCCTGCAGCGGAAAGCCGGCGCGCGCGGCCATGCCGCCGCCGTCGCCGGTGCAGGTGTGCGCCGACGTCGCCGAGAAATAGGCGCGGCCGTAGCCGCCGGTCGCCAGCACCACCATTTTTGCCGAAAAGCGGTGGATGGTGCCGTCGTCGAGATTCCAGGCGACCACGCCGGTGCAGGTGCCGTCCGGCTCCATGATCAGGTCGAGCGCAAAATACTCGATGAAGAACTGCGCGTTGTTCTTCAGCGACTGGCCGTAGAGCGTGTGCAGGATGGCGTGGCCGGTACGGTCGGCGGCGGCGCAGGTGCGCTGCACCGGCGGGCCGTCGCCGTAATTCATCATGTGGCCGCCGAATGGCCGCTGGTAGATCTTGCCCTCTTCGGTGCGCGAGAACGGCACGCCGTAATGTTCGAGCTCATAGACCGCGGCCGGCGCTTCGCGCACCAGATATTCCATGGCGTCGACATCGCCCAGCCAGTCCGAACCCTTGACGGTGTCGTACATGTGCCACTGCCAGGAATCGGGACCCATATTGGACAGCGACGCGGCAATGCCGCCTTGCGCCGCCACGGTGTGCGACCGCGTCGGGAACACTTTGGTGATGCAGGCGGTGCGCAGGCCTTGTTCGGCCATGCCGAGCGTGGCGCGCAAGCCGGCGCCACCAGCGCCGACGACCACCACATCGAATTTGTGGTCGACATAGGTGTAACCAGCCTTGTTGGCGGTCTTCGCGTCCTTGGCCAAATTCAGCCTCCGAATGCCAGCTTGAGCAGGGCGAAGATCGAGGCGACGCCGACCACTACGGAAAAGAAAGTGTTGAGCGCGATCAGCGCCAGCTTCATGCCCTCGCCATGCACATAGTCCTCGATGATGACCTGCATGCCGAGCCGCATATGATAGAGCCCGGACAACAGCACCAGGGCAAGCACCAGCGCCACGAACGGATTGGCGAGGGCCGCGCGCACCTCGGCATAGCCGGCGCCGTTGAGCGCGATGAGGAAGCCGACGAAGAACAGCGTCAGCGGGATGTTGGCAATCGCGGTCAGCCGCTGGCGCCAGAAATGCTGGGTGCCCTCGCGGGCCGAGCCAAGGCCGCGGACCTTGGCCAGCGGCGTGCGCATATCGGTGTTTTTACCGCTCATGGATCAGGCTCCCCGCGCCATGTAGCCGGCGATCCAGATCAACAGCGTCAGCGAGATCGAGCCGGCCAGCGTCGCCCAGGCGATCTTCGATGCCGTGTGCTTTTCAAGACCGGCGCCGGTGTCCCACACCAGATGGCGCACACCGCCCAGCATGTGGTGCATCAGCGCCCAGGTGTAGCCGAACAGGATGAGCCGCCCGAGCCACGAACCGAAGGCCCAGTTGACCCAATCGAAAGTGGCCTCGGAGCTCGCCGCCGCCATCAGCCATACGGCGACCAGCAGCGTGCCGAAATACAGCGCCCCGCCGGTGATGCGATGGATGATCGACATCGTCATCGTGATCGGCATCCGATAGACGGTCAGATGCGGCGAAAGCGGTCTCGCGCGGGTGGCTGGTGATTTGCTCATGGCTCCCCCAGTTCGGCGTCTCTGGAGCCACCGGCGGAAATGCGGCATTGCCGCTTCCGGATGCGACTTCGGACAGGCGGTTTCTAATGCTCTTTTTGCACCGCGTCAAAGCCAGAAAATCGTTTTGAAAACGTCATTTAGTCTGACAAAAAGGCGGCGTTTCGCTTCAATCGATTAGGGCATCGGCCCAAAGCCGGCGCAGCGTTCGCTGCAGTGCGGTATTTCGCCTGGCTCGGGCGCGGAGGGTGTGCCGAGATTCAGCTCAGGCCGAGCCGAGAATGGTGGTTTGCGAGAACCGGAGCGGGAGCGTACTTCAGTACGTGAGCACCGGCCTACGCCGGCCGTAGCCTTAACTGCGCACCCCTCATGAGTGGTTCGGCCGGCGAAGGCCGGAAGCGCAGGAAGCTGCCATTCGCAGGCCGGCATCAGCTGAATATCGACACACCCGGTCAGCGCTTGCAGGTCACCGGCGTTTTCCCACCCTTCATCACCAGCGCCTCGCGTCCGTCAATCACGATTGCGTCATGGGCTGCGCCGTACCGGCTGTTCTGGTTGGCCGGCGACGCCGGCAGGTCTTCAGATGTGCCGTCGGGGCCGAGGACATGCAGCGCCGTGCCGAGATTTTCGATCGTGATCCTGCCGCCGTCGGCGCAATTGTAGGTCGCAGTGCGCGGTTGCGGCGCGGCCGTGTCCACGATGATGGGGGCAGCAGTCGAAGGTGCGCCCGGCGCTATCGAGACAGCGGCGGCGGCGGTGCTTGCGGCCTTCGGCGCGTTGCTCTGCGGCACGCAGGCTGCTGCTACCAGCAGCGGGCCAAGCACAAGCGTCATCCGAAAAGCCCGGCGTAACGCCATATGTTGTCCTCCCGCGCGGCAAACTAGCCGCCATGCCTTGCCAAGATCAAGCGTCATGGTTGCAAGTCGACGCCGGCCGCGATGGTGCGGGCAAGCATGGCCGAATGATGGCCGCCGGGCTTTCCATTCCGACTGATATTAACCATGTTTGCCAAGAGATTGCCGCATCACCGGCTGTCCCCCTTAACAAAGGTTAATAAAAGGTTAATTTCCGATTCGAGGAGGCTTGCCTCTAGGAAACGGAGGACGCCATGCGTTCGAATTCAGGCACACTACGACTTCCGGCGCTCATGCTGGCGGCACTATCGATCGGCTTTGCCGCACCGGCGCTCGCCGGGACGCGCCACCACGACCGCGTCTATGCCGATTCCTTCGGCAATCTCGTCATCGACAGCGCCGCCGGCTACAAGCGCATCATCGTTGGCGAAGGCAAGCTGGCGAAAGAATTGTCCGACTACACCAGCGCTGGCAACGCCGGCGAACCAGACGTCATCTACGAGAACGAATCGGACAATGTGATCCGCCGCGGCTGCTACCAGCCGCCGGTTTTCATCAAAGGCCGCTCCTATATGTACGGCCTCTCCGACGGCGAGATGCCCAACCTCAGCCCTTGCCGCTGATCTATCCGGCGTTCGCTGCTGTCGCCTGCCGGACGACCGGTCCGGCCGAGACCCGCACGCAGTCGCGGCCAGCGCCTTTCGCCTGGTAGAGCGCTTCGTCGGCGCGCCGCAGCAGGTCGGAAAACCCTTCACGCGCGGAAAGCTCGGCCACGCCAAAACTGGCGCTGCAGCGATGCTCCGCCGGCAGGCTATCGATCGGCAGCGCGCCGAAAGCGCTGCGTGTGCCCTCGGCAAACAGCCGCGCGGCGGCAAGGTTGGTTCCCGGCAGAATGATGGCGAACTCCTCGCCGCCGATGCGGCCGGCAACGTGGTGGTCGGCAGCGGCATCGCGAAGAAAGCCAGCGAAGGTCGCGATCACCCGGTCGCCTGAGGCGTGGCCATAGCTATCGTTGATGCCCTTGAAGTGGTCGAGATCGGCAATGACCAGCGCTACCGGAACGCCCTGGCGCACGGCATCGCGCAGCGCGACCTCGGCATGGCGCTCAAAACCGCCGCGATTGAGCAGCCGCGACAGCGTGTCGGTTTCGGACTTCGAGGTCGCCTCGGCCAGCACGTCGCGAACCAGGATGCCCAGCATCAGAAGCGCCAGCGCCAGGCCCAGCACGGTGCCGAGCGACTGCGACACCAGCGCGTAGCTGGTCTGCACATAAGACTGCGGGTCAGCGCCCCAGCCACCCAGCGCATGCGCGATGAACGGCTTTGAGGCGAACTGCACGGCGCTGGCCACCAGCACGGCCAGCAGAACTCGATCGAGCCGGTCGCGCCTTTGCCTTGACGACCAGACGATGGCGAAACCGACCAGCTGCATGGCCGCATAGGGAAGCTGGTAGGCCATCATGCGGGCAAGCGACTGGCGCGGCAGATCCTGCACGAACCAGACCGCGACGGTGGCGAAGACCAGGAAGAACAGCATCGGCGGCCAGGGCGGCGCCACGCCATACTTGCGGGCGAGCCCGGTATTGAAGGCGATGGTGGCGCCCAGGAAAACGGCGAAAGCGGTGACAACCGCAGGCCGTGCGTCGGCGAAAACCGGGATGCTGAATTCGACGGCGAAATAGACCATGCCGAGCACATAGCCGAACGCCAGCCAGCGTGCCGATACGCGTCCTACATCATAGATCGCAATCGCCATGAAGGCCGCGGCCAGCAGTCCGGCAACGAACAGATTGATGACAAGGATGAAGTCTGCGCTGCCCATTGCGTCTTTCGCACTCCGGGGCGACAGCTAACCACCGACGCGCGAAAAAGACGTTAACGTTCAGGCATGATCCCGAACCGAAGGACCGCGTCAGCGAAAAGTGAGACCCGGTTTTCGGAAAAGATCATGCCAAAACAAGTGTCTCTAACCGAGGCTGGCGTAGTCCGGCACGAACACCGTTTCCGGCCGCTCGTAGGACAGGCGCACGCTGTCGCGGCCGTTCTTCTTGGCCTTGTAGAGCGCCTCGTCGGCACGACGCATCAGCGGTTCCAACCCTTCGTCGCCGGTGCGGGCGGCGACACCGAAGCTCGCGGTCACTCGGATACCCGGCGGCAGGCTGGCGACACCGCCGGACGAATAGAGCGAGCGGATCGCCTCGGCGAACAGGCGCGCCGAAGCCAGGTCGCACAAAGGCAGCAGCACCGCGAACTCCTCGCCGCCGATGCGGCCGGCAGCACCGCGCGCGCCGGTGGCGAAATTCAGCTTTGCGGCGAAATCGGCGATGACCCGGTCGCCCGCCGCATGGCCGTGCACATCGTTGAGCGCCTTGAAGTGATCGAGGTCGGCCAGCACCAGCGCAACCGGAAGCCTGGCCGAGGCGCACTGCCGCAGAAGCAGAGCCGCCCGCTCTTCGAAACCGCGACGGTTGAGCAGGCCGGACAGCGGGTCGGTAAACGTCTCGGTTTTCAGCGCCTTCATCACGTCGAGCGCGGCTGCCGAGAACAGGCAAAGTGCGATCAGCAGCGACAGCAGTGCGTGCGAGAGCAGCGCCGTCGTCCAGTAGGACGAGGCATAGAAGCCGTCATAGCTGGTGAACGGCCCATGCGCGATGACGACGGCCAGCGTGCGGGCGAAGAAGTTCAGGCCCGACAGCAGCGACAGAACAAACAGGATGTTTTCCGTCGGGCCGTTGTTGCGCACCTGGCGCAGTTCGGCGGCGACCAGCAGGCTGAGGCCGCCGAAGCCGAAATTGATGGCAAGGATGCGCCAGGTGAGATCCGGCTGGACGAACAGGAACCAGCAAAAAGCGGCCAACCCGCCACCCGCCAGGACACCGATCCCGACAAAGGGTACGCGCCGGCCATAGCGCGCCACGATGGCGCCGCAGAGACAGCAGGCGGCAAAGGTGAAGCATATGTTGGAGAGAAGCTTGGTCAGCACCATGCCGACGGGCAGCGTGAAATACTGCAGCAGGAAGCCGCCCGCCGAGGCGCAGTAGCTTGCGCCCAGCACCGCCAGATAAGGACGGTGGCGCTGATAGGACCACAGCACGAGGAACGCCGCGCCGAGCGCCAGCGCGATCGTCGGATTGAGCAGCGCTATGAACAGGCCGGTGTCCAAGGACCGTGACTTCTCTCGCTTCCGTCAGGGAAGATGTTTAAGCCGCAAGCCCAAACAAGCGGTTAAGCGAGACCGAATATGCCCTCGGAGCCAAAGAAAAACCCCGAACCGTTTGCGGTCCGGGGTTTCTCGAATGCTCTGAAAACAGGGACGAAACTCTGGGCTATTTCCACTCGCGGATGTCGACGAAATGGCCGGCGATCGCTGCCGCCGCCGCCATGGCCGGCGACACCAGATGGGTGCGGCCCTTGAAACCCTGACGTCCCTCGAAATTGCGGTTCGAGGTCGAGGCGCAGCGCTCATGCGGCTTCAGCCGGTCATCGTTCATGGCCAGGCACATCGAACAGCCCGGCTCGCGCCAGTCGAAACCGGCGGCGACAAAGATCTTGTCGAGGCCCTCGGCCTCGGCCTGTTCCTTGACCAGGCCGGAACCCGGCACGATCATCGCATCGACATGCGCGCTGACCTTTTTCCCTTCCACCACCTTGGCGACGGCGCGCAAATCCTCGATGCGGCCATTGGTGCAGGAGCCGATGAAGACACGGTCGAGCGTGATGTCGGTGATCTTGGTGCCCGGCGTCAGGCCCATATAGTCCAGTGCACGTTGCTTGGAGGTACGCTTGTTCTCGTCGGCGATGTCATCCGGGTTCGGCACGATGCCTTGCACCGAGACGACATCCTCGGGCGACGAGCCCCAGGAGACGATCGGCGGCAGTTTGGCCGCGTCGAGCACGATCACCTTGTCGAAATGCGCGCCCTCGTCGGACTGCAGCGTCTGCCAGTAGGCGAGTGCCGCATCCCAAGACGCGCCCTTCGGCGCACGCGGCTTGTCCTTGACATAGGCGAAGGTCGTCTCGTCGGCCGCGATCAGGCCGGCGCGCGCGCCACCCTCGATCGACATGTTGCAGATGGTCATGCGGCCTTCCATCGACAGCGCGCGGATCGCCTCGCCAGCATATTCGATGACATAGCCGGTGCCGCCGGCGGTGCCGATCTCGCCGATGATGGCCAGGATGATATCCTTGGCGGTGACGCCTTCCGGCAACACGCCGTCGACACGCACCAGCATGTTCTTTGCCTTGCGCTGGATCAGCGTCTGCGTCGCCAGCACGTGCTCGACTTCCGAGGTGCCGATGCCATGCGCCAGCGCGCCGAAAGCACCGTGCGTCGAGGTGTGGCTGTCTCCACAGACGATGGTCATGCCGGGGAGCGTAAAACCCTGTTCCGGGCCGATGATGTGGACGATGCCCTGGCGGATATCGGTCTCGGAATAATACTCGACGCCGAAATCCTTGGCGTTCTTGGCCAGCGCCTCGACCTGGATGCGGCTTTCCTCGTTCTTGATGCCGAACTTGCGCTCGGGCGAGGTCGAGACATTGTGATCGACCACGGCCAGCGTCTTTTCAGGATGCCGGACTTTTCTGCCAGTCATGCGCAGGCCTTCGAAGGCTTGCGGGCTGGTGACTTCGTGGACGAGGTGACGGTCGATATAGAGCAGGCAAGTGCCGTCGTCCTGGCGGTCGACAACGTGCTCGTCGAATATCTTGTCGTAGAGGGTGCGCGGTGCGCTCATGTGCGTAAATCCGTCGATCTGAAAATGGGGAAGAGGTGAAGTGCCGCAGGCCTTTCGGTCGGCGAAAGCGGTCTAGCTAAGTCGGCTGGTAAGCGCGCCGCAAACGCGCGCAGAGAAGCGCGACGGCAGGCGTTTTCTGTCCTGCAGCACGAACCCCTTATAGGCCGGATCGCCAAAAAGCTCTTCCATGGCGTGGCTCATACCAATGTTTTGGGTTTTCGGCAATTGCGGCGTGTGTGGGCGCGGCCTTGCCTTCTCCCCCTGTGGGAGAAGGTGGATCGGCGCGCAGCGCCGAGACGGATGAGGGGTGCGCGAAGGATCGCCGTCCTTGCCAAGTCTCCATCCTCGCCAAGCTGGAACACCCCTCATCCGACCGAGCTTCGCTCGGCCACCTTCTCCCACAAGGGGAGAAGGGAAGGGCGTCACCGCTCACATCACCTCAAACACAAACGTCTTCACCAATGCATCCGGCTCGGCGATGGCATAGCAACAGAACCATGGGCTTTCCTCGACCGGCCGCCATTTTTGCGCCTGCTCCAGCTCGTCGAACACGGCCTGAAACCCGCCGCTGTCAAAAACCTGGTCGCGCACGGTGAAGATCGCGTGGCCGCCCTTTTTCGTGATGCGCACCAGTTCGTGCAGGCCCGACGCCGGTGCATGGCTGATGGTGAACACGCCGGTCGAGAAGAAGGCGCGAAAATGCCCGTCCGGCCAGGGCAGCGGGCCGCCAAGCATCGCGTTCTTCAGGTCGTTGTAGGCGTTGCGGCTGCCGGCGATCTTCAGCATGTCGTCGGAGAGGTCGAGCCCGGCAATGTCGGGATAGCCCAGCGCCTTGAGCGACGGGCCCGACAGGCCGGTGCCGCAGCCGGCATCGAGCAGCGGGCCTTCGCCCGCCGGCACATGCCGCGTAACCCAGGCGGTGATCAGGAACGGCAGCAAATAACCGAGCGAGGCGGTTTCGCTGTCATAGGTCGCGGCCCAGGCGGCGTAGGCTCGCGCCAGCGCCTCCGGCGTGTCGGCCGCATAGACGGAATCCAGCGCCGCATTGGCCTTGTCGACGATCATGGAATTCGCTCCGGAACTGGCCGCATCGTCGGTGATGGTAGCGCCGTCTTCGCCTGACTTCTATTCCTGATGCTGGTTGCGCAGCCGCTTCTCCAGCGCCCTGAGCGCCAGCGACAGGCCGACGGTGAGGATGAGATAGATATAGGCGACGATCGAATAGGTCTCGAAGAAGCGAAAGGAGCCGGCGGCGTAGATCTTGCCCATCTGGGTGATGTCGGCGACGCCGAGCACCGAGACCAGAGAGGAATCCTTGACCATGGCGACGAAGTCGTTGCCGAGCGGCGGCAGGATGGTGCGGATTGCTTGCGGAAAGACGATCAGCCGGAAGCGCTGCGTGCGCGACAATCCCAAAGCCTTCGCCGCCTCGATCTGGCCCTTCTCGACCGCCTGGATGCCGGCGCGAAACACCTCCGAGATGAAGGCGGAGTAGCCGATGGTCAGCGCCATGATGGCGCGCCAGAGCAGCGACACGTCGCGCACCAGAAGCTCGCCGAAGAAGCCGGCATTCTGCAGCGGCGCGGTTAGCGCGTTCCAGGCCGCGACGAAGGTCGGCGCGCCGGCAAAGGCGATCCAGAACAACAGCACCAGGATCGGCACGCCACGGATGATCTCGACATAGAAGCGGGCAATCTGGCTCAGCCAGCGCGACCCCGACAGCCCCATCAGCGCAAGCCCGAGCCCGATGGCGCAAGCCAGCGCGAAGGCGACGACGGTGACGAAGACGGTGATGCCGATGCCCTTGGCGACGGTGGTGAATACCTGCGCGTAGAGGTTGCTGGTGGCGATGAAGATGGCAGCGATCACGGCGATCGCCACGGCCACGGCAAGCCACCAGGGGAAATCGGATTTGGTGGTGGAAGTGGGGGGCGTTTGCATCAGGCGATGTCGGCGAAGCGGATGGCAGGGCGTGCCGAGGCGCCCCCCTCTGTCCTGCCGGACATCTCCCCCACTTGGGGGGAGATCGGCCGCCACCGCTGCGTTCGCCAATCTGCAACGTTGAAAGAAAGGCGCCTCCGCAAGAACTGCCAATCTCCCCCCTCGTGGGGGAGATGTCCGGCAGGACAGAGGGGGGCGTGAAGGAGCAAGGTCAGCGCAAATTGCTGCGCGCAGTCATCATGCAATGCGCGTGGCAAAGGAGGCTACTGCCCCATCTTGTAATCAAGAAACCATTTCTTGTTCAGCGCATCGATCGTCCCATCCGCCTTCAGCGCTGCGATCGCTGCGTTGACCGGCTTCACCAGGTCGGAACCCTTCGGGAAAATGAAGCCGAAATCCTCGGTGCCGAGCGGGCCGCCGATCAGCTTCAGCTTGCCCTCGGAAGCATCGACATAGCCTTTGCCGGCGGTGCCGTCGGTCAAGACGACATCGACGTCGCCCGACTTCAGTGCTTGCACCGTGGCGCCGAAGGTCTCGAACAGTTTGATGCGCGGATTCTGCTCATTGCCGTCGAGCACGCTGTAGACGGCGGTGTAGAACGGCGTCGTGCCGGCCTGCGCGCCGATCAGCCCGTCCTTGAAGGCGCCAAAGGTCTTGGCGTCGGTGAAGCGGCTCTCGTCGCCGCGCACCAGCATGAACTGTTCCGAGCGCATATAGGGGTCAGAGAAATCGACCTTCTCCTTGCGGTCGTCCTTGATGGTGATGCCGGTCATGCCGATGTTGTACTGGTTGTCGGAAACCGCCTGGATCATCGCGTCCCACGAGGTGTTCTGGTACTCGACGGAAAAGTTCAGCCGCTTGGCGATCTCGTTCATCGCGTCATATTCCCAGCCGATCTGTTTGCCGGTCTTGGCATCGATGAACTGCAGCGGCGGATAGGCGTTTTCGGTCACCACCACCACCTTCTTGCCGCCGAGGTCGGGCAGCGCCTGCGCCCATGCGGCGACGGGCGCGAGAAGGCAAGCCAACAGGCCGGCCAGCAGCAGTTTCGATTTGGTCATGACACACTCCCAGAACTTGAAAGGCCTCGGCACAGCCAAGGTTTGCAGGAAAATCCGGCGCCGACTTTAGCCGTCCGCAAGCGCCGTGCAAGCCGGTCCGATGTGACCCTTCGCGCAAAAGCGGATTTCGATGCTTTCTATCGGGGGATTTCGGAACGATCTTTGCCCGGCGGCCATCCGCCGCAACATGGCGCCGCGCGTAAACTCAGCGCCGCTTGGTTGCGCCGATAGACACGGAAAGCGGTATCTTGGTCATACCGTCCGGCAGCGCGTAAAGTCCCTCGCCGGCCTCGACCATGTAGGGGAATTCCTTCCAGCCCAGAATGGCATGCTCGTTGAGGAAGTCGATCGTCATGTCGGACGCGATGAGGGCGTTGATGACGTCGCCCAACGGGTGGATCCACTCATAATTCAGGCGATGGGTCAGCGGCCGCTCGTCGCCGGTATAGGTGTGCGTGTCGTGCCATTCCAGCGGCGCCTGTGGCGGCGTCCGCCAATCCAGCAACAGACCGGGCTGATCGGTCTTGCGGCCGCACTGGAACATCGTCGGGTGCCCATCGAGGAAATACAGCTTGCCGCCCGGCCGCAGCAGATTGGCGACCACCTTGGCCCAGCTGAAGATGTCGTCCAGCCAAATCGTCGTGCCCCACGTCACGTAGACGAGGTCGTAATAGTCGTCGAGCGCCGCCACCGCATCATAGACCGAGGCCTCGACGAAGCTGACTTCGGCGCCGGCCTGCGCGGCAAACCGGCGCGCCGCGGCAAGCGCCTTGGGCGCGAAATCCAGCCCGGTGACGCTTTTTGCGCCGAGATGCTTCAGGCTGATCGTGTCGAGCCCGATATGGCACTGCAGGTGGGCGATGTCCTTGCCGGCGATGCGGTTGCCGACTTCCCGCTTTTCCAGCGCGGTCAGGCTCAAGCCACCGGCCAGAACCCGATCGATCGGGTAATAGCGATGGGCCTCGTCAGTGGTATGCAATTCGGCTCGGTTGTCCCAGTTGAAGCGGTTCGCCCTGGCGAAAGAATCCATCACATCACTCCAAAAAGCAGAAGGGGCAGCCGAAGCCCCATTGCTAAGCGATGTTATGTCCAATGCAAGATATATTAGTAAGAGATTGTTTACCCTATGGCGCCGGGCAGGCGTTCCAACCGGGCGATCAGTCACGCTCCGGCGCAGTGCCCGCCGCGCGCAAGCCGGCGACAAAGCGGGTTAGCGTGCGGTGCAGGGATTTCAACTCGGCCGCCTCGAGCGGCATGGCGCAGGCCAGCCCGGCGGATACGTCCTGCGTGCGTGCGCGCAGCGCCAGGCCTTCTGCCGTCGGTTCGACCAGCACGCGGCGCTCGTCGGCGGCGTCGCGCCGGCGGGTCACCAGGCCATTCGCTTCCAGCCGCTTGAGCAGCGGCGTCAGTGTCGCCGAGTCGAGCCCCAGCGCTTCGCCGAGCGCGCCGACCGTGCTTGGCGCGCGCTCCCACAGCACCAGCATTGCCAGATATTGCGGATAGGTCAGGCCGAGCGGCTCGAGCAGCGGCCGGTAGAGTTTCGTCATCAGCCCGCTCGCCGAATAGAGCGCGAAGCAGAGCTGCTGGTCGAGCCGCGGAACGCGGAACGTCCCGGCTGATACCGCCGGGACGTCGCTGGTACTCTCTGTCGTCTTTGTCGTCATGCTGCCTTTGCCGGAAGCGCCACTGCCGAAAGCGCCACCTCGACATTGCCCTTGATGGCGTTGGAATAGGGGCAAACCTGGTGCGCTGCCGATACAAGCGCTTCCGCGGCCGCCTGATCAAGACCTTTAGTCTCCGCCTCCAGCGAAACGCCAAGCCGGAAGCCGCCCTGGCCATTGGCATGCAAGCTGACATTGGCCGTCACCGCCGCATCCTGCAGCGGCAATTTCTGCTTGCCGGCGATGAAGCGCATGGCGCTTTCGAAGCAGGCGGCATAGCCGGCGGCAAACAGCTGCTCGGGATTGGTGGCGCCGCCCTTGCCGCCGAGTTCCTTCGGCGACGCGAGGTCGAGGCTGAGCAGGCCATCATTGCTCCGGACGTGGCCGGCGCGGCCGCCGACGGCGCGAGCTTGGGTGGAGTAGAGTGCAGGCATTTCATGTCTCCAGTTAATTTGTACACGATTAGTTAGTGTACAAGATAATTGGAGTCAACCCGGCTGAGAGCGAAATTTCCCGTTAATTCCGTTCGAAAACGAAAAAGGCGGCCGAAGCCGCCTTTCCGAAATCTGCGCCTGAAAAAACTTATTCGGCGGCGGTCGCTTCCGCGGCCTTGGCAGCCTCGTCGGCAGCCTTCTTCTCGGCGGCGTCCTGTGCTGCCTTCTCGATGGCCAGCGCCTGGGCGGCGGCCACCTTCTCGGCCTCGATGCGGGCCTTCTCGGCGTTCAGCGCATCGCGCTCGTCGTCGTTCAGCTTGCGGGCGCGCACGCCGGTGTTTTCCGAAATACGGGCCGACTTGCCGCGACGATCGCGCAGGTAATAGAGCTTGGCGCGACGCACCTTGCCGCGGCGAACGATCTCGACGCCTTCGACCATCGGCGAGTAGACCGGGAACACGCGCTCCACGCCTTCGCCGTAGGAAATCTTGCGAACGGTGAAATTTTCCTGGAAGCCGGCGCCGGCGCGGGCGATGACGACACCCTCATAGGCCTGGACGCGGGTGCGGGTGCCTTCGGTCACGCGGACCTGGACGCGCACGGTATCGCCGGGCTGGAATTCGGGAAGCTTGCGCTTGGCTTCGATCTTGGCGGCCTGTTCGGCCTCGAGCTGACGGAGAATATCCATCTAAAAGTCCACTTCTTGTTCTTCCGACAGTCAGAGCGTCCGACACTCGCCTTGCAGTTCCTATGACCGCTCGGCTATGCTCTTTCGGGCAGGGGCGACTACACCGTCATTGTTGACGGGTCCGGTAGATTGTTCTTCCGGTTCGGGCGGGCACATACAGCTATTTCGAGGCTTTGTCACGCCTTGGCCCTGTCTTTTTTGCTCGTATGCCACCACGCAATCATCCAGTGCGGGGTTGCGCCGACCCTGCAAGCTTCCTAATCCGGGAGAAGCACTCTTGTTCGGCGGCACCCTCATGTCTGTTTTCGACGCAGTCCTGCTCTTTCTCGCGGGCTTTCTCTCGGGGGCGGCCAATGCGGTTGCCGGCGGCGGCACGTTCATCACCTTCGGCGCCATGACGCTGGTCGGCCTGCCGCCGATCGTCGCCAACGCCACCTCCTCGGTGACACAGTTTCCCGGCTACGTCACCTCGACGCTCGCCTACTGGGCCGACATCAAGCATTTCTGGCGCGGCGCGTTGCTGCTCTGCCTGATCTCGGCTTTGGGCGCACTGGCCGGCGCGCTCATCCTCTTGGCGCTCTCCAATCCCTCGTTCCGTGTCCTGGTACCGTGGCTGCTGCTGGGCGCAACCGCTCTGTTCGCCGCCGGGCCGTGGCTGAAGCCGGCGCCGAAGCCTGGACATGAAGCGTCGGTCGGCTCGCTGGCCGGCTCGCTGGCGCAGTTCGCCACCGCAATCTATGGCGGCTTCTTCGGCGCCGGCATGGGCGTGATGATGCTGGCGATGCTGGGCCTGACGCAAGCCGGCGACTATCACCGACTGAACGCGCTGAAGAACATGCTGGCCGTGGTCATCGCCGCCGTCGCCATCCTGGTCTTCGTCTCCGGCGGCGTCATCGCCTGGCCGCAGGCGATCGTCATGATCCCCGGCGGTGCGCTGGGTGGCTATGCCGGTGTCTGGATCGCCAAGCGCGTGCCGCAGAACGCCGTGCGCGGTTTCGTCGTCGCCGTCGGCCTGTTTCTCGCCTTCTACTATTTCACCAAGGGCTGAGGGGCAGCGCCTGGCAGATCCGGCCGTCTTTCCTTCGTCAGCTTTTCCGACTCGGCGCGCCGCCATTTCGCGATTTTCGCGTGGTTGCCTGAGATCAGCACCTCGGGAATTGGCCGGCCCTCGAACTCCTGCGGCCGCGTGTAATGCGGATGCTCCAGCAGGCCGTTCTCAAAGCTTTCTTCCTCGCCCGACACTGCATTGCCCATCACGCCCGGCAACAGCCGCACCACGGCATCGAGCAGCACCAGTGCCGCCGGCTCGCCGCCGGAGAGGATGAAGTCGCCGACGGAGACCTCTTCCAGTCCGCGCGCTTCGATCAATCGCTGGTCGACGCCTTCGAAGCGGCCGCAGACGATGACAGCACCCGGCCCGGCGGCCAGTTCGCGCACACGCGCCTGCGTCAGCGGTTTTCCGCGCGGGCTCATCAAAAGGCGCGGGCGCGGATCACCTGTTGGCGACGCGTGGTCGATGGCTCTCGCCAGCACATCGGCGCGCATCACCATGCCGGCGCCGCCGCCGGCCGGCGTGTCGTCGACCGTGTGGTGACGATCGGTGGCGAAGTCGCGGATCTGGATCGCCTCAAGCGACCAGGTGCCTGATACCAGCGCGCGGCCAGCCAGCGACAGGCCGAGCGCGCCAGGAAACATCTCGGGATAGAGCGTCAGCACCGAGGCGGAAAAACTCACCGGTTGCCCCCGGCATCCCTCGGTCCGCGCGGCCTGCCCTTGGCGTCGAAATCCTCCTCGCGCGGCGCATCGCCGTCCTCGTCCTCGACCACCCCCGCCGCCGCCAGATCGATGCGGAGGAAGGCGTCGGCAATTGATACCTGGGGAACGGCGGCCTGCGTGAACGGGATCAGCACGCCTTTGCGCCCCGCCAGCGTCACGTCGAGAATGTCGCCGCCGCCGAAATTGTGCACGGCGACGACCTTGCCGATGGCGGCATTGGTGTCGTCGCGGACTTCCAGCCCGACGAGGTCGGCATGATAGAACTCGTCCTCTTCGCCATCGTCCGGCAGCATCGAGCGGTCGACGAACAGTTCGGTGCCGGCCAGCGCCTCGGCGGCGTTGCGGTCACTGATGCCCTTGAAGCGCACCACGACGACCGTGTTGGCCGGCCTTATATCGATGATCTGGAAGGCACGGCCATCCCTGGCGTAAAGCGGCCCGTAATCGGCTAGCGCCAAGGGCTCGCCGGTGAAGGTCTTCACCCGCAATTCACCCTTGATGCCGTGGGCGGCGCCGATCACGGCCATCTGGACGGGGTTCTGGGGCTTGGTCATGGCAAACATTCCTTTGCCTTGCTCTAGCGCCGCCCCGGCGTCATTTCAATGATCGCTCGGCGTCATTTCAATGACACAGCTCTTCACCGCTTCCTAACCCGACTGCCCGACAATGGCAGGGAACTGGAACAGCGCCATGCAGGAATTCCTCATCCCGGCCAAGCCTGACCTTCAGGCGGCGCGCGAAAGCTGGCTGAAGATGCTGGCGCGCGAACGCCGGCTGTCGCCGGAAACCGTCGAAGCCTATGAGCGCGACACGCGCCAGTTCCTGCATTTCCTCACCGGCCATTGCGGCGGCTCGCCCGGCATTGCCGAGATCGCCAACCTGCGTCCGGCCGATCTGCGCGGCTTTCTCGCTGCCCGCCGCAACGCCGGCGCCGGCGCCCGCACGCTCGGCCGCGGACTGGCCGGCATCCGCTCGCTGCTGCGCTTTCTCGAGCGGCGCGGCCTCGCCAATGCGGCGGGTGCGGCGGCGCTACGCGCGCCGCGCCAACCAAAATCGCTGCCCAAGCCACTGACGGCAAGCGACGCCAAACATGTCGTGTCGGTGGAAGGCCAGCTGGCCGAGGAACCGTGGATCGCCGCCCGCAACGCTGCCGTGCTGACCTTGCTTTACGGTTCAGGCCTGCGCATTTCCGAAGCGCTCGGCCTGTCGGGTGCCGATCTCGCCTTGGCGAGCGACACCGTGCTGCGCATCACCGGCAAGGGCGGCAAGACGCGGCTGGTGCCGGTGCTGCCGGTGGCGTTGCGGGCGATCGCCGAATACCGCCGGCTCTGCCCCTATCATCTCGACCCAAAAGGCCTGTTGTTTCGCGGCGCGCGCGGCGGCCCGCTGAACCCGGCCATCGTCCAGCGCGACATGGCCAAGCTGCGCTCGGCGCTCAACCTGCCCGACACGGCGACGCCGCATGCGCTGCGCCACTCCTTCGCCACGCATCTGCTGGGACGCGGCGGCGATTTGCGCACCATCCAGGAGCTGCTCGGCCACGCCAGCCTGTCGACGACGCAGATCTACACTGGCGTCGACACAGCAAGGCTGCTCGAGATTTACGAGTCAGCGCATCCGAGAGCGTGACGGCTGGCAGTGCGCTGCGTAGCGGGATTTGGGCGGATCCATGCCGTGACGGTCCACACGCGCACAGCGGTTCAGAATGACGGTGGCGCTCACCAGAGCCGGTTTTGCACCGCCACAACTCTCCTAAGTCTCGGCATGGCAACTGTGTTCACGTGAATGCGGTTTTGTCCCTGATGATAGCGTTGAGGGTGACCAGAAGCTTCCTTGCGACGGCGACGATGGCGAGTTTCTTTGATCCGGAACGTGCGGCAAGGGCGACGTAGAAAGCTTTGAACCGGTCATTGGCACGGATGGCGCCCAGCGCCGCCATGTAGAGAGCTCGTCGGACCCGCGGGCGACCACCGCCGATCTTGCTCCTGCGCTTGAGCTTGCCGCTCTCA
>NZ_JBFUGR010000017.1:0-71028 GCF_056402815.1 Mesorhizobium sp. P3_B5 | reverse complement strand
ATGGTGGTCTTGGCCTCGACCAGCCGCCGCGCGATGGTCTTGCGCATATTGTCATGTGGGACGAGATCGTAGGAGCCTTCGGCAAACAGTTTCAGCACCTGCTCGTCCGACATTGCCTTCGGTGCTGGTGCCGCAGCAGCCGGAGCGCCAGCAGGCGCTGCTTTCGCAGCCGGAGCCGCCTTGGCGCCACCACCGGCAATCGCTGCCTCGACATCGGCCTTGACGACGCGGCCATGCGGGCCGGAGCCCGTCACTGCCGAGACATCGACACCGGCATCCTTGGCGATGCGACGGGCCAGTGGCGAGGCGAAGGAGCGTTCACCGCCTGCATGGCCGTTGGCGGCCGAAGCCGCCGCGGCCTTGGCCGGCGCAAGCGCAGCCGCAGCGGCTTCCGGCTTCGGCGCTTCAGCCTTGGGAGCCTCAGCTTTCGGCGCTTCGGCCTTTGCTGGCGCAGCAGCGCCACCGCTTTTCGCCGCCGCTCCCGCATCCTCGCCTTCAGCGGCAAGCACGGCAATCAGCGCATTGACCTTGACGCCTTCGGTGCCGGCCGGAACGACCAGCTTGGCGACAATGCCCTCATCGACGGCTTCGACTTCCATCGTCGCCTTGTCGGTCTCGATCTCGGCGATCACGTCGCCCGGCGAAACCTTGTCACCCTCTTTCACGAGCCACTTGGAAAGATTGCCCTCTTCCATCGTGGGCGATAGGGCCGGCATGGTGATGTTGATCGGCATCTTCTTGTCCTCCCGACCGGCTCAGCGATACGTGACGGCTTTGACCGCCTCGACGACCTCGCCAATATTGGGCAAGGCCAGCTTCTCGAGGTTGGCCGCATAAGGCATCGGCACATCCTTGCCGGCGATGGTGATCACCGGCGCATCGAGGAAATCGAAAGCGCGCTGCGACACCTGGTTGGCGATATGGTCGCCGACCGAGCTCTGCGGATAGCCCTCTTCCACCACCACCAGACGATTGGTCTTTTTCACCGAAGCGATGATCGTATCGAGATCGAGCGGGCGGATGGTCCTGAGATCGATGATCTCGACGTCGATGCCCATGGCGCGCAATTCGGCTTCCGCCTTGATCGCATAGGTCATGCCGATGCCGAACGAGACAATGGTGACGTCCTTGCCGGTCTTGTGGATGCGCGCCTTGCCGATCGGCAGCACGAAATCGTCCATCTTCGGCACATCGAAGGACTGGCCGTAGAGGATTTCGTTCTCGAGGAAGATGACCGGGTTTGGGTCGCGGATCGCAGCCTTCAGCAGGCCCTTGGCGTCAGCCGCTGTATAAGGCATCACCACCTTCAGCCCTGGGATATGGCTGTACCAGGCGGCGTAGCACTGCGAATGCTGGGCGGCGACGCGGGCGGCAGCACCGTTCGGTCCGCGGAAGACGATCGGCGCGCCCATCTGGCCGCCGGACATATAGAGCGTCTTGGCGGCGGAGTTGATGATCTGGTCGATCGCCTGCATGGCGAAGTTGAAGGTCATGAATTCGACGATCGGCCTGAGACCTGCCATCGCAGCGCCGACGCCAACGCCGGCAAAGCCGTGCTCGGTGATCGGCGTGTCGACGACGCGGCGTGGCCCGAACTCCTGCAGCAGCCCTTGCGTGATCTTGTAGGCGCCCTGGTACTCCGCGACCTCCTCGCCCATGACGAAGACGTCGCCATCGCGGCGCATTTCCTCGGCCATTGCATCGCGCAACGCCTCGCGCACCGTGGTCGAGACCATTTCGGTGCCGGCCGGAATGTCGGGATCGGCGGCAGCTTCTGTTTTCGGTGCGGCAGCAACGGGAGCCGCTTTGGCGGCCGGAGCAGTGTCTTCAGCCGCGGCCGGGGCTTCCGCCTTTGCCGGGGCTTCCGCTTTGGCGGGCGCCGCAGACTTGCCGGCATCGGCGGCACTTTCGCCCTCCTGCAGCAAGATGGCGATCACCGCGTTGACCTTGACGCCTTCGGTGCCGGCGGGAACCATGATCTTGCCGATCGTACCTTCATCGACGGCTTCGACTTCCATCGTCGCCTTGTCGGTCTCGATCTCGGCGATGACGTCGCCGGCGACGACCTTGTCGCCTTCGTTCTTCAACCACTTGGAAAGATTGCCCTCTTCCATGGTCGGCGAGAGAGCGGGCATGAGAATTTCGATCGGCATGTCCTTGCCCTCCCGTTACAATACGATGTCGGTCCAGAGCTCGGACGGATCCGGCTCTGCGTCGTTCTGGGCAAATTCGGCGGCGTCGGCGACGATGTCGCGGACCTCCTTGTCGATGGTCTTGAGGTCGTCCTCGCTGGCCCACTTCTTGTCGATCAGCCGCGCCTTGACCTGCTCGATCGGGTCATGCTCGGAGCGCATCTTCTGCACTTCCTCCTTGGAGCGGTACTTTGCCGGGTCGGACATCGAGTGGCCGCGATAGCGATAGGTCTGCATCTCGAGGATCAGCGGGCCGTTGCCGGCGCGACACCATTCGGTGGCGAGGTCGGCGGCGGCCTTGACCGCGCGTACATCCATGCCGTCGACCTGGATGCCGGGAATCTTGAACGAGGCGCCACGATGCGAGAAATCGGTCTCGGCCGACGAGCGCGACACCGAGGTACCCATGGCGTAGCGGTTGTTCTCGATGATGAAGATCACCGGCAGCTTCCACAGCGAGGCCATGTTGAAGCTTTCATAGACCTGGCCCTGGTTGGCCGCGCCATCGCCGAAATAGGTCAGCGACACATTGTTGTTGTCGCGGTAGCGGTTGGCGAAGGCCAGGCCCGTGCCGAGCGACACCTGTGCGCCGACAATGCCGTGGCCGCCGTAAAAATGCTTCTCCTTGGAGAACATGTGCATGGAGCCGCCCTTGCCGCGCGACAGGCCGCCACGGCGCCCGGTCAGCTCGGCCATGACGCCGCGTGGCGACAGTTCCATCGCCAGCATATGGCCGTGGTCGCGATAGGCGGTGATCATCTGGTCGCCGTCGATCAGCGCCATCTTCATGCCGGTGACGACCGCTTCCTGGCCGATATAGAGGTGGCAGAAGCCGCCGATGAAGCCCATGCCGTAAAGCTGGCCGGCCTTTTCCTCGAAGCGGCGGATGAGCAGCATGTGCCGGTAGGCGGCAAGCTCCTCGTCCTTGCTGAAATCAGCGGGCTTGGGGGCGGAAAGCCCCGAGGTTTTTGTGGATTTGGCAGGCGCTTTTCTGGCGGCGGTGGCCATGCATCACTCCCTGTTGGCGTCTCTTTGTGGACACTGGAGCACAATGAAATCTGCTCCGGGGGAGATCAGTTCTCCCCACCGATTTGAGTGAAGCTAACACGCGAGAAAGCGTTTCGCCATGCAGAAAAATGCATGGCTGTCATGCGTCTAAGCAATTAAAATCATTTGATATAACGGCGATTAACTGGAATCGAGTTATTTCGAGGAAGCCGGCAACATGATGGTGATTTCGTCGGCCTGGGACAGATTGAGCGCCTTGCGCGCCTGCTCGTCGAGCATGTCTTTCTCCAGCGTTCCCTCATGCATCAGCTGCACGCGCCGCTCCAGATCGACCCGGCGCGCCTTGATGGCGTCGAGCTTGCCCTGCAGTTCGACGGTCTGCGCTTCCAGCTGGTATTTGGAGTAGATGCCGAACTCGCCATGATAGGCATGGAAGCCGAAATAGGCCAGGAACGCCACGCAGAGCGAGGGGATGATCAGACGGCCGGTGTTTCTCTGCTTGTGCTGGCGTGTCCACATCATCCCAATCCTCTGCCGCCCCATCTCGCCCGATTGTGCTTAATGGACGGTTACGGACGGAGGAATTTGGTGGGGGCAGAAACGAAAAAGGGCGGGAATGTTCCCGCCCTCGTCATTCCTGCTATTTCCAGGGAT
This sequence comes from Mesorhizobium sp. P3_B5, assembly GCF_056402815.1. Lineage (NCBI taxonomy): Bacteria > Pseudomonadati > Pseudomonadota > Alphaproteobacteria > Hyphomicrobiales > Phyllobacteriaceae > Mesorhizobium > Mesorhizobium sp. P3_B5. Next base: position 67,174 of record NZ_JBFUGR010000017.1, on the reverse strand, counting down.
CAGCTTTTCACAACCGACTTGCCGGCATAGCGCGCCTGCTTGCCGAGCTCTTCCTCGATGCGAATGAGCTGGTTGTACTTGGCCATGCGGTCGGAGCGCGACAGCGAACCGGTCTTGATCTGCCCGCAATTGGTGGCGACGGCGAGATCGGCGATGGTCGAATCCTCGGTTTCGCCCGAACGATGCGACATGACAGCAGTGTAGCCGGCCTTGTGCGCGGTCTCGACGGCGTCGAGCGTCTCGGTCAGCGAGCCGATCTGGTTGACCTTGACCAGAATCGAATTGGCGACACCCATGCGGATGCCGTCGCGAAGCCGCGCCGTGTTGGTGACGAACAAATCGTCGCCGACCAGCTGGGTCTTCTTGCCGATCAGGTCGGTCAGGTATTTCCAGCCTTCCCAATCGTCCTCGGCCAGCCCGTCCTCGATCGAGATGATCGGATAGTCGGCGGCGAGCTTGGCCAGGTACTTGGCCTGCGCCTTCGGATCGCGGCTCTTCTTTTCGCCTTCATAGACGTAATTGCCGTCCTTGAAGAACTCGGTCGCGGCGCAGTCGAGGCCGAGCGCGATTTCCTCGCCCGGCTTGAAGCCGGCCTTTTCGATCGATTCCATGATGAAATCGAGCGCCACCGGCGCGCTCTTCAGATTGGGAGCAAAGCCGCCTTCGTCGCCGACATTGGTGTTGTGGCCGGCATCCTTCAGCTTCTTGCGCAGCGTATGGAAGATCTCCGATCCCCAGCGCACACCCTCGCGCAGCGTCGGCGCGCCGATCGGCATGATCATGAATTCCTGGAAGTCGATCGGATTGTCGGCATGCGCGCCGCCATTGATGATGTTCATCATCGGCACCGGCAGGATATGCGCCTTGGCACCGCCGACATAGCGATACAGCGGCAGGCCGGAGGCTACCGCCGCCGCCTTGGCCACCGCCAGCGAAACGCCGAGAATGGCGTTGGCGCCGAGCCGGCTCTTGTTAGGCGTACCGTCGAGCTCGATCATCGTCTGGTCAATATGGATCTGGTTTTCGGCTTCCATGCCGCCGATCGCCTCGAACAGCTCGCCATTGACCGCCTCGACAGCCCTCAGCACACCCTTGCCGAGATAGCGGGCGCCGCCGTCGCGAAGTTCAACGGCTTCATGCGCGCCGGTGGAGGCGCCCGACGGTACAGCCGCACGGCCCATCGAGCCGTCTTCGAGCACGACGTCGACCTCGACGGTCGGATTACCACGGCTATCCAGGATTTCACGCCCGACAATGTCGATGATGGCGGTCATTGCGATGTCCCCGATTGATCGATTGAAAGCGTCGCGCCCCTCTTATCCAAAGCACCGCAAAACGCAATCGGGCACTCGCAAATATTGCCGTCACGTTTGCTCGACCGATTCACGAAGCGCAAATCGCTGTCATCATAAGTCATGCATGGCAGGCTGGTTTGTGGTCTAAGCTCGCAGCTGCGCGGGGCGAAACAGGAGGAGTTTCGCCATGTCCCAGTTGAGCGGTATCGTGAGTTTGTTCCTGATCGCGGCGGCATTCCTGACGTCGTGCGACAATCAGCAGTCGCCGCAGGGCGCCATGCAGCTATCAACCCTTCGGGCGGCTGAGTAGAGTTCCCCGCACAGAGAAAGGCCCCCGGTTCAAACCGGGGGCCTTTTCGATTCCGGCTTTCGGTCAGTCCAACCGCTCAATGCCAGTAAGGCGTGACCTTGTAGTAGTCATAGGAGGCGTCACGCGCGGTCTCGCCGTCGGCCCCAGCGAGTTCGTTGATCGAATAGGCGGGAGCTGCCTTCAGCTGATCCTTGGAGAAGGGTACGACATAGCCGCCCTTGTCCTCGTCATAGTCGAGACTCGCCCACGGAATGGGATGGTATTTCTCGCCGATGCCGAGAAAACCGCCAAAGCCGATCACCGCGAACATGATGCCGTTCGACGTCTTGTCGAGCATGATGTCCTCGATAGCGCCAATGCTCTTGCCTTCGGTGTTGTAGACCGACGTGCCGATGACCCGCGAAGCGGCGATAGCTTCGGTGTGTCCTGTCTGGGTGGTCATGACGATGCTCCTCTTTGTCGTTGATCGTACTTTGACAATGAGGGGCGCGGGCGAAAGTTCCCGACTTTTTTAGAGCATGATCCCGAAAAGTGGTGGCCGGTTTTCGGAAAAGATCATGCTCGAACAAGGAGTTGGCAGGCGCTCATTCCGCGAGGATGAACGTGACCTTCATGTTGACGCGGTAAGCGGCGATCTTGCCATCCTCGACGACGATCTTCTGGTCCTGGATCCAGGCGCCTTCGACGTTTTTCAAGGTCTTCGAGGCGCGCGCAATTCCCTTCTCGATGGCGTCCTGAAAGCTTTTCTTGGATGACGACGTGATCTCGGTGACGCGGGCGACAGACATGGGCTTCCTCCTGCCAAGACGCTTATTTTACGGGGCAAGCGTACAGCCGGCTTTTGCCGACCACAAGCCGGACAGCCCCGGCGGCCATTGTCACCCTGTAGCCCTGCGTGGCATTGTCCGATCGTTTCATGGGGGGTGGCAATGACCGAACAGCCCGATAGGCGTGAGACTGTCGCGGAACTGCCAGCGCCGGTGGTCGACGCCAATGCCGCCAACGCTTCCAGCGGTTATTTCTTTGCCGGCGCCATGGGCCTGATCGCGGTCCTGCTGCCCTGGTATTTCGAGCTGCCGCTCAATTTCGACGTCACTGACCGCGCATTCAATCCGCTCGTCTTCGTTCCGGTCGTATTCGCCGTCATCGGTTTTTACGCGTTGCTGAGGGCGATCCGCGACACGCTGCGCGTTCGCAAATTCGGCACCACCACGCTGCAGGCCGGCCCCGCCAACCCGGGAACGCGCTTCGAAGGGCTGATTCGCTCGAGCCGCGACCTGGATCCCGCCGGAGACTACACCGTGCTGCTCCGATGCATCCGCACCTATCGCGTCGGGGGACCGATCGTGAATGCGACGGCCGGGACCAAATCCACCTACAAGGACGAACTCAAGTGGCAGGACAAGATCGTTGTGCCGCGCGGTTCGGTGCAATCGAGCGCCGGCATTCCTTTCGCCTTTGCCATCCCGGCCGACGCACTGCCGTCGGTGGGACCGCCGATTTTCGAACACCAGCATGGCAATGTGCGCTGGATTCTGACCGTCACAGCACCGATGCCTGGCGTGGACTACTATGCGGTCTTCGCGGTCACCATGAGAAGGCAAGGCGAGGACGACGACGACTGATGGCTTAGCGCGCTTTGGCCACGCGGTCGAACGCCATCAGCCTTTCAAGCAGCACGGGAAGATCCTTCAGCGGCACCATGTTGGGGCCGTCGGAAGGGGCGTTGTCTGGATCCTGATGGGTTTCGATGAAGACGCCGGCGACGCCGACCGCCACCGCCGCCCGCGCCAGAGTCTCGACAAAACGCCGATCACCGCCGGTGGAACCGCCCTGCCCGCCGGGCTGCTGCACAGAATGGGTGGCATCGAAAATCACCGGCGCGCCGATCTCGGCCATGATCGGCAGCGCGCGCATGTCCGACACCAGCGTGTTGTAGCCGAAGGACGCGCCCCGCTCGGTGACCAGTACATTGGCATTGCCGGAATCGGTGACCTTGGCGACGACATTCTTCATGTCCCAGGGCGCCAAGAACTGGCCCTTCTTCACATTGACCACCTTGCCGGTCCTCGCCGCCGCGATCAGCAGGTCGGTCTGGCGACTGAGAAAGGCCGGTATCTGCAAAATGTCGACATGCGGCGCGACGATTGCACACTGCTCCTCGGTGTGAACGTCGGTCAGGATCGGCAGCGAAAACGCTTTCCGCAATTCATCGAAGACCGGCAATGCCGCCTCGAGCCCGGCACCGCGCGTCCCGCCAAGTGACGTCCGGTTGGCCTTGTCGTAGCTGGTCTTGTAGACAAGCCCGATGCCAAGCTTCTCGGTCAGTTCCTTCAGCGCACCGGCCATGTCGAAAGCATGCTGGCGCGATTCGAGCTGGCACGGCCCGGCGATCAGCGACAGCGGCGCGGTGTTGTCGAAGACGACCTTGCCGGCACTTACGGACGAATTTGGCTTGCTCATTTGATCTCCCGGAAAACGAAAACCGCGCCCTGTCCGGGCGCCGGCGGCACGACAATCTGATTGCCGCGTATGTCGTGTGCGATGGCGCCGGCTGCAAGCAGCTTTGCAACGACGCCGACATTGCGGACCGAGTAGACGATTGCAGCAAAGCGCAGTTCTGACGGCGCGCCGGCCGAAATGCCGAAGCGCGCCGCAAAATCTGCCGGCTCGACCACAGTCAAGGTCGCATTCGACAGCTCAAAGGCCGTGTCGCTTCCCGCCTCGGTGCCCGCTGCGATCGAAATCAAGCGGCGTTGTTGCGAAGGAGCCTCGCTGACCGCCACGATTTCGACGATGCCGGTCACGCCATTGGCGTGGGCTTGCAGCGCGGCGCGGTCGATCTTCGGCGCATTGATCCGCTCGCAGGCGAACAGGAAGGCATCCGTCGCCTTGCTGCCAGCTGCGAAGGCCAGTTTGAACGATGCCGTTTCGCTTTTTCCCGAGGTATCGGTGAAGACCCGCGAAAAGCTCAGCTCGTCGCCAGCCGACAGGCCCGCGTCGACAAAGCGCGCGTGGTCCGCGTCGGCATTGGCGGTGCCCAGAACAATGGCGGAAATCCCGTCATTGCCGCAATTTTCGCGATAGAGACGATCGCGGGTGACAAAGACGTTGCCCCCGGCAATGGCCTTCACCGCTGCCTGTTCATTGCCGACCGCGAGCGGTTCGAGATAGGTGCCATCGGCGAGGAAAACACAGCAGTTTTCCGTCCCGAAAGGATGGATGCCGGTCGGCGCAACGACGAAGCCGAGCGAGGTGAGCCGGGCTCGCGCCACATCGAGGCTCTGCGTAGGCAGCACCAGATGATCGAGCGGGCCGGCTTCTATGGTTCGGATCATGCAGGCGCGATGTGCATCATTCCGCAAACCGGTTCAAGACTTGATCGCAATCCCGGCCGCCGGCGACGGCGCTATTACTCCCAGAAATGGCCCTGATTTTCGCTTCTGCCGCCAAGGGATTTGACGTAGGGCATCCCCCGCGCGGGGGATGAACACACCGCTGTGGTCGGGGTTTCAGGAAGAATTGCGGCTCAAGGGCAAACCCTATGACCTCACCCGCTGGCTGGAACGGGCAGCCTTGCGGTCCGCCGACCGGGTCGTCGCGCTGACGGACGGATATGGCAGGAACGCGGACACCGAGATGGGACTGGATCGTGGTCGGGTGACGGTGATTGCCAACGCGGTCGGCGCCCGTTCCGGGCTGGCGCGCACCTGGCGCCTCGCCTCCCGCAATGGCACCGTCGCCATCGTCTTCGGCCTGATCGACGGCGCGCGCTTTTGCTACATTTTGCTTGCCTGCGACTACGTCGCCTATGCCCGATTTTCTCCAGGCCGTGTCGCGCTCGACCGCGTCATGACGGCCTGGGCCGCCGAGGGCGGTACGATGTTCGATTTCACCATCGGTGATGAGGCGTTCAAGGCCGGGTTTGGCTGCACCCGCACAAGCATGTATGAGTTTGCCCTGTGACAGTGTTGCCAACCTCCTTTCCCACCGCAGCCGAGGGCTTCCCGAGGCCCCGGCTGGCCGTCGTGGTTCCGGCGAGGGATCGGCGGGAAAGCCTGCCCCGCACGCTGGCGTCGGTTCTGTCCAGTCCCAGGGCGGACATCGAACTGATCGTCGTCGACGACGGTTCGCTGGACGGCACCGAAAGCTATCTGGCTTCGCTCGATGATCCGCGCCTGGCCTGGCGGCGCCTACCGGTCCCGGGCGGCGCCAACCGGGCGCGCAACCAAGGGGCTGCGCTGAGCAGCGCGCCGCTCATTGCCTTTCTCGATTCCGACGATGCCTTCGTCCCCGGACGCATGGACAGGCTGATCGCCTTCTTCGATGCCAATCCCGACATCGCCTGCACCATCGACGGCTTCAGCGACRTTGCGGATGAATATCGACGTCTGCATAAAATGCCGGGCCGCACACCCGACGGAGAACGGCTACGGCAGCTCTTGTTCTGCCATTGCATCCCCCTGACCAACTCGACCGTCACCGTCCGCCGGACCGCCTTTGCATCGGTCGGCGGATACGATCCGGATCTCAATCGCCATCAGGACCGCGAGTTCCTGATAAGGCTAAGCAAGCAGCATCGCATCGCCTTCGGCAATGCGGCCGATGTCCTGAAATACCGGGAAGCCAACTCGATGTCGCGCGCTCATGCCGGTTACATCGAAGGGCTGGATGATTTTGTCGCCCGCTGCCCGGATTATCAGACGGCCGCCTACCGCTCCATTCTCAGCTACCTGACGGTTCGCGGTGTCGTGAAGGCGGTGGCTCAGGGTCATTTCGGCATTGCCCTGGCGGAGATGAGAGCCTGGCGCAAGGCCGGCAACCTGCCCGGAGGACTTGGCGTGCTGCCCGGCTATTTCGCGGGGCGTCGGCAAAGGCAGGCGCTCAGTCAGGCCGCCGACACCACATCGGCCGAATAACGCAATTCACGCAGTGGTTTGACCTTGCTGGTCGTCTCGGCATAGAGCGGGTGGGCCTTGTAGGCGGCAAGGGCCGCGTCATCCCTGAACTCGGCATAGACAACCACGTCGATCGCGTCCGAAAGCGGATCGACCTTGGTGTTGAGCGTCACTTCGAAGAGGCTGGAATGCGGGATGTTGCCCAGCGCCATCAAGCCCGTACGCACGGCTTCGACATCCTCTGTGCGTCGCGCGCTGAAGAAAACGATGTGCCGGATCAACCCAGCCCTCCTCGATCGGTTTGCCGCGTGTTTTGTGTCAACAAAACCGTCGCGTCAACGGGCAACGATGTCGCGCCCGGCGACCTCAAAAAGCGAGCTGTCGAGTGAAAAACTAGACCACGCCGGTGACATAGCGCACGACGCGCGACATCTCCCTGACTGTGGTGTCGAGATAGCGGCCCTGATTGTAGAGGCCGTCCCAGATCAGGAAGAAGGTGATGGCGGAGATGACGATAACATAACGCATGGCTAAAACTATCGCATGGTGGCGGCGGCTGCCATAGCGATTTTCAACGCCGGCCAGCGCCTGGCATTCCACAGGCGGAAAGGGGCGAAGCGCTGCTGTCGGCGACCTTTGCCGGCCAGGCCCAACCGCTTGGCACAGCCCGGCTCGCAGCTTGCCTCTTGAAGTTCCCGTTAATGACGTGGAAGATTGTGGCGGGAATTCACTGGGAAGCGCTGAAGCTCTGGTCAAAAGGGCGCGCGTTTTCGTTCGAGCCCGCCCGCTCCCGAACCGGCCAGCAACCCGGGATCAGGCGGCGGAGGCCGAACCTGGCGAATGAACTGCGAGAGGGTGTGGAAGCCGGTGGATTTTGTGCCGGCCCCGCAGAAGTGCAGGGACGTGAAATGGCATACAAGGAACACAAGGGCGCAGCATTGGGCGGCATGGCGTTGAGCGATGCGGTCAAGCTCGACGAATTCAATTTCGCCGAGATCGTCAAAGGCCTGCCGGCCAAGGCGCGCATGGTGCTGTCGGCGGCGATGAACCTGCCGCGCGGCTCGCTCAAGGTGAGAATGCCAGACGGTCGCGCCGTTCTCGTCGGCGGCAAAGGTCCCGGTCCGGACGCCGAACTGGTGCTCAAGAACTGGCGCTTGCCTGGCCGCGCCTTTACCGGCGGCACCATCGGCGTTGCCGAATCCTACATGGATGGCGACTGGGAGAGCCCTGACGTCACCAGTTTCCTGGAACTTTTCGTCATCAACTCGGCCATCGGCGAACGTGTCGCGGGCGGCGCCAGCTGGCTCATCAACACCGTCCAGCGCATCCGCCACTGGTTCAACGAAAACACCCGCACCGGCTCGCAACGCAACATTTCGGCGCATTACGATCTTGGCAACGCCTTCTATAAGGAATGGCTCGACCCAAGCATGACCTATTCGTCGGCGCTTTATGCGACCGGCGCCAACGATCTGGAAAGCGCTCAGGCCGCCAAATATCGCGCGCTGGCCAAGGATACCGGCATCGGCAAAAAGGATCATGTGCTGGAGATCGGCTGCGGCTGGGGCGGCTTTGCCGAATTTGCCGCGCGCGAAATCGGCTGCCGGGTGACAGGATTGACGATCAGCCGCGAACAGCACGATTTCGCCAAGGCCCGCATCCAGAAGGCAGGCCTTGCCGACAAGGTCGACATCAAGCTGCAGGACTATCGCGACGAGACCGGCACCTATGACCGCATCGCCTCGATCGAGATGTTCGAGGCGGTCGGCGAAAAATACTGGCCGGTGTTCTTCGCCAAGATGAAGGCTTGTCTCAGGCCCGGCGGCACTGCCGGCCTGCAGATCATCACCATCAACGAAGCCGCCTACGACACCTACCGCGCCCGACCGGATTTCATCCAGCGCTATGTTTTCCCCGGCGGCATGCTGCCGACGCCGTCGATCCTGAAATCGCTCGGCGCAGATCACGGCCTTGCCCATCTGCGCGAGCGCGTGTTCCCCGACGACTATGCGCGCACGCTCGCCGAATGGCGCCAGCGCTTCTGGGCGTCCTGGGAAAAGATCGTTCCGCTCGGTTTCGACGACCGCTTCAAGAAACTCTGGGAGTTCTACCTGCACTATTGCGAAGCCGGCTTCAGGGCGAGCTACATCGACGTCCGTCAGGTGGTCTACAAGGCGTAAGGGCAGCCTCAACGAAATCCCGGCAAGGCGGCCTGCGCCGCCTCGCCCCTTTGCGCAAGTGTCGCGAGACCTATTTTCAGAGGATGATGCGGTACTTCGCAAACCCCGCTTCGCCCTCGCCCGCCGGTTCGATCTTCAGCGACGTCACCTGCGCGATGAAATCCTTGGCCTTGGCGCCGGTCTCGAACACGACACTGGCTCCTGGCAATGGCGCAAACGACCAGTTGCCGTCCGCCGACGGATTGATGGTGCCCTCGCTGATGATGTAGCGGACGATCACATCACGGTTGGTGTCGGGCGCCTCATAGATGATCTTCGAGGCATTGATGTCAGGGAAATTGCCGCCGCCACCGGCGCGGTAATTGTTGGTGGCGACGACAAATTTCCCTGCGGGATCGATTGGTTTTCCGTCGAACATCAGGTCGACGATGCGGTTTGAGCCAGCATTCGCCAGCCCGCCCTTGGCATCGTATTTGGGTGCCTGTGACAGGTCGATCCTGTAACTGACGCCATCGATGACGTCGAAATTGTAGGACGGGAAATCGGTGTTGATGAGCGCCTGGTCCGCTTTGCCAGGCTCGATTCGGTTGAAGATACCGGCCGACATTTCCAGCCATTCCTTGACCTGGGCGCCGGTGATTTCGACGGCGCGCACCGTGTTCGGATAGAGATAGAGGTCGGCGACATTTTTGATCGCGATGTCGCCCACCGGCACGTCGGTATAGTAGTCGGCCCCATTGCGGCCGCCCGCCTTGAAGGGAGCCGCCGCCGAAAGCAGCGGCACATCCTTCCACTGCGTATTCCTAAGGATGTCCTTGAGATACCAGGTCTGCGCCTGGCTGACGATCTGCACCGACGGATCGTCGGCGACCAGCGCAAAATAGGAATAGAGCGGCGCCGAAGTCTTGCCGACGGGCCGGCGCACATAGGCAAGCGTCGCCTCGTGGTCTTTTTTCAAAACATCGACAATGCGCTTGTCGTCTTCGACCGTCGGCTTGTTCGCCTTGTCGATCCGCTCGTAGATCGGCCGCGCCTCGGAGGTCGCCGAAACGACCTTCCATTTCGAGCCGTCGCGCTCCAGCATCAGGTCAATCAGGCCCATATGCGAGCCCCAGAAGCCGCCCATGGCGGCAGGCTTGCCTTGCAGCGTGCCCTTTTGCGTATCGACGGCCTCGAGCGACTGAAAGTCCTTCTTGCCGGGGAAGACCAGATGCTGGTGGCCGGTGAAGACCGCGTCGATGCCCTCGACGCCGGCGACGAAGAACGAGGCGTTCTCCATCATGTCGCCCTGCTTGATGTCGATGCCGGAATGCGAGAGCGCAATGACGATGTCGGCGCCCGCCTCCTTCATCTCAGGCACCCAGGCCTTGGCCGCTTCGACGATGTCGCGCGTCTTGACGTTGCCCTCCAGGTTCTTCAGGTCCCACACCATGACCTGCGGCGGCACGAAGCCGATGATGCCTATTTTGATCGGCTGCTCGGCGCCCGACCCGTCCTTGATCTTCTTGTCGAGGATGACATAGGGCTTGAGGTAGAGCCTGTCGTCGCGCGGGTTCGCCGCAAGCTCGGTGCCGCGGATCAGGTTTGCACAGACGAACGGGAAATTGGCGCCGGCCAACACCTTATCCAGAAACGACAGGCCGTAGTTGAACTCGTGGTTGCCGAGCGTCGAGCATTCATAGCCGAGCAGGTTCATGCCCTTCATGATCGGATGCAGGTCGCCGTCCTTCATCCCCTTTTCATAGGCGATGTAGTCGCCCATCGGATTGCCTTGCAGAAGGTCGCCATTGTCGATCAGCATCGCGTTGGTGGCTTCCTTGCGCACCGCCGCAATCAGCGACGCCGTCCGCGACAGCCCCATCGTGTCGTTTGGTTTGTCGGCGTAGTAATCGTAAGGCAGCACATTCACATGGATGTCGGTCGTTTCCATGATCCTGAGATGCGCCTGGTTGGCTTGCGCGCGAGCGGAGAACGGGTGGAGCATGATCAGCGCGCCTGCAGCAGTGGCGCCGGCGAGAAAGCCGCGGCGGGACACGGGGTGGAGCAGTTGGGGCATTGTTTCTTCCTACTTCGACAAGTGACAAGCCCAGACCCCGAAGCAGAAGCTTCGCGCCGAAATCCGGCCATGTCCACCGCGAAGTCAATTGATCAGGAAAAGGTGACGGGCGGATGAAACACCCTCCCGGAGCGAAACGTCAGCCCCTGTCGTCATTGCCCTGCGTGATCAGCCGCGCGCTGCGCTGGCCCGTCAGATAGATCCATAGCCAGCTTAACGAGACCGCGAGCCGGTTGCGGAAACCGATCAGAAAATAGATGTGCGCAATTCCCCACAGCCACCAGGCGAGCCAGCCGGTGAGCTTGATCCAGCCGAAATCGATCGCGGCGGCGCGTTTGCCGATCGTCGCCAGATCGCCGGCATGGCTGTAGTGGAAAGGACGCGCGGTCCTGTCACCGTCAAGCCTGGCCTTGATGGTAGCCGCAACATGCCGGCCCTCCTGCTTGGCGGAAGGCGCCACACCGGGTACCGGCCGTCCATCGGACCGCAGTACGAGGGCGGCGTCGCCGATGACAAAAATCTCCGGGCTGCCGGGCACGCTGAGGTCAGGCTCGACGAGCACCCTGCCCGCCCGGTCTGCCTTCGCTCCAAGCCATTCAGCGGCGGGCGAAGCGGCAACGCCGGCTGCCCAGAGGATCGTTCGGGCCGCCAGTTGCCTGTCACCAAAGACCACGCCTTCGGCGTCGCAGCGCGTCACGGCCCGGCCGAGCTCGATCGTCACGCCCAGCCGCTCGAGCGCCTTTCCAGCGTAGTCGGAGAGTTTTGGCGCGAAATTGGCAAGGATGCGGTCACCAGCCTCGATCAGCACCACGCGCGTTTGCCGCGTATCGATGTTGCGGAATTCGCCGCGTAGCGTGTCATGCGCCAGTTCGATGATGGTGCCGGCAAGCTCCACACCGGTCGGCCCGCCACCGACAATCGCAATGGTCAGAAGCGCTTGGCGTTTGGCAGGGTCGGTTTCGCGCTCGGCCTGCTCGAACGCCAGCAGAATGCGTCGCCGAATGGTGGTGGCGTCCTCCAGCGTCTTTAGCCCCGGCGCGAAAGGCTCCCATTCGTCATGGCCGAAATAGGCGTGGCGGGCTCCGGTGGCAAGCACCAGCGTGTCGTAGGCGACGGCACTGCCGTCATCGAGCAGCACGCGCTTGCCGGCGCGGTCGACGCCACTGACATTGGCGAGCAGCGTTGTCACGTCCTTGCGCTTGCGCAACAGGTGCCGGATCGGCCAGGCGACCTCCGAGGTCGCCAGCGCCGTCGTCGCCACCTGGTAGAGCAGCGGCTGGAACAGGTGATGGTTGCGCTTGTCGATCATGGTGATGCGCACCGGCGCGCCAGCAAGCGCACGGGTGAATTCGAGACCGCCGAAACCTGCGCCGACAACGACGACATGATGGCTGGCTTCGTTCATCTCATTCACCTCAGGAGAGCAAGATCATCAAGCTTGATCTAGGTATTTTTGTGCGCCGCAACAATATCCGGACCTGGAACGACTGCCCGGAGTCGCCGTTCGATGTCGTGAACGCACATGCCGCACACCAAGGCCGGGGTATAGCGTTGCCGAAACAGGATGCCGAGGATGAAGCATGGCCAACGATCATGACGACGAAGGTCCGGCGCAGTACGCTTCGCCACCCTGCTTCATGCATGAATTCGATCCGGAGTTTCGGATGCCCTTGACCGACTGGACCGACGTGAAACGCTGGCGCAAAGCCGAGCGCGAGCGGCTGATCGCGGCCCGTCTCGCCGTTTCCGCCGACGCGCGGGCGGCCATGTCGCAGCGCATAGCCGAAGGTCTTGACGCCGTCATCGGCGACATCGCCGGCCGCATGGTCAGCCTCTATTGGCCATTTCGCGGCGAGCCGGACCTGCGGCCCTGGATGGCTTCCATCAACGAACGTGGCGGCCGCACCGCGCTGCCTGTGGTCATCGAGAAAGGCCAACCGCTAGTCTTTCGCGCCTACGTGCCCGGCGACCGGCTGGAAAAGGGCGTCTGGAACATCCCGATCCCGGCGCAAGGCGACCCGGTGTTGCCCGATATCGTCATTTCGCCGATCGTCGGCATCGATCCCGGTCACTACCGACTGGGCTATGGCGGCGGCTTCTTCGATCGCACGCTGGCCGCGATGCCGTTCAAGCCGCTGGTCATCGGCATCGGCTACGAACTGCAGCGCATCGCGACCATCTATCCGCAGCCGCACGACATCCCGATGGATCGGATCGTCACCGAGGCCTAAGCGCAAATGTCACGTGACAAAAATCCGACTTGGGCGATAAATAATCTTTGAGCGGACCATGCTGCGGGGGGCCGTTTCGACATGCGCTGTGGGCGGATCCAACAGTGTCCGGTCGCTCATTAGATCGGCTGCTTCACAACGGATGTTAATATGATCGGACGAACTATAGCGGCTGCCCTTGCAATAGCGTTTTGCTTTTCGCCTTCGCATGCGCAACCACGGCATCGTTTGCCGAGCGGCTATAAATGGGGCCGCTGCCTGCTTGTTGTTGACGGTCAGACCCGCATATCCGGAAAATGCTCCTATCAAATCGAGACGGGCGGAGATTTTAATATCCAGGGGCCTCGGCAAGTTTTTGCAGGTATCGACTATCCCGATACGCATAGTGGGGCTGGTGAAAGGTCCGAAGATTACTGGGCGGTTGTCTACAAGGAAGGTGATGTTTGGAGCGGCTATGCGAACTCGGACATTTCCGAAACTCACGGTGACGAACGTTGGGAGGCACTTCGCCGCGAAGGCGCATGTTATCTAGGGAAGGACGTCCGGGTGTGCCTTTGGCGCTAAGCCATTTCCGGCTTCATGCCCATCGCCGTGCGATCGACGATCTCACGCAAGGCGAATGACGAATTGATCTTCGTCACATGCGGCATCGCCGACAGCCACTCCTTGTGGATGCGCTCATAGTCGACGAGGTCCTTGGCCGCGATGCGCAGGATATAGTCGTATTCGCCCGACATCAGATGGCACGACAGCACGTTGGGACAACGCTTGATTGCCGCCTCGAAATCCGACAGCGTCTTCTCGAACTGCCCCGACAGCGATATATGCACGATCGCTGTCATCTGGTGCCCAAGGGCGGCATTGGAAAGCCGGGCGTGATAGCCGCGGATGGTTCCGGATTTCTCCAGATTGTCCAGCCGCCGCGAACAGGCCGACTGCGACAGGCCGACCTTCTCGGCAAGGGCTGCATTGGGGATCCGGCCATCCTTCTGCAAAGTCTCAAGAATGGCGATATCAATCCTGTCGAGCGGCATTTTTCGTGATTCCTGCGATCATTCGGCCATTTTGCGCAACAATTATCGAAAACACCCCTCCCACGCAAGCGCATTCGCAAGCACTTTCGGAACGATTCGTGGTTCACTGCTCTCAATGCATGTCGCCCAAAAGTGTGCAGCGGTTTTGGGACAACGACATGCACGAAAACAACAGGGAACGAGCCCAAAGGGCCGGATCAGGAGATAAAAAGATGCGCGTCGGCTGCCCCCGGGAAATCAAGAACCACGAATACCGCGTTGGCCTGACGCCAGGCTCGGTCCGCGAATATGTCGCACACGGCCATGAAGTACTGGTCGAGACTGGCGCCGGTGCCGGTATCGGCGCCGATGACAACGCCTACCGCGCCGCCGGCGCCACCATCGCCAAGACGGCGGCAGACGTGTTTGCCAAGTCCGACATGATCGTCAAGGTGAAGGAGCCGCAGCCAAACGAATGGGTGCAGCTGCGTGACGGCCAGATACTCTACACCTATCTCCATCTCGCTCCGGATCCGGAGCAGACCAAGGGCCTGCTGGCCTCCGGCGTCACGGCAATCGCCTACGAGACCGTCACTGACGACCGAGGCGGCCTGCCGTTGCTGGCGCCGATGTCGGAAGTTGCCGGCCGCCTGTCGATCCAGGCCGGCGCCACCGCGCTGCAGAAGGCCAATGGCGGCCGCGGCGTATTGCTCGGCGGCGTGCCCGGCGTGTTGCCCGGCAAGGTCACCGTGCTCGGCGGCGGCGTCGTCGGCCTGCATGCTGCCCGCATGGCGGCCGGCCTTGGCGCCGACGTCACCATCATCGACCGCTCGATCCCGCGCCTGCGCCAGCTCGACGACCTCTTCGCCGGCCGCGTCCACACCCGCTATTCGACCGTCGAGGCGCTCGAGGAAGAGTGCTTTTCGGCCGACATCATCGTCGGCGCCGTGCTGATCCCGGGTGCTGCCGCGCCGAAACTCGTTTCGCGCGAAATGCTGTCCGGCATGAAGAAGGGCGCGGTGCTGGTCGACGTCGCCATCGACCAGGGTGGCTGTTTTGAGACCTCGCATGCCACCACGCATGCCGATCCGACCTACGAAGTCGACGGCGTCATCCACTACTGCGTCGCCAACATGCCGGGCGCCGTGCCGGTCACCTCCGCGCATGCGCTCAACAACGCGACGTTGCATTACGGCCTGCAGCTCGCCGACAAGGGCCTGAAGGCGATGATCGACGATCACCATCTGCGCAACGGTCTCAACGTCCACAGGGGCAAGATCACCAACCGCGCAGTCGCCGAAGCGCTCGGCTACGAGTTGGTCGAACCCAAGGCGGTCCTGGCCGCCTGACGCGCAAGCAAGAGCTTCCTCCCGTCTCGCCCGCCGGTTCGTTCCGGCGGGCTTTTTCTTGACCGCAAAAAGCGCGCAACAAAAAAGCGGAGCCAAAGCCCCGCTTCCTCGATGTCGAGATGTGCCGCCGGTTCATCCGCGGTCGGCAATCGATCGACGACTACCTTCTAGCGGTTCTATGCGACGGGAGTACGACAGCCCTCACCGGCCTTTCGCTTCGCCGCCATGACCAAATAGGCTCTGTGTGAAGTGCTTCACATTCAGAGCTCAAGAACCATGCCTACACAAGTGCCGTTCCCTGTCGGCTCGAGCCGCCTCCCAAACGCTGGCGAATACCAGGCTTTGCCGGCGGCTTCGGCCGCAGCTTCTGTCGCGACTATTTTTTCCCAACTGCCCGCCAGTCTATCGGCGGGCATTTTTTTTCGTGCCTTCAGCCACGCTCGATACGGCACTGATAGCAATTGTTGCGCGCCGAGCGGACATGGACATAGGCAATGTCGTCGCGTTCGAACAAGGTTTCCGCCCGCGCCGCAATGGCATCTGTCGGAATGACGCCGCCGCTGCCATAGACGATGCGGTCATCACTGCCATAGCCACGCACGATGTAGTCGCTGCTCTCGAGCATTTCGGGAAGCGTGTCAGCCTCGACGGCGCGTTCGCATTCCTGCGCATGCAGGAAGATCGGCCCGGTCTCGGCATAGGGCTGCAACGCCGGGAACGGCCGGTAGGCCAGAACGAGATAGGGCGCGCCGGCAGCGACGTTCTTCAGGCAATGCCGGCAAGGCACGCCATCACCATCGGATATCTGCCGCTCTGGCGTGCGGCCATAGGCATCGGCCGCACCGTGCTGGAAGGCCCTCACATCTTCGGTCGGCAAGGCTTTGAACTGGATGGACATGGCGAAACCTCCGGTGTTCGTTGACCGGAAATTATGCTCCCACTGCTGCGCTTCCCACCCGATTCCTGCCAAGCGCATCAGTCCATCAACGCGTCGAGCCCTCGCACCAGTCCGGTGATCTCTTGCACCCGCCTGATCGCAAGCAGCGTGCCGGCCACGTAAGGAGCAGCCGATGAGCCGGCGTCGTGGCGGATGGTCAGCCGCTCGTCGGGCAGGCCAAACAGCGCCTCGCAAGACAGGATGTAGGAAGGCAGCCGAAGTGCATGCACCTGCACCCCCTCGCCCGCGCCGACCGCAGCACCGCGCGTTCCCGGCACACCGGAGACCTCGGCGATTGGCCGAGCGGTCGATGCCTGGCGAATTTCGGCCAGTGCCTCTGCCAGCTCGCGCGCGGTGCCGGACGGTGCGTCCGGCTTTCTGGCGCTGGCATAGTCGATGACCTCGACATCCGGCACGTATTTCGCCGCCATCAGCGCAAAGCGCTTCATCAGCGTGGCGGTGATCGAGAAATTGCCGGCGGCGATCACGCCAACCCGATTGGCTCGCGCCGCGGCATCGATCTCGGCATAGTCGGCAGCCCCCAGTCCCGACGTGCCGATCACCACATGGCGTCCCTTTTCGATGGCCAGCAGCGCATGACCTTTCACCACATCCGGCTTGGTGTAGTCGACCAGCGTGTCGGACGGCGCTTCCAGCGCTTGCGCCAGCGAAGCGGAAACGATCACACCGTTGACTGGCACACCAACCAGCATGCCGGCATCCTGCCCGGCGCCGCTACGCGAAACCGCGCCCGCCAAAAGCATGTCGCCTTGCGCCGCGATCGCCGGCACCAGTGCCTTGCCCACCCAGCCCGTTGCGCCGGCCATCACCACCCGTATCGCCATCGTCCCGATCCTTCCTTCAAGGTCGCATGACGCTGGCCGAGCGCTCCAGGAAAGGCAGCGGATGCACCACTTCCTTCTTTTGCGCCACCGGCGCAAAGCCGAGTTTCTGGTAGAGCGGCAACGCTGCCGGATGATCCAGCGTACAGGTTTGCACCGTCACCCGCTTCGGCCCGTGCGACCAGGCGGCGGCGATCGCCGCGCCCAGGAACCAGCGGCCAATGCCTTGCCCGGTCGCGTGTTCCATCATGCCGAAATAGGCGAGCTCGACTTCCTCCGGCAAATGCGGCTTGAGGTCGAAGAAACCGGCCGGTGCACCGTCGACATAAAGCACCCTGATGTCGCGGTCCTCGCGATGGATGCCGGCCGCGAGCTCGTCATCGTCCAGCCTGAGCACGTTGACCCAGTGCCATTTGCGCCCCACCCGATCCATCAGATAGCGATAGAAATGCAGCGGAATGTCCTTGGTCTTCAACAGCGCGATCTGCCTGTTATAGGGCACCGGCGGCGAATAGGCCGGCGGCACATGCATTTCGAGAAACGTCACCGTCACCTCTATGTCGTCCAGCGCGCCGTTTTCCATCACATTCATTCCTTGCCCGTCACCACGGGCGTATCGCCGAGCCCGCCCCATTCCGTCCATGAGCCGTCGTAGAGCCTGTTGTCCGTATGGCCAAGCGTTTCCAGCGCCAGAGTGATCACCGCGGCCGTGATACCTGACCCGCAAGAGGTGACGACAGGCTTCG
The DNA here is from genome assembly GCF_056402815.1 of Mesorhizobium sp. P3_B5. Lineage (NCBI taxonomy): Bacteria > Pseudomonadati > Pseudomonadota > Alphaproteobacteria > Hyphomicrobiales > Phyllobacteriaceae > Mesorhizobium > Mesorhizobium sp. P3_B5. The sequence continues at coordinate 49,317 of NZ_JBFUGR010000017.1, read as the reverse complement.
ACAGGTCGATGCCGGCGTCCTCAACCACCTTGCGCAACCGGTCCTTGGACAGAAACTCGCCATTTTCGGAAAGCGCCGACGCCGGCACGTTGCGCGCACCCGGCATATGACCGGAACGGATGCCGGCGCGAGGCTCGGGCTCCGCGCCAGTAAAGCGGCCCGCTCCGCGAGCGTCGGCGATCTGGCTTTCTTTCGTCTCGACGATACGGCGCATGTCGGCAAGGCTGGCGACACGTGCGGCATCGAAATCGGCATGAAACACGTTTGGCGCCATTTTCGTCGGCTCGGCCGTCACCGGCCGACCTTCTGCTTTCCAGCGGTCGAAACCGCCATCCAGAATATAGACCTGGAAGACGCCCATCACCCTGAACATCCACCACCCTCGCGGCGCGGAGAAAAAACCCGGACCGTCATAGATGACGATGGTGTCGTCGGCCGATATGCCCATCGCGCCGACATATTGCGCGAAATGCTGCGGCGACGGCAGCGTGTGCGGCAGCGGCGAATCCGGGTCCGAGATCGCGTCCTGATCGAGGAACCGTGCACCAGGAATGTGCGCCGCCTCATATTCGGCGCGCGCGTCGCGCTTCTGCGCCGGCAAATACCAGGATGCATCGACGATCGTCAGGCCCGGCTCGCCGAGACGCTTCTGCAACCAATCCGCGTCGACGGTGAAGGGACTGTCTTCGGCCATTCTTTTTCTCCTGCTCCGCCCTCGGCAAAACTTGTTTGGCTTGACAATCTGGATGCGTTCCGAGCGCGCGACATTCGGTTTGGATACGCGACACAGTCAGTCGCCGCAGTCCGTTGATACCGATTGTTTTCGTGTTTCGTGGCGAGTACGGATTGATCGTTATGATCTGGGGTGGGCGGGGTCAACAATCTAGGCATGAGCAATCTTCTGTTTTCCCGTATTCCCAGCAATCCGCTTTCGCTCGGACTTGTCTGCAACTTCGTTGCGCACTATCCGCCTTTCGACGGCTACGAGTTCGGCCTGATGGTGAAGACGCTTCGTTACCAGCTGGATCAGCAGACGCACATGATCGGCTCGATCGACGATGCCATCGTCGCTTATGTCGGTTGGATCCAGACCAGCCGCGAGATAGCCGAGGCCTGGGCGATAAATGGCGGGCCGCTTAATCCCTTCCCCGATGGCGATGCTACAGCGGTGACGGTGCTGGCGACGCGATCCTCGTCCCATATCCTGCCGCTGATCAAAAAAGCCAAACTCATCAACCTCGACAAATCAGTATTCTGGAAACGCGACTTCATCGACAACCGCGGCTCGGTCAAGCGAGCTGTCCGCAAGCGCGACGTCTGATGCAATCGGTCGAATCCGCCGAGGCGCTGACGCAAGAGATACTCATCCGGCTGGATGACCGCTATGCCGCAATGTTCGTGCGCATCTGGCGGCCTGCCGGCACACCGCGTGCGACAGTCTTCTGCCTGCACGGCTTCACCGGCAACGGGGCCGACTTTGACTACCTTGCCGCTTTCCTGTGCCGTAACGGCTTCATGGTGATCTGCCCGGACCTGTTGGGACGCGGGCGCAGCGCCTATCTGGGTTCAGGATACGACATCAACGTCTACTCCAAATGCCTGCGTGCACTCGGTGAGTTCGCTGGTACGGAGAACCACTTCATCGGTACTTCGTGGGGCGGCACGATCTTACTTCTGTTTCTGCACATGACGCGCTCCAAGGCCGCGAAGATCGTTCTCAACGACGTGCCAATGCTCGGCGGACCGAAGGTCGACGCGATGAGAGACGAAGTCATGAAGGAAAGTACGCTTGCGTTCGAGACCCGCGCGGCGGCGAAGGATTATCTGAGCGCCACCAGGGCCGTCATGGGTCCGGTCGAGCAAGCGGTATTTAACCGCTATGTCGAGAACAGGATCGCGGCCAGTCAGGATGGTTTCCGGTTGGCCTACGATCCGGCCACGACTGGAAATTTCGGAGCCATGACCGGACGCGAATATGATCTTTTTCCGATCGCGGCAAAGACCGACGCCCACATTCTGCTGATGTACGGCCGTGACAGCCATTTCATCGACAGGCAGGCCATTGACCGCGTGCGGGTGATACGGCCAGATCTGGGAGTTGTCGACAATATCGATGCGGGCAATCCGCCGTCGCTGATGACACTGGACCAGGCTCTGCTCATCCTGGGTTTCCTGTCTGCCGTCTGAAACTGGATCTGTCGTGGCGGGGATGATTCCGGAAATGCAATTCGACGATTTATACAGCAAGTTCATCGCCGAGACCTACGACCGCCAAAGCTTGGTCGAAAATCCCGCCAAGATCCTGGTTTGCACGACTCCGCGAACCGCCGGGCATTCCTATTGTCGGGTACTGCAGCAGTTCGGTCTGGGAATACCCACCGAGTATTTTCAGTGGCAGTATGCCTTGCCGCTGATGAGACGGTGGTCGCTCGACGGTACAATGGACCTTGAAAAACTCAATCAACGGGCGCCGGCCTACGGCCGCCATCTCCTGGAGAAAAGGGCTGAGAACGGCGTTTTCAGCGCCAAGATCTTCTATGAGAACCTGCCATTCGCACGCAGTTCAATCGGCGATGACGACCACAGCTCGTTCTACGTTTTCCTCTCAAGAAGAGACAAAATAGATCAGACCATCAGCCTGCTCTCGGTGCTCCACACGGGCCAGCCGTTCGACAGTCAGGAGAAGCTGCCTGGGATTTCCATGGTGACAATTTTGAGCGAGAAAGTTGTTCGAGACACCGCGCAGTATATTTTCGATAGCGAAATCAGGTGGAAAAATTACCTGAATACTGTTGATCGCCGCAGGGTGGCTCATGTCTTCTACGAGGACTTTATCGCGGACCAGCAGGAAAACGCATCCGCCACAATGAGCACATGGTTCCCGGGCTTCGCGCTGAAGTCAAAAGCCATATCGACAAGCAAGCGCTATGCGCATGATGTCGAGTTCAAGACCATGATCGGAAGGCAATTCGGGGGTTGTATCCGGCGGTTCTGGCAGGAACATGCCTGACCTTGCGCGTCATCGACGCGAAACACTGACCGAACTCCCCTCCGCCGGGCGCAGTGCCAGCGCATAATCGAACCGGATCACATCATCGGCACGGCTGAACGCGAACTGGCGGATTACCGCGAGGACAGCCTCTTTGACTTCCAGCCGGCCAAGACGCGCGCCACCACACATGCGCGGCCCGGTTAGAAACGGAATAAAAGCCCGTCGGTCGAAGCTGTTCTCGATGAATTCCTTCCTACTGGCGTCGAAGGTGCGTGGGTTTTCCCAGAAGGCTGGATGCTGGTGCACGCCTATGATCGACACCATGATGAGCTGCCCGGCGCGTAAGTCGCGGCCGTCGAGCGCCGTGTCGGCGCCGACTTCGCGGGTCAGAAACGGTATCGGAGGGAAATAGCGCATCGTCTCGTTGATGAAGCAGTCGGTATAGGGCGTCTCGGCCGCGTTCGCGGCAACCTCGGCATGGATGCGCTCCTGCACCTGCTGGTTGGCCCCCAGCCGATCGATTACCCAAAGTACGGTCGTTACAGTCGTCTCGACGCCGGCGAAGAAATTCATGACGAACTCCTCCACTGGCGAAAAGCCTTCAAGGTCGCGGGCCTCGCTTCTAAAGCGGTCCATCTCGGCCGCCGCCCGGGAATCCGCCATCAGCAGCGATGCGAAATCGGCAATCACCGCGCGGGCATCCTGGATAGCATTCGCGCGCTCGGCGGTCGTCGGGGTCACCCAGGAATAATATTGGAGACGCCTCAACACATCGCGCACCCTGTCGAGCAGCAAGAGTGTAGCCGCCATGTCGGGAACAAGACCGAAAGCCCGGTAAAATATCGTCATCGACGCAGCGAACAGGGCTTGCTGAATCGCAGGTAGCGTAGCGTCGGTGCCGGAAAGACTGGCAGCAAAGATTTCCGCCACGGGATGTTGCTGCGCCGGCCTGGCGGCCGCCAGGTAAACATCTTGGGTGATGGCGCGCCGGACAGACCAGTCCTCGTCGTTGGTGTTGAAGCGGCTAAACCCGAGGGCCGAGATCAGGGAGAAGTTCTTTCGGAAGAGCTCCGGCGCCTTGACGATGCCGTCGACGGCCTCCGGATTGTCGAAGACAGTCAGATTGCCGAGATCTCGGACCTTGCCATTCGGCCCCACCTCCCCGCTCTGGGCGAAAAGCGCATAGACAAGATTGTTGAGCACGCTTTCGATTTGCGCTGGATTGTCCACCAAACCCCCTGTCAGCCGAGGCTCGGTCAGCCCTGGCGCGACGCTTACCACATCTGTCCACCGGCGCTACCGAGGCACCGTTGCAAGGCCGCAACACCACGCCGCAAAGTTGCTGGCCGGACTTGCTGCAATGTCCCGTTAGGTTATGTCTGCAATGTTGGATCTGGGGCAGGATTCTAGGCGGGGGTAAGTATGCGAGCTCGGGCACCTGGTAAATTGTTGGCGACTGTCGCGGCATCCGCTGCTTCGGTGACTTCCGCAGGCGTGGTTGCCGCGCACGCGGAGGATGCGAAGGTCACAGACCCGTCGGTGATCGATTCACGCGTCAAGATCGCCTTCGAGGGAGCGTTTTATCAAAACAACGTCCACCAGGACGACAAGACCGGCGGCACCGACAAGCTTGGAAACAGCAATGGTGACTTCTCAGGTTCGATCGCGCTGACCAAGCAGATTTCTTCGGACATGGACTGGCGCCTTGCAGGCGCGTTTCACCTGGGCAAGAACCGTTCCTGGGACGTGGGTGGCCAGATAACGGGTAACGATCCTGGGTTTTTGACGGTAGGCTACGGCGACGACTACAGCTTCCAGGCGTTCGATTTCGATGTCGGCAAGCACGTCAAGGTTCAGTCTGCCGATATCCGCTTCTTTGGCGGTCTGCGACTGGTGCATTCGGATGAAAGAGGTGTTCTTTCCGAAAGCTTCGCCCCGGACGATCCGGCCGACAAGGGCGGTACCTTCGACAAGATTGGATCGTCGGAATATTGGGGCATTGGCCCGCGTGTAGGCGCCGAGGCATACTACCCGCTGGGCGAAAGCTGGGGGCTGACAGGCGCGGTTTCCGGCTCCGTCATGTGGGGCCGCCGCGAAAACGGCGCTGGATTCAGATACGACTTCACAACAGGTGAACATGGCTCTGTCACGTTGGGGAGCGAGTCCGCCAACCAGACGGTCACCAATGTCGACGCCTCTGCCGGCTTGAGCTGGACGCCCCTCCAGGGCGCCACCTTTACGGCCGGGTACAAGATCGAGCAGTGGCATAATCTGCTTATCAATGCGGACAGCAGCACCCAGACCTTCCACGGGCCGTTCCTTCGCCTCGAAGTCAAGATGTGACGGCGGCGGCCGGCATCCGGTGAGCTTGGGGGCGGAGTTCGAAGCCAGGATCGCGATCAACGGCGGGGTCAAATTGCACTATACGGCGGCGGGCTCTGGCCCGCCGATCGTTTTTCTGCACGGCTTCCCGGATCACGGAATGGGCTGGCGTCGGCAGATGCAAGCGCTTTGCGGCCGCTATCGCGTGATCGCGCCGGACCTGCGGGGTTTCGGACAAAGCGATGCGCCGCAGGGCCACGGCAACTATGTGCTGACACACCTGGTCAACGACGTGCTCGCCGTTCTTGCAGCGGAAAAGCTGACCCAGGCCGCGATTGTCGGCCATGACTGGGGCGGCATCATCGCGTGGTGGCTGGCCATACGCGTGCCGCAGGTCGTGCGCCATCTCATCCTGCTGTCGACGCCGCACCCGCGCAACCATCTGCGTGCCATTGCCGATCCGGCCAATGCCGAGATCACGGGGTACATACGCCGTTTCCAGGTCCCCGGCGCGGCCCAGATGCTGAACATAGACGAACTCGCCACATGGGTTAACGATCCGCAGGACAGGCAGGCCTTGATAGACGCGCTCAGGCGATCCGATCCGGAAGCAATGCTGGGCTACTACAGGGCAAACATACCGCTTGGCAGAGTGCCCGATATCGGGCAACTGCCTCTCGTAAAGGCGCCAACCCTGGTCCTGTTCGGCACCGACGATCCCTATGTTCCAGCCAGCGCCTTTGACGGCACGTTCCGCGAGGTCGACAACGTGAGCTCACTGATAGCGTTGCCCGGCGCCGGTCATTTCATCCACCATCAGGCAGCCAAGTTCGTCACAGAGCAGATCGAAGCGTGGGTGGCGCGACCGCCTTCCAGTTTCCGCCATCTTGCCTGATCGAGCATGATCCCGAAAAGCGGAATCCGGTTTTCGGGAAAGATCATGCTCAAACAAGAAGATAGAGCCCCATCCCGATTCCATTGGGGTGGAACTATAGACGAGGTGTTTGCGAAAGGCCCGCTGTAGCCTGCCTTAACCCGCCGGCATCGGTCCAAAGCGTATGCGGAAGCGCCGGTTCTCGCGGCCCTTCTTTTCGATCTTGCCGATATGGATCTCGCCGACTTCGCCAGTGCTTGTCACATGCGTGCCGCCGCAAGGCTGGCTGTCGATCGAAGCATTCTCGCCAATACAGACCAGGCGGATCTTGCCGGTACCGACAGGCGGGCGGACATTCTTGGATTTCACCAGCCCGGGATTGGCTGCCAGTTCTTCGTCGGTGATCAGCCCGACAAAGATCGGATGATCGGCCCGCACCAGTTCCATCAGGCCTGCGGTCACATCCTCTTTGGTGAAACCGGCATCCGGAGCGTCGAAGTCGACACGGCTGTCATCCTCGGAAACCGAAGCGCCGGTGATCGGGAACGGGCAGACGACGGTGAGCAAATGGCAGGCGGCATGCATGCGCATCAAGAGGTGCCGCCGCTCCCAGTCGATGACGAGTTTCAGCCGCTCGCCAACGGCAGGAACCGTCTGCTCCGGCGCCGGCACATGGATGATTTCGTCCTTGGTCTCGCCGGTGATGGTGGCGGCGATGGCGATGCGGCTGCCGTCGGCGCGCTCCAGCGTACCGGTGTCACCCGGCTGGCCACCCGACGTGGCGTAGAAGATTGTACGGTCCAAAATAATGCCGCCGCGGTCGTTGACGGCGACGACCATTGCCTCAGCCGTCCTGAGATAGGCGTCGTCGCGAAACAGCGCTTCGGTCTTGTGCGCCATCACACGTCCTTCTCGAACGGCACCGAAATCGTGCTGCGCTCGTCCATCCAGCCCGGCACCGGCAGGTTCTTCTCGCGCAGGAACTCTGGATTGAACAGTTTTGACTGATAGCGCGTGCCGTAGTCGCAAAGGATGGTCACGATGGTGTGGCCGGGACCCAATTCACGGGCCAGCCTGATCGCGCCGGCAATGTTGATGCCGGTCGAGCCGCCGACGCACAGGCCCTCCTCCTGGATCAGGTCGAACACGATCGGCAGCGCCTCCTCATCCGGAACCTGGAAGGAGAAATCGGGCGTAAAGCCCTCGAGGTTGGCGGTGATCCGCCCCTGCCCGATGCCTTCGGTAATCGAGCTGCCCTCGGATTTCAGATCGCCGCTGGTGTAAAAACTGTAGAGCGCCGCGCCCAGCGGATCGGCGAGCGCAATCTTGACGTTCTTGCTTTTGGCCTTGAGCCCGGAAGCGACGCCGGCCAGCGTACCGCCGGAGCCGACTGCCGAGACGAAACCATCGACCTTGCCGCCAGTCTGGTTCCAGATCTCCTGCGCCGTGGTGCGGATATGGCCATCGCGATTGGCGACATTGTCGAACTGGTTGGCCCAGATCGCACCCTTCGGCTCCGACCGCGCCATCTGCTCGGCCAGGCGGCCCGACAGTTTCACGTAGTTGTTCGGGTTCTTGTAGGGCACGGCGGGCACTTCGATCAGCTCGGCGCCGAGCAGTTTGATCGTGTCCTTCTTCTCCTGGCTCTGCGTATCGGGAATGACGATGACGGTGCGGTATCCCAGCGCCTTGGCGACCAGCGTCAAGCCGATGCCGGTATTCCCGGCGGTTCCCTCGACGATGACGCCACCCGGCTTCAGCAGCCCGCGCTGTTCAGCATCGCGGATGATGAACAGGCCGGCACGGTCCTTGACCGACTGGCCCGGGTTCATGAACTCGGCCTTGCCCAGTATCTCGCAGCCGGTCTCTTCCGAGGCCTTGTTGAGGCGGATCAGGGGCGTGTTGCCGATCGCGTCGATCACAGAACGGGGCATCAAGGATTCCTTATGTAGCGTGCGGCGGAACCCTAGAAACCCGAAGCTTCGGTTTCAAGGCAAGAATCGACTGGCACAGTCGCATTTCGGGCACTGCAATTTTCTGAAACGGCGGCTGCGCCCCGGCATTCATTTCAACCATGTGCAGAAAAGCGCTCTTTTCATTCAATTCCTTCGCCGCTAGAGCACTAGCAACAGTTTCGCAGGGCGCAGCATGACACTCTATCGGGCCAACCCGAAACACGGCGTCGCCTGGATCACCGGCGGCAGCAGCGGCATCGGCCGTTCCCTGGCCAAGGATCTCGCGGCGCAAGGGTACGCCGTCGCGGTGACGGCGCTTGATGACGACCCGATCGACACACTTGTTGTCGAGACGGCGCAGATGCCGGGTCGCGTCACGGCCTACCCCTGCGACGTCACCGACGAGAAGCGCATGGCCAGGACGGTCGCGGCGATCGAGAAAGATCTCGGCCCAATCGTGCTAGCCGTGTTCAACGCCGGAAATTATGTCGCGACCCCCGGCGAAGACCTCGCCATCCGCGATTTCCACCGGTCTTTCGACGTCAATTATTTCGGCATCATCAACGGCCTGGTGCCGGTCATCGAACGCATGCGCGTCCGCGCCCGCGGCCATGTCGTCTTGGTCGGTTCCGTCACCGCCTATTTCGGCTGGCCGACCACGGCCGCCTATGGCGGCACCAAGGCAGCGATCAACATCCTGGCCGAATCGCTGAAATACGATTTCGACAAGATGAATGTCCGCATCCAGGTGATGAATCCGGGCTTCATCGACACGCCGCTGACGGAAAAGAACATGCTGCCGATGCCCGGCCTGATGCCGGTGAACCGTGCTTCGCGGCGTATGGCCAAAGGCATCAGATCCGGCGGCTTCGAAGTCACGTTTCCGCGCCGGCTGAGCTGGGGCCTGAAGTTGCTCAGCATCCTGCCGAGGCCGTTCTGCCGATGGTTCATCAGCACCGCGACCCACTGGCAGGCGCGACCGCTCAATTACGACCGCAAGCCGCCGAGCGAATAGAGCCGTTCGTAAAATTTGGCGATCCCATCATCGGCGGGATGCCAATTGTCTGTTTGCAATCACAGCCATAGGTTGGCAAGTCTTGCGTGGAGTCTGCGATGGGGCGACGGATCGTGCTTGCGGTACTGGGCCTGCTGGTCGTCCTCGCTTTGGCCTTCGTGCTTGGCCCGCGCGTCCCTGTCGACACAACGATCCGCTTCGATCCCAAGGGGATCGGCGACGATCCGCAGGCGTATCTGGCGCGCGAAGAGGCCGCCGTGCCGGGAATTCGCGACGGGCTCGAGAAAGAGATCATCTGGGCCAATCCGATGGTTCACGCCAAAACGCCGCTGGCGATCGTCTATATCCACGGCTTTTCGGCGTCGAAGGGCGAGGTTCGTCCGCTGCCCGATGACGTCGCCGACCAACTCGACGCCAATCTTTTCTACACCCGCCTCACCGGTCACGGACAGGACGGTGCCGCGATGACGCAAGGCAGTGTCAACGCCTGGATCAACGACTATGAGGAGGCACTCGCCATCGGCCGGGCGATCGGCGACAAGGTGATCGTCATCTGCACCTCGACCGGCGGCTCGCTGGCGGTGTGGGCTGCAACGCAGCCAGGCGCGTCTGATGGCGTTGCCGCGATCGCGTTCATTTCGCCGAACTTCGGCGTCAAGGCGTCGGGCGCCGAGCTTCTGACTATGCCGTGGGGGAAACAGATCGCCAGGCTGGTCGCCGGCAAGGAGCACGCCTTCGTGCCGCGCAACGCGCTGCACGAAAGATTCTGGACCTACCGCTACCCGATCGAAGCGACCTTGCCGATGCAGGCGCTGACCGAACTTGCCTATAGAGCGCCGGTGGAGAAGGCGACCATCCCGGCTTTGTTCATTTTTTCGGATTCCGACAAGGTGGTGCGCGAAGACCGTACCCGAGAAATCGCCGGGCGCTGGGGCGGCGCGCACGAACTGGTGCCGGTCGACGACAACGGCGACCCCGACGACCACGTCATTGCCGGCGACGCGCTGTCGCCATCGACCACGGCGTTCCTGGCGCAGCGGATCGTCGTTTGGGTCGAGGCGATCACGCAATAGCTTGTCCGCCACGTCGAAACGATGCGCGTCCCGCGAAACGAAAGGGCGACCGAAGCATCGCTCCGGTCGCCCTTTTTCTTTTCAGCGAAGCCAAGCCCTTAGGCTCGGCCGGTCGCAACTAGCTCTGCTTACGCAGCCCGCGCCGCGGGCCGCTTGCCGCCGAAGCGGCGCTTGTTGTTGCCCTTGAAGGGCTTGGCGCCTTCCGGCTTGCGCTCACCGGCAAAGGCCGGCTTGTCGCCGAAGCGCGGCTTGCCGTTGCTGTGGCCACCGGGTCGCCTGCCGTCGCGACGGCCGTTACGGTCGTTGCGATCATTGGCCGGCTCGAAGCGCTCGTTCTTTTCAGCCGGATTGCGCTGCGGATCGGGGTTGCCGAGATGGTCGGCAACGATCGGCAGCTTGGTGCGGATGATGCGCTCGACCTGGCGCAGCTTGCTGTTTTCCGACGGATCGCAAAGCGTGATCGCAATGCCGTCCATGCCGTTACGGCCGGTGCGGCCGATGCGGTGGACATAGCTTTCCGCCTCATCCGGCAGGTCGAAATTCACCACATGGCTGATGCCGGGCACGTCGATGCCGCGCGCCGCGATATCGGTTGCCACCAGAATGCGCACCGAACCCTCGCGGAAATCGTTGAGCGCCTTCTGGCGGGCGTTCTGCGACTTGTTGCCATGGATGACGGCGGCCTTGAAGCCGTCGCGCTCGAGGTCCTTGGTCACCCGGTCGGCACCATGCTTGGTGCGCGAAAAGATGATGACGGATTTCATTGCCTCGTCGGCGAGCATTGTCGACAGCACCTGGCGCTTCTGCTTGGTGCGGGCAAAGACAACGCCCTGAACGATCTCGGCCGCTGCAGTGCTGTGCGGGGCGACTTCGACGCGGATCGGGTTCTTCAACAGGCCTTTCGCCAGTTCGGCGATTTCGGCCGGCATCGTCGCCGAGAACAGCACCGTCTGACGGTCCGGCGCGGTCGCCTTGGCGATGCGCTTGACGTCATTGATGAAGCCCATGTCGAGCATGCGGTCGCCCTCGTCCAGCACCAGCCATTTGGTGTCGGAGAGAATGAGATCGCCTTCGCGCACCAGGTCGGTCAGGCGGCCGGGTGTGGCGATCAGGATGTCGACGCCGGGCGCAACCTTCTTCACCTGGCTGAAGCGCGAGACGCCGCCAAGCACGAGTGCGGTCGAGACATGCGCGCCCTTGGCGAGCAGCTTGATCATGTCTTCGATCTGTACGGCGAGTTCGCGGGTCGGCGCCAGGATCAGCGCACGCGCCGTCTTCGGCCGGCGCTTGGTGCCGAGCGCAATGATCTTCGACAGGATCGGCAGCGCGAACGCCGCGGTCTTGCCGGAGCCGGTCTGGGCGATACCGAAAATGTCGCGGCCTTCGAGCTGCGGCGGGATCGCCTGGGTCTGGATCGGCTTCGGTTCGGTGAAGCCGGCGGCGTGGGTGGCCTTGAGCAGCGCGCCCGTGATTCCAAGTGCTGCGAAACCGGTGAGTTCCGAAGTGTTGCCGGTCAAAGCGGTGTTACCGGCCAAAGTGTTTTCGTTGGTCAAAATAGTCTTCTTTCACGCGGCTCCTGGCCGCAAACATCAATGGCGGCAGGGCGCAACCTGCCGTCGAAAAAATTGATATGAAACGACAAGGCGGGCGGACGCTAACGTCCACTCGGCTGCGCTGTCGTGCCCGCAGGCATCATGCCACGGGGCTTTTCCGCCACCTTGCCGAACAACCGGAAAGAGGGAAAACAGACGCAACCAGTCTCATTTGTCGAGAAGGCCGGAATCTCCCGGCCCAAGCGCCTATGGGCTGCATATGGCTGAGTTCGCCCCGGAATGCAAGGGGCGTCATGCTGCAGCGCAGCAAATCGACCGCGAAAGCGGCGCTTGCGCTCGCTTGCGGGCATCATTACCACAAAACACAAGCTTTCCGTTTGGGGGGACCGACCATGAAGGACGTGCTGAAGGAACTCGAGCGCCGCCGCGAGATCGCCCGGATGGGCGGCGGCCAGGCTCGCATCGACGCCCAGCACAGCAAGGGCAAGCTCACCGCCCGTGAACGCATCGAAGTGTTTCTCGACGAGGGCTCGTTCGAGGAGTTCGATATGTATGTCGAACATCGCTCGACCGATTTCGGCATGGAGAAGACCAAGATCGCCGGCGATGGCGTCGTCACCGGCTGGGGCACGGTCAACGGCCGCCCGGTCTACCTCTTCGCCAAGGACTTTACCGTGTTCGGCGGCTCGCTCTCCGAGGCCCACGCCGAAAAGGTCATCAAGGTGCAGGAGATGGCGCTGCGCAACCGCGCGCCGATCATCGGCCTTTACGACGCCGGCGGCGCCCGCATCCAGGAAGGCGTGGCGGCGCTTGGCGGCTACGCCGAGATTTTTCAGCGCAATGTTCTGGCGTCCGGCGTCATCCCGCAGATCTCGCTCATAATGGGCCCTTGCGCCGGCGGTGACGTCTATTCACCTGCCATGACCGACTTCATCTTCATGGTCCGCGACACCTCCTACATGTTCGTCACCGGGCCGGATGTGGTGAAGACCGTCACCAACGAGACGGTGACCGCCGAGAGCCTCGGCGGCGCTTCCGTGCACACGACCAAATCCTCGATCGCCGACGGCGCCTATGACAACGATGTCGAGGCGCTGCTGCAGATGCGCCGGCTGGTCGACCTGCTGCCAGCCTCCAACACGTCTGAACTGCCCGAGATCGAGTGCTACCAGTCGGTCACCGATCACGACCTGTCGCTCGACCGGCTGATCCCCGACAACGCCAACAAACCCTACGACATCAAGGAGCTGATCCTGAAGGTCGCCGACGAAGGCGACTTCTTCGAGATCCAGCAAAACTTTGCCAAAAACATCGTCACCGGTTTTGGCCGCATCGAGGGCCGCACCGTCGGCTTCGTCGCCAACCAGCCAATGGTGCTGGCCGGCGTGCTCGATTCCGACGCTAGCCGCAAGGCCGCACGCTTCGTACGCTTCTGCGACTGTTTTTCGATTCCCCTCGTCACTTTCGTCGACGTCCCCGGCTTCCTGCCCGGCACCGCGCAGGAATATGGCGGCCTGATCAAGCACGGCGCCAAGCTCTTGTTTGCCTATGCCGAGGCGACCGTGCCGAAGATCACGGTCATCACCAGAAAGGCCTATGGCGGCGCCTATGACGTGATGGCCTCAAAGCACCTGCGCGGCGACATGAACTACGCCTGGCCGACAGCACAGATCGCAGTGATGGGCGCCAGGGGCGCGGTCGAGATCATCTACCGCAAGGACATTGGCGACGCCGAAAAGATCGCAGCCCATACAAAGGCTTACGAGGATCGCTTCCTGTCGCCCTTCGTCGCCGCCGAGCGCGGCTATGTCGACGAGGTGATCATGCCGCACTCGACCCGCCGCCGCATCGCGCGGGCGCTGCGCATGCTGCGCAACAAGGACATGCAGAACCCCTGGAAGAAGCACGACAACATCCCATTGTGAGGCGGTCAATCAGCGGTAGCTATCGAACACTCATTCCTCTTCCGCCGCCCCGAACCCTGCCCCCATGGTCGGGCGGACACTGCCCCACGGTGTCGCGTGGTTGTCGATGCGCATCTGAAAAATGAAATAGGTTGGCGAACAGAAGCCGATGCCTTTCACTTTTGAAATGCCGGGCGTGTCGGGCGGCAGCGACTGGCACATATAATCCTCGCGGCAGAAATGCTCGGCATCGCAGGCCGGCCGGTTGCCGCGATTGACCGCACCGCCGAGGCACTGGTCGAAATTGTTGGTCGCCACGCAAGTGTCGAACTTCTTGCCGCCGACCAGCCCGCAAATCTCGTTCGGCATCGGCTTGCCGGCCTTGAAGGCGGCGAAGCTGCGGTCCTTGTCGTCGCAGCCGCGATAGGCGATGCCGGCCGGCACGCCGATCTTCGGCGGTCGGCAGGTATAGGCGGTGCGCGAAACGTCCGGTGCGAAGGCCGCGAATTGACCGGTGATTTTGTAGCGGTCGTTGAAAGGCTGCGTCTCATTGCTGGCGATCGAGCCGGTCAGGCAAGGATGGCCGGAAAACATCTGCTTGCTGTCCTTGGGCAGCAGGCATTGCGCCAGCTTGGTCCGCACGCCTGACGCGGTGGCCAGCGGCGTGCAGACGGTGCCGCCGCCGCATTGCCAGGTTGCGCCAAAGCGCTTTGCGTCCTCCGGCATCAGGCACGGCATCGCCATACCGGCCGGCGCGTAATCGACCTCGCTGGCGTCCTTCCATGCAGCCGGTGGCGCAAACGACAGTGGGCGAAAACGGTTCGGCTCCTTGCCGTCGATCGTGGCACGCAGCCAGGCTTCGCGCCGCGGAATCTCAGCATGCAGATGCGGCGAGATGCCGACCTCGATGCGGTTGAGCGGCGAGGTCGTCTTGTCGTCGCGGCCGATGAAATGAAAGCCGGCGGTGGAGCCGGCCTGATGGCAACCTTGGCAGGCGCCATTGTCCAGCCGCTCGACCAATGCCTCCGGTGTGCGCACCAGCTTCAAGGTGGAATAGTCGAGCCCGGCGAAATCCGCGGGCTGATAGAGCGGCGTGAACGGGTGATTGGCCTGCCTGGCGCTGCCGAAGGTCGACCAAGAGATCACCTTCTTCGCCAAAAATTCGTCGGGGATTTCGTAGACGCCGAGATCGACCGCCGCGACATCGGCGCTGACATAGGCGGCGAGCTTTGCCTTCAGCGCCGCATCTTCCGAAAGCCGTGCCACATCGGGCGTGTTTTCCAGCGGCTTCTCGCTGACCGTCTCGCCGTCGATGCCGAAGATACGCAGGAGATAGGCCGCCTGCCCGCCGAACTCGGTCTCCTGTCCCGAGGGAAAGCGCACCACTTGCGCGTTAAGCTCAAGCTGCTTGAAGGTGAGTTCCTCCGGTTCCAGCGGACCACCGGCCAGCCAGCCGGCATCGACGTTTTCGTCGAGTTGCGGTGTCCAGCGTCCGGCAACGCCGACGCAGCCGCCATCGGCATCGGGTGCAACACTGTAGACGGCGTTGAAATTGAACGGCAGGCGTGAGGCCAGAACCTTGCCGCTTTTCTTGAAGCTGTAGGCAAGGCGGTAGATGAAACGCACCTCGCCGCAACTCTTGTCGCCCTTCAGCGCGGCGAAATCGCGCCGGTCGAGCCGGTTGACGACGCCGACCAAACGAAAGCGCGCGGCATCCGTCTTCAGCCAGCGCATGTCCATGATGCGGCCGACATTGCCGTCGGTGACCTCATAGAGCGTCCGCCCGCCGGCCTTCATCTCAGCCCGCAGCGCGGCAATATCGGCGCCCACCATTTCGGTGATCGCATGATAGGCCGGCGCCTTGTCGTAGAGCGTTTTCAGGTCGCCGGTGCCATCGACGCCGAAAATGCCGGCGAAGCCAAAACCCTTGGCGTCCAGTGCTGTGAGAACGGCGGGATCGTCGACGATGGTCACCGGGCCTTCGGCGCGAGCGGCATGCGCCATGAAGACGGCAGCGAAGAGCGCGACAAGCAGCGCGAGCCAGCGGTTCATTCGACAGCTCCACCGTGACCGCCGACAAGCTCGCGCAGCACCGGCAGCAGCGCCAGTGTCAGATCCTCGGCGATCAAGCCTGGCCCGAACCGACTGCCGGCCTCGGCATGGATCCACACCGCCGCGCAGGCCGCTTCGAACGCTGGCATGCCTTGCGCCAGGAGCCCGGCAATAATGCCCGCCAGCACGTCCCCCGATCCGGCGGTGGCGAGCCAGGGCGCGCCGTTGCTGTTGATCGCGGCTCGACCGTCAGGCGCCGCGATCACCGTGTCGGCGCCCTTGTAAATGACAGTGGCATTGGCGCGCGCCGCTGCCGAGCGGGCCTTGGCGAGCTTTGACAGGCTTTTGTTGTCAGTGATGTCAGGGAACAGTCGGTCGAACTCACCCTCATGCGGCGTCATGATCAGTGCTGGCGCATCCAGCCTGCTGGCTGCCTCGAACAGTGTAGAGCTCGCGTTGCGGAAGGACGTGATGCCGTCGGCATCGAGCACCAGCCCTTCGACACCGCCGTCCCGCCGTGTTCGGGCAAGCACGGCGAGGGCGAAATCGCGCGCTTTGTCGCCGACACCAAAGCCCGGGCCAAGCACGAAGCTAGACGACCGGCGATCGCCAAGAAAGTCGTGCACGTCCTCGATAGCATCGGCCTCGCGCAACATGATCGAGGTCAGATGCATGGCGTTGACCTGCATGGCATTGGCTGGCGACAGCACCGTCACCGCCCCTGCCCCGCTTCTGGCGGCGGCCATCGCCGACAATCGTGCAGCGCCCGTCGCGCTCGGTCCACCGGAAAAGACGCCGACATGGCCACGCTTGTATTTGTGGGCATCGATGGCCGGAACCGGGAATTCCTTCAACCACACCGCCGGCCTGTTCTCGAAAGTCTGCGACTTGAGCTGCGCGATGACCCCGTCGCCAATGCCGATGTCGGCGAGCACGATTTCGCCGCAGCGTTCGCGTCCCGGCAACAGCAGATGGCCCGGCTTTCTTCGCGCAAACGTCACCGTGACCTGAGCCCGGAATGCCCGGCCAAGAATGTCACCGCTTTCGCCGGAAACACCTGAAGGCAAATCGACGGCGACGACAGGCAGGCC
This sequence comes from Mesorhizobium sp. P3_B5, assembly GCF_056402815.1. Classification (NCBI taxonomy): domain Bacteria; kingdom Pseudomonadati; phylum Pseudomonadota; class Alphaproteobacteria; order Hyphomicrobiales; family Phyllobacteriaceae; genus Mesorhizobium; species Mesorhizobium sp. P3_B5. The sequence goes on along the minus strand of NZ_JBFUGR010000017.1, from coordinate 32,486 downwards.
CAGCTCTGTCGCAACTTCAACCGCCCTGGCGTCCTCGCCGGACAGCGGTTTGGACAACCCTGCTCCGTAAAGCGCGTCGACCACGATCGAGCCGACCTCGGCGGCAAATTCCGACAGGGGCCGAGGTTTGATCGGACATTCGGCCGCGGCAAGCGCGGCATCTGTTCCCGGCCTTGGCGCACCGGATGCCCAGATGGCCGTGTCGACGCCACTGGTTGCCAGGATGCGAGCAATGACATAGCCATCGCCGCCATTGTTGCCGGGGCCGCACAGCACGTGCACGCGGCTCGCCTGGGGATAGCGCGCCAGCACCACCGCAGCGACCGCTTCGCCGGCGCGCCGCATCAGGCCGATGCCATCGAGCGGCCCAGTGGCAATTGCCAACCGGTCGGCCTCGGCCATTTCGGCCGGAAACAGAAGTTCGTTGCTCATGGATTGCCGATCCGCATCTCGGTCAGTCTCCCCTCATCCCAGGCGAGCATTGTCCAGTTTTCGGTTCGAAGCAAACGGCGAGAACAACAGTACAGTTAGCCGCCAATCCTTTCAGGGCAGTCCGCAACTGCCCGCAAAATGCGCGGTCTGCCCAATTTTTGTGCGGACGCAAGGACCGGCAATGTGTAGGCTCTAAATACCCGTGCCGCATCCAAAGCAGTGGATGACGTGAATGTGCATCCCAGGGTGGTATGGCGTTGAAATCGCGTGACAGCGCCTCGTTTCAGCTGAAATTGGCACAGTTCGTGCTTGATGGAGGCGCAAGCGGGGCGCACAACCCGTCTTTCTGGCAGTGGAGGCCACTTTTTACATGAAAAAGATCGAAGCGATCATCAAGCCGTTCAAGCTCGACGAAGTGAAGGAAGCGCTTCAGGAGGCCGGACTGCAGGGCATCACCGTGACCGAGGCCAAGGGCTTCGGTCGCCAGAAGGGCCACACCGAACTCTATCGCGGCGCCGAATATGTCGTCGACTTTCTGCCCAAGGTGAAGATCGAAGTCGTGCTCGGCGACGACGCGGTCGAAGGCGCGATCGAGGCCATCCGCAAGGCGGCCCAGACCGGCCGCATCGGCGACGGCAAGATCTTCGTTTCCAACATCGAGGAAGTCGTTCGTATCCGTACTGGCGAAACGGGGATGGACGCCGTCTGAGGTTTCTGATTTCAGATATCTCGGTATCTGATTTCCGATAACTCCTCGAAACGTCATCAGACAGGGAAGAAATGACATGACGACAGCCAAAGACATCATGAAGCAGATCAAGGACAACGACGTGAAGTTCGTCGATCTGCGCTTCACCGATCCGAAGGGCAAGCTGCAGCACGTGACGATGGATGTCATCGAGGTCGAGGAAGACATGTTCGCCGATGGCGTGATGTTCGACGGCTCGTCCATCGCCGGCTGGAAGGCGATCAACGAGTCCGACATGGTGCTGATGCCCGATCCTGATACCGTGCACATGGACCCGTTCTTCGCGCAGTCGACCATGGTCATCCTGTGCGACATCCTTGATCCGGTTTCGGGCGAATCCTACAACCGCGACCCGCGCGGCACCGCCAAGAAGGCCGAGGCCTACATGAAGGCTGAAGGCATCGGCGACACCATCTATGTCGGCCCGGAAGCCGAGTTCTTCGTCTTCGACGACGTCAAGTACAAGGCCGATCCCTACAACACCGGCTTCAAGCTCGACTCCACCGAATTGCCGTCCAACGACGACACCGACTACGAGACCGGCAACCTTGGCCACCGCCCGCGCATCAAGGGCGGCTATTTCCCGGTGCCGCCGATCGACAGCGCCCAGGACATGCGCTCGGAGATGCTGACCGTGCTCGCCGAAATGGGCGTGCGGGTCGAAAAGCACCATCACGAAGTCGCCGCCGCTCAGCACGAGCTCGGCATCAAGTTCGACACGCTGGTGCGCAACGCCGACAAGATGCTGATCTACAAATACGTCGTCCACCAGGTTGCCAATGCCTATGGCAAGACGGCCACCTTCATGCCGAAGCCGATCTTCGGCGACAACGGCTCGGGCATGCACGTCCACCAGTCGATCTGGAAGAATGGCAAGCCGACCTTCGCCGGCAACGAATATGCCGGCCTGTCGGAGAGCTGCCTGTTCTACATCGGCGGCATCATCAAGCACGCCAAGGCGATCAACGCCTTCACCAACCCGCTGACCAACTCCTACAAGCGCCTGGTGCCAGGCTATGAAGCGCCGGTGCTGCTGGCTTATTCCGCGCGCAACCGCTCGGCCTCCTGCCGTATTCCGTTCGGCTCGTCGCCGAAGGCCAAGCGCGTCGAGGTCCGCTTCCCCGATCCGGGCGCGAACCCCTACCTCGCCTTTGCAGCCATGCTGATGGCCGGCCTCGACGGCATCAAGAACAAGATCCACCCGGGACAGCCGATGGACAAGGATCTCTACGACCTGCCGCCGAAGGAGCTGAAGAAGATCCCGACCGTCTGCGGCTCGCTGCGCGAAGCCCTGCAGAGCCTCGACAAGGACCGCGGCTTCCTGAAAGCCGGCGGCGTCTTCGACGACGACCAGATCGACAGCTATATCGAGCTCAAGATGGCCGAAGTGATGCGCTTCGAAATGACCCCGCATCCGGTCGAATACGACATGTACTATTCGGTCTGAGCGGACCGCCTAAGCGACAAAGAAAAACCCCGGCGGAGACGCCGGGGTTTTTCTTTGATCAGCCGCTGATAGGGGAAGAACGGGCCACGGCGTAGACACTCAGATCTACGCCGCGTCGAATGCTTACGCGGCCGCCGAAACCTGCGCGCTGGCCGGCACCGAGGCGATCGTCTTCAGGATCTGCGAGGCGATCTGGTAGGGGTCACCCTGCGAGTTTGGACGGCGGTCTTCCAGATAGCCCTTGTAGTCGTTCTTGACGAAGGAGTGCGGGACGCGGATCGAGGCGCCGCGGTCGGCGATGCCGTAGCTGAACTTGTTCCACGGCGCGGTCTCGTGCTTGCCGGTCAGACGCTTGTCGTTGTCCGGGCCGTAGACGGCGATGTGATCCATCAGGTTCTTGTCGAAGGCAGCCATGAGCGCTTCGAAATAGGCCTTGCCGCCGACTTCGCGCATATAGGCGGTCGAGAAGTTGGCGTGCATGCCCGAACCGTTCCAGTCGGTGTCGCCGAGCGGCTTGCAGTGGTATTCGATGTCGATTTCGTACTTCTCGGTCAGGCGCTGCATCAGATAGCGGGCCATCCACATCTGGTCGGCGGCCTTCTTGGAGCCTTTGCCGAAAATCTGGAATTCCCACTGGCCCTTGGCCACTTCGGCGTTGATGCCTTCGTGGTTGATGCCGGCCGCAAGGCACTGATCGAGATGCTCCTCGACGATCTGGCGTGCGACGGAGCCGACATTCGAGTAGCCGACGCCGGTGTAGTACGGACCCTGGGGCGCGGGGTAGCCGCTCTCGGGGAAGCCGAGCGGGCGGCCGTCCTTGTAGAAGAAATATTCCTGTTCGAAGCCGAACCAGGCGCCCTCGTCATCGAGGATGGTGGCGCGCTTGTTGGACGCATGCGGCGTGACGCCATCGGGCATCATGACTTCGCACATCACCAGCACGCCATTGGTGCGGGCCGGGTCCGGATACACCGCGACCGGCTTCAGCACGCAATCGGAGCTGTGGCCTTCGGCCTGCTGGGTCGAGGAGCCGTCGAAGCCCCACAGAGGCAGCTGCTCGAGCGTCGGGAATTCGGCGAATTCCTTGATCTGGGTCTTGCCGCGCAGATTGGGGACCGGGGTATATCCATCGAGCCAAATGTACTCGAGCTTGTATTTCGTCATTCTAGAGCCTCTCGTTGCTTGATCACCGAAGCTGGATAGCGCCGGCGCATGCCGAGCCATCCGGCAGGCCGGCTGCCGGTCGATAAAATGCAAGTCATGTGCCATTTCCGCTGCGCGGGGTGCGTCAAAAGTGCCCATTCATCCCGGCGATGCGGCCAAGCCGTCTAAGCAATGCGTCGGGATCGATCAACAGCTAAATATGCTTAAATAACAGGCAAATACTGATCTTTCTTTAGGCATCTTGCCTAAACGGATTGCAGGACCTATCTTGCTGGAAAGCTGAATCGACAAGCTTCGGCAAAAGAAAGGAGCCCGTCCATGGAAATCGTTTCTGCCCGTCCGTCGGCCAAAATCCTGATGTTCCCGGTGGCAGCCCGTCTTTCTGCCTCAAATTTAAGCGGAAAGGCTAAGTTCGCGGCAGAGCTTGCCTCCATGCGCGATCATCTCTCGGATTTCGGCAGCGGCTGGTACCACGAGGCCGCCATCGAGGAAGCGCAACACGACCGGAAGAGCTGAACTCTTCCTTCGCTTCTGATGAATCGGAAAGCCCGGCGCGATCGCTCGCGCCGGGCTTTTTCTTTGTCTCTGGAGCTGTCGGCTACTGCTTGGCGTGCAGGTCGGTTCCCAGCGTATCTTTGACGAAGATCATGCCGATGATCAGCGTCATCGCCGCGATCACGATCGGGTACCAGAGACCATAGTAGATGTCGCCCTTGGCTGCACTCAAGGCGAAGACTGTCGCCGGAAGCAGGCCGCCGAACCAGCCATTGCCGATATGATAGGGCAGCGACATGCCGGTATAGCGGATGCGGGTCGGGAACATCTCGACCAGGATCGCCGCGATCGGTCCGTAAACCATGGTCACGTAGAGGATCAGGATGAACAGAATGCCGACGACCTTTGTCCAGTTGACCTGCGCGGGGTCGGCAAACATGGCGAACGCGCCGGACGCTGGAATGCTGTAGACGGTCACGTCGGTGGCGCCAGCGGCTTCATCGGCCGTCAGCACCTTGTCCTTGACCGCCTGGGCGACCGGAACCGTCGCCTTCTCGCCGGCGCGAATGGCGACAGCATCAAGCTTCAGTTCGGGATTGGCCGCGACGAAGGCGTCAAGTTTCTGGTCGGCGACCTTTGAAGCGGCGCGCTTCAGCGGATAGCCGCCATCCTTGAGTGCCATGTTGACCGCCTTGGTGAAGGCGCCGTCCTTGGCCTTGGCCTGATCGCCGGCGGCGATGGCGTCGTAGGATTCGACCGTCTCATTGCCGACCTTCACCGTTGCCGCGGTCCCAGGCGCCGCGCTGGTGACGATGTCATACGGCACCGAGCTCTTGGCCAGGAACGACGTGGCGATGTCACACGACGTGGTGAACTTCGCCGTGCCGACCGGATTGAACTGGAACTTGCAGTCGCCGGGCGCCACGGTAACCGTCGCACGCGTGTTCTGCTGCGCGGCTGCCAGCGTCGGATTGGCCGCCCAGGTCAATGCCTTGAACAGTGGGAAGTAGGTGAAGATCGCCAGAGCCAGCCCCGCCATGATGATCGGCTTGCGGCCGATCTTGTCGGAGAGCCAGCCGAAGACGACAAAGAAGATGGAACCGAGCCCTAAGGCGATGGCAATCAGGATGTTGACCGTCTGCAGGTCGACCTTGAGCACGTTCTGCAGGAAGAACAGTGCGTAGAACTGGCCGGAATACCAGACCACGGCCTGGCCGGCGGTCAGGCCAAGAAGGGCCAGGATGGCAATCTTGGCATTCTTCCACTGCCCGAAGGCTTCCGTCAGCGGAGCCTTGGAACCCTTGCCCTCGTCTTTCATGCGCTGGAAGGTTGGCGATTCACTCAGCGTCAGCCGAATCCAGACCGATATACCGAGCAGGATAACCGAGACGAGGAACGGAATGCGCCAGCCCCAGGCGGCGAAGTCTTCCTTGCTCAACATCGCCTGAACGCCGAGGATGATCAGCAGTGACAGGAACAGTCCGAGCGTTGCCGTCGTCTGAATCCACGAGGTGTAGAAGCCACGGCGGTCGTCGGGCGCGTGCTCGGCGACATAGGTTGCCGCACCGCCATATTCGCCGCCGAGAGCCAGGCCCTGCAGCATGCGAAGCCCAACCAGGATGATGGGCGCCGCGATGCCCCAGCTCGCCGAACCGGGAAGCAGGCCGACCAGGAACGTCGAACTGCCCATGATCAGGATGGTGACAAGAAAGGTGTATTTGCGGCCGACGAGATCGCCGATACGGCCGAACACCAGCGCGCCGAACGGGCGCACCAGGAAGCCTGCGGCGAAAGCCAGCAGCGCGAAGATGTTGCGCGTCGCTTCCGGATACTGGCTGAAGAAAGTGGCGCCGATGAAGGCGGCCAGCGAACCGTAGAGATAGAAATCGTACCATTCGAAAACGGTGCCGAGCGAGGAAGCGAAGATGACTTTCTTCTCTTCCCGCGTCATGCCGCCGCTTGCTCTGCCGGCGGTCGATGCCATTGCCATTGATATGTCCTCCCGTGAGATCCCGTCCTCTTCGAGGCTGCACGTCCTCGTCCGCGTTCTCCTCCGAGCGCGGACTCAGGTGCTGCCATCGGCGCAAGAAATGACAGAAAGCACCCGGGAAAGGCAGAGAGCCTTTGGGATTATGACTTTGGTCTAATGTGCAGTGCGAAATCGATGGAGAATTGGTGTCAGCCTTTGAGCGCTTCGAGAAGGCTCACGGCGGCCATCATGTCGCGCTTGCGGGCCGAGCGGCGCGCCATAGCCTCGGCATCCTGGCCCCACTGCTCGATCTGCCAGTCCTCGTCGACATGGCCGGCCGCCCAGGCCGCATCGCCGTCGAGCTCGCCGAAATCGACGGCCAGCGCCAGCAGTGCCGAACCTGTCAGCGAGGTCATGACATGGATGGCGGCCAGCCGCAGCGGCTCGGCACGCTGGGCAAGATGAATACCGAGCACGGCGATGCTCTCGCGCGGCTGTTCGACATGGATGATTCCCTCGGCGAGGTTGAAGCGGGCGCCAAGCGTGCCGCGCGCCCAGTCGATCAGCGGGTCCCAATGCTGGTTCTGCCGGTCGACGAGCCCTTGCGGCGCGTCGGCCCGGTAGCAGAGAAGGTCGGATGAGGCGAAGCGCAATATGTCCTCCAGCACCGCCTGCGGGTCGCTGGCGACGCCGTCGATGGCCGTATTGACCAGCCGCAGCACAGGCATCGTCACCGGGTTGATGGTTTCGCCTTGCGCGGCAAACTCGTCGGCGACCAGAGCGGCCGCCTTTTCGGTCGGCAGTGCCAGCAGCGCCTTGCCCGGCGTGCGCACCGGCTTGCCGTCGAGATGAACGGCAAATCCATCCTCAACCGGAGCGATCGACACGGCTTTGTAGAAGCGTTTCGGCAGATGTGTCTTCATCTGGATCTGGGCACGGCGCACCGGATCCGGATCGGAAAGCTGTTTTCCCGCTTCGAGGTCGTTGAGGATATCGCGCATTCTGACGTCCTGTTGTGTTGCTGTAGCGCCGTTTAGTCCAATGCGCTGGCGTCGTCGAAGCCGATCAGGTTCCAGCTCTGGCGCATATGCGGCGGCATCGGCGCGGTGACATCGATGACACCCTTGTCCGGGTGCGGGATGATGATGCGGCGCGCATGCAGGTGCAGGCGGTTCTGCATGCCGCCCGGAAAGTCCCAATTGGTGTCGGCCTCGAAATATTTGGGGTCACCGATGATCGGGCAGCCGATATAGGCGGCATGGACGCGAAGCTGGTGAGTACGGCCGGTGTAGGGCTCCATCTCCAGCCAGGTCATCGTCTGGGCAGCCTGCTCGATGACACGGTAGTAGGACACGGCGTGATCAGCGCCCTTTTCGCCATGCTTGGCGACGCGCACTCGGTCGCCGTCCGGCGTCGGCTCCTTGATCAGCCAGGTCGAGATCTTGTCCTCGCGCTTCGGCGGCACGCCCTTGACCAGCGCCCAGTAGGTCTTCTTGGTTTCGCGGGCGCGGAACGCTTCGGCGAGCTTCATGGCGGCCAGTCTTGTGCGGGCGACGACCAGCACGCCTGACGTGTCGCGGTCGAGCCGGTGCACCAGGCGCGGCTTCTCGCCCTTCTGGTTGCGCCAGGCCTCCAGCATGTCGTCGACATTGCGGGTAACGCCGGAGCCGCCCTGCACGGCCAGACCCGCCGGCTTGTTGAAGACGAAGACTTTTGGATCCTCATGGATCAGCATCTTGGCGAGCACATCGGCGTCGCCCTGGTTGCGGATCGAGTGACCGGTGAGCGCGCTCTCGCCTTTCTTGTCCACTTCCAGCGGCGGCACACGAACCATCTGGCCCGGCTCGACACGCGTATCGGCCTTCACCCGGCCGCCATCGACGCGGATCTGGCCGGAGCGCAAGAGCTTCTGCAGATGGCCGAAGCCAAGGCCCGGGAAATGGGTCTTGAACCAGCGATCGAGCCGCATGCCCGCCTCGCCGGCCTCCACCGTGATCTGTTCAACGCCTGCCATGTTTTTTTCGCTTATCCATTTCCGAGCGGGCCTCGGCCCTGCTTTTAGCGCGGCAATAGCACTATGAAACGGTTCTTGCGAGCCAAAGTCCCAGAAACAGGGCGATAATGGCGCCAATGACGCTGGCAAGGGCATAACCGAATGCCGGCAGCGTGGCGCCGCGCTCCCACAGCGTCGCGAAATCGAGCGAAAAGGCCGAGAAGGTGGTGAAGCCGCCAAGAATGCCGGTGGCCACGAACAGCCTGAGTTCATTCGATCCGCCGCGCCGCGCCAGCACTGCGATGAACAGGCCCATCGCAAAGGAGCCGACAATATTGATCGCCATCGTGCCCCACGGGAAGTTCGGCCCGGCAAGGCGCAGTGCGCCCATGTTGGTGAGATGGCGAATGCCGGCGCCGATACCACCGCCGACGACAACGAGAAGCAGATTGAACATGGAAGTTTACTGCCCTCACAAGGGCGGTTCGGTCAATCCCGATTGTTTGCCGGGACAACACAGACCGTGGAACGCGTCAAAAACCGTCTCTCGCGCCCATTGTCGAGCGAGAACATGCCACCCCTGCCCGGCACGACGTCGATGATGAGATCCGTGTGCTTCCACACTTCGTATTGCGAGCCGCTGATATAGACCGGCGTCTCACCGATCTCGCCCAGCATGACGTCATTGTCGCCGACGATGAAGTCGCCTTGCGGATAGCACATGGGCGACGAGCCGTCGCAACAGCCACCGGACTGGTGAAACAGCACCGGACCGTGATCGGCGATGATCTCGGCCAAAAACGCCACGGCTTCGGGCGTTGCGGAAACCTTTTCCTTGGACACCTTGTCGAGCATCAAAAAATCCTCCCGGGAAGCCGGTACGGCGGCGCGGCCTGTGGGCCGCACCGCCTGATCGTGCGCCTTTGCGGGCGATCAGAAGAAGCCGAGCTTCTTCGGGCTGTAGCTGACCAGCATGTTCTTGGTCTGCTGATAGTGGTCGAGCATCATCTTGTGGGTCTCGCGGCCGATGCCCGACTGCTTGTAGCCGCCAAATGCCGCATGCGCGGGATAGGCGTGATAGCAGTTGGTCCACACGCGGCCGGCCTGGATGGCGCGGCCGAAGCGGTAGCAGCGATTGGCGTCACGGCTCCAGATGCCGGCGCCGAGGCCGTAGAGAGTGTCGTTGGCGATCGACAGGGCCTCGTCGTCGTCCTTGAAGGTCGTCACCGAAACCACCGGCCCAAAAATCTCCTCCTGGAAGACACGCATCTTGTTGTGGCCCTTGAACACCGTCGGCTTGACGTAGTAGCCGCCGGCAAGGTCACCGGGCAAATGGTTCTGCTCGCCGCCGATCAGCACCTCGGCCCCCTCTTTCCGGCCGATGTCGAAGTAGCTCAGTATCTTCTCCAGCTGTTCGCTCGACGCCTGCGCACCGATCATCGTTGCCGGATCCAGCGGATCGCCCTGGACGATCGCTTCGACGCGCTTCAGCGCACGCTCCATGAACTTGTCGTAGATCTTCTCGTGCACCAGCGCCCGGCTGGGACAAGTGCAGACCTCGCCCTGGTTGAGCGCGAACATCACAAAACCTTCGATCGCCTTGTCGAAGAAATCATCGTCCTCCGATGTCACGTCCTGGAAGAAGATGTTGGGCGACTTGCCGCCGAGTTCGAGCGTCACCGGGATGAGATTCTGGCTGGCATATTGCGAGATCAGGCGACCGGTCGTGGTCTCGCCGGTGAAGGCGATCTTGGCGATACGGTTCGACGAAGCGAGCGGCTTGCCGGCTTCGAGGCCGAAGCCGTTGACGATGTTGAGCACGCCATCCGGCAACAGGTCACCGACCAGGTCCGCCCACAGCATGATGGTCGCCGGCGTCTGTTCGGCCGGTTTCAAGACGACGCAGTTGCCGGCGGCGAGCGCCGGAGCCAGCTTCCACACCGCCATCAGCAGTGGGAAATTCCACGGGATGATCAGGCCAACGACGCCGAGCGGCTCATGGAAGTGGTAGGCGACGGTGTCGTGGTCGATTTCCGAAATGCCGCCCTCCTGGGCGCGCACCGCCCCGGCGAAATAGCGGAAATGATCGATGGCGAGCGGCAGATCGGCAGCAGTCGTTTCGCGGATCGGCTTGCCATTGTCCCAGGTTTCGGCCAGCGCCAGGAGGTCGAGATTGTCCTCCATGCGATCGGCGATCCGGTTGAGGATCAGCGCGCGGGCGGCGGCACTTGTCTTGCCCCAGGCATCCTTGGCCTTGTGCGCAGCGTCGAGTGCAGCCTCGATATCGCTGGCGTCGGAGCGGGCAATTTCGCCCAGCGGCTGGCCGTTTACCGGCGAGATGTTCTCGAAGTACTTGCCGGATTTCGGCGCGACCCATTTGCCGCCGATGAAGTTGTCGTAGCGCTTGGCGAAGGGGATCTTGGCGGTGCGAGAAAATTCAACCTTGTTCATTGTCTTCCTCCCATGAAACGGCCGCGGGATGCGGCACGTGATGAGGAAGAGTTGGCGGATGGCGGCGGGCTTGTCAGCCCCGGCCAGGCAGTCGCTGGCGCCGACTGTCGCAGTTCTGCGACAGGTTCGGGTTTGAAAACTCAATGCGTGCGGCGAATGCCGAATCGCGCGAGTTTTCGATGCAGCGTGGCGCGGGAAATACCGAGATTGTGTGCGGCGGCCGAGACGTTGCCTTCGGCGCGGGCGAGCGCACGCTGGACCACGCCGCGCTCGGCCTCGTCCAGCTCTTCGGTGGCTTTCGCGCAGTCGCCGAGGACATCGGCGGCCGGCAATCCCCTGGTCAGCGTTTGTTGCGTGATGCCGAGAGCCTGTCGCGCCGAGCGGGTCGCACCGACCACGAGATCGTCGGCATCGACGGCGATCAGCGCGCCGGTGCTGCGCTCGCCCACCGGCGCCAGCAGGATGCGGGCGCTTGAAAAAGCCAGGCGAAAATTCTCCGCCTCGATGCGGCGAGCGGCCTCACCCACCGCCATGGCGATCAGGTTGACGAAGTCTTCGGTCAAATCCGACCGGCAGGACGACACATCGAGCGCAGCCGCCAGATTGCCCTCGTGATCGTAGATCGGCGCCGTCGTGCAGCTCAGCAGCGTGTTGCGCGAGAAGAAGTGCTGGTCGCGGTGAATGGTGAGGGAGCGCTGATCGGCAAGGCAGGTACCGATCCCGTTGGTGCCTTCGCTGTCCTCACTCCACACCGTGCCGGTCCAAAGACCCCATTCGTCGAACGTATCGTCATCCGCGGAAGCACCCCGGCGCTCTAGCGGAATGCCTTCGCGATCGGCAAGCATCACGCAGCAGCCGATGCCTCCAACCGCCAGATAGAGCCGATCGAGGCTTGCATCCGCGGCGCGCAGCAGTGGCTCCATGCGCTGCCGCGCCTGCCTGAGCTCGCTTTCGGTCAGACGTCTCGGCGCCTTCCGCTCGGCTGGGTCGAGCCCATGCAATGTAAGGGAACGCCTCCAGGACGCGATCAATGCCGAGCGGGCGGCATCGCTGGTGGCGATCGCTGCCTGCACGACATCGGCATGATGGGCCGGCTGTCCGCTCACCTCATCCTCCCGGAGCATGGTGCGCTTTAACCTCCCGGCGCCGTGCTCGCTTGACGACGTTCTACGGGATCGGTGGCCGATGCCGCTATAAGACGATGGTTCAAGGGCAACCGAGATGTGCAGTGCAGGCTGTTCGCCTTCAGAGCAATGTCGCCTGCAGTCAGGTTCAGGTCGTCTCGACCTTCTTCGCCTTGCTTGAGCCGATCATCTTCCAGTTCTTGTAGAACATGGAATTGATGCGCTCGACGCTGACCGAAACGATGGCCAGAAGGGCTGAGATCAGGCCCGGAAATGGCGACGGCCGGATGATGTCCATGAACACGCAATAACGGCGTCCATCATATTCGTTGACCGAGCGGTGCAGCAGCGTGTCGTCGAAAATGTACAGTGGATTGTCGTGCCAGTAGTTCTTGACGTTGTTGCACTCGACGAAAACCTCGGCCTTCACCGGGATCAGATTGTAGAGAATGCGCAGGCTGAGCCGCAGCGGCCCGAAATGCCAGGAGGTCGATTCCTGTCCCCTGAAAACCGATACGGCAATCGTCTTGATGTATTTGAAATCCTTGTTGAACTCGGCGACATTGTCGATCCGGTGCTTGCCGTACCATTGATAGACATACATGCCGCGCCGGCCGGTGCCGAAATTGGCGTCGATATCGGCAATGATCTCGTCCTTGCGCGCCTTGAAGACGTCGAGAACCTCGTTGACCTCGCGCTGGTAGCCCTCAGGAAACTGCTCCAGCTTCCACACGCCCGGGTTCCTGTAGCAAAGCAGGTCGACCAGAAGGTTGAAGGGCGATAGCAGCCAGGTGAAGATACCGTTGCCAAGGAAATAGCCGCGAAACAGCGACAAATCCTTGTTGGCGTTGCGCAGCACGTCGATCAGGCCACAGACGATCCAGATCGTGGTCAGGATCGGAATGAAGTAGAAGCCGAGCGCCAGCAGCGGCACCGCTATGACCAGCTGGCGAAGGGATTTGCGAAGCGTTTTTGTCATTTTTTGTTCGCGCCGGGCGCGATTCCTGTTCCGAATGATTCGCCAGAGGTCTTGGCAGCGACCACCGCCCGGTCGTGCGCCTTGATAAGATTTTTTGGTTCCTCGCACAACGCTGATCGTGCTGCCTCGGCTAACCGCCGGCAGACCAGTTCGTCCGTCAGCCCATCAGGATTGGACGGACCACGTCCAGCTTCTCGACGACGAAATCGAAGAAAGCGCGGATGCGTGGCGTTTGCCGAAGCTGTGGATGGGTCAGTAGGTACCAGCCCCTTGCAAGTTCCGGCACCGGCGGCAGGATACGAACCAGATCCTCATGCATATCGGCGATGGTCGTCGGCAACGGAGCAATACCGATACCCGACTTGACGGCATGCAGGACACCGAGCACGCTGTTGTTGCTCGCCGCGACATTGGCGCCTGGCGCTATGGTTGCGAGCCATTTTGCCGCCCGGTGATTGGCCAACATGCCATCAAATCCGACGATCGCGTGACGGCCGATATCCTCGATGCGTTGCGGCGCACCGTGCTGCTGGACATAGTTGCGGCTTCCATAGACGGCCCAGACGGAGTCGGCGATCTTTCGGCCGACCAGGGTTTCGTCGTCGGCCTCGCCGGACCTGAGCGCGATATCGGCCTCGCCCTTCGACAGGTCAAGATAGCGGTCGCTCATCACGAATTCGATGCGCAACGCTGGATAGCGCGCATGAAACAGGTCGAGCAGCGGCGAACCCATGATGCGTGAAACAAGCGGTTCGGGTACCGTCAGCCGAATGGTTCCGGCCAGATCGCTGCGATAGGCAAGGATCCGGCGTTCGAGTGCAATGACGGACGCCTCCACGGCCTCGGCCGTTGGAAGCAGCACCTCGCCGAACTCTGTCAATCGGTAACCGCTGGGGTGGCGCAACATAAGCGTGCCGCCAATGCGCCGCTCGAGTTCGGCAATACGCCGATGCACCGTCGACTGGTTCACGCCGAGCGCCCTTGATGCGGCAAGCGTGCTGCCATGGCGCGCCACGGCCAGAAAATAGCGAAGGTCGCTCCAATCGAACATCGCCTGTTATGCATCCTTGCACGCTCGCTCCGCAACCTTGCCGCTGCCGCACGCGCAGGGCCCAGATTAAACTCGGCCGTCTGGTGAAATGGAGAACGACAATGCACAAGATCATGGACGTCAGCTCGGCGATCTCCGGCCTGACGGTCGGCATAACCACTTCGGCGCAGGAAACCGGCGCCGCCAAGCTGAGAGTGCTGCACCGCCAGGTAACGGCGGCACTACCCACCGCACGCGACCAGGAAATCCGCGTGCTTCTGGCAACGCTCGAACCCGGTGATCGCACACCTTATCATTCACATCGATTTCCGGTGACGGTCTACATGCTGGAGGGAGCGTTCACCTTGGAACTGGATGGGCAAGAAGCGGTTACGGTCAAGGCTGGCGAGATTTTTGTCGAACCACCCCTGGTCAAGATGACTGGGCGGAATCTGGACGCGCGGCAGGTAGCACGCATGGTTCTGTTCTACGTCAGCGATGCGGATACCCCGTTTGCCGACCCGGCCTAGCTAAGCAGCCTACCTTGCTCGCTCGGCGCGCAGCTTTGCCCAATAGTCCAGCCGCTTCCTGATATCGCGCTCAAAACCGCGCTCCGGCGGATCGTAGAAGGTCTGCCGTCCCATCTTTTCCGGAAAGTAGTCCTGCCCGGAAAACGCGTCGGGCTCGTCATGGTCATAGCGGTAGCCCGAGCCGTAATCTTCCTCTTTCATCAGCTTGGTCGGCGCGTTGAGGATGTGCTTCGGCGGCAGCAGCGAGCCGAATTCCTTGGCAGCCTGCGTGGCTGCCTTGAAGGCAGTGTAGACGGCGTTGGATTTCGGCGCCGTGGCGAGATAGACGGTGGCCTCGGCGAAGGCCAGTTCGCCCTCGGGCGAACCCAGATAGTCATAGGCGTCCTTGGCGGCGTTGGCGATAACCAGCGCCTGCGGATCGGCGAGGCCGATATCCTCCATCGCCATGCGCACCAGCCGGCGGCCGAGATAGAGCGGATCCTCGCCGGCATCGAACATGCGTGCCAGGTAGTAAAGCGCTGCGTCGGGGTCGGAACCGCGCACCGATTTGTGCAGCGCCGAGATCAGATTGTAGTGGCCATCCTGGCCCTTGTCGTAGATCGGCGCGCGGCGCTGGACGATGCGCTGCAGCCCCTCGGCACCGAACACCTCGCCGGGCTTGGCGGCGCGCCAGACTTCCTCGGCCAGCGTCAGCGATGCACGGCCGTCGCCGTCGCTCATGCGGACCAGCATCGCCCTCGCCTCGTCGTCGAGCGGCAGCGCCCTGCCCTCGGTCTCTTCAGCCCGCGCCAGGAGCTTTGCGATGCTCTCCTCGCCAAGCGAATGGAAGACCAGCACCCGCGCCCGAGACAGCAGAGCGGCGTTCAGCTCAAAGGACGGGTTTTCCGTTGTCGCGCCAACCAGCACGACGGTCCCGTCCTCCATGACGGGGAGAAAAGAATCCTGCTGGGCGCGGTTGAAGCGATGGATCTCGTCGACGAACAGCAGCGTCTGGCGGCCATTGGAGCGGCGCAGCTTTGCCGCCTCGAACACCTTCTTCAGGTCGGCAACGCCGGAAAAAACCGCCGATATCTGCTCAAAAGCAAGGCTGGTCTCACCGGCAAGCAGCCGGGCGACCGTGGTCTTGCCGGTGCCGGGCGGGCCCCAGAAAATCATCGAGCCGAGCGAGCCAGACCCGATCAACCGTGTCAGCGCACCGTCGGGTCCGGTCAGATGCTCCTGGCCGACGACCTCGCCAAGGTTTTTCGGGCGCAGCCGGTCGGCCAGCGGCCGCCCGGGCGGCGCCTTTTCCGGTTCATCGACGCTGAACAGATCGGCCATGCAGTTCTTTTGGTTGGAGCGCGACCTCTTCGGAAATGCCGGAGATCGAACTCAGTAACGCAACACCTGGCGCAGTATCTGCCCGCCGCGCTCGACGGTAAAGCGCCACCAGCGCGTATCCTGCTGGGCGAGCTGCGCCAGCGTTGCTGCCGTGTCGACGGTGGTGCCGTTCACTTCACGCACGATGTCGCCTGGCTGGAAGCCAAAATCGGCGGCGGGCGAATCGCGGTTGATGTCGACCACGGTGACGCCCTTGAGGTCCGTGCGCAGGCCAAGCCGCTGGGCAAGCCGGGGCGACAATTCCGCGACCTTGGCGCCGGAGAACGGGCTGCGGCCATGCAGCGTCACTTCCGAGGCCTTGGCGCCTTCCGGCGCGCGCTCCAGCGCGATGTCCATCGTCGCCTGCTGGCCCTTGCTCAGCACCGCGAAGCTGGCCTTGGTGCCGATCGACAGCGTCGCCATCCGGTAATCCAGCGCCTCGATGCTCTCGACAGGCGTGCCGTTGAGCTGCAGCACGACGTCGCCGGGCTTCAGCCCTGCCTTGGCCGCCGGCCCGGCCTCTTCAACCGAAGAAACCAGCGCGCCGGTCGGCTTCTCCATGGCGAGCGATTCGGCGATCTGCGGCGTCACTGCCTCGAATTCCGCGCCGATATAGGGCCGCTCGAAGAAATCGAGCCCGGCCTTGGCCGCGTCGGCGAAGGCGCGCACCATGTTGGAAGGAATGGCAAAGCCGATGCCGATCGAGCCGCCGCTGCGGCTATAGATCGCCGTGTTGATGCCGACCAGCTGGCCGCCCATGTTGATCAGCGCGCCGCCGGAATTGCCGGGATTGATGGCGGCGTCTGTCTGGATGAAGTAGCCCGAATCCGAAACGCCGATATGGCTGCGGGCAAGTGCTGAAACGATGCCGCTGGTGGTGGTCTGGCCGACGCCGAACGGATTGCCGATGGCCAGCAATAGATCGCCAACCTCGAGCGCGTCGGAATCACCGATGGCTATCACCGGAAACGGCTTGTCCGAGTTGATCTTGAGCACGGCAAGATCGAGCGTCTCGTCCTTGAGCATGACCTTCGAGGTGAATTCGCGTCCGTCCGCGGTCGCCACCTTGACCTCGTCGGCGTCCTTGATGACGTGGTAGTTGGTGACGATGACACCACTGGGATCGACCAGCACGCCGGAGCCCAGTGAGGACTGTGCGCGTGGCTGCGCCCGGCCGAAGAACTCCTCGAAGAAAGGATCGCCTTCGAAAGGCGACGTCACTTTGGCCGTCTGCGAGGCATAGACATTGACCACCGCCGGTGCCGTCTGCTTGACCAGCGGCGCGAAGGACAGCTGCACCTCTTCGCGGCCGAACGGCACGCGCTTGTCGGGACCGGAGGTGGAATTTTCGCCCTCGACGCCGTGCAGCAGGTCGGTCAGCACATCGGAGAGGCCCGGATCCGTCTTGGCGGCGTCTTCGGCCAACGCCTGCCTCGCCGCCGGCACCAGCGCCATCACGGCGCAGAGCAGAACAAGGGACAACCGTTTGAAGCGCATTCCGAATCCTCCAAGTCGGGCGCCATCTGTCCCGACGATTGTGCAAAATAAAAGGCTAAGCCGCTGAAATCCGATTATTTTGGCTAAAACTCTACGGTTTGGACCGCGAATTCGGCACGGCCGCCCATTGCTGCTTCCAGAATAGGAAAAGGGGCCCGCAGGCCCCTTTTTGAAACACTTGGGATAGACGAGCTTATGCAGCTGCGGCTTCCTCGTCGGCGCCTTCGGCCTCAATGCGAGCGCGGTCGCCGGCGCCCTTGGCCGAGGTGTCGCGGTCGACGAACTCGATGACAGCCATGGCTGCATTATCACCGTGGCGGAAGCCCGCCTTCATGATGCGCAGGTAGCCGCCGTTGCGGTTGGCGTAGCGCGGCGCGATGGTGTCGAACAGACGCTTGACGACGCCTTCATTGCCGATCTGGGCAATGACCTGGCGGCGGGCGTGCAGGTCGCCACGCTTGCCGAGCGTCACCAGCTTCTCGACGATCGGACGCAAATCCTTCGCCTTCGGCAGGGTGGTGACGATCTGCTCGTGCTCGAGCAGCGACACGGCGAGGTTGGCGAACATCGACTTGCGATGGCTAATGCTTCGGGCGAAGCGGCGGCCTTTGAAACCGTGGCGCATGGCTCTTTTCCTTCTTCAGTTGCTCAAGAGGCCAAAGCCTCTGATGGTTTTCCGCATGACCGTCGGATCGAGCGGCCCACGCCGCCGATCCTTGGAATTCATGCTCAATATTGGTCTTCGTAACGCTTGGCGAGGTCTTCGATGTTTTCCGGCGGCCAATCCGGCACTTCCATGCCGAGGTGCAGGCCCATCGCCGCGAGAACTTCCTTGATCTCGTTCAGCGACTTGCGGCCGAAGTTCGGGGTGCGCAGCATCTCGGCTTCGGTCTTCTGGATCAGGTCGCCGATATAGACGATGTTGTCGTTCTTCAGGCAGTTGGCCGAACGCACCGAAAGCTCAAGCTCGTCGACCTTCTTGAGCAGCGCCGGGTTGAAGGCGAGCTCGGTGACGGCCTCGGCAGCGACTTCCTTCTGCGGCTCGTCGAAGTTGACGAACAGACCAAGCTGGTCCTGCAGGATGCGGGCGGCGAAAGCCACCGCGTCTTCGCCGGTGATCGAACCATCGGTCTCGATCGTCATGGTCAGCTTGTCATAGTCGAGAACCTGGCCCTCGCGGGTGTTCTCGACCTTGTAGGAGACCTTCTTGACCGGGGAGTAGAGGCTGTCGACCGGAATCAGGCCGATCGGCGCGTCTTCGGCGCGGTTGCGGTCAGCCGGCACGTAGCCCTTGCCGGTGTCGACGGTGAATTCCATGCGGATTTCAGCGCCTTCGTCCAGCGTGCAGATAACGTGGTCGGGATTGAGAATCTCGACGTCGCCAACCGTCTGGATGTCGCCGGCGAGAACCGCACCCGGTCCCTGCTTGCGCACGACCATGCGCTTGGGGCCGTCGCCTTCCATGCGGATGGCGATTTCCTTGATGTTGAGCACGATGTCGGTCACGTCCTCGCGCACGCCGGCGATGGACGAGAATTCATGCAGGACGCCGTCGATCTGCACGGCGGTCACAGCCGCGCCACGCAGCGAAGACAGGAGCACGCGGCGCAGCGCGTTGCCGAGCGTCAGGCCAAAGCCGCGCTCGAGCGGCTCGGCGACCAGCGTGGTCAGCGTCTTCTTCTTCGACGAGAATTCGATCTTGTTTGGCTTGATCAGTTCCTGCCAATTTTTCTGGATCATAGTGCTTTCCTTCCGTTGACCCGCCACCATCCAATCGTGGCGGGCGACCTGGAATGCCGTGGAGGAGCGCCCATGGGGCGCTCGCGCGGCGTTCGGTAATTCTTTTTAGACGCGGCGCTTCTTGCGCGGGCGGCAGCCATTGTGCGGGATCGGCGTCACATCACGGATCGAGGTGATGGTGAAGCCGGCCGCCTGCAGGGCGCGCAGTGCCGATTCACGACCGGAGCCAGGTCCGCAGACCTCGACTTCGAGCATGCGCATGCCGTGTTCCTGGGCCTTCTTGGCAACGTCTTCGGCAGCCATCTGGGCAGCGAACGGGGTCGACTTGCGCGAACCCTTGAAGCCCTGGGCACCGGCCGACGACCAGGCAATCGAATTGCCCTGCGCGTCGGTGATGGTGATCATCGTGTTGTTGAAGGTCGAATTGACGTGGGCAACGCCCGACGAGATGTTCTTGCGTTCGCGACGGCGAACACGAGCGGCTTCCTTGGCCATGATAGTCCTTTCAGTTGATCTCTACACCGCCGTAATGCCAGCGGCTCCACCTTTGAAAGCGAGTAGTGAGTAGGGATTAGCGAATAGGACCCCTACTCGCTAATGGCTACTCGCTATTCGCTGACTTACTTCTTCTTGCCGGCGATCGACTTGGCCGGGCCCTTGCGGGTGCGCGCATTGGTATGCGTGCGCTGGCCGCGAACCGGCAGCGAGCGGCGGTGACGCAGGCCGCGGTAGCAGCCGAGGTCCATGAGCCGCTTGATGTTCATCGACACTTCGCGGCGCAGGTCGCCCTCGACCTGGTAGTCGCGGTCGATGGTCTCGCGGATCTGCAGCACTTCCGCGTCGGTCAGCTGGTTGACGCGACGCTCGGCCGGGATGCCGACCTTGTCGACGATCTCCTGGGCGAACTTCTTGCCAATGCCGTGAATGTACTGAAGCGCAATGACGACGCGCTTGTTGGTCGGAATGTTGACGCCGGCTATACGAGCCATATTCTTCTCTTCTCCATGTGGGCCGGCCAACCTTCAAAAAAGGCAGGCCCGGCGCTGTCTGAGTTGCCCCGCGTCCGGTGGAGGCCGGCCCATGCGGGAGTTTCCAGTTCAAAGCGGCTGCCTTGCCCTTGCGGACAAGCAAGCCTCATGCCTGATAGGAAGACGGGCCGCCATACCCCAGCGAACCGCTCCAGTCAAGCGCAATCGTTTATTTTCCGTGTGTGGCCGCCGTCAGCACCGCTTCGATCTGCCCGGTCACCGCATCGATGTCGGCCATGCCGTCCACGCCCTGGAGCTTGCCCTTGGCGTAGTAGTAGCCGATCAACGGCGACGTTTTCTTGTAATACTCGCGCAGGCGCTCTTCGAACACCACCGGATTGTCGTCCTTGCGCACGGGCTGGCCCGCGGCGTTTGCCTCTTCGGCGCGCTTGACGATACGACCAACCAGCGCCTTGTCATCGACGACAAGCTCGATGACGACGTCGAGAGCCTGACCACGATCCGCGAGCATCGATTCAACCGCATCCGCCTGCACCAGGGTGCGCGGGTAGCCGTCAAGGATGAAACCGTTTGTGCAATCGGCCTGGTCGATACGCTCGGCCACGATGGCGTTGACGATGGCGTCGGAGACCAGTTCGCCGGCATCCATCACCGCTTTGGCGCGCTTGCCGACTTCCGTGCCGGCCTGGACGGCAGCACGCAGCATGTCACCCGTGGAAAGCTGGGGTATGCCGTGTTTATCTACCAGTCTCTGTGCTTGCGTCCCCTTGCCCGCCCCCGGCGGCCCAAGCAATATCAACCTCATCTGGCTTTCTTCCCCCCGCGCAGCTTCGACTTCTTGATCAGGCCCTCATACTGATGGGCGATCAGGTGACCCTGAATCTGCGCCACCGTATCGAGCGTTACACTGACCACGATCAGAAGCGAAGTGCCACCAAGGTAGAATGGTACGCCAGTCGCTGAAATCAGGAACTCGGGCAACAGACACACCAGCACCAGATAGACGGCGCCGACGACAGTGATGCGGGTGAGAACGTAATCGATGTAGTCCGCGGTGCGCTCGCCCGGCCGGTAGCCCGGGATGAAGCCGGAATGCTTCTTGAGCTGATCTGCCGTGTCCTTCGGGTTGAAGACGATTGCCGTGTAGAAGAAGGCGAAGAACACGATCATCGCCGCATAGAACGCCATGTAGAGCGGCTGGCCATGGCCGAGCGAAGCCAGGATGGTGCTTGCCCAGGCCGGCATGTTTGTCGTCTGCGAGAAGCCGGCGACGGTTGCCGGCAGCAACAGCAGCGACGAGGCGAAGATCGGCGGAATGACGCCCGAGGTGTTGAGCTTCAGCGGCAGATGCGAGGTATCGCCCTGGAACATGCGGTTGCCGACCTGGCGCTTCGGATACTGGATCAGCAGGCGGCGCTGGGCGCGCTCGAAGAACACGATGAGCGCGATAACGACGATCGCCAGCACGATGATCGCGAGAATCAGGCCCGTCGACAGCGCGCCGGTGCGACCAAGCTCCAGCGTGCCGGAGATAGCCCGCGGCAGGCCGGCGACGATGCCGGAGAAGATGATCAGCGAAATGCCGTTGCCGATGCCGCGCGCGGTGATCTGCTCGCCCAGCCACATCAGGAACATGGTGCCGCCAACCAGCGTCACGACGGTCGAAATCCGGAAGAACACGCCGGGATCGTTGACGATGCCGTTGCCGCCTTCCAGACCGACCGAAATGCCATAGGCCTGCACCAGCGCCAGCAGCACGGTGCCGTAGCGCGTGTACTGGTTGATGATCTTGCGGCCCTGCTCGCCTTCCTTCTTCAGCGCTTCCAGCGACGGGATGACCGAAGTCATCAGCTGCATGATGATGGAGGCGGAGATGTAGGGCATGATGCCGAGCGCAAAGATCGCCATGCGCTGCACGGCGCCGCCGGCGAACATGTTGAACATGCCAAGCACGCCCTTGCTCTGCGACGAGAAGGCCTGGGCAAAAGCGTCGGGATTGATGCCGGGCAGCGGAATATAGGTGCCGAGACGATAGACGAGCAGCGCGCCGATGGTGAACCAGATGCGCTTCTTCAGGTCCTCCGCCTTGGCGAAGGCCGAGAAATTCAGATTCGAGGCTAGTTGTTCAGCAGCCGAAGCCATGCCTGATTCTCCGCTTGGTCACGCTCGATGCCCGCAGCTCAGGCGGCGCGTGTCACCGAAGCTCACGAGATAAGCTCCGGACTGTAAACATGCAAGCGGCCGCGTTGACGCGGCCGCCATATTGCTTGGATCAAAGTGCGATCGAAGGCAAAAACGATAAACATCCTTGCTGATCGCGCTTCAAATTGTCGTTACTCGGCGGCTGCCTTTTCCGGCAGCTTCACCGAACCGCCAGCCTTTTCGATCTTCTCGATCGCGGCCTTGGAGGCGCCGGCAACGTCGAAGGCGAGCTTCGCCTTGATCTCGCCGTCGGAGAGGATGCGCACGCCGTCCTTGACGCGGCGGATAACGCCGGCAGCGACCAGCGCTTCAGCCGTCACGGTCGCCTTGGCATCGAGCTTCTTGGCGTCGAGCGCAACCTGGATGCGAGCCAGCGACACGACCGTGAAGCTCTTCGCAAAGATGTTGTTGAAGCCACGCTTCGGCAGACGCCTGTAGAGCGGCATCTGGCCACCCTCGAAGCCGTTGATGGCAACGCCGGAGCGCGCCTTCTGGCCCTTGACGCCGCGACCGGCGGTCTTGCCCGAGCCGGAACCGATGCCGCGGCCGAGACGCTTCTTGGAGTGCGTCGCGCCGTCCTTGTCACGCAGATCGTTGAGTTTCATCTGGGTTCTCCTGCGCTTCTGTTCAGCCCTCGTCCACGACGCGGACGAGATGCTGGACGGCAGCGATCATGCCGCGCACGGAAGGAGTGTCCTCCAGCGTGCGCTGCTTGTGCATCTTGTTGAGGCCGAGGCCGACCAGCGTTGCACGCTGCTCCTTCGGCCGGCGGATCGGCGAACCGATCTGCTCAACGGTGACGGTCTTGGTTGCTTTCTTGGCCATGGTCAAAATCCCTGGTCAGCGTCGACTATTCTTCAGCCGCAACGGCGGTGCCGCGACGGGCCTGAAGGGTCGAGTACTTGATGCCGCGCGCAGCAGCCACATCCTTGGGATGCATCTGGCTCTTCAGCGCGTCGAAAGTGGCGCGAACCATGTTGTACGGGTTCGACGAACCCATCGACTTGGCGACCACGTCATGCATGCCGAGCGTCT
Source organism: Mesorhizobium sp. P3_B5 (assembly GCF_056402815.1). NCBI lineage: Bacteria > Pseudomonadati > Pseudomonadota > Alphaproteobacteria > Hyphomicrobiales > Phyllobacteriaceae > Mesorhizobium > Mesorhizobium sp. P3_B5. The sequence goes on along the minus strand of NZ_JBFUGR010000017.1, from coordinate 9,302 downwards.
CGAAGACAGCGCGCATCGGGCCGCCGGCGATGATGCCGGTACCCTGCTTGGCAGCGCGCAGCAGCACGCGTCCGGCGCCCCAGCGTCCTTCGACGTCGTGGTGCAGCGTGCGGCCCGAGCGCAGCGGCACGAAAATCATGTCGCGCTTGGCCGATTCAGTTGCCTTGCGGATCGCCTCAGGCACTTCGCGCGCCTTGCCGTGACCAAAGCCGACGCGGCCCTTCTGGTCGCCAACGACGACGAGTGCTGCAAAACCAAAGCGACGGCCGCCCTTGACGACCTTGGCGACGCGGTTGATGTGGACGAGCTTGTCCACCATGCCATCGTCGCGCTCTTCGCGATCACGGCCGCGGCCGCCATCCCTACGTTCCTGTGCCATATCCTGTTCCTTGTTTTTTTCCGGAAGCACGGTTGATGATAAGATCCGGCGCCTCGCCCCGAATAAATCGGGAAACGGTCGCCGGGGGCGAAAATTAGAAGCTTAGGCCACCTTCACGGGCAGCCTCGGCCAGCGCCTTGACGCGGCCGTGATAGATGTAGGCGCCGCGGTCGAAAACGACTTCCTTGACACCGGCCTTCGCGGCGCGCTCGGCGATCAGCTTGCCGATCGCAGCGGCTGCCGCGGTGTCGGCGCCGGTCTTGAGCGAACCCTTGAGGTCCTTCTCGAGCGTCGAGGCGGCAACGATGGTGTGGCCCTTGGCGTCGTCGATGACCTGCACGTAGATGTTCTTCGACGTGCGGTGAACCGAAAGACGCGGACGGTCGCCGGCGACCTTCTTGATCTGACGGCGGACGCGCTGCGCGCGGCGCTGGATGGATTCTTTGTTAGCCATGATAGTCTTCCCTGCCTTCAAAAAACGGGGGCCGCCATATGCGGTAGGCGAAAGCGCCTCCCGCGACCGCTCCCCGCGGCGTTACAATTACTTCTTCTTGCCTTCCTTGCGGACGATCTTCTCGCCAGCGTAACGGACGCCCTTGCCCTTGTAAGGCTCGGGACCGCGGTATTCGCGGATCTCGGCGGCAACCTGGCCGACCTGCTGCTTGTCGATGCCGGCCACGGTGATTTCGGTCGGCTTCGGCACAGTGATCGTGATGCCCTGCGGCGTCTGGTAGATGACGTCATGGCTGAAGCCGAGCGCCAGCTGCAGGTTTTTGCCCTGAAGCGCTGCGCGATAGCCAACGCCGGTGATCTCGAGCTTCTTCTCGAAACCGTCCTTGACGCCCTGCAGGATGTTGACGATCTGCGTGCGCGACATGCCCCACTTGGAGCGGGCGGTCTTGGTCTGGTCGCGCGGCTGGACGGCGATCTCTGAGCCTTCCATCTTGACCAGCACTTCGTCGTTCACCACGAACTTCAGCTCGCCCTTGGGGCCCTTCGCCGTCACGGTCTGGCCGTTGACGGTCGCGGTCACGCCCTGCGGCAGCGAAACGGGTTTCTTACCAATACGAGACATTTTGTTGTCCTCGTCACTTCTCTTGTTTCAGGTCTCTGTCTTCGGAAACGATCCGAAGACCGGATTCCACTTTGCGGTCAGCTGCCAGATCAGAAGATCTGGCAGAGGATCTCGCCGCCGACATTCTGTTCGCGCGCTTCGTGGTCGGCCATCACGCCCTTCGGTGTCGAAAGGATGGCGATGCCGAGGCCGTTGGCGACGTGCGGGATCGACTTGGCCGAAACGTAAACGCGGCGGCCCGGCTTCGAGACACGCGAGATTTCGCGCACGACCGGCGCACCGTCGAAATACTTCAGCTCGATTTCGATCTCGGACTTGCCGTTGTCGAAGTCGGTCTGGCTGTAATCGCGGATATAGCCTTCAGCCTTCAGCACGTCGAGGACGCGGGTACGCAGGCGCGAGGCCGGCGTCGAAACGCTCGACTTCTTGCGGCCATAGGCGTTGCGGATGCGGGTCAGCATATCGCCGAGAGGATCGCTCAATGACATGTTATGTCCTCCTTACCAGCTCGACTTGACCAGGCCCGGAATCTGGCCGTTATTGCCGAGATCACGGAGCGCGATGCGCGATACTTTGAGCTTGCGATAGTAGGCGCGCGGACGGCCGGTAACTTCGCAGCGGTTGCGGATGCGGATCTTGGCCGAGTTGCGCGGCAAGGCAGCAAGCTTCAGCTGAGCGCGAAAACGCTCTTCCATCGGCTTGGACTGATCCATGATGATCGCCTTGAGGGCAGCGCGCTTGGGACCGTACTGGTCGGCAAGCTTGCGGCGCCTGTTGTTCTTCTCGACTGAGCTGGTCTTTGCCATTTCAGATTTTTCCTTTTCTCGCTGCCGTTACTGGCGGAAGGGGAAGTTGAAGGCCTTGAGCAATGCCCTGGCTTCGTCGTCCGTCTTCGCAGTCGTACAAACGATGACGTCCATGCCCCAGATCTGATCAACCTTGTCGTAGTTGATCTCCGGAAACACGATGTGTTCCTTGATGCCCATGGCATAGTTGCCACGGCCATCGAAGCTCTTCGGGTTCAGTCCGCGAAAATCGCGGACGCGCGGCAGCGCGATGTTCACGAGACGGTCGAGGAACTCGTACATGCGTTCCTTGCGCAGCGTGACCTTGGCGCCGATCGGCATCTTTTCGCGGACCTTGAAGCCGGCGATCGAATTGCGAGCGCGGGTGACGACGGCCTTCTGGCCGGCGATCATCGCCAGGTCTTCGGCAGCGATCGAAGGCTTCTTCGAATCGCCGGTCGCTTCGCCGACGCCCATGTTCAGCACGATCTTGTCGATGCGCGGAACCTGCATCTCGTTCTCGTAGCCGAACTGCTCCTGCAGCGCCTTGCGGATGGTCTCGTTGTAGACCTGCTTGAGACGCGGCGTGTTCTGGGCCTTGGACTGCTTGCTTTCAGCCTTGGGCTTCGTGGTTTGAGCCTTAGCCATTGATGACTTCTCCCGAGCGCTTGGCGACGCGCACCTTCTTGCCGTCCTTCTGGAAGATGAAGCCGACGCGGGTCGGCTTGCCATCCTTGGGGTCGGCCAGCGCGATGTTCGACAGCTGGATCGGCGCTTCCTTGGTGATGATCCCGCCCTCTTGGGACTGGGACTGCTTCTGGTGACGACGGATCATGTTGACGCCGCGCACCAGCGCGGTGTCTTCCTTCGGCTGTACCGAGAGGACTTCGCCCGAACGGCCCTTGTCCTTGCCGGCCAACACGACGACCTTGTCGCCTTTTCTAATCTTCTGCATTGGTCCGGCTCCTTACAGCACTTCAGGCGCGAGCGAGATGATCTTCATGTGGTTCTTGGCGCGGAGTTCGCGCGGAACCGGTCCGAAGATACGCGTGCCGATCGGCTCTTTCTTGTTGTCGACGAGAACGGCTGCGTTCTTGTCGAAACGGATCACGCTGCCGTCCGGGCGGCGGATGTCCTTGGCCGTGCGAACCACGACCGCCTTCATCACATCGCCCTTCTTGACGCGGCCGCGCGGAATGGCTTCCTTGATCGACACCACGATGATGTCGCCTACGGAAGCGTATTTCCGCTTCGAACCGCCCAGCACCTTGATGCACATGACACGACGGGCGCCGGAATTATCCGCGACGTCGAGGTTTGTTTGCATCTGAATCATGACTGGCCGCCTTCTTCTCTTCTAACGGGATGGGCTCAAAGCCCCTCCCCGGTCTGTCCAAAATTCGTTTGTTTACGCCTGATCCGAAGATACGACGATCCAGCGCTTGTCCTTGGAAATCGGCTTCGATTCCTGGATGAACACCTGATCGCCAACCTTGTGGGCGTTGTTCTCGTCGTGCGCCTTGTACTTCTTGGTCATGCGCACGGTCTTCTTCATCACGGGATGCGTGAAGCGCCGTTCGACCTTGACGACAACCGTCTTCTCGTTCTTGTCGCTGACGACGGTGCCCTGCAGAATGCGCTTTGGCATGGTTTTCGTCCTTAAGCCTTCTTAGCCGCGGACTTTTCCGCAGCGATGGTCTTGATACGCGCAATGTCCTTACGGACCTGTCTCACGCGCGCGGTCTTCTCGAGCTGGCCGGTGGCCTTCTGGAAGCGCAGGTTGAACTGCTCCTTCTTCAGGCTGGCCAGGTCGTCGGTCAGCTGGTCCTGGGTCTTGGTCCGGATGTCTTCGGCTTTCATGATCAGCCCGTCCTTATTCTGCGATGCGCTGTACGAAGCGCGTCCTGACCGAGAGCTTGGCCGCGCCGAGACGCAGCGCCTCACGGGCGGTTTCTTCGTTGACGCCGTCGATCTCGAACATGATGCGGCCCGGCTTGACGCGAGCTGCCCAGTAATCGACCGCGCCCTTGCCCTTGCCCATGCGGACTTCGGTCGGCTTCGAGGTCACCGGCACATCCGGGAAAATACGGATCCACACGCGACCGGCACGCTTCATCTCACGAGTGATCGCGCGGCGGGCCGCCTCGATCTCACGCGCGGTGACGCGGTTCGGCTCAAGCGCCTTCAGCCCGAAACCACCGAAATCCAGGTTGGTGCCGCCCTTGGCGGTACCGTGGATGCGGCCCTTGAACTGCTTGCGGAACTTTGTGCGCTTTGGCTGCAGCATCGTTCTAACTCCAAATTCTCAACTGTCTTAGGCGTTTTCGCGACGGCGACCGCGTTCGCGCTCACCACCACCACCGCCATGCGCATGATCGCCCTCGGTCGCGCGACGTTCCGAAGCCATCGGGTCGTGCTCGAGGATTTCGCCCTTGAACACCCAGACCTTGACGCCGCAGATGCCGTAAGCCGTGTGCGCCTCGGCCGTGCCGTAGTCGACATCGGCGCGCAGCGTATGCAGCGGCACGCGGCCTTCGCGGTACCATTCCATGCGCGCAATCTCGGCGCCGCCGAGACGGCCGGCGCAGTTGATGCGGATGCCTTCGGCACCGAGACGCATCGCCGACTGAACGGCACGCTTCATGGCACGACGGAACGCGATACGGCGCTCGAGCTGCTGGGCGATCGACTGTGCGACGAGCGTCGCGTCGATCTCCGGCTTGCGCACTTCAACGATGTTGAGGTGCGTCTCGGACTTCGTCATCTCCATCAGCTTCTTGCGAAGCTTCTCGATGTCGGCGCCCTTCTTGCCGATGATCAGACCCGGGCGCGCGGCATGGATGGTGACGCGGCACTTCTTGTGCGGACGCTCGATCACGACCTTCGAGATGGCAGCCTGCTTGAGCTCCTTCTCGAGATACTTGCGGATCTTGATGTCCTCATGCAGCAGCTTGCCGTACTCGCCGGTGTTCGCGAACCAGCGCGAATCCCAGGTGCGGTTGATGCCGAGGCGCAGACCGATCGGATTGACTTTCTGGCCCATTATGCGGCCTCCCCTTTTTCTTCGACTTCACGAACAACGATCGTGAGGTGCGAGAACGGCTTCTCGATACGGCTGGCGCGACCACGGCCACGGGCATGGAACCGCTTCATGACGATCGACTTCCCGACATAGGCTTCCGCCACGATCAGTGCATCGACGTCGAGGTCGTGGTTGTTTTCCGCGTTGGCGATCGCCGATTCCAGCGTCTTCTTGACCGTGCCGGAAATCCGCTTGGCCGAGAATTCGAGATCGGAAAGCGCTGTCGCGACCTTCTTGCCGCGGATCAGCGCGGCAACGAGGTTCAGCTTCTGCGGGCTGATACGGATCGTGCGCAATACGGCGCGCGCTTCGTTGTCAGCAAGCCTGCGCGGAGCTTTGGCCTTGCCCATGATTATTTCCTCTTCGCCTTCTTATCCGCGCCGTGACCGTAATAGGTCCGGGTCGGAGCGAATTCACCGAACTTGTGACCGACCATGTCCTCGTTCACCGAGACGGGAACATGCTTCTGGCCGTTGTAGACACCGAAGGTGAAGCCGACGAACTGCGGCAGGATGGTGGAGCGACGGCTCCACATCTTGATCACCTCATTGCGACCACCTTCACGAACCTTGTCCACCTTCTTGAGAAGGTAGCCGTCAATGAAGGGGCCTTTCCAAATCGAACGAGTCACTTGGCGTTACCTCTTCTTAGCTCTTGCGCTGATGGCGCGAGCGCAGGATGAACTTGTCGGTCGCCTTGTTGGACCGCGTCTTCTTGCCCTTGGTCGGCTTGCCCCAGGGCGAAACCGGATGGCGGCCACCCGAAGTGCGGCCTTCGCCGCCGCCGTGCGGATGGTCGACCGGGTTCATAGTCACGCCGCGATTGTGTGGGCGCTTGCCACGCCAGACGGTGCGACCGGCCTTGCCGTCATTGATGTTGCCGTGGTCCGGATTGGACACGGCACCGACAGTGGCCATGCACGAACCGTGCACGACACGCTGTTCGCCCGAGTTGAGACGAAGGATCGCCATGCCCTGGTCGCGACCGACCAGCTGGCCGTAGCCGCCGGCCGAACGAGCGACCTGAGCGCCCTTACCGGGCTTCAGCTCGATGTTGTGGACGATCGTGCCGACCGGCATCGAGGCCAGCGGCATCGCATTGCCCGGCTTCACGTCGACCGATTCACCGGCAATGATCTTGTCGCCGGGAGCCAGACGCTGCGGAGCGATGATGTAGGACAGCTCGCCATCGTCATACTTGATCAGCGCGATGAAAGCGGTGCGGTTCGGATCGTATTCAATGCGCTCGACCGTGCCGACGACGTCGAACTTGCGGCGCTTGAAGTCGATGATGCGGTACGAACGCTTGTGACCGCCGCCGATGAAGCGAGCCGTGATGCGACCGTAATTGTTGCGGCCGCCCGACTTGGTCAGGCCTTCGGTCAGGCCCTTGACGGGCTTGCCCTTGTAGAGGCCCGAGCGGTCGACGATGACCAACTGGCGGGTGCTCGGCGTTACCGGGTTGAATTTTTTCAGTGCCATGTTTCTGTCCTCGCGGCCTTGCTCAGAGACCCGTCGCGACGTCGATCGACTGGCCATCGGCCAGCGTCACAATCGCCTTCTTGACGTCGCTCTGGCGGCCAACCGTGCCACGGAAGCGCTTGATCTTGCCCTTGCGGACAAGCGTGTTCACGGCCATCACCTTGACGCCGAACAGCGCTTCGACGGCGGCCTTGATTTCCGGCTTCGACGCCTTCTTGGCGACGTTGAAGACGACCTGGTTCTGCTCGGAGGCCATGGTCGACTTTTCGGTGATCGCCGGCGAGACGATCACGTCGTAGTGACGAAGGTCGGTCATTTGAAGCGCTCCTCGAGAGCCTCGACGGCGGCCTTCGAAAGGACCAGCGTGCCGCGGCGCAGAATGTCGTAGACGTTGATGCCCTGGATGGGCAGCACGTCGATGTTCGGGATGTTCGTCGCTGCCAGCTTGAAGTTCTTGTCAAGCTCGGCGCCGCCGATCAGCAAAGCGTTGGTCAGGCCCAGCGTCGCGAAATTCGCGATCAGCGCCTTCGTCTTGGCCTCGGTCAGCTTCAGCTCGTCGATGATGATGATCGACGCGCTCTTGGCCTTGGCCGAGAGAGCATGCTTGAGGCCGAGCGCACGGACCTTCTTCGGCAGATCGTGCTCGTGGCTGCGAACGACCGGGCCGTGAGCCTTGCCGCCGCCGCGGAACTGCGGAGCGCGTGCCGAATGGTGGCGGGCGCGGCCCGTACCCTTCTGCTTGTACATCTTGGCGCCGGTGCGCGCGATTTCGGCGCGACCCTTGGCCTTGTGCGTGCCCTGCTGCTTCTTGGCGAGCTGCCAGCGCACGACGCGCTGCAGGATGTCTTCGCGCGGATCAAGGCCGAAAATCTCCTCGGAGAGTTTCACCTTGCCGGCGTCCTTGCCGCCCAGCGTTGTGATCTTGATGTCCATTATTCCGCTCCCTCTGTGGCCGGGGCATCGTTCTTGGCGACAGCACGGATTGCGGCAGGCTTCGGCGCATTGGCCGGCAGCGCCACCTTGGCGGCGTCGCGAACCAGGATCCAGGCGCCCTTCGAACCGGGAACCGCACCGCGGATCAGGATCAGGCCGCGATCGGCATCGGTCGAAACGATCTCGACATTTTGCGTGGTGACGCGGGTGTCGCCCATGTGGCCAGCCATATGCTTGCCCTTGAACACCTTGCCCGGATCCTGGCGCTGGCCAGTCGAACCGTGCGTACGGTGAGACACCGAGTTACCGTGCGTCGCGCGGCCACCACCCATATGGTGGCGCTTGATGACGCCCTGAAAACCCTTGCCGATCGTCGTGCCCGTCACATCGACCTTCTGGCCGGCGACGTAATGCTCGACGGTGATCTCTGCGCCGACATCGATCATGTTGTCGGCCGAGACGCGGAACTCGGCAACCTTGGCCTTGGGCTCGACGGAAGCGGTCGCGAAATGGCCGCGCATCGCCTTCGACGTGTTCTTCACCTTGGCAAGGCCAACGCCGAGCTGGACGGCGGTATAGCCGTTCTTCTCCTGCGTGCGCTGCGCCACGACCTGGCAGTTCTCCATCTGGAGAACGGTGACGGGAACATGTTCCCCGGCATCGTTATAGATGCGGGTCATTCCCACCTTCTTTGCAATCACACCTGAACGCATCGGTTCAATTCCTTTAGAGTTCCGGGCCAGGGGCACCGCCCCTTCCTCGCTCGCTCTCGTTCCTTAGAGCTTGATCTCGACGTCGACACCGGCGGCCAGATCGAGCTTCATCAAAGCATCGACCGTCTGCGGGGTCGGATCGACGATGTCGAGCAGACGCTTGTGCGTGCGCATCTCGAACTGCTCGCGGCTCTTCTTGTCGACGTGAGGCGACCTGTTGACCGTGAACTTTTCGATCCGCGTCGGCAGCGGAATGGGGCCGCGGACGTTGGCACCGGTGCGCTTGGCCGTCGACACGATTTCCTTCGTCGAGGCGTCGAGCACGCGGTGATCAAACGCCTTCAGGCGGATGCGGATATTCTGTCCGTTCATGCGTCACTTCCTTGTTCTGGCGCGGCGCGGGCATATCCTGCGCCCGCGACAGATCGGTTTAAGTCCAAGTTACTCTTTGATGGTGACGACGATGCCGGCACCGACGGTGCGGCCGCCTTCACGGATGGCGAAGCGCAGCTTCTCTTCCATGGCGATCGGCACGATCAGCTCGACATCGACCGTGATGTTGTCGCCCGGCATCACCATCTCGGTGCCTTCCGGCAGCGACACGATGCCGGTCACGTCCGTCGTTCGGAAATAGAACTGCGGACGGTAGTTGGTGAAGAACGGCGTGTGACGGCCACCTTCGTCCTTGGTCAGGATGTACGCTTCGGCCACGAACTTCTTGTGCGGCTTGACCGTACCGGGCTTGGCCAGAACCTGGCCGCGCTCGACACCTTCACGGTCAACGCCGCGCAGCAGCGCGCCGATGTTGTCGCCGGCCTGGCCCTGATCGAGCAGCTTGCGGAACATTTCATTTC